>NZ_JAATOP010000005.1 GCF_011806565.1 Marivivens donghaensis
CACCGAAGCCCGCAGCAGAGCCCGAACAGCGCCGTGGTTTCGGCCTGAACAACCTGCTTCACCGCATGGCTGGCCACAACGAAGGCCAACAGCAGCCGCGCGCGCCGCAGCAACCGCAGCCGCAAGTGCGTCAGGCACAGCAGCCGCAGGTCGCTCCGCCGCGCGAAGAAGCCTATGACAACGATGACGAGCAGGAACGGATCGAAATTCCCGCATTCCTGCGTCGCCAAGCCAACTAAGGCTGTTGCAATAGCTGAAACAAAGGCCGCCCACCGGGCGGCCTTTTGCTTTGAAAACAAGGTGTTTCGCCCATGTTTCGGAATGTTACAGCGCGTTGCAAAGAGTGAGTTGTACCTCCGCGCAAGTTTCCTTACCTGAAAGGAAAGTTAACGCGCGAGGAAGCCTTGCAGAAGACTCTGAACGAACTAGTGACCCTTGATGGTGTCGGACTCCACTCCGGCAAACCGGCGCGCCTTGTATTGAATCCGGCGCCGGCGGGGCATGGTATTGTCTTCCGTCGTAGCGATCTGACCGCCGACAACGAGATCGCCGCCCTTTGGTCCAACGTGAACCAAGAGCCGCTGAACACGCGCCTCGTGAACGAAGCAGGCGTTTCCGTTGCCACGATCGAGCACCTCATGGCTGCTCTCGCAGGTACGGGCATCAACAACGTCCTCGTTGAAATCGACGGTCCCGAAGTTCCGATCCTCGACGGTTCTGCCGCGCCCTTCGTCAAAGCGATCATGACCACCGGCATCAAGCGTCAGCCCGCGCCGCTCCGCGTCATCGAAGTGCTGGACACCATCGAAGTATTGAACGGCGACGCGGTTGCCCGCCTGTCGCCCGCGACGTCGCTCCAGATCGACTTCAGCATCGAATTCCCTGACGAGGCCATTGGCGCCCAAGCCAAGCAGCTCAACATGGCCAACGGCGCGTTCGTGCGCGAGCTGTGCGATAGCCGCACGTTCTGCCGCAACAGCGATGTCATCGCCATGCACAAAGCGGGGCTGGCCCTTGGCGGCTCGCTCGACAACGCTGTCGTCGTCGAAGGCGATCAGGTTCTGACGCCGGGCGGTCTGCGCCATGACGACGAAGCCGTCCGTCACAAGATGCTCGACGCTCTGGGTGACCTTTACACTGCTGGCGCACCGATCATTGGCCGCTACACCGGTGTTCGCGCCGGTCACGCGCTGACCAACAAGCTGCTGCGCGCGATGTTCGACACTCCGGGCGCTTGGCGCTGGGTGCATTGCGACGCAACCCTGTCGTCCCGCCTGCCGGGTGTTGGCGTTCGTCTCACCGACCTTGCGGCTGTTGCCTGACCTCTGTGCTTTGCGCCACAGATGCGTGATGCCAAAAGGCATTTTGCGCGGCATTTTTCTATGCTAGACCAACGCTGAACCGCGGCTATATGTCTGCGGACCAGTTAGCTAATTCACTTTGGGGGATGTTCATGTCAGGCCGAATTCGGGGCGTCACGTTGAGAACTTTCCTCGGTACTGCTGCTCTTTCGCTGACCGTGCTTGCAGGCTGCGGCGACTTTGATCCGCGTAGCGAAGGCGCGCTCGAAACCTACACCGCTGATGAAATCTTCGAGCGCGGCGAGTACGAGCTTGAACGGGGGCAGGCCGATAACGCCGCCTTTTACTTCGGTGAGATCGAGCGTCTCTATCCCTACGCGCAAATTACCCAGCGCGCGCTGATCATGCAGGCCTATGCGTACCACCGCGACAAGGATTACGAGGCAAGCCGCGCCGCTGCGCAGCGCTACCTCGATTTCTATCCGCGCACCGAAGATGCGGCCTACGCCCAGTACCTGCTGGCGCTGTCCTTCTACGACCAGATCGACGAGATCGGCCGCGATCAGGGTCTGACCTTCCAAGCGCTTCAGGCACTGCGCACCGTGATCGAACAGTATCCCGACAGCGAATACGCCAGCTCGGCCATGCTGAAATTCGACCTCGCGTTCGACCATCTCGCCGCCAAAGAGATGGAGATCGGTCGCTACTATCTCAAGCGCGGGCACTATATGGCTGCGGTTAACCGCTTCCGCGTGGTTGTCGAAAGCTTCCAGACCACTACCCACACGCCCGAGGCGCTGCACCGTCTGGTGGAAAGCTACCTCGCGCTTGGCTTGAACGACGAAGCCCGCACCGCCGGTGCGATCCTTGGTCATAACTATCAGGCGACGGCGTGGTATCAGGACAGCTACGATCTGCTCTCGGGGCAGGGGCTGGAGCCGAGCCTTGTCGGTGATAGCTGGCTTGCCGCTATCTACCGTCAGATGATCCGTGGCGAATGGCTGTAAGGAGCGGCGGTAAGTACGCCGCCGGACAAAATCACCATGCTGCGTGGTCTTGATATCAGAGACATGCTCATTATCGACCGGTTGGAGCTTGAGTTCCAGCCGGGTCTGAACGTGCTCACAGGTGAAACGGGCGCGGGCAAGTCGATCCTGCTGGACTCGCTCGGCTTTGTGCTCGGCTGGCGCGGACGTGCAGATCTGGTGCGTCAGGGTGCCGATCAGGGCGAAGTTGTCGCTGTGTTCGATATGCCCCGTGGTCACGCGGCCGAGGCTGTGCTGGACGAGGCTGGCATCGAGCATGAGGGCGAGCTGATCCTGCGCCGCGTCAATACCGCCGACGGACGAAAGACCGCGTGGGTCAACGACCGCCGCGTATCGGGCGAGGTGCTGCGCCAACTGTCCGAGACGTTGATCGAACTGCACGGCCAGCACGACGATCGCGGCCTGCTGAACCCGCGCGGGCATCGCCTGCTGCTGGACGATTTCGCGGGTGTCGGGCCGCTGCTCGATGCGTCCCGTGCTGCTTGGCGCGGCCTTGCAACTGCGCGCAAGGCACTGAACGCTGCCGAGGCGAAGATTGCCGAAACCAAGGCCGAGGAAGAGTTCCTACGCCACGCAGTAGGCGAGTTGGACAAGCTCGACCCGCAGCAGGGCGAGGAAGCCGAACTCGACCAGCGCCGCCGCCTGATGCAAGCGGCTGAAAAGATCCGCGCCGATGTCGCGCAGGCGTTGAACGCCGTTGGCAGCGACGGGGCAGAGGGCATGGCCGCCTCCGCGATCCGTTGGCTCGATGGCGCGGCGGACAAGGCCGAGGGCCGTCTGGACGAGCCGCTCGCCGCGCTGGCCCGCGCGATGGATGAACTCGACGCTGCGCAGCGTGGGATCGAAGATTGCCTCGACGCGCTCGAATTCAATCCCGCAGAGCTGGAGATGGCCGAGGAGCGCCTTTTTGCGATCCGTGGCCTCGCCCGCAAGCATGGCGTCATGCCGGACGAGCTGGCGACCTTTGCCGACAACTTGCGTGCCAAGCTTAATGTCCTCGACGGCGGCGAGCGCGATCTGGCTGCGCTGCGCGATGCCGTCGCAAAGGCTGAAAAAGACTACCAAGCCGCCGCCAACGCGCTGTCCGCCGCCCGTACCGAGGCCGCCGGTCGTCTGGATGCCGCGATGTCCGCAGAACTCGCGCCGCTCAAGATGGAGCGCGCCGTTTTCCGCACCAACGTCACCGAAGGCGAAGCCGGCCCTGATGGACGGGACGAAGTGGCCTTTACCGTCGCGACCAACCCCGGTGCGCCTGCTGGTCCGCTGAACAAGATCGCATCGGGCGGCGAACTCAGCCGTTTCCTTCTCGCGCTCAAGGTCTGCCTGTCCGAGGGCAACAGCGGCATCACGATGATCTTTGACGAGATCGACCGTGGTGTGGGCGGTGCGACCGCCGATGCGGTTGGGCGCCGTCTGGCCGAGCTCGCGAGTGGCGGACAGGTTCTGGTCGTCACGCACTCGCCGCAGGTCGCCGCGTTGGGCGGTCATCACTGGCGCGTGGAAAAACGCCAAACGGATACGCAAACCCTATCTACGGTGGTGCCGCTCGGAGAGGGTGATCGCGTCGACGAAATCGCGCGAATGATCTCGGGCGACCGTATCACGGACGAGGCACGCGCGGCCGCTCGTTCGCTGCTCGGCTAACGTCCGAAAATACGCCCGTTTTGAATGAAAAAGGCGGAGCCCGGGGGCCCCGCCGTTATTCAAAAAACTTTCCAGCACGCCACTCACGCATAACCGGTATAAAATTTGCCAACCCGTGGGTCGGAATACGTATTCTGTTCAACACGTTCTAGATAGCAGATTCGTGTAACGGTTTTCCAACGCAAACTGCACCTTCGGTTACAATCGACTAACCTTGTGAGTAGTTTTGCCTATTCTTTGTGCAATTACTCGCCTTGCGGGATTATCTTGCCTGGATTCAGGACACCTTTAGGGTCGAGTGACTGCTTCAGCGTTCCCATCACATCCCACGCTTCGCCATGCTCTGCCCGCATATAGCCGAGCTTACCCATGCCGATTCCGTGCTCACCCGTGACAGTGCCGCCCAGACGTAGCGCGCGTTCAGCCATGCGGTGTGACAGCGCCTTGGCCGCTGCCCGTTCGTCAGGGTTCGTCTCGTCGATCAGGATGGCGGAGTGGAAATTGCCATCGCCAACGTGCCCGAGGATCGGGGCAGGGATGCCGGTTTCCTCGATATCCGCGATGGTTTCGGTGACCGCTTCGGCAAGGCGGGAGATCGGCACGCACACATCTGTGACGATCGCGCGGCTTCCCGGACGGCTGGCGAGCATGGCGTAGTAAGCCTTGTGGCGGATGTCCCAGAGGCGCTTGCGGTCTTCCTCGCTCGTCGCCCAGTCGAAGTTCGTCGCACCGTGTTCACGGGCAATCTCGCCGAACTCTTCGGCTTGCTCGGCAACCGCGCTGTCCGAACCGTGGAATTCGACCAGAAGGTGCGGGACGGCGGGGAAATCGGTGCCGGAGTAGGCGTTGACGGCCTGCGTGCCTGCGGCGTCGACAAATTCGATCCGTGCCATCGGAATGCCCATCTGGATCGTCTCGATCACCGCATTCACCGCGCCGTCGATCGTGTCGAACGCACAAACGGCCGAAGACATCGCCATCGGCTGGCCATGAAGGCGCAGCGTCAGTTCGGTGATCAGGCCAAGCGTCCCTTCGGAGCCGACGAACATCGCGGTCAGGTCATAGCCGGCGGATGATTTGCGGGCGCGGGTGCCGGTGCGGATGATGCGGCCGTCGGCCAGCACGACCTCTAGGCCGATCACGTTGTCGCGCATGGTTCCGTAGCGCACGGCAGTCGTGCCGCTGGCGCGGGTCGCGGCCATACCGCCGAGAGTGGCGTTGGCTCCCGGATCGACCGGGAAAAACAGGCCTGTGGCCCGCAGGTCCACGTTCAGGTCTTCGCGGGTGACGCCCGGCTGGACGCGGACGTCCATATCCTCGGGCGAGACCTCGATAATCTTGTTCATGCGGGTGAAGTCGACGACCACGCCGCCCTTCACCGCCAGCGCGTGCCCTTCGAGGCTGGTGCCGACGCCCCAGCCCACCACGGGGCATTCGTGCTCGTTACAGATCTTCATGATCTGCGAGACTTCCTCGGTGCTATCGGGGTAGGCGACCGCATCGGGAGGCGTGAGTGGGAAATGGGACTCCGAACGTCCGTGATTATCCAGATCGCTCTTGGAGCGGCTAAGGCGTTCGCCTAGTAATTCGGATAGGGCGTCGACTGCTGCACTAATATTCATGGTTCCTCCCGTCGTCGTTGTACTTGTAAGTCAGGCTCAGGACAGGGAAAAGGGATCTCGTGACCGATCCGAAACCCAAATGGTTGAAATCCCAGCTCGACACGGCGATGGCCGAGGTTCGATCCTCGATCCGTACCGTCAGGACGAAGGGACCGAGCCAGGTGCAGTTCTGGTTGATCGCGCTTCTGATGGGGATTCTTGGCGGTCTTGCGGCTTTGGGCTTCCGCCTTAGCATCGATGCCATCCAGCGGTTCGTCTACCGCACCCACGAGCCGTCGACGTTGCACCGTTTCGCGTTCGATCTGCCGTGGTGGTGGCTCGTGCTGGTTGCGACCTGCGGCGGTCTGCTGGTGGGTCTGATCCTGCACTTCTTCACGCCCGATGGCCGCGTCCGCGCGGTGGCCGACGTCATCGAAGGCGCCGCGCTGCGGGAAGGCCGCGTGGACCGGAAAGCAGGCATCGCCTCCGCCTTTGCCAGCTTGATCACCCTCGGAACGGGCGGTTCGGCCGGCCGCGAAGGTCCGGTTGTCCACCTCGCCGCTGTGATCTCTACCTACATCTGCCGCCTGATGAACGCGAACGCGGTCAATTCGCGAGACCTCTTGGGCTGCGCCGTCGCCGCCGGTGTGTCCGCCAGTTTCAACGCCCCGATTGCCGGAGCAATCTTTGCGCTCGAAGTCGTCCTTCGCCACTTTGCCGTTCGTGCGTTCGCGCCCATCGCGATTGCCAGCGTCGCGGGCACTGTCATTTCGCGCATCATCCACGGCGATCTAACCGAGTACCAACTCTCTGCCGCGACGACGTTCGAGTTCTACGTCGAACTGCCCGCCTTCATGCTGCTCGGGCTCTTCAGCGGGATCATCGCGTTCGTTCTGATGAAGTCGATCTTCTTCATGGATACGCTCGGCACCAAGCTGCAAACTGCGACCAAGATGCCGCGCTATCTGCGTCCCGCCATCGCGGGGATGCTGCTCGGGCTGATCGCGACCCAGTACCCGCATATCATCGGCGTCGGCTACGGCATCACGTCGGACGCGCTGACGGGGCGGATCCTGTTCTGGCAGGCAATCATCTTTGTCATTGTCAAGATCATTGCGGTCGCCATCACCATGGGTGGCCGTATGGGCGGCGGCGTGTTCTCGCCCGCGCTGGGGATCGGTGCGATGTCGGGGCTGGCTTTCGGCATCGTGGCGACGGGCCTGCTGCCGACCTATTCGGGCAGCGCCACGCTTTATGCGCTGGCAGGCATGGGCGCAGTAGCCGCCGCTGTGCTCGGCGCGCCGATCTCGACCACGCTCATCGTGTTCGAACTCACCGGCGACTGGCAGACGGGTCTTGCGGTGATGGTGGCCGTGTCGCTGTCCACCGCAATTTCCTCGCGGCTGGTGGAGAAGTCGTTCTTCCTCACGCAGCTTGAACGCCGCAACATCCACGTCTCCGCCGGTCCACAGGCGTATCTGCTGTCAACGATCCGCGTAGGCGCGATGCTCCGTGCGACCGACACGCCAAACGGCGGCGATCCCGAACGGTGCGAGGCGCTGGTGAAAGAGGGGGCCTACATCGAATTCGGCGCGACGCTCGACCAAGCCATGCCGCTCTTTGATCGCACGGGCGAGGAATACATTCCTATCGTCATGCCCGCAAAAAACGGGGCGCTTCCCGAAGTGAGAGGCGCCCTGTTCCATGTTGATGCGCTCCGCGCGCTGAACCGCGCCATGGCAGCGGTTTCAGCGGAAGAACATTCCTGATCAGACTTGTTCGATGGTCACTTTCGACGGGTAGAACGCCATGTGTTCGGCGATCTGCTCCAGACCATCGCGGGTTTCTTCGAACGACCATGCTGCGTCGGCAATCGGGCCGCTTTTCGCGATGATCGAGAAGTAACGCGCCGTGCCCTTGTACGGGTCGGTGCTGACGGAGTCGTTGGGCTCGAAGAAAGCCATAGCGATGTCGCCGCGCGGGAAATAGATGACGGGGGTGTTTTCGCCCTCGGTCAGCTCCAACGCATTTTCGGTTTCGCCAATAACCGCACCACCGGCGCGAACGACCCACGTTCCGCCCGCGGGGCGGATTTTAATATGATCGACCACTTCGGTCTCCTTCCCTGAACTGTAACAGGCGGATAATAGTCCGCCTCTATATCAGTTTGACGTCAAAGCGGCGCACAGGCCGCTGACAGCCATCCTCGGGTGGGAAGATCGAGATGCGGACCCACTTTGTCCAGCACCTTCGCATGATATGCGTCAATCCACGCCACCTCCTCTTTGGAGAGGAGGGCCTTATCTATCAGCTTTCTTTCGAAAGGAACATAGGTAAGTGTCTCGAACCCCAACAAGTTGCGGTGGGCGTCGATGCCACCCTCTACATTTGCAACGAAGATGAGGTTTTCTACGCGGATACCGAACGCGCCGTTACGGTAGTATCCAGGCTCGTTCGACAACACCATGCCCGGCTGAAGAGGGATCTGCGCGGCGCGGCGCGAGATGCCGCAGGGGCCTTCGTGCACGCCGAGGTAAGCGCCGACGCCGTGACCGGTCCCATGGTCGTAGTCCATGCCCTCGGCCCAGAGGAACTGACGCGCCAGCGCATCGAGGTGCCCGCCGTTCACGCCGACGGGGAACCGCGCGCGGCTGACGGCGACCATGCCGCGCAGCACTTGGGTGTAGCAGTGACGCTCGTCCGCGCCTGCCTCACCAATGGCGAGCGTGCGGGTGATGTCCGTGGTGCCGTCCTGATATTGCGCACCGGAGTCGACGACGATCAGTTCGCCTGTCCCCAACGTACGGTTAGTTTCCTCGGTCACGCGGTAGTGGATCACCGCGCCGTTCGGACCTGCGCCCGAGATCGTATCGAAGCTGATGTCGCGCAGCGCGTTGGTGTCGCGGCGGAACCCTTCGAGCGTTTTCACAACGTCGATTTCAGTGATGCCGCTGGTGCTGTTCGCCTCGAACCACGCAAGGAAACGGCACATCGCAATCGCGTCGCGGTCGTGCGCGGCCTGCATTCCTGCAAGTTCGGTTGCGTTCTTGAGCGCCTTGGGCAGAACGCAAGGATCGCGGCCCTCGAAGGTCTCGACTTCGGCACCCGCCAGCGCCTCTGCCACGATCTGTGGGCAGGAGTTGGCGTCGATCAGCACGGGGCTGGATAGTTGGAGCAGCGCTGCTTCGAACCCTTCGAACGGTAGGACTGCAACGTCCTCGCCAAGGTGGTCCATGATCTCGTCCGCTTTGCCTTCGCGGGCGAACAGATCGCAGCGACCGGTGTCGTGCAGGATCGCGAAGGCGTGCGGGGCAGGGGTATGCGATACGTCCTCGCCGCGGATATTCAGCAGCCACGCAATCGAATCCGGTAGCGTGATGACCGCAGCGGTGGTGCCTGCCTCGCGCAGTCCTTCGGCAAGGCGTGTGCGCTTCGACGCGGCGCTTTCGCCCGCGAATTCCTCGGGCTGGGCAAAGAATTTGGCAGCGGGCGGGGCGGGTCGGTCGGTCCAGATTTTGTCGACCAGATTGTCCACGGCGCGTAGCTCGACGTCCGCTTTGTTATCGCGGAGCGTTTTGATCTCGTTCACTGGATGCAACCACGCGTCAAAGCCGATGATTTTGCCCGCAGCGTTCTGCTCCAGCCAGTCGCGGAGTGTCACTTCGGGCCAGTCGATGGGGGTGTAACAATCCTCAACCTGCTCGCGGACCTGCAAACGGTAGCGGCCATCGACGAATACGCCCGCCTGATCGGCAAGGATAATCGCGTAACCAGCCGAGCCGCTGAACCCCGTCAGCCACGCCAGACGGTCGTCGCAATCGGCCACGGTCTCACCTTGAAACATGTCCGAGCGCGGGACGATGAACCCGTCCAGCCCCTCTGTCTGCATCTGTTCGCGCAGCGCCGCCAGACGTTCGGGACCGTGTTTGCCGGAGTGGGTGTTGGTGAATTGCTGGAACATAATGTGCCCCTTTCAGAATAGAAGAAGGCCCCCGATTTGATGCCGAGGGCCTTATGATCAGGCTGTATGTGCCTGTATTATCGTGCTTTCGCCATGCCGAGGACCTGTGCCTTTTTGCGCGGGTCGCTGTCGAACAGGTTGGCGAGTTGTTCCGTCATCGCGCCTGCCAGCTGCTCGGCGTCGGTGATCGTCACCGCGCGCTGGTAGTAGCGGGTGACGTCGTGGCCGATACCGATGGCGTTGAGTTCCACCGCGCCGCGCTTTTCGATCATGGCGATCACGTCGCGCAGGTGCTTTTCAAGGTAGTTCGCGGGGTTGACCGACAGGGTGCTGTCATCGACCGGTGCGCCGTCCGAAATCACCATCAGGATCTTGCGCTGCTCGCGGCGTGCTAGCGTCCGGCGGTACGCCCATTCCAGCGCCTCGCCATCGATGTTTTCCTTCAGCAGACCCTCTTTCATCATCAGACCGAGGTTCGCACGGGTGCGGCGCATCGGGGCGTCTGCGGATTTATAGACGATGTGGCGCAGATCGTTGAGACGGCCCGGTTGCTGCGGACGGCCTTCGGCCAGCCACTTCTCGCGGCTCTGCCCGCCTTTCCACGCTTTGGTGGTGAAGCCCAGAACCTCGACCTTGACCGAGCAACGCTCCAGCGTGCGGGCCAGAACATCCGCACAGATCGCCGCGATCGAAATCGGACGGCCACGCATGGAGCCCGAGTTATCGAGCAGCAGCGTCACCACGGTATCGCGGAATTCGGTGTCCTTTTCCCACTTGAACGACAGTGGGGTGGTCGGGTTCGCAACGACGCGGGCAAGGCGGCCAGCGTCGAGGATGCCTTCTTCCTTGTCGAACTCCCACGAACGGTTCTGCTGTGCCTGAAGGCGGCGTTGCAGTTTGTTCGCAAGGCGCGACACGGCACCCTTCAGCGGCTCGAGCTGCTGGTCGAGGTAGGCGCGGAGACGCTCCAGTTCGGCAGCCTCGGCAAGCTCTTCGGCGCCGATCTCTTCATCGAAATCAGTGCGATAGACCTGATAGTTCGGGTCTGCATCGGAATAGGACGGCGGCGGAGGCGGGTCCATTGGAGCCTCGCTCTCGGGCATCTCGGACTCTTCGTCGAACTCGCTGTCGGCCATGTCGTCGGCGCTGACTTTGGCCTGCGACTGGTCCTGCTGCTGTTCCTGCTCCTGCTCGGGGCTGGCTTCGGTTTCCTCGTCGTCCGAGTTCTCCTCGCCCGGCGAATCCTGATCTTCCTCGTCCTGATCCTGTTCCTGCGCTTCGTCCTGCTGGTCTTCGTCTTCCTGATCGGGATCGTCGCCCAGCTGGTCGCCGTAGCCGAGGTCTTCGATCACCTGACGTGCGAATTTCGCGAATGCCTTCTGGTCGCCCAGCGAGCCTTGCAGGTTCTCCAGCGTCTCGCCTGCCTGATCCTCGATAAAGCCGCGCCACAGCTCCATCACGTTGTCCGCGCCTTTGGGCAGCGGGCGTCCGGTGGCGAGGTGACGGATCAGATAACCGGCAGCGACCGACAGCGGCGCGCCCGACGGTTCGGTGACTTGTTCGTAGCCCTTGCGGCGAGCTTCGGCGCCGATCTTGGCGTCAATGTTGCTCGCGGTGCCAGGCATGTAGCGGGCGCCCATCGCTTCGATCCGCGCGGTTTCCATCGCGTCATAGATATCGCGGGCCAGTTGGCCTTGCGGCAGATAGCGGTTCGACACGGCGGGGTCGTGGAATTTGTGACGCAGCGCGAGCGCATCGGCCGTGCCGCGGGCCAGCAGCACTTCGTCGCGGGTCATGCGGCGGCTGATTTGGGGCAGGCGGACCGAGTCCTTGGACAGCCCCGGAGGGTCCACCGAATAGGTGACCGCAAGCTCCGGATCGTCAGCCATTACCTTGGTGGCTTCGGCCAAAGCTTTCTTGAACGGATCAGCGGGATTGTCGCTCGGTTTCATGCAGTCTGCCTTGCGGATAGTGTTCCGCTGCAACCTAGACCGCGCCAAAGGGGATTGCCAGTGGGACCGCGCCTTTTCCTCAGCTCAGCATGAGCGCGCGGCACTCGGAAATCATGCGCTCCGCCTGCTCTGCCGCCCACGTCGCATCACGGCTGTCGCTGGCAAAGCGCGCACGGGTCAAAAGCCGCGATTGCGCGTATTTGGCGTTGATGCGCCACGCCAGTACATCGCGGCCCTTTTCGGGCGGCATAATCGCGTCGATCAGCCCGATCATGCGGGCGCGTTCAGCCTCGGTCTGTTCGGACAGCGGGCCGTCGAACATCCACTGGAATTCCATCAGGGCCGAGAGCCTGCCGGTGCATGTGGCGAAGATACGCAGGGGATCGCCGCTCAGGCCGACCGTCTGCGCCTGTCCCGAAAGGGGCAGCGAGAGGGCCATTGCAGTGGCCAACGCCAAAGTTCGCAAACTGCTCATACTTTAAGCATGTAGCGCGGCGCGCATGCACGCAAAGGTCCGGCGGGATAGCTATCCTTTTGCCCTGCCCAACGAAAAAGGCCCGCGCGGATCGCACGGGCCTTTCGTCAATTCTGGAGTGCCTGATCAGATCGCGATGCTGGCAGCCGATTCCGGCAGCTCTTCGTCAAAGCAGCGCTGGTAGAACTCGGCCACGGTCTGGCGTTCCAGCTCGTCACACTTGTTGAGGAAGGTGAGGCGGAACGCATAGCCGATGTCGCGGAAGATTTCCGCGTTCTGGGCCCAAGCGATAACGGTACGCGGCGACATGACGGTCGACAGATCGCCGTTCATGAACGCGGTACGGGTCAGGTCGGCAACGGTCACCATCTGGCTGATGTCCTTGCGGCCCCTTTCGTTGTTGTAGTGCGGCGCTTTCGACAGGATGATCGCGGTTTCCGCGTCGTGGCTGAGGTAGTTCAGCGTCGCGACAAGCGACCAGCGGTCCATCTGCGCTTGGTTGATCTGCTGGGTGCCGTGGTAGAGGCCGGTGGTGTCGCCCAGACCGACGGTGTTCGCGGTGGCGAACAGACGGAAGAACGGGTTCGGCGTGATGATCTCGTTCTGGTCGAGCAGGGTCAGCTTACCGTCGGTTTCCAGAACGCGCTGAATAACGAACATCACGTCGGCGCGGCCTGCATCGTACTCGTCGAACACGATCGCAGTCGGGTTGCGCAGCGCCCACGGCAGGATGCCTTCGTGGAATTCGGTGACCTGCTTGCCGTCTTTCAGCTTGATCGCGTCCTTACCGATGAGGTCGATACGGCTGATGTGGCTGTCGAGGTTCACGCGAACGGTCGGCCAGTTCAGGCGGGCGGCAACCTGTTCGATGTGAGTCGATTTACCCGTACCATGGTAGCCCTGAACCATGACGCGGCGATTGTAGCCGAAGCCTGCAAGAATGGCCAAAGTGGTGTCGGGATCGAATTTGTAGGTCGGATCAATGGCGGGGACGCGTTCGGTGCGTTCGGCAAAACCCTTGATCTTCATATCGGAGTCGATGCCGAAAACATCGCGGACATTGATTTCTTCGGTCGGCTTGGCGTTCTGGTCCAGCATGGAGCGCGGCTTTCGTTACGTCTTGGTTTCGGATGCAACATACAGCCGCAAACGACGAGGAAAAGGGGGGCGCTGACTATTTGGCAGAATTGCGGCAATAGGCACGTTTCGGAAACACTGAGTTTCACCTGATCTTGTCGCTATTCGTGCGGCGATCTGGCAAAGGTAGAACATGTTTTCTAGTGCTCGCTCCCTTTTCCGGATGACCCGCAACGGGTCGCTCACGCCGTTCCGCATTATTGTGGACGGCCAATGCGTGTGGCTGGCCCACGGTGCTGTCTTCGGCTTTTCGGCTGTGGCCGGTCTGCTGACGGCCCTGCGGCTTAAGCATTCGGGCGGGTTCCCCGATTTCGGCGCGTTTGATCTGTGGGTCACGCTGGCTTGCGGCTTCGGCGGTCTCGCTGCGCTTGTGCTCGCGGGTAACAAGATGGGTGGCAGCGGCGTGCGCGGTCTGGTGCGGGCGTTCTACGGTGCGCTCTGGATTACCTGCGTTGGTGCGATCATCGCTGGGACGCTGGCACTTCCGCTCTACGGTACGATGTTCGCGCCGCTGATGCTGGGCATCACCTTTGTCGGCTCGCCCGAACTGGCGCTTCTGTGGTTCGCGAACTTCCTCGCCATCCACGTTCTGATGTGGGGCTATCGTAGCAAGCAGGACCGCTTCTTCGAGCGCATAAAAGAAGCGGCGGCCGAACCCCGGCGCGCCGCTCCCAAATCCGATATTGCAGCGAAGTTTCCTCCGCTGACACCGGTCAATCCTTGAAGCTTCGGCTCGCTTTGATCTGATCCCAAGCCCAGACAACCTCGGTCAGCTGCTCTTCCTGAGAGCGGTCGCCGCCGTTCATGTCGGGGTGCAGAACCTTGATAAGGCCTTTGTAGATCTTGCGGATCTCGGCCTTGGTCATGGTGTCCCTCGCATCCAGCACCTCAAGCGCACGGCGCTCGGTCGAGGGCAGGCGGCGGGTGTGGCCGTTGCCGGCGGCATTGCCTTTGCCCGGATTGCGGGTCGCGTTTTCGCCCAGCACGGTGTGAGCGTCGTCGATACCCAGACGCGCCCACGCCTGTTCTTCCACGGACTTCTTGAACGCCTTGGTCTCACGACCCCAGACGCGATCCTTGTCGACCTGAGCCATATATTCGGCTTCGGTGGCAGTCTCGAAGAAGTTCCACTTCAGGTTATATTCGCGAACGTGCTCTTTGCAGAACCAGTAGAATTCATCCAGCACGTCCGGGCTTTTAGGAGCACGGAACTGGCCTGCTTCTTCGCAACCCTCGTGTTCACATACACGGGTCGACGTCTCAAACGCGCCCGTCATACCGCGCCGACCGCGCGGATTTTTCTTTTTGGAGCTCGACACGGACATGTCGAAACCAAAGGGGTCAGTCTTAGCCATGTGCAGCCTCATCTTTCCGACTCGGACACAGCACTTTAATAGATGGGTCCGAATATTGAAGGGGAATTGCGAAAATAATGGGTATTGCCAAAGAGATGGAAACGCGTCTGAGCGAAACTTTTGCGCCGACGCAACTCGAAGTTCATGACGAAAGCGAACAGCACATCGGACACGCCGGTTATCAGGAAGGCGGTGAGAGCCACTGGCGCATCGTCATCGCCGCCGAAGCGCTGAACGACATGAGCCGTATTGCCCGCCACCGCGCGATTCACGCGGCGCTGGGAAAGGACATCATCGACCGCATCCACGCACTGTCCATCGACGTGCGTTGATCAATCCTCGCTATCGTCCGCGGCGTGCTCCATACGGGGCTCATCGCGGCCGATGTGCGACGGCTTCGCAGCGATCTGCGGCTCGCTCGGTGCTTTCTTCTTCGCGGTGGCATCGACAGCCGACAGCGAACGCGCGGCAGAGCTGGTTTCGGTCAACTCGCGGCGAAACACCAGCACGGTGTGCACGATGGTTGCGCGCGAAAACAGACCCTTACGTTCATCACAAGGCAGGCTCTCGGAGCGTTGGAATTCCCAGCCACCACGGGCCATTTCATTGATTGCGGTCTCGACGGTCTGCGCAAAACGGTCGTCGCCCGACTTGGCGGATTTGATCTTTGCCGCGCGCTTGGGCGCAGGCACGACCTTGTATTCGTAATTCGACATCAAATGCCCTTTCAATGAACCGAGCCGGATTTACCAGCAAAGCGCGGCGCGACCAAGACCGGATCACCCTTCATTGAACCGATTGTCATCCCGCTGCACATGGAAAAGGCGACCCGAAGGCCGCCTCTCGAAACATAGAATGCCAATAATCCGTTTCGAGGATTATTGAGCCGATTCCTCGGCTTCTTCCGGTGCCGGAGCGAGCGAAGCGAGGTAAGCGATGATGTCTTCGGCATCCTCGGCCTTGCGCACGCGGAACGACATCTTCGAACGGGCACCACTGTCGCCGGTGGCGTCACGCAGCCAAGCGGTCGGGTCCTGAACGTAGGCCACCAGATCCTCGACGGTCCACTCAAGGCCGGCTTCGTTCGCAGCAAGAATGCCGTCGCCGTAGTTGAAGTCCGCGCCCATGTGCGCGACCGGAGCACCAACGATCCCGTAAAGGTTCGGACCGGTTTTGGTGTTGGCGCGACCGGCCAGAACTTCGCCTTCGTCGTCGACAACATGGTGGCAGCTTGCACACTGACGGAAAGCACGCTCGCCGGCGGCCGCGTCACCTTCGGCAAAAGCCGGAGCGGCGGCAATTGCCAGCAGGGCGGACAGTTTCAAAATTTGCATAAGAGTCTCCTCATCCGAGCCGGTCTTTTCGCGTCCGGCGTGCGTTGTTGCCTAGGTTAGTCCTTGCAGGAATGCACCGAAAGCCCCCGCGCCATTACGTCGCGTATGCAGTGGGGGCTGGAAAATCCTGCGGTAACTTGGCATAGCGCCACATATGGATACGCGCATACCTGCTTGGCTTGAAGACAACCTTCGTCCCCTTGACAAACTCGAGGTGCATCGTCGTGGCCTGCGCCATCCCGCGATCAGCGTTTTCATCGTATCCGAGCGCGGCATCCTCCTCCAGCGCCGCGCGGCGAGCAAGTATCACACCCCCGGTCTGTGGGCGAACACCTGCTGTACGCACCCCCATTGGGGCGAAAGCCCTGAACAATGTGCGGACCGCCGTCTGAAGGAAGAGCTAGGTATCTCGGGTGTCGACCTCGAATGGCGCGAGCAGATCGAGTACCGCGCCGATGTGGGCGGCGGGCTGATCGAGCACGAAGTCGTTGACGTCTACGTCGGCCACGGTGAGCCAAAGATCACCATCAATCCCGATGAGGTGTGGGAAACCCGCTGGATGCCGCTGGCGGAGCTTGAAGCGGATATCGCCGCTAACCCTTCGATCTACACCCCTTGGCTGCGCATCTATCTTGCGGAGCATAAGGATAAGATCCTCGGCTGAATTGCCGCATATACATTCACAAAATTAAATGTGATTGCTCTCTTCGCCTCATGAGGAGATCGCCATGTTCGCATCGTTTCATAACATCGCTTTAGTCACGGCCCTCGCCGGCAGTGCTGTCAGCAGCGTTCAGGCGGAGGGCATGGGCGATCACAAGGCGATGCACGACCGGATGCACGCAGGCGGCGGCCACGACATGACCAACATGCCGGGGCTGCGCGGGGTCGATGCAACGCCCGAGGAAAGCGCCGAGCTTGCGGTGATGTTCAACAACTTCGAAACCATCACCCGCATGGTCGAGGAACTGCCGAACGGCATCCGCACCGTCACCGCGTCGTCTGATCCCGAAGTCATGGACACGCTGGTCAGCCACGTCGTCGGCATGATCGCCCGCGTCGAGGATGGCCGCGATCCGCAGATCCTGATCCAGAGCCCGACGCTCGACATCTTCTTCGAACGCCCCGAAGCGATCACCACCGATATCGAAGTGACAGAGGAAGGCATCGTCGTCACCCAAACATCCGACGATCCCGAAATGGTCGCCGCACTGCACACCCACGCAGGCGAGGTGAGCGCGATGGCCGATCGCGGCATGGATGCGGTCCACGAGATGATGATGAACCGCTAAGAGCGCACCCCATTAAATGAAAACGGCGGCCCCGAGAGGCCGCCGTTCTGCATTCTAGCGTTGGAAAACTCAGATACCGAGCTTCTGCGCCACGATCTGGTTCACCGCAGCAGGATTCGCCTTGCCGCCGGTGGCCTTCATGACCTGACCGACGAACCAGCCAGCCAGCTTGGGGTTCTGCTTGGCCTTTTCGACCTGCGCGGGGTTGGCCGCGATGACTTCGTCAACGGCGGTCTCGATGGCGCCGGTGTCGGTGACCTGCTTCATGCCGCGCTCTTCGACCAGAGCTTCGGGGTCGCCGCCTTCGGTGTAGACGATCTCGAACAGGTCCTTGGCGATCTTGCCCGAGATGTCGCCCTTCGAAATCAGGCCGACGATCTTGCCGAGCTGTTCGGGCGACACGGGGCTGTCTTCGATGCCCTTGTCGTCCTTCTTCAGACGGCCGAACAGTTCGTTGATCACCCAGTTTGCCGACAGCTTGCCGTCGCGGCCTTCTGCGACCTTTTCAAAGAAGTTCGCATTCGCGACTTCTGCGGTCAGAACAGAAGCGTCGTAGTCCGACAGACCCATGTCGTTGATGAAACGGGCTTTCTTCTCGTCCGGCAGTTCCGGCAGCGATGCCGCGATGTCATCAACCCAAGCCTGCTCGATTTCGAGCGGCAGCAGGTCGGGGTCGGGGAAGTAGCGGTAATCGTGTGCTTCTTCCTTCGAACGCATCGAACGGGTTTCGTTTTTGTCCGGATCGTAGAGGCGGGTCTCCTGAACGATGGAACCGCCGTCCTCGATGATCGCGATCTGGCGACGGGCTTCATAGTCGATAGCCGCCTGGATAAAGCGCATCGAGTTCATGTTCTTGATCTCGCAGCGGGTGCCGAGAACACCGAAATCGCCGGTTTCCATGAACTTCTCGTAGTCACCCGGCTTGCAGACCGACACGTTGACGTCGGCGCGCAGGTTGCCGTTCTGCATGTTGCCATCGCAGGTGCCGAGGTAGCGCATGATCTGGCGCAGCTTGCCCACATAGCCAGCGGCTTCTTCGGGACCACGGATATCGGGGCGCGAGACGATTTCCATCAGCGCGACGCCGGTACGGTTGAGATCGACGAAGGACATGTTCGGGTCCATGTCGTGGATCGATTTACCAGCGTCCTGTTCGAGGTGGATACGCTCGATACGGACGAGGCGGGCCTTGCCGTCACCCATTTCGACCAGCACTTCACCTTCGCCCACGATGGGGTGGTAAAGCTGGGAAATCTGGTAACCCTGCGGAAGGTCCGGATAGAAGTAGTTCTTGCGGTCGAAAGCGGACCACAGATTGATCTCTGCCTTCAGGCCGAGGCCGGTACGGACAGCCTGCGCCACGCAACCTTCGTTGATGACAGGCAGCATACCCGGCATACCGGCATCCACGAATGCCACGTTCGAATTCGGCTCTGCGCCGAACTGGGTGGATGCGCCCGAGAAGAGCTTGGCTTTGGTCGCCACCTGGGCGTGGACCTCGAGACCGATAACAAGTTCCCAGTCGCCTTTTGCACCGGCGATTACCTTGGGTTTCGGGGCTTCATAGGTCAGGTCGAGCATATTTCGTTCCTTTTCCGCGTCGAAACTCTCTTAGAAGCTCGCTCGCACGTGGGCAAGGGGGGAGACCCGCCTATCGCTCGGCTATTCCCCGCCCATTGTCGCCGGTTTGGAACCAAATGACTCGACCGTTCTAAAATACCTGTCAGAACTCGGCGCCGGAGAAACTACGCTTGGTAGGAAAATGCGTTATTCTGGTGTCATTCTGTCCCTCGCTCTGTTGGCCGGCTGTGCCGAAAACATCCAGCAGCAGCCAGTTGTCGATGTCGCGGCGCCCGATGCACTCCCGCTGATGCGGTGGGATCACAGGCCTGAAGCTGACGAATGGACGGAGACGACGCTCGATGCGCTCCATACCTACGGCGCGACCCTTCTGTCCGAAGTTCCCAATGATATCGGCGAATGGTGCCCGCACTACGTCGAAGCCGACGCCGATGAACGCGCTGCATTCTGGTCCGGTGTTTTGTCCACCCTCGCCAAGCATGAAAGCACGTGGAACCCCGCAGCCTCGGGTGGCGGTGGCAAGTGGATCGGCCTCGTCCAGATCGCTCCGTCGACCGCGCGCGCCTATGGCTGCGACGCGACCACCGCTGCGGAACTGAAAGACGGCGCTGCGAACCTTGCCTGCGCGGTCAAGATCGCCGCAGTGACCGTGCCCCGTGACGGCTACGTCGGTTCGGGCCGCGAAGGGCTTGCCGCCGACTGGGCGCCATTCCTGAGCAGCCGCAAGCGCAGCGATATGGTCGAATGGACCCGCAATCAGGACTATTGTAGCGGCTAACAAGGATTGCCCGATGCGTCTTCTATCGGGCAAACTTGCCCTATGTTGACCAGAGCTCTCTGCCTCGCCGCGGCTTTACTGCCGATGGCCAATCAGGTTCGTGCCATACCGGACGAGGCTGTTTCGGGGATTCATCTTATCGACAATGCGCCTATTGCTGTCAGCGCACCGCAATTGCGACCGGAGCCGCCGCAGCTTGTCGCCGGTCCCGTGGTATCCGCGCAGCCGCCATTGCCGCGTCCGTTCTACGTGCCGCGCGCCCGTTGGGTCGGTCATGCGGACGGGGACGGGGACATGTGGACGATGGCGATGCTGACGGCGCTGGGCAATCATCCGCGCCCGCTGGAGTCCGTCATTCCCCGCGACATCGACCGCTTCTGCCCTGCCTACGCGGAAAACAATGATGCCAAGCGCAATGCGTTCTGGGTCGGTTTGATGTCTGCGCTCACGCGGTACGAAAGCACCTACAATCCCGAAGCGGTCGGCGGAGGCGGGCTGTGGTTCGGCCTTTTGCAGATCGCACCGCCGACAGCCCAGCACTTCGATTGCAAAGCCACCACTGGCGACGCGCTAAAACGTCCCATGGCGAACCTGCGCTGCGCCGCGCGGATCATGTCGTACACGGTGCGCCGCGATAACGCGATTGCGCTGCATGACGGGCGTTGGAGGGGGCTGGCCGCAGATTGGGGGCCGATGCGCAACGAAGCGATGGTCGATGCGATTGCGTCGTGGACGCGCGAGCAGGACTATTGCGTATCCTACAATATGCCTGCGCCGAGGGCGCGACCCGACTTCATCGAAGCCATGGCCGCGCCGCCCGAAGGTTAGGCTTTGAGCATACGCGACACCATCTCGTAGGTGTCGCGGCTCAGGTTTTCGGTTCCCAGAATACGTTCCAGCTCGCCGCGCATCTGCGCCTGACGCTCGGCGTCATAACGCTTCCATGTGTCGAACGCGGTGGTCATGCGGGCCGTCGTCTGCGGGTTGATCGCATCGAGCTTGATCAGCCAGTCGGCCAGCAGCGCATAGCCCGAACCGTCCGGATTGTGGAAACCGGCGGTGTTCGAGGTCAGGCCGCCGAACAGCGAACGGAAGCGGTTGGGGTTCTTCCAGTCGAACGCAGCGTGCTCGGTGAGGCGGCGGGCAATCCCGCTCGCGTCCTCGGGCGCGGCCAGCGCGGTCTGGAGGCTGAACCACTTGTCCATGACAAGGCGGTCGTTCTGCCAGCGGTGATGG
The DNA here is from genome assembly GCF_011806565.1 of Marivivens donghaensis. GTDB lineage: Bacteria > Pseudomonadota > Alphaproteobacteria > Rhodobacterales > Rhodobacteraceae > Marivivens > Marivivens donghaensis_A. Next base: position 20,694 of record NZ_JAATOP010000005.1, read on the forward strand.
AAGTCCGTGAGTTCTTCCTCACCCATGCCGATGGTGATCAGTGCAGAGAGCGCAGCCAGTTCCTGCGTCATGTTGTTGGCCGCAGCAAACTGGCGCTGGGCCGTCTGACCGCCGTCGACCAGCGTGATGTAGGCCAGCGCCGCGTTGGTCAGCGACCGCTTGCCGCTGCTGACGGCATCGGGCGAGTACTCACCCTGCACCTGATGGGCAAAGTAGAGGTCTGCCAGCGTGTCGTTGCAGTGCTCCGCAATCGCGCGCTTCAGGCGGTCACGCTCGGCGTGGATTTCCCACGGATCGGGCGTCTCGCCAGCACCGGCGAGGGTCTGGGCAAGGTCATCGACGCTCGGAAGACCCAAAAGCAGGGCGCGGAACGCGGGCTCGAGGCTCTCGTCCTTGATTGCGCTTTCCAGCGCGGCAAGGAAATCGGCGTTCGGCTCGGCGTTGTTGGTGATCATGTCGATCAGCGTGTTACGCGCCAGCGTTCGCCCCGCTTCCCACTTGTTGAACGCATCGGTGTCGTGGGCGAGCAGGAACTCGCGATCCTTGTCCGACTGGTCGATGTGCAGCACGACGGGGGCCGAGAAGTCGCGCAGGACCGACGGAATCGGCTTTGCGCCCAGACCGTCAAACGTGAAGGTCTGCTCTTCTTCGGTCAGTTCCAGCACGGTGGTCGGAACAATTTCGTCACCGTTGGGGGACAGAAGGCCGACGGCCACAGGAATGACCATCGGTTTCTTGGTGTCCTGACCCGGCGACGGCTTGTGAACCTGGCGGAGCGTCAGCGCATAGGTGCCGTCCTCGAAGCTGTCGCTGACGTGGACGTGCGGGGTGCCCGCTTGGCTGTACCACAGCTTGAACTGGGACAGATCGCGGCCGGTCGAATCCTCGAACACCTTGATCCAGTCTTCGATGGTCGCAGCCTCGCCGTCGTGACGGTCGAAGTACAGGTCGAGCGCCTTTTTATACGCCTCGTCACCCACCAGACGCTTGAGCATACCGATAACTTCGGCGCCCTTTTCGTAGACGGTGACGGTGTAGAAGTTGTTGATCTCGACAAAGCTTTCGGGACGCACGGGGTGCGCCAGCGGGCCTTGGTCCTCGCGGAACTGGCGCGCGCGCAACATGATCGCGTCGTCGATGCGCTTGACCGCGTGCGAGCGCATGTCGCCAGTGAAGGACTGGTCGCGGAATACGGTCAGACCTTCCTTCAGGCACAGCTGGAACCAGTCGCGGCAGGTGATGCGGTTGCCGGTCCAGTTATGGAAATACTCGTGCGCGATGATCGCCTCGATCCGCTCGAAGTTCGCATCGGTCGACGTCTCGGGCGAGGCCAGAACGCAGGACGAGTTGAAGATATTGAGACCCTTGTTCTCCATCGCGCCCATGTTGAAATCGTCAACGGCCACAATGTTGAACACGTCGAGGTCGTACTCGCGACCGTAGACGTCTTCGTCCCATTTCATCGAACGCTTCAGCGCCTCGAGGCCGAAGGCACACTTGCCCAGATCGGCTTCGCGGACCCAGATGTTCAGGTCGACTTTCTTGCCCGACATGGTGGTGAAATCGCCCGAATAGTTGACGAGCTCACCAGCAACGAGCGCGAAGAGGTACGCGGGCTTCGGCCACGGGTCGTGCCACTCGGCAACGCCATTATCCATCTTCACTGGGTTGCCGTTCGACAGCAGCACCGGCAGATCGCTTTCGATGCGGACGGTAAAGACGCTCATCACATCGGGGCGGTCGGGGTAGTAGGTGATTTTGCGGAAACCCTCGGCCTCGCACTGGGTGCAGTACATGCCGTTCGACATATAGAGACCTTCGAGCGCGGTATTGGTCTCGGGGCTGATTTCAACCTCGGATTCCCAAACGAACGGATCGTTCGGTGCGTTGGCGCGCAGACCCTCAGCGGAGATCTCGGGCGAGATGTCGGCGCCGTTAATCTTGGCCGAAATCAGCGTCATATTCTCGCCATGCAAGAAAAACTCGCCGTCTTTCGCATCAGGGTTGGGGCTGAACTTGATTTTCGAAATTACGCGGGTCTGAGTCGGGTGAAGCCGGAACGTCAGCTCGACGGCTTCGACAATGTAACCGAACGGTTTGTAATCGCTCAGATAAATAGTCTGCGGGGTAGCATCTTTCATTCAAATCTCCTGCTGCGATCTCGCACGAGCGAGTTGATTGCAGTTCTTATTGTCCTAGCTAGGTAGGCCGTAACCAGATGGCCTTCAACGGGCCGGGATCATATGAATTAAAGAGGTCAATCCATGTCAGCTCCTGACACCAATCTCAAGAAACAGGAAAAGCGTCATAGCGGTCCGCTCATCGGTATGGGCATCGCAGTCGCCATTGTCGTCGTCGTCTTCTTTGCGTGGATGGGCGGCGTGTTCTCGGGTGGTATGCCTGCCGACACCGTCGCGCCGGGTACCGATACCGAAGCCACGACGGTCGATCCGGTCACCAACGGCGGCTGACACCATGGCGCGTATGCGCAAAAAATCCGACCTGCCGCAGAAAGTCTGCGAATCCTGCGGCAGGCCATTCTCGTGGCGCAAGAAGTGGGCAAAGGACTGGGAAAACGTCCGTTATTGCTCCGACCGTTGCCGCGCCGAGCGTAGACCCAAGGCCTAGTCCAGCGTTTGCGCGTATTCGACCAACTGGTCGACCACCGTTCCCCAACCTTCAAAGAACCCCATCTCTTTGTGCTTTGCCGCGCTTTCGGCGTTCCGGTGACGGACGGTGATCGTATAAATCGTGCCGCCATCGTCGGCGTCCGACAGCTCTACGATCGCGGTCATGAACGGCTCTGGCGACGGTTTCCATCCGGTCGTGTAAGCATCGGTAAACACCAGCTTTTCATTGGGAATGACTTCCAGCCACACGCCGCCGTTTTCCATCACGGTGCCGTCGATATCGAACGTCGTGTTGAACGCGCCGCCGGGGCGCAGGTCGATCACGCAGTCGATCACCTTGTGAGGGCGCGGGACGAAGAACTGTTTGAGGTGCTCGGGCGTGGTCCAGCAAGCAAAGACTTTCTCGCGCGAAACGGGCAGGGTGCGGGTAAAGGAAAGGTCGGTTTCTTCGGCCATTTTGGCCTCCATCAAATGTAACGCGCAAACTGTCGCACAGGTTGAAGAACTTGCAAACGAAACTTGCCGCTGGCGCCTGACGTCGGCGGTGATAGGCTCTTCCAAAATCTGACTGGAGGACCCGCTTATGACCGCTCTCAACCTCGCCGCTGCCCGCAAAATCGTCGAAGTGACGCTGCAAACCGCCCGCGACCACGGCTTCAAGCCGATGTCCGTCGTTGTTCTGGATGCAGGCGGCCACGTCGTCGCGTTCGAGCGTGAGGACGGCTCTTCCGCTGGCCGCTTCGAAATCGCCCGCGGTAAGGCCAACGGCTGCATCATGCTTGGCATGGGCGGACGTGCGCAAATGGCTCGCGCCGAACAGCAGGCGTATTTCATGGGCGCGATCAACGGCCTCTTTGACGGCAAAGTCGTTCCGGTTCCGGGCGGCGTTCTGGTCCGCGACGGCGAAGGCACCCTGATCGGCGCGGTCGGCGTGACCGGCGATACCAGCGACAACGATGCAACTTGTGCCCTCGCAGGCATCAAAGCTGCGGGTTTTGTGGGCGAAGACTGATCCACTCAGTGCTTTGACGCAGACTAACCGCGCATTTCAAAGTCCTTTTGCGTGCGTCGTTTCATGGTTATTTCTGCTGTAAGAGCGAAAGGACCACGTAAATGGCGCGCCCAATCATCGGGATCATCAGCAACAACGAACTCGTCAACGGCCAGTACCCCGCCCACACCGGCGGGCAGATGAACAGTCAGGCGATCTCCAAGGTCGCGGACTGCATCCCGTTCCTCATTCCCGCCGACCCCACGGTCGTCACAGTCGAGGAACTGCTGGAAACCTGTGACGGCTTTCTGCTGACGGGTGGTCGCCCGAACGTGCACCCCAGCCAGTACGGCGAAGATCCCACGCCCGCGTATGGCGATTTCGACGAAAACCGCGATGCGATCACGCTGCCGCTGGTGCGTGCCTGCGTCGAGCGCGGCCAGCCGATCATGGGCATCTGCCGCGGTTTCCAAGAGGTGAATGTCGCGATGGGCGGGTCCTTGTATCCCGAAATCCGCGACCTTCCCGGACGCGATAACCACCGTATGCCGCCCGACGGCACGCTGGAGGAGAAGTTCGCCCTCCGCCATTGCGTATCGCTCAGCGAAGACGGCCCGTTTGCCGCGCTGCTCGGGAGTGCGAAGGTGATGACCAACACGCTGCACGGGCAGGGCATCAAGGAACCCGGCAGCCGCGTGGTGGTCGACGGCTACGCGCCCGACGGCACGCCCGAGGCGATCTACATCAAGGACGCGCCGGGCTTTACCATGTCGGTCCAGTGGCACCCCGAATGGAACGCTGCGAACGATCCGGTGTCCCGCCCGCTGTTCGAAGCGCTGGGCGATGCGGCCCGCAAGTGGCAGGCCGCAAAAACCGCAGTCCTCGCCTCAGCCTAAGCCGCGTAAATCCCAGCCGGCAGCTTCGGTTTCGCTGGCATGATGAGCTGGGCTTCGTGACGCTTCAGGCAGCGACGCGCGGTATCACCATAGGCGTCGGGACTGGCGCGCAGTTCGGGGAACAGACCGAAGAGTTCTTCGCGCGCGGCATCCGTAACAGCCGACAGACCGATTTCACCCGGATGGAAGCTCTCGCTCGCCGCGCCGTTGGCATAGACGATCTCGTGCTGGTCGAACATCATGTGGAAATAGGTGACAAAGCCGCCTTGCTGCACGGTCACATGCGCGTCGTCGATCATGTGCTTCGCCGTGACGAGAACCTCGTCATCGCCAAAGTGCAGTTCAGCCAGATAGCCGTCCAGCAGCATCCGGTGCTGCGGTGACACCAGCAGATCACGCTCCAGCGTCGGCAGAGCATCCTTGCTAATCCGGATCGGTGCAAAGTTGTCGAACGCGGGCACGGTACGGTGCTGGATCCAGCGGATCGGCTGGATGCCGTTGTCGCGGGTGATGACCAGATCGCCTTGCTCCAGCGTTTCGATCGCGCGCGCACCGAAAGGCGTAAGGATCATCGTGCCGGGGGTGAAGCAGATGATGTTCTCGATGTTGTCATAGGTGAGGGTCGAGCCGTTCTTGAGCTGGACCGAACCGCTATAGCTGCCGTCGGGATTCTGGTTGCGCACCAGCGTCGACATATCGGCCATTTCGCCGAGGTAGAGCGTATCACCGTCGCCGTCGTCATCCTCGGACCCGCCGTAGATGTGGATATCAGCGGGCTCATCGCCGGTGTCGGTGACGTAGAGATCGTCGTTGCCGCGCTGGCCGTAGGCACTGTCACCCGAGCCGACGTAAATATCGTCGTCACCGGTGTTTCCATAGAGCGTATCCGCGCCCGCGCCGCCGTAGATCGTATCCGCACCGCCGCCGCCGTAGACAACGTCGTCGCCTGCGCCCGCATAGACGATGTCATCACCGCCCTGAGCGTCGATGGTGTCGGCGTTGCGCTCGCCGCCTTTGAAGTTGTCGTCGTGATCGACGCGGTCGCCGTCGGGGTCACCGGCGTAGTCAAAGTCGATGACGTCCGCGCCGTCGGAGCCTTCAATCGTGCCGTCGGTGTCGGGAATCCCGACTGAGAGCAGCGCGACGGGGTCCTGCATCGTCGCGGGCGAGACGCCGTAGAGCGTCAGGGATTCGCCGTTCGGGAACAGCAGACGGGCGTTGCCGCCGTAGTCTTCGACCGTGACGTCCCAGATGTTTACCGGATTGCCGTTGGCGTCGTGCATGCCCGAGACGTCGATCTTGTCCTGGGCATAGTAGGTGCCGTCGGGCTGTAGCTGCGGCGAGGCAAAGCCGTAGATCAGGTCGTGGCCGTCGCCATCGGCAAAGTAGATGGTGTCCGACGAATTGTCCGCGCCGCCCGTGAGCGTGTTGCCGATCACGAAAATGTCGTCGCCCGCGCCGCCGTCGACGTAGTCGCTGCCCGCGCCGGTGGACACGTAGTCCGCGCCGTCCGAGGCAAGCACCGTGTCGTCGCCAGCCCCGAGGAGTAGCGCCTCGATTTCCGAGAAGTCGGCCTCGTTCGTGCCGTCGGAAATTGTGCCGGTTTCGGGAGCCGAGAAATCGACCGTGACGCCGTTCGAAAGGCCCGTCGCGTCGATGGCGTCGCCGAAATCGACCTCGGCTCCTTCGCCGCCGACCAGTGTGTCATGGCCGAAGTTGTCGCTCAGTCGGAAAACGTCCGAGCCGTCGCCACCATAGACGCGGTCGTCGCCCGTGCCGCCGTCCAGCGTATCGTTCTGGGTGCCGCCGTCGATATAGTCGTTGCCCGCGCCGCCCGCGATGGAGTCCGCGCCGACCTCCCCGATGAGGTTATCGTTGCCGTCTCCGCCGTCGATGGAATCGCCGCCCGAGGTACCCCAGACCTGGTCGTTGCCTGCGCCCGCGTAGATGGTCGACGCCGTGTTGTGGGCATATCCGCCAACGTCATCGATGGTGTCGTCGCCGTCACCGCCGTAGACGGTATCCGCGCCTTCGCCGTAGAAAATGCGGTCATTGCCCGCGCCGCCGTAGATCGTGTCCGCACCGTCGCCCGCATAGATCAGGTCGGCATCGTTGCCACCCGAAATCCAGTCCGCACCGGCACCGGCGTAGATCGTATCCTGACCGAGGCCGCCTTCGACGGTGTCGCCGATGGTGGTGTCTGGCAGGGTCTCGAAGTGGACATCGGTGATATAGATCGCGTTCTGGTCGCCCGTGCCGGAGACCTGATTGAACTCGATCTCGATACGGCTAACGGGGCCCGCGATTTCAACCTTGACCGAGCCAGTCCCACTCCATTGCGTGGTGCTCGGGTTGTTCGCCGTGACAGTCGCGGTCGTGCCGTCGGTGACGATGTGGCCCGAGGCGCCGGTCAGGTCGACATAGACCGGATTGCCGTTGGCATCATAGGCGCGGATAATCACCTGATCGGTAAATTCGGCCGTGTCGATATCGTTGATGCGGAAGTTGACGTTGGAGACGTTGTCCTGAAGGCCGGAGCCGTCCTGCGCGTCGAACGTCAGCGTCGAGGTGGAAACATTCTCGCCGCCCTGACCGCGAATATACACGGCAGAGTAGGGGTCATACGGTTCACCGTTCTCGGTATAGAGCGGCGAAATGCTCCTGGCAGAGTCGCCGACATATGTCTTCGTTTCCTGAAGGACGCCGTCGTTCTTCTGCGTGAACGTGACGTTCATCGAGCCGGTGTTCTGCGTGAACCCGCCTGAAATATCCTGTTGGGCGCCGGACTGATCGAAGTTAGTCCAGCTGAAGTATTCCTTTTCGCCCACGGTATGGGCGTCGATCACGTCATTGCCAGCGCCGCCGTCGATCGAATCCTGACCTGCACCGCCGTAGATGGAGTCGTTGCCCGCGCCGCCGAAAATCGTGTCCTGACCCGCGCCGCCGTAGACAGTGTCGTCACCGTCGCCCGCAATAACGCGGTCGTTGCCGCCGCCCGCGCGGACCAAGTCTTTGCCCGTGCCCGCGTTGATCGTGTCATTGCCCTTGCCAGAGAACACGCGGTCATTGCCGCCGTAGGTGTTGATGACGTCGTTGCCGCCGCCGGAGGCTTGCTCGACGCCTCGGCCATCCCAGTAGTAGTCGGCGTCGTTGCTGCCGTTGAACGTGTTGTTCGACGCATCACCCTTGGGAATGGAGTTCAGATAGTCCCGCGTCGCATCATCCAGCGTGACGTAAACAAGGTTTTGCGGGAACGATGATGAGGGGACGAACACGACTTCGCCAGTTGAGGCCACATGATACGTGCCGCTGACGGTTGTCGCGACCGTTTGGCCGCTGCTGTTGACGTAGTAGACCGTGACGTTGCCAGAATAAATAGGCTCGAGCGCGTCGTAGGTCGCGTTCTTGAGGTTCAGGTAAGGACCAAGCGATCCATTATTGAGCTTAAAACCGGTAATATCGGCCATGCGTCTTCCATCCTTTGTGTGCCTAAGAATGAGGTGGCACACCTATTCATTTGGATGGGTATTAAGCGCGAAAGGCGTAAATATGAGGCTAATGGGGCGATTCAGTGGCAGCGGAAAACGCTCCGCCACCACAGATTTTTATCTACAATCTTAATTAATTAGAGCGTATTCTTCAGAAAGCGGTAGGCTCCGCGCCCGCTTGCCCGTTAGAGCGAACAGCGCATTGGCCAGCGCCGCCGCCGCAGGGGGAGTGCCCGGCTCGCCGACACCGCTGACGCGGCCCGCGTTCTCCAGAACGCGCACCTCGAATGCGGGGGCGTTGTACATCCGCACCGCATCATAGTCGGGGAAGTTGTACTGCTGCACCTCGCCGTCCTCGAAAGTGATCCGCCCGTGGAGCGCCGCCGAAAGGCCGTAGATACAACCGCCGGTCATCTGCGCTTCGATATTGCGCGGGTCCAGCGCAACGCCGGGATCGCAAGCAATCCAGACCTTGTTCATCCTGATGCCCGAGTCTGTCTCCGCAATCTCCATTACCTGCGCGACGGGCGTGCCGAAGGAGTAGGTGAACGCCACACCCCGCGCCGTGCCTGCGGGTAGGGCGCTGCCCCAGTTGGACATCTCCGCGACGGCCTCGATCACCTTGGCAGAAGGTGCGTGCTCGGGGCGGACCATATCCAGACGGAACTGCAGCGGATCTGCACCCGCCGCAACTGCCAACTCGTCGATGAAGCAATCGGTGAAGAAGCCGTTGTAGCTCGCACCGACCGACCGCCAGAAGCCCATCGGAACGCTGATATCCGCGATATGCGCCGTGGTGCGGTAGTTGGGGATCGCGAAGGGCTGGTCGTGCATGCCTGCCGTGAGCTCGGCATCCGGACCGCTCATGTTCATGCCCATCATGCGGCCAATCGCCTGATGGGTGGCGGACGGCGAGGACACCTTGGCATCCAGCAGCACCGGCTTCCCGCCGTCGACAACCCCGCGCATCCGCGCGATCGCGGCGGGACGATAGTAGTCGTGGCGCATGTCTTCTTCACGCGACCACGTCACCTGAACGGGGACATCCGGCATTTCGTGCGCGACGCGGGCCGCGATAACGGCATAGTCAAACTCGCCGCGCCGCCCGAAACCGCCGCCCATGAGCGTGGTGTGAACGGTCACTGCATCCGCATCCAGACCGACCGCCTCGGCGCAGCCGTCGCGCACCCTGACGGGGGCTTGGGTCGGGGCCCAGACCTCCAGCGCGTCGCCGGTATAGAGAGCGGTGGCGTTCATCGGCTCCATCGTCGCGTGGGCGAGGAACGGCACGGTGTATTCCGCCATGACTTCGGTGCCGGCGACGTCCTGCGTGACATCGCCTTCGTCGCGGCCCGTGTTGTTCGGCTCGGTATCAAAACCCGCGACCAGCGCGGCATTGTGCTGCTCGGTGCTGCCGTCATAACTCGCATCCGCCCAAGTGATCGACACGGCCTCTGCTGCCTGAATGGCAAGCCAAGTGTTCTGCGCGATGACAGCGATGCCGTCTCCGAGGTCGATGATTTTCTCTACCCCGTCCATCAGGATCGCGTCCGAGGCATCGAACGTCACCATCCCTGCGCGGCGCGGGCTCATGCGGACGGTGGCGAACTTCATCCCCGGAACGCGCACGTCGATGCCGAACGTCGCGGTGCCGGTGGACTTGCCGACCATATCGGTGCGCGGCTGCGAGGTGCGTAGGACCTTCCAATCGGACGGATCGCGCAGCGCAACCTCGCGCGGCTCCAGTCCCGCGACCTCACCCGCCAGATCGGCATAGGGAATGCGGGTGCCGTCGGGCGCGACGACGGCGCCGTTATCGGTGCCGAGGCGGTCTGCTGCCACGTTCAAGCGCTTCGCTGCGGCCTCTTTCAGCATCTCGCGGGCCTGCGCGCCTGCCTCGCGCATCTTCACATAGCCGTCCTTGGTCGAGGACGAGCCGCCGGTGATCTGCATGTTGAAGAACTTGGCCGCATTACCGATGAAATGCGCCGCGTCCTCCTGCCAGTCCTTGCGCTTGTACTCGAGGACGGGGAAGGCGGCGCCCATGATTGCTTGGTTAAAGTAGGCCTTCGCGGGCGGGCCGTGAATGACGGTGACATCCTCGACAGCCACGTCGAGCTCTTCGGCCACCAGCGCGGCGAGGGTGGTGGAAATGCCCTGACCCATTTCAGCGCGCGGAGCCACGACGGTCACGCCATTGCCATCCACGATGACATAGGGGTTCAGCGCCGCGCCTTCGGTGGGCTTCAGCGGGTTCGGAGGCGTTTCGACCAGTTTGTAATAGCCGAAGGCCGCGCCACCGGTGACGGCGACAGCGCCGAACAGGAACGTGCGGCGGGCGATTTTACCGATGCGGGACATCTTATGCCTCCTTCATGCGCTGGGCGGCGTCATGGATTGCGGCGCGGATGCGCGGATAGGTTCCGCAGCGGCAGAGGTTGCCTTGCATCGCATCGTCGATGTCCTGATCGCTGGGGGCGGGGTTCTCGGCCAGCAGGGCGGCGGCTTGCATGATCTGGCCCGACTGGCAGTAGCCGCATTGGGCGACCTGATGATCGATCCACGCCTGCTGGATGGTCGCGACATTGTCCGGCGTGCCCACGCCTTCGATCGTGGTGACTTCGCCCCAGACATCGGCCACGGCGACCTGACAGGACCGCACGGCCTCACCGTCGATCTGCACCGTGCAGGCGCCGCAAGCGGCAACGCCGCAGCCGTATTTGGTGCCGGTCATGCCCAGCTCGTCGCGCAGCACCCACAAAAGGGGCACGTTGTCCGGCGTGTCGACGCGGTGCGTCCGGCCGTTGATTGTCAGCGAATGGGCCATCTGTCCCTCCGTTATCCCGTTTCTGACAAAATGGGCGCAAAGTGTCACGGTGTCAATTGACAAAATGAACGCGAAATGTCAGTTGGTCGGTATGGACACGATATCACTCAAATCAGATCCGCGCGTGCAGGCGATCATGGACGCCGCCATCGTTGCGTTCAGCCAGTACGGTTATCGGCGGACCTCGATGGAGGATATCGCCAAGGGCGCGGGCATGTCGCGGGCTGCGCTGTACCTGCATTACCGCAATAAAGAAGACATTTTCCGCTCTCTGACCGTGCTCTACCTCGCGCATGGAGCGGAGGCGCTAGAACGGGAACTGACCCCAGCCCGCGACCCGTCGGAGGCGATCCTTGCCGTGTTCGAGGCGGCTGGTGGTCCCGCGATTGAACTGATGCTGTCCACGACTCACGGGCAGGAACTGCTGGAGGCGAAGAGCTCCGTCGCGGCGGCAGAAATCGCCGAGTGGGCGGCGCTCTTGCGCACCAAGGTCGCCGCATGGCTGACCAAAGAGGCGGGGGCCAACCGCATCAGCCTGCGTGAGACGGACAACAGCGCCGAGGATATGGCGCTGCTGATCCAGCGTCTGTGGTTCGGGATTAAGGAGCAGGTTGACAACTTTGACGCCTATCAAGCCTCGATCCGCCAGATTGCGGGCCTTCTGGGGCGCGGGCTGAAGGTTTAAGTGACTGCGGCGCGGGTCTGGTACTTCGCGTCTTTCCACAGCTCGTTGTTCATGACGTCCGCGATGATCTCGACCGCTTTGTCGATGTCGTCCTCATTCAGATACAGAGGCGTGATGCCGAAGCGCATGATGTCGGGCGCGCGGAAATCGCCGATCACACCGCGATCAATGACGGCCTGCATCGCGGCGTAGCCGTCGGGGAAGGCGAAGGACACCTGCGAGCCGCGCGCCTGCGGGTCGCGCGGGCTGACGAGGGTGAGGGCAGGGCAGGCGGCCTCGACACCTTTGATGAAACGTTCGGACAGTTCGATGGACCGCGCGCGCAGGTCGGCCATATCCACCTGATCCCAGACATCCAGTGCAGCCCCCAGCGCGGCGAGCGCCAGTACGGGTGGGGTGCCGCAGCGCATCCGGTCGATGCCATCGCCTGCGCGGTAGTCCAGATCGAAGGCGAACGGCGCCTCGTGGCCCAGCCAGCCCGACAGCGCGGGGCGGCACTGGTCGGCCAGATCGGGGCGGACATAGATGAATGCGGGCGCGCCCGGACCGCCGTTGATGAATTTGTAGGTGCAGCCCACGGCGAAATCGACGCCGGTGCCGCCAAGGTCGACCTCGATCGCGCCGGCGGAATGCGCGAGATCCCAGATGACCAGAGCGCCCGCGTCATGGGCGCGCTCGATGATCGCTGCCATGTCGTGCTTGCGGCCCGTGCGGTAGTCGACCTCGGTGATCATGACGACGGCGACGGTCTCGTCGATGTTTGCCAGCACGTCTTCGGGCGCGACGGTTTTGAGCTCGTGCCCTTTGTCGAGCGTCCGCGCGATGCCCTGCGCCATATAGAGGTCGGACGGGAAGTTGCCCGTGTCCGACAGGATCACGCGGCGACCCTCACGCAGTTCCAGCGCAGAGGCCAGCGCCTGATGCACCTTGATCGAGAGCGTGTCGCCCATGACGATGGACCCCTTCGGGGCGCCAACCAACTTTCCAACGCGGTCGCCGATCAGACGCGGCTCTTCCATCCAGCCCGCGCGATTCCACGCGGTGATGAGCATTTCGCCCCATTCATCCTGCATTCTGGCTGCAACTTTGGTCTTCGCTGCGGTCGGGAGTGGCCCGAGCGAATTTCCGTCCAGATAAATCACCCCCTCGGGCAGGTCGAAGGCTTTACGGGTTGCTGCAAAATCGGTCATCGGGCGGCTACTTTCGTCATAAGGGTATTTGGCCGCACCCTCATACGTCTTTGATCCCGTGACAAGGCACACGTCGCGTTGCACTGTGCACGTATGAAGTGGATCGACATACCGCCCATCTGGTGGGCCGCCTTCGTTGCCCTGTCCTGGTGGATCGGGCGCGCAGAGCTTTTCGGGCTGTCATTCGGCGGTGACTGGATCGGCCTTCTGGCCGGCATTTTCATCGGTGGCGGCCTTATTCTTATTGCTCTTGCAGCATTGGAGATGCGCAAGCAGCGCACCACGATCATCCCGCATATGGAGGCCGACAGGCTCGTTCAGTCGGGCATCTTCAGGCGTACGCGCAATCCGATTTACCTTGGTGACGCGCTGATGCTGCTGGGGTTCATCCTGCGGTTCGACGCGCCCTTGGCGCTGCCGCTTCTGCCGGTGTTTGTGTGGATCATCGAACGTCGCTTCATCATTCCCGAAGAAGACAGACTGCGCAGAAAGTTCAGAATGGACTTCGCACGGTACTGCGAAAAGACCCGCCGTTGGTTGTGAGCGCAAACATGTGACACATTTCGCGGCATACTAAAGAATACAGGTAAGCACGTTCTTGTGAAATATAATTACCTTCGCTAATTCGTCTGTGATGCAAATATTTTAAGGGGGACTGTCGTGAAAATCGGCGCACCTAAGGAGATACTCGACGGCGAGAACCGGGTCGCAATGACTCCGGCCTCGGCCAAGGATCTGCAGAAACTAGGCTACGATTGCCTTATCCAGTCCGGAGCCGGTGAGAACGCGGGCTTTTCCGACGATCTGTATCGTGAAGCCGGTGTTGAAGTTGTCGACGGTGCCAAGGCGCTGTTCGATGCCGCCGACGTCGTGGCCAAGGTCCGCATTCCGACCACCGAAGAAATCGGTATGCTCCGCAAGGACCAGCTGCTGATCACCTTCTTCAACCCCGGTGCCAACGAAGAGGGCCTCAAGCTCGCTTCGGAAAAGGGTGCCAGCGTTATCGCTATGGAAATGGTGCCGCGTATCTCGCGCGCGCAGAAAATGGACGCCCTGTCGTCGATGGCGAACATCGCGGGTTACCGCGCTGTTATCGAAGCCGGTAACAACTTTGGCCGCTTCTTCACCGGTCAGGTCACTGCCGCCGGTAAGGTCCCGCCCGCTAAGGTTCTGGTTGTAGGCGCCGGTGTTGCCGGTCTGGCCGCAATCGGTACGTCGACCTCGCTAGGCGCAATCACCTACGCATTCGACGTTCGTCCCGAAGTGGCCGAGCAGGTTGAATCGATGGGCGCAGAGTTCGTCTACCTCGACTTCGAGGAAGAACAGCAGGACGGCGCTTCGACGGGTGGTTACGCTTCGGTCCAGTCCGAAGAGTTCCGCAACGCACAGCTCAAGAAGTTCCGCGAACTGGCTCCTGAAGTCGATATCGTCATCACCACCGCGCTGATCCCGAACCGCGAAGCTCCCGAGCTTTGGACCAAGGACATGGTGGAAGCCATGAAGCCGGGTTCGGTTATCGTCGACCTCGCCGCCGAAAAGGGCGGTAACTGCAAGATGACCGTCGCGGACGAGAAGTTCGTCACCGAGAACGGCGTCACCATCATCGGCTACACCGACTTCCCGTCGCGTATGGCTGCGCAGGCGTCGACGCTCTACGCGACCAACATCCGCCACATGATGTCTGACCTCACCCCCGAGAAGGACGGTGTGGTTAACCACAACATGGAAGACGACGTGATCCGTTCGTCGACTGTGACCCATGACGGCGCGATCACCTTCCCGCCGCCGCCGCTGAAGGTTCAGGCGATTGCTGCCAAGTCGCAGGAAAAGCCGAAAGAGCTGACGCCGGACGAAAAGAAGGCCAAGGAAGCAGCCGCTTTCAAAGCCCAGACCAAGAGCCAAGTTACGCTTCTCGCCGTCGGCGGCGCGCTGATGCTGCTGGCCGGTCTCTATGCTCCGGCCTCGTTCATGCAGCACTTCATCGTATTCGTGCTGTCGGTCTTCATCGGCTTCCAGGTCATCTGGAACGTTGCGCACTCGCTGCACACCCCGCTGATGGCTGTGACCAACGCGATTTCGTCGATCATCATCCTTGGTGCTCTGATGCAGATCGGGTCGGGTTCGTTCCTCGTTATCATCCTCGCTGCCCTGTCGGTCTTCATGGCCGGTATCAACATCTTCGGCGGCTTCCTCGTGACACGGCGTATGCTCGCCATGTTCCAGAAATCGTAAGGAGTAGGGGACAATGGAATTCGGTTTCACCATCGCGGCCTACGTCGTCGCCGCTGTTCTCTTCATCCTGTCGCTGGGCGGTCTGTCCGGTCAGGAAAGCGCCAAGCGCGCTGTCTGGTACGGCATTGTGGGCATGGGACTCGCCATTGCCGCAACGCTCGTCGGTCCGGGTTCGGGCTTCTGGCTGCTGTCGCTGATCCTCATAGCTGCCGGCGGTGCAATTGGTTATCAGGTCGCCACGAAGGTCCAGATGACCGAGATGCCGCAGCTTGTGGCTGCCATGCACTCGCTCGTCGGTCTGGCTGCGGTTTTTGTGGGCTATGTCGCGCACTTTGAACTGAGCCACGTCATGGACGTCATGGCCGGCATGTCCTCGACCCTGTCGGAAGAGGGCAAGCAGATCATGCTGCACGAAATGGACCTCGGTGCATTCGCGGAGCTTCTGGCACACAAGACCGCCGTCGAGCAGAACATCCTGCGCGTCGAGCTGTTCCTCGGTATCTTCATCGGTGCCGTGACCTTTACCGGTTCGGTCATCGCCTACGGCAAGCTGGCTGGCAAAGTCACCTCGAAGGCCGAAAAGCTGCCGGGTGGTCACATCCTGAACGCCGCTGCGGCTGCGCTCTCGGTGATCTGTCTGATCTGGTACTTCAACACCGGCGGCTTCTTCCCGCTGTTCCTGATGACGCTCGCTGCGCTGTTCATCGGCTATCACCTGATCATGGGCATCGGCGGCGCCGACATGCCGGTCGTGGTGTCGATGCTCAACTCCTACTCGGGCTGGGCGGCGGCTGCTATCGGCTTCAGCCTTGGCAACGACCTTCTGATCGTTGTTGGTGCTCTGGTCGGCTCGTCGGGTGCGATCCTGTCGTACATCATGTGTAAGGCAATGAACCGTTCGTTCGTATCGGTAATCCTCGGCGGCTTCGGTGGCACCACCGGTCCGGCAATGGAAGTCGAAGGCGAGCAGATCGCAATCGACGCCGACGGCGTTGCACAGTCGCTCGAAGATGCCGACAGCGTTGTCATCGTTCCGGGTTACGGTATGGCCGTTGCGCAAGCACAGCAGAATGTCGCTGAACTGACCCGCCGCCTGCGTGCGAAGGGCAAGGAAGTCCGCTTTGCGATCCACCCCGTTGCCGGTCGTCTGCCGGGTCACATGAACGTGCTTCTCGCCGAAGCCAAGGTGCCCTACGACATCGTGCTGGAAATGGACGAGATCAACGACGACTTCCCCGAGACCGACGTTGTGATCGTTATCGGCTCGAACGACATCGTGAATCCGGCCGCTCAGGAAGATCCGAACTCGCCCATCGCTGGTATGCCGGTTCTAGAAGTCTGGAAAGCGAAACAGGTGTTCGTGTCCAAGCGCGGTCAGGGCACCGGTTACTCGGGCATCGAGAACCCGCTGTTCTACAAGGAAAACACCCGCATGTTCTACGGCGACGCGAAGAAGTCGCTGGACGAGCTGCTCGGCAAAATCCAGTAAGACAAGCGCAATCAAGACAGGAAAGCCCCGCTCCGGCGGGGCTTTTTCTTTGTGCGGGGCAAATTAGGGAGCCTTTACCACCGGGGCGGAACAATCACTTCTGACCGTTGGTATTCATATTTATGAATTAGTGATTCCGTTCTGCCTGTACGGCCATACCGAAACATTTGTTCTTTGCGCGGCCCTTGCGCGTCCGAAAGGATAGCCCTAGGTGGTCCTCCGAATTTTCGGAGAATACCCATGTACGAAACTCTGCCTTTCGAAAACTATACTCCCGCCGAACTGTCGGTTTGGCTCGGTCTGATTGTCGGTGTTCTGTTTGGTGCGCTGGCGCTCGTCAGCGGTTTCTGTCTGCGTCGCGCAATTGCAGGTGACAAAGGCGAGCGTGCGGCGGCTGGTGCGGCTTGGGCGTTGGCCCTCGCGGTCGCTGTGATCGGCACGCAGTATGTTGTGTCCCTCGGTGTGCTGGACCTCGGCGGTCACCGCTTCATGACCGGCGATCTGCCGATTGTCGCGATTGTCGGCGGCGGTCTGCTGTTCGGTATCGGCATGGTGCTGGCCCGTGGTTGCGCCGCCCGTCTGACCGTTCTGGCGGCATCGGGGAACCTGCGCGCGGCAACTGTCGTGCTGGTGTTCGCCGTTGTGGCCCACGCCACGCTCAAGGGCCTGCTGTCCTCTTGGCGCGTTGCTGCGGGGTCGGTGACTGTGCCTTACGGCGGCACCCTTCCGCTACCGGGTTGGCTCTGGGGTGTTGCCTTTGCTGCGCTGGCCATCGCGCTGATCGTGAAATCGCGCGCAAGCTGGACCACCCTCGTGCCTGCCGCGCTGCTGGGCCTGCTGGTGCCAGCCGCTTGGGCCGGTACGGGTTACGTGCTGAACGATCCCTTCGACCCTATCACCATCGAGAGCCTCGCTTTCACCTCCACTTGGACCGAGAGCCTGTTCTACGTCATCGCCTCGACCGCCGTTGCGCCGACCTTCGGCACCGCGCTGATCGCTGGTACGCTAGTCGGATCGCTGGTCATCTCGCTGCTGACGGGCCGTTTCCAGTGGCAGAGCTTCGAAAGCGCGGGCCAGACCGGTCGCTACCTCGCGGGTGCTGCGCTGATGGGCTTCGGCGGTGTTCTGGCTGGCGGCTGCACCATCGGTGCGGGTCTGGCTGGCGTGCCGCTTCTGTCGGTCGCTGCGGTCCTCGCGCTGGTCTCCATGATTGCAGGTGCGCGTATTACCGCAGTCCTGCTTGAGCGCCGCGCGTCGATCTCCCCCGCGCTGGTGCCCGCCGAATAAGCCCGCATTTCGGGAAATTCGATAAACGTGCTATGATCCTCCCCGCGATAGGGGAGGATTTTTTCATGAAGCGTAGACGTTTTGTGATGGGCGCGGCTGCCACTGTTCTCGCTGGCTCCGCGCGCGCCGACGTGGTTATGAGGGATGACGGGCTGCACGATCAGCCGTTTTTCCTCGATAGCTTTCTCGAACTGCAATACGACCTCGAAGACGCCGACGCCGCAGGGAAGGGGCTGATTATCCTCGTCGAGCAGCGCGGCTGCCCGTATTGCAAGGAACTGCACGAGGTAAACTTCGAGCGGCCAGAGATCACCGACTACCTCACCGCCAATTTCGACGTGGTGCAACTCGACCTGTGGGGCTCGCGCGGGATGGTTGGGTTCGATGGTGTGGAGCGCGAGGAGAAGAGCCAGATCGCCTCATGGGGCGTCAGTTTTACGCCCACCCAGATGTTCTACACGCTGGAGGACGGCGCCCCGAAAGAGGTGTTCCGGATGCCCGGTTACTTCAAACCGTTCCACCATATGTCCGCGCTGGAATACGTGGCGACGGGTGCTTACGCGGACCAGCCTTTCCAGCGGTTCTTGCAGGACAAGTTCGCAGCATTGGCAGAGCAGGGGATCGACCCAGAGGTCTGGTGATCAGTATTTGCGCTTGAAACGGCGTTTGGGCTGCGGTTTGGGCGCGGCCACTTCGACCTCGCGCCATTCACCAGGGGCGAGGCCAGCCACGCTCCATTCCCCAATCTGCCACCGCACGAGCCGCAGCGTCGGCAGACCCACGGCGGCGGTCATGCGGCGAACCTGACGGTTGCGGCCTTCGGTGATCGTCATCTCGATCCAGCGGTCGGGAATCGA
Source organism: Marivivens donghaensis (assembly GCF_011806565.1). Taxonomy (GTDB): domain Bacteria; phylum Pseudomonadota; class Alphaproteobacteria; order Rhodobacterales; family Rhodobacteraceae; genus Marivivens; species Marivivens donghaensis_A. The sequence continues at coordinate 39,266 of NZ_JAATOP010000005.1, forward strand.
CTTGCGGAAACGGACGGGCGGATTGCGCTCCCACAGATCGGGCGGGTCGATCAGGCGGACCTTCGCAGGGCGGCAGGGGCCGTCGTTCAGCGCAACGCCATCGCGCAGCGGCTGGAGGTCGGCGTCGCTCGGATCGCCCTCGACCTGCACCAGATAGGTCTTCGGCTCTTTGTACTTCGGATTGCTGATCGCCGCCTGAAGCGGTCCGTGATCCGTCAGCAGCAAAAGCCCCTCGGAATCGCGGTCGAGTCGCCCCGCCGGATAGACCGATGGAATCGTCAGATGGTCGCTGAGCGTCGCGCGCGGTGTCGGATTCTTGGTATCCGTGAACTGCGAGAGCACATCGAAGGGTTTGTTGAACAGGATCAGTCTGGCCATACCATTCCTCTACACGGAGCAGCTGCGGTTTGGCGAGGGGATCTTTTGATCAAAACCGACGGAAAAATGACGGTTTTGATCATAAAAACCAGTGCTTTGGCGCCGACCGGAAAGTTTTTTCGGGGCGCACCAAAATTTTTGTTGAAAACGCACTACGTTTAGATCAAACGCCCGCTCCAAGACGCCAACGCACGCGCCTCTGGCCGGTAAAGCAGTTACGCTGAACGTGTTACAGCAGCGACGGTAACGTCTCCATTGGAAGTGAGCGGTCATATATGGCCGGGTCTATAGGAGATGACCATGACTTATGCTGTAGCAGGGGCGCAATCCGCCTCTCAGCACCCCATGTCCGCACGTCTGGACGCTTACGTCGCCAATAACGAATTCGACCGTCCGACCCTGATCGTCGACGTCGATCGCGTGGAAGAGCAGTTCAACGCTCTCAAAGCAGGTCTGGGCCGCGCTGACATCCACTACGCTGTCAAAGCCAACCCCGCTCTGGAAATCATCAGCCGCCTCGTGTCGCTCGGCTCGCACTTCGATGCCGCATCGCGCGGCGAGATCGAAATCTGCCTGTCGCAGGGTGCCCGTCCCGAGACCATCTCGTTCGGCAACACCATCAAGCGTCCGGCGGACATCGCGTGGGCTTACAACGCTGGCATCCGCCTGTTCGCCGCCGACGCCGACGAAGAGCTGGAAAAGATCGCAGAGCACGCACCCGGCTCTGACGTATACATCCGCCTGATCGTCGAAGTCAGCCAGGCCGACTGGCCGCTGACCCGCAAGTTCGGCTGCGACAAGGACACCGCGATCCGCCTTCTGGACGTCGCCAAGTCGCTCGGCCTGAACCCTGTCGGTTTCTCGTTCCACGTCGGTTCGCAGACCCGCAAGGCAGAGATGTGGGAGCCGTCGCTCGACGCGCTCGCAGAGATCTGGCACGCAGGCAAAGCAGCCGGTCACGACCTGACCCTGCTGAACATCGGTGGCGGTTTCCCTGCCTTCTACGGCGAGGCCATTCAGGCACCGACCGACTACGCCGCTGCGGTCATGGAAATGATCAACGCCAAGTTCGGCGACGTTGCCACCATCATGGCAGAGCCGGGCCGCGGCATGGTTGCCGAAGCCGGTGTGATCGCCTGCGAAGTGCTGCTCGTGTCCCGCAAGTCGGACCGCGACGTTCACCGCTGGGTCTACCTGTCGATCGGCCGTTTCTCGGGTCTGGCAGAGACCGAAGGCGAGGCGATCCGCTACCAGTTCGAAACCCCGCGTGACAACGACGCAATGGGTCCGTGCATCATGGCCGGTCCGTCCTGCGACTCCGCCGACGTTCTGTACGAAAAGCGCCCGATGCCGCTGCCGCTGACCCTGAAGGCCGGCGACCGCGTTCTGATCCGCAACACGGGTGCCTACACCTCGACCTACTCGTCGGTCTGTTTCAACGGCTTCCCTCCGCTGGACGTGGTTTGCATCTGACCACCTGACATGAAAAGCGGCACACGGTATACCATCGTGTGCCGCTAAATATTTAAAAACACTGCAAAAATCGTTTTGCGTGCGCGGGAAGCCCCGCTAGTGTCCATCGTTATAGACTGAGCGCTGATGACGATGACACCGATCCAAGACCACGACCTCCGCTATCCTTTGTCGAACGAGCTTCACGCCCGTCCGTTTCCCGTCATGTCCGCACCGGGCCGTGCGGCCTATCTCGCGATCAAACCCGCGAACGGCAACAAAGGCCGCGACAGGGATGCGGAACGCGCGCACCTCATCGCGCTGCTCGACCGTTTCGGCGCGTCGCATCCGCAGCCGGGGGCGACGCACTATTTCGGCCAGATCGGAAAGCACTGGCTGAAGTGGGAAAGCCACACCGAATTCGTGACCTACACCATCATCGGTGACGGCGTGGCCGAGCGTCCGTTCGACGCCGGAACCTTCCGCCTGTTCCCCGACGACTGGCTCGCGGGTGCGCCGGGGGTGCGGATCACCTCGGCCCTTATCCGCATCGAAGCGATGCCGACCGAGGACGACATGGTGCAGCGCATCGACGACTGGTTCGTGGGCGAGAGCCTCGCCGTCAGCTGGTGCGTCGACCGTCATCTGGTGATCGCGGGCGATTACCGCATCGACTCCGCCGGTCACATGCGTTTCGCGGTCTTCGCCGCCCCGCATTGCGGCAAGCGCCGTATCGGACGCGTGGTGCAGCGGCTGTGCGAGATCGAAACCTACAAGACGATGGCGATGCTCGGCTTTGCGGAAGCGCGGGAGATCTCTCCCAAACTAGGCGACACCGAAACGCGGCTGCTGGACCTTGTGACAGGCATGACGTCGGACCAGATCGAACCGTCGGAGACGCTCCATGCGCTGCTCGGCGTGTCGGCTGAACTGGAAAAGATGGTCGCCCAGACCTCGTTCCGTTTCGGCGCGACGGCGGCTTATGAAAACATCGTCAACGACCGGATCGAGGTCCTGCGCGAAGAACGCTTCGGCGGGCGCCAGATGTTCAGCGAGTTCATGAAACGCCGTTTCGATCCCGCGATGCGCACCGTCAAATCGACCGAAGCGCGGATGCGCGACGTCTCGACCCGCGCCATGCGCGCCGCCGACCTGCTGCGCACCCGTGTGGACGTGGACCGCTCGGCCCAGAACCAAGCGCTGCTGACCAGCATGGACCGCCGTTCGGACCTGCAACTGCGGCTCCAGCACACGGTTGAAGGGCTCTCTGTCGTAGCGATCAGCTACTACGCGCTAAACCTCGTGCTCTACATGCTCGCCCCAGCGGAGAAGCTGCTGCACATCGAGAAATACTGGCTCTACGCCACTGTCACGCCCGTCGTGGTGATTGCGGTGTGGTTGACGCTGCGGCGCATCCAGAAGTCGATGGCCCACTAAGTAATTGTGCTTGCGGGCTTTCACGGCGCGGGGCAGCCTGAGCGTGGAGGCCCCGCCATGATTTTCCCGATTCACGACAAATCCCCGATTGAACACGATGCACCGCTGCCCGTTGCGGCGGACTGCGTTGTCATTGGCGGCGGCGTTGTCGGCGTCATGACCGCGTGGGAACTGGCGCGAAAGAACCTGCGCGTGGTGCTCTTGGAAAAAGGCCGCGTGGCGGGAGAGCAGTCCTCGCGAAACTGGGGTTGGATCAGGGCGCAGGGGCGCGATCCGGCGGAACTGCCGATTGTCCTTGAAGCGCAAACGATGTGGCGCGAGATGGCAGAGGAAGCGGGCGAGAATATCGGCCTGCGCCAAGGCGGCACCGCCTACATGGCCCGCACAGAAGACGAGATGCAGGCTTACGAGAAATGGATCGGCTACGCCCGCGATGTGGGGCTGGACACCCGCATGGTCACGCTGGGCGAGGTCGGCAAGTTTATCCCGTCGAAGCGCTGGATCGGCGCGATGTACACCCCGTCCGACATGAAGGCCGAACCTTGGAAGGCCGTCCCCGCGATGGCCCGCGCCGCCGTCAGGGCAGGGGTGACGATCATCGAAAACTGCGCTGTACGCGGGCTGGATATGGCGACGGGCAAGGTCGCGGGCGTTGCGACCGAAAAGGGCCGCATCAGAGCGGATGCCGTGGTGCTGGCCGGCGGGGCGTGGTCCTCGCTGTTCCTGCGCAAGCATGGCGTTTCGGTCCCGCAGTTGTCGGTCCGCGCGACGGTCTCCGCAACCAAACCTCTGCCCGAGGTTTTCGCGGGCGGAGGGGTCGATGACGAATTCGCGTTCCGCCACCGCGCCGACGGGGGCTATTCGCTGGCCGCCTCGGATAACCACACGTTCTTCATCGGGCCGGATGCATTCCGCGCGCTGCCGAAGTACCTCAAGCAGCTCGCCGCCGATCCCAAGGGGAACAGCTATCGCCCGACCGCGCCCAAGGGCTTCCCCGATGCGTGGACGACGCAGCGCAAGTGGGCCGATGACGAGGTCACGCCGTTCGAGCGGATGCGCATCCTCAACCCCGCGCCGGATATGGAGCGCGTTGAACTCACCCGCGCCCGTTTCGAGCGCGCATTCCCGCAGCTCGGCAAGGTCGAGATCGCGACCGCTTGGGCGGGAATGATCGACACGATGCCGGACGTGGTGCCGATCATCGACCACGTCCCAATGCTCCCCGGCCTGACGCTGGCGACAGGGATGAGCGGCCACGGTTTCGGAATCGGACCTGGCGTCGGGCGGGTGACGGCGCGGCTCGTGGCGGGCGAGGACCCGCAGTACGACCTCACGCGCTTCCGTTTTGACCGGTTCAGCGACGGATCGCCCATCGAACTGGGCCCGAGCCTCTGATCCCGCTTGCGGCTAGGGCGGCCATGCTTCACCCTATAGGCAAATTTTAAGAAATGGAGGGCACCTTGCCCGTCAAAAACCGCCTTGCCGAACTGCATTCCGAAATCACCGAATGGCGACGTGATTTCCATGAGAACCCCGAAATCCTGTTCGAGACGCACCGCACCTCGGCGCGCGTGGCCGAACTGCTGACCGCGTTCGGTTGTGACGAAGTCACGACCGGCATCGGGCGCACGGGCGTGGTTGGCGTCATCAAAGGCAAAACCGACACGCGCGGCGCTGTCATCGGCCTGCGCGCCGATATGGACGCGCTGCCGATCCTTGAGGCGACCAATCTGCCCTACGCGTCCAAGACCGAGGGCGCGATGCATGCCTGCGGCCACGATGGTCACACCGCAATGCTGCTGGGCGCTGCGAAGTACCTGACCGAGACTCGCAATTTCGACGGCACGGTCGTGGTGATCTTCCAGCCCGCCGAAGAAGGCGGCGGGGGTGGCCGCGAGATGTGCGAAGACGGCATGATGGACCGCTGGGGCGTTCAGGAAGTCTACGGCATGCACAACTGGCCCGGAATGCCGCTCGGCAAATTCGCGATCCGTCCGGGATCGTTCTTTGCCGCGACCGACCAGTTCGAGATCTTCGTCAAAGGCAAAGGCGGCCACGCTGCCAAGCCTCACGAGGGCATCGACCCCGTTGTGACCGCTTCGCAGATCGTCTCGTCCCTGCAATCCATCGCGTCCCGCAACGTCGATCCGGTGGAGCAGGTGGTCGTCTCTGTGACGTCGGTCGAAACCAGCTCCAAGGCGTTCAACGTCATCCCGCAGCAGGTCCACCTCAAGGGCACCGTCCGCACGCTGACCGCCGAGAACCGCGATCTGGCGCAGGCGCGTCTGACCAAGCTCGCGCAGTCGGTGGCCGAAGGCTTCGGCGCGGAAGCAGAGGTCAAATACTATCGCGGCTATCCGGTCATGGTGAACCACGAAGAGCAGACCGAGTTCGCGGCCGAGGTCGCCAAGGGTATCTCCGGCCAGTGTGATGAGGCTCCGCTCATCATGGGCGGCGAGGATTTCGCCTACATGCTGGAGGAACGTCCGGGGGCGTACATCCTTGTGGGTAACGGCGATACCGCGCCCGTCCACCACCCCGAGTATAACTTCAACGACGATGCCATTCCCGCCGGCACCAGCTGGTGGGCAGAGATCGTCGAGCGGCGGATGCCGGCAGCCTGACGGGGGAGCCATGCGGATCAAGGTCATCGGTGCGGGCTCCATCGGGCGCCGCCATCACGACAACCTTTTGTCGCTGGGCATCGACAGCACGCTGGTGCCGTGGCGCGAGTACAGCCCTGCGGTGATGGACGATGCGGACGCGGTGGTGATCGCCACCGCGACCGACGTACGTGTCGGCCCGATCGGTGACGCAGCAGAGCGCAATCTGCCGATGTACATCGAAAAGCCCGTCGCCTTCCGCCCCGAAGACCTCGTGCGGATCGAGCATATGAGCCGCGAGGTCGCTGAAAAGTCGGTTGTGGGCCTGATGATGCGCTATCACCCCGCGTTCCGCCTCCTCGCCGATCAGGATGTCAGCGACGCAGTGCGGTTCTCGCTCGATATCGGGCATGACGTGACGCAGTGGCGGCAGAACTGGCTGTTTTCCGAAAGCTACGCGGCAAAGCCCAACGGCGGCGGCGTGCTGCTCGACCTCTGCCACGAGATCGACATGGCCTCCGTCCTGTTTCCGGGACTGATGCTGGAGGGCGTCTATTGCCTCGGCCACGACAGCTATCCCGAGGTCGATATGTCCTCTCGTCTGACGCTCGTGTCGCCCAAGGGAGCGGCGGGCAGTGTGGGGATGGATTATCTGACGCCGAAGCTGCACCGCCGTGCGGTCGTTTATGGTTATGAGCGGATGTACGACTTCGACTTTGCAGCGCAACACTATGTCATCACTGACGAAAACGGCCCGCGCACGGTTGGCCGCGAGATGGAGCGCAACGAGATGTTCGTCGGCATCACCGGCGACTGGCTGCGTATCCTGCGCGGTGAAGAACCCGAAAACAGGCTCGTTCCCCGTCTTGACCGTGTGAGTGAAAGCACGGCACTGACGGCAACAGCATGGGCTGCGCGGCAGTTCTACGGGACGATTGAAAAGGAAATTCCATGATCCTCGGTCATATCGGCGTGCGGGCAGGCTCCAAGGGCGTGCCGCGCAAGAATTTCAAACCGATTTGCGGCAAGCCCCTGATCGACTGGTCGCTGGAGCAACTGCTGGAGCACGCGCAGGTGGACGCCGTTGTCGTTTCGACCGACGACGAAGAGATCTACGAACACGCGGTTGCCAAGGGCACGCTCGCCATCGGTCTGCGCCCCGACCACCTCGCCACGGATGGCGCGGGCAAATGGGGCGTCTGGCAGCACGCGCTGGAAGCGTCCGAGGCGCTGATCGGCAAGGTCGACGCGTTCCTCGACCTTGATGCCACATCGCCGCTGCGGTTGCCGTCGGACATCACGGACGCGCTGGCGCTCTATGAGGCGGAAAAGCCCGACATGGTGATGTCCTGCTGCGAGGCGCGCAAGAACCCGTATTTCAACCTCGTCGAACCTGACGAGACAGGGGCGCTACATGTGTCCAAACCGCTCCCCGGCGGTGTGGTGGCGCGTCAGGCGGCGCCGACCGTCTTTGAGCATGCGGCGAGCACCTATGTCGTCAAACCCGACTATCTGAAGACCGAGAAGTCGCTCTACGAGGGCCGCGTGATCCCCTACATCATGCCGACCGAGCGCTGTGTCGACATCGACAGCCCGTTCGATTTCAAGCTCGTCGAATTCCTGCTGACTGAACAACTGAAAGAGGCCGCGAATGGCTGATCAACTCAAAGGCCGCACCGTATTCATCACCGGCTCGGGCGGCGTGCTCGGCTCGACCTATGTGCGCCGCATGCTGGACGAGGGCGCGCGCGTCATCGCCTCCGACCTCAAGGGCCACCGCGCCGACGCGCTGATCGAAAAGCACGGCGCGAACGAGAACTTCCGTTTCTATGACCTCGATGTGGGCGACGAAGACGGCTGCACCGAGATTTTCCAGCGCATCCTCAAGGACGGTTGGGAGCCGAACGTGGTCCTCAACAACGCTGCGATTACAGGCGAGCTGTTGATGGGCGCGGGCAAGCCGTTCCCCGATTTCGCCGACACCAGTGTCGAGGATTTCGAGCGCACTCTGCGCACCAACCTCACCGGCGCGTTCATGATCGCCCGCCAGATGGACCGCGATATCGTCGGCAAATGGCCGTGCACGCTGGTCAACGTCGCGTCGATGTACGCGCTGAACGGTGCGCACCACCCGATCTATGACGGGATGCCATTCAAGAACTTCTCGGCCTACGGCGTGACCAAAGCGGGTATCCACGGCCTGACCGTCTGGCTCGCGGGCTACTGGGCGCCGCGCAAGGCGACCGTGAACACCATCGCGCCGGGTGCGGTGTTCAACAACCACTCCGAAGAATTCCAGAAGCGCGTGGGCGAGCTGATCATGGCTGGCCGCATGTGCGAACCGGACGAAATCGCGGACGTAATGCTGTTCCTCGCCAGCCCGCAGTCGGGCTACATGACGGGCCAGCTCGTGAATGTGGACGGCGGCTTCAGCGCGTGGTGAACTGTTTCACCGCTTGAAGCGTTTTCTTCACAGCGCCCGTATGGGCCGCGAAAAATGCGTTGATAGTATCGGCGCTGGCTTTCGGGCCGGCCTCGATTGCTTTGATAAGCTCGGCTTCGGTCTGGACGTGCGTGCAGACGCCCGCCGCGATGGCTTCGACGGCGGGATACTCGATGGTCCAGATCTCAGGGCCGACGATGACAGGTTTCTTGAGCGCGAGCGGCTCGATCACGTTATGCGCGCCGTGGGGCGTGAAGCCGCCGCCGACAATCGCTTCGTCCGACATGGCAAGGTAGAAGTACATCTCGCCGAGGCTGTCACCAAGCAGCACATCAATCTCGGGCGCTTGGCCGGAATACATCAAATCCGCATCGAAAGTCGTTGATCTCTCAGCCACTTTTAGGCCCGCCGCGCGGAGCATCTCGCCCACCTCGGCGAACCGTTCGGGCTTGCGCGGGACATAGACAAAGAGCGGCGCGTCGGGGCCGCGCGTGGCTTTGATCGCGGCGACGTAGGTGTCGTCTTCGCCCTCGACGGCTGAGGTGATGGTGATCACGCGGCGGTGCGGCGCGAGCCATTGGCGGGCGGTTTCGCCGCGCTCCACCAGATGCGGCGGGATGGGTTGTTCGAACCGTGTCTCGCCCGTCACCGCGATATGCTCGACGCCGATAGAGGCGAAGCGGTCGCGTTGCAGATCGGATTTGACCAGCGCGCCCGCAAAGCCGCGCATCAGATCCGCGCGGGCTTTGGTTTTGGTGGTGTCGCGCAGGTAGCTTTTCGATGGGTACTGGGCGTTGCACATGAAGAGCGGCACGCCCTTGCGGCGGCACTCCATAATCATGACGGGCCAGATTTCGATCTCCATCACCAGCCCGTATTTGGGGGCGAAGGCGTTGAAAAAACGGCGGAACGTCCAGCGATATTCGAACGGTACCCAGACGGGGCGGAGGTTGCCTGACGCAATGTCGGCGGCAAACACACGCTCCGCCTCGCGGCGACCGGCGGGGGTGAAATGGGTGGTGACGACCTTTTCGCCGCGATCCAGAAGCTCGCGGATCAGCGGCACGGCGGATCGCAGCTCGCCCAGCGATACGGCATGGACCCAGACGGCATTCGGCATCGGGGCGTAGCTGCCGAAACGTTCGCCGAGGTGCTGGCCGTAGAGGGCATCCTTGCGCGCACGCCGCCAGAGGTAGACCATGATCAGCGGGAAGCCGACGATCCAGATCAGACGATAGAGCAGCATCCAGCGGCGCAAACGGAAGGTCGGAAAATCAGCCATCGATCAGTTCCAGCAGGCGAGCGGCGAGCGCGGCCTTTCGGTCGAATTCGGCACTGCGGGTGGCTTCGGCCTTGGCGCGGGTGCGGGTAGTGTCGGCGAGGGCCGCGATGATCTCCTGCGCGCTGGTGGCCAGCGTTGCGCCGCCGTCCGACAGCGCGGCGTAGTCGTTGGCAAAGTTCGCCGTGCGCGGGCCGTGGATGACCGCGCAGCCGAGTGCGATGGCCTCCCACGGGTTATGGCCTTCGATGTCCGAAAACGTGCCGCCGATCAGCGCGGCGTCGGCGAGGCGATACCACAGGCCAAGCTGCCCAAAGGTATCGGCAACGATCACGTCGACGGCGGTGTCGGGCAGGCCATCCGACCAACGCGCGGCGGTCAGACCCTCGGCGCGGCAGGTCGTCAGGATGTCATCAACGCGGCCAAGAAGGCGCGGCGCGATGACCAGAGTGCGTTGGCCTTTAAGCTGCTTTTGCGCGGCAATCGCCAGCGCCTCGTCTGCCGGATGGGACGGCGCGTTGACCCAGAACGGGCCGCGCGGGGCAAGCTGCGCGCGCGCCTCCGGCCAATCGGCGAGGGGCGGGGCCACGGGTTTAAGCGAGCCGGAAACGGAAACCTCAGCCGCACCGAGCGCCTTCAGGTTCTGCGCTGTGTCGTCCTCCTGCGCGTCGATCAGCGACATGCAGTCCAGCGCGGCTTTGTAGAGCTTGTGCGCCCGCTGCCGCTTTGCCAGCGCTGCGCCGTTCAGGCGGGCGTTGACCATCGCTTGCGGAATGCCGCGCGCGGCAGCGTCCCAGACGATACCCGGCCAGAGGTCCTGCTCGGCCCAGATGCCCAAGTTCGGCTGCCAGTAGTCCAGAAACGCGCCAGAGGCTTTGGGCGTGTCCAGCGGCAGGAACTGGTGGATCGTGCCCTCGATCGGGTTGTTCGCGAAGGCCGTAGCGGAGGACGCCGCCGAGGACGTGATGAGCACGTTCAAATCCGGCCGCGCCGAGCGCATGAGTGAAACCAGACCGCGCAGGGCCAGCACCTCGCCCACGCCGACGCCGTGCATCCAGACCAGCGGCCCGTTGGGGCGGCCCGTCGACGGCTGGCCGAGCTTTTCGTGCCAGCGGTCGGGGTCCTCTTTGCCCTTCGCGAGCCGCGACCGCAGAATGCGCGGCGCGAAGGGTTCGATCAGGCGCGTGGAGGTGCGGTAAAACCGCATCGCACGCGGCATGGTGCGGTGGGGGTCAGCCACGGTCCGCAAATGCCTTTTGCATGTCGAGCGCCCAGAAGTCGGGGTCGTTCAGGATCTCGACAAAGCGGTCGGCGGCGCGGCCTTCGCCAAACGCATCGTGACGCGGGAAACGCTTGCCCCAGATGTCCGACAGGAAGCCGCTGATCGTCTCGGTATCGTAGGCCGACACATGCGTGATGCTGTCCGCGACCGAGCGGTTGGTCTGGCGCGTGCCGACATCGAGCGACGGCGTGCCGAGGAACGGGGCCTCGCGGACGCCCGCGCTGGAGTTGCCGATCATCGCGGATGCGTTCTTCATCAGCTCCGAGAAATGCGCGAAACGCATCGACGGCAGGACGTGGAAACGGTCTCGGGGCAGGGTGTCGATCACCGCGCGGATGTCGTCCGAACCGGGGTCGTTGTTCGGCGCGATCAAAACGAAGTTCCGGCCCGAAGCGGTCAGCGCCTCGTAAAGCGACTTGGCCTGCGCGCCCATCGTGTCCGCTTCGGACGTGACGGGGTGGAAAACCACGATGCCGAAGTCGTCGAACGGAATGCCGTAGCGCGCCTTCACGTCTTCCATCGACACGCCCGAGGGCTTCGAATGGAAATCCAGCTCCGGAGAGCCGATGACGTGGATCGCCTGTTCCGGCTCGCCCAGTGCCATCACGCGGCGGCCAGCATCGGCCGAGGACACGAAGTGGTAGGTCGAAAGCTTCGAATTACAGTGGCGGAAAATCTCGTCGATGGTGCCCGACACCTCGCCGCCTTCGATATGGGCGGAGCGGTAGTAGTTCGTCGCGCAGACAAGAGCGCAGGCCAACGCCTCCACGCGGTCGCCGTGAAGGACCACCAGATCGGGCTGGAATTCGAGGCAGTAGTCCGAAAACCCGATGACCGTCTTGGCAAGGATCATGTCCTGCGGATCGCCTTCGCGCTGGTTCAGGAATTCGTGGACAGCGACGCCCGGCACGCGGTGAACCTCGATTTTGGTCAGACCGTACTGGCGCAGCATGTGCATACCAGTGACAAAGAACGACACGTCGAAACCCGCATCGCGGGCCGCGATGGCAAGGGGTTCGAGTTTGCCGAAATCGGCGCGGGTGCCGGTTACAAACAGGATCTTACGGGTCATGGCGCCTCGGTCATCAGTTGCTTGGAACATAGGAAAATCGGGCAGCAACGGCAATCACTTGCGGTAGACAATCCGCCCCCTCGTGCCTAAGTTCGCCGCAAACCGGACGGAGGCGTTATGGAACGCGTAGTGATGTGCATGAAATGGGGTACGCTTTACGGCCCCGACTACGTGAACGTGCTGTACCGCGCGGCAAAGGCCAATATCACCGGCCCGTTCCGCTTTGTCTGTCTGACCGACGACACCGACGGCTTCCTGCCCGAGATCGAAGCCTTTCCGATCCCCGATCTGGGCCTTACCGATTTCGACTGGAAAAAAGGTGGCTGGCCGAAAATTTCGGTGTTCCAGCGTGACCTCTACGGTCTGACGGGACGCTGCCTGTTCGTTGACCTCGACACGGTGATTTGCGGATCGCTCGACGAGATGTTCGACTACCCCGCCGATTTCGTGGGCATCGACACCGGCCCGACGTGGGGCAAGCCGACGTCGGACGGAAAGCCTCTGCTTGGCACCGGTATCTTCGTGTTCAACCTCGGCCAGTACCCCGAGATCGTGGACGAATTCGTGGCCGATCCGCAGGCGGTTGTGACCAAATACCGGATCGAACAGATCTACGTGCAGGACCGTATCGAGGGCATTGAATATTGGCCTGCCGACTGGGTGCGCAGCTTCAAATACCACCAGCGCCAGCCCGCGCTGGTCGGCCTCGTCGTGCCGCCCAAAGCGCCGACCGCCAAGAACAAGATCATCGCGTTCCACGGCGATCCTCGCCCGATCGAGTTGGTCAATGGCGGTCTGTGGGGGATTGCGCCGCACCTCGGCTATGGCCGCGTGAAGTGGGCCTACGACTACTGGACCGGCAACGGCGGAAAGCCTCAATGAGCAAGCTGAGCGCATGGCCTCGCCGCTATCTTTGGCAAGCGCCGCGCGGCTGGGTTCTGAAACTGACCGGCAATTCGGACGCGCGGATGCGCGATGCCATCGCAGGTAAATCGGTGTGCATCGTGGGGAACGCGAAATCTCTTCTGGCGACCGACTTCGGCGCGGAGATCGACGCGCATGACGTGATCATCCGCCTGAACAAAGGCTTTGTCACCACGCCTGCCGCCCAAGGCACCCGCACCGATATGGTCGGCCTGACGCCCGAATTGACCGAGGCCGAAACGGCCGAGAAATTCCAGCCGCGCTATTTCCTGATGCTGATCCCCAAGATGCGGCATTACCGTTTTTACGGGCGGCAAAACGTGCGGAACACGCTGTTCTACCGCTTCCGCGACTGGCTGGACGACCGTAACCTGATCGGTCGCCGTCCGTCTTCGGGCTTTATGGCGATCAGCTGGATGGTCCGTCTGGGCGCTGCGAAGTCGATCACGCTCTACGGTTTCGACTTCGGCGCGACGCCGACCTACTACAATCCCGACGGCTACAAGACGCCGCACAACTACGACCGCGAACGCGAGATCGTGCTGGGCTGGGAAAAGGAAGGGCGGATCAGGATCGTCCGCCCCGCCTGATCATTTGTGGAACGTCAGCGGCACGTCGCCCTTGAGCAGGCCGAGCGTGGTGCGAGCGACTTCTTCGAGGTTCTCCTCGGCGTCATAGCTTTCGGTATTCTCCAGATACACCTGTTCGATCACGCCGTGGTGGCAGCGGGCGAGTAGCGCGCCCGCTTCCTTGCACAGCTGGTCGTGGTCGAAGGTCGACGCGGCGACGGCCTCGAAATCCATGCCTTCCTCGAAACGGTGAATACCAGGCAGGCGCTTGTACCACGCGTTGCCGAAGATCACCGCAGGGCGCCCCTTGCGGACGGCTTCCCACGCGGCGGTGCCGGTGACGGTCGCGACGAACTGCGCGCGGTCGGAGAGTTCATGCGTCGACAGGTCGGACGGCACAAACTTCACGCCCTTTATCCGGTTCAGGCGGTGCCAGAACAGCGGTCCGCGGGCATATGCGCCCTGACGCGGGTTCTCTTTGACGAGGATTTCCCAGCCATCGGGCAGATGGCGGGCGAGCGCTTCGATCATCAAGACCTGATCGCGCCACGGCCCGCCGAGCGCCGAGGTCGACATCTCCGGCTGGTTATGGAGCGGGACGTAGATGAACTTGCCCGACAGGTCGATGTCCTGATTTTCATACTGCGCGAGGTGCTCGAAATAGGCCAGTTCGCTCTCGTGGAAGAACTTCGCGAAAGGATCGCGCCAGTCGGGTAGGGCGCCGTAGATCGCCTTCATCCGCTTGAGTGTCCGCACGATGTAAGCGGGGTTCAGCAGTTTCGCGGGGTCTTTGCGCAGCATGTAGGTTATGAAGTTGCCGACAGCCTTGCGGTTCAGTTTGCCGCGCGTGGATTCTTTCTGCCAGCGGTCGTCCATGTAGAACAGATGCGGCTTGGAGCCTTTCTCGATCTCCATCGGGGGCGCGTCCGAGCCCGCAGCCTCGAAATCACCGAGGTCTTCGATCTTTTCGACCGAGAAATAGAGCGAGGGGAAAATCGTCTGGCACAGCACGATGGTCTTCAGCCCCATCGCCTTCGCGACCTGATAGAGCACCGTGTCATAGCCGAGGTGCGGGACGTTGTAGAACAGCGCGTGCGTCGCGCCGCTGTCCGCGATCTGCTGGGCCACGGCGTCGGTCAGGATGTGATAGTAATCCAGATAATCCTGAAGGTTGTTCAGGTCATGCGAGCGGTACTGGTAGGCGGGACCGGTGCGGTGGAACTGGTCCACGGCGGTTTCCATCATGCGGCGGAATTCGTCGGAGCCGAGAAGTTCGAAATTCGCGCCTTTGACGACGTGATCCTTCATCAGATGGCCCATCTTTCCGTCGCGGACTTCCATCCGTTGCAGGCAGGGCGCGTGGAAATCGGCATCGCGGTCGCCGAAGTGGAGGGCGATTTCCACCTCTCCGTTCGACATTTCGACCAGCCGGTCCATGAAGGCTTTACGGTGTTTGCCGCGCGCGTCGCAAAGAAGTCGGATGGTCATATGTCACACTGCCGATTGGTCTCGGCAGTGTGGATAGCATAGCTCATTGCGGATTAAACTGATTAATCCAGAAATTCCCAACGAAGTTGCTGGTTGCGCGTCACGGCGCGGTTCAGCTTTTTACCGACGACTTCGTCGAACTTGTAACCGGGGATTTCGCCCGAACCCGGACGGCGGGCCCAGATGTCCTCTTCGCCGATAACGTGCCCTTCGGGAAGGTCCTTATCGGCGACGACCGATGCGCGGGCAAAGGCGTAGACGGGCTCTTCAGCCTCGGTGCGCTGCTTGGGATTGTTGGCTGCGACCCAGATTTCCTTGGAGCGGTCAACGATGTGGCGCAGTTCCGACGGGTCCATCGAATTGATGATGTCGGGGCCCTTGCGGTAGCGCGTATCGGTGTAGTGACGTTCGAGGATGCAGGCACCCAGCGCGACGGAAGCCAGCGCCATTTCCGGCCCGATCGAGTGGTCGGAGAAGCCGACGACAGCATTCGGGAATGCGTTTTTGAGGTCGGTGACACCGCGCAGTGACACGATCTCTGCAGGCGAGGGGTAGAGGTTGGTGCATTCGAGCAGCGCGTACTCGACGCCTTCGTCCTCGAGGATCTGGACCGACGCACGGATGGTTTCGATCGTCTGCATACCGGTCGACATGATGACCGGCTTTCCCTTGCGGGCGATGTGACGGATGAGCGGCAGGTTGTCCGCTTCGCCCGAACCGATCTTGTAGGCAGGCACGTCCAGCGTTTCGAGGAAATCACATGCCGCGCGGCTGAACGGGGTCGAAATCCAGATCATGCCGAGCTCTTCGGTGTAGCGCTTAAGCTCCGCTTCGTCCTCCTGCGACAGGGCGCAGGCTTCCATGACGTGCCAGATCGACACATCGGCGTTCGGCGGAAAGATCGACTTGGCCTCTTCGGTCATTTCGTCTTCGATTATGTGGGTCTGGTGCTTGATCATCTCGCAACCGGCTCCGGCAGCGAGGCGCACCATTTCCTTGGCCACGGACAGGTCGCCGCCGTGGTTGATGCCGATTTCGGCTATAACGAGCGGGGGATGATCGGGTCCGATCTTGCGGCCTGCGATTTCCATGAAATGCCTCCATTCAATGTTGCGTTCAGGAGTATGTGCTAACGCTGCGCTCTTCAATTGCGTTTTCGTTGCGCAGCGGTTGCAATTCAAAGCCATGTACCTCATGTGACACCCGCAACTGCAAAGAGGGGCCGCAATGGTCAAAAAGCTCGTCCAGAGGATCAAGGCTTGGGAGAAAGCCAAGCATAAATCCTACGAACGGCCCATCGAAACCGACGAGGACCGCGCCCGCGCGCAGTTTTTCGCCAAGTGGATCGACCACGGTTTCCTGCGCACGCGCTGGACCAACTTTGTGCAGATTGCCCCCGGTGTTTACCGCTCCAACCACCCGCATCCCGAAAGGGTCGAGGGGTTCAAGGCGATCGGCATCAAGACGCTGCTGAACCTGCGCGGCGGTAAATTGATCCCGACATCGCTGCTGTCGGCAGAGGCCGCGACCAAGCACGGCATCACCCCGATCACCGTCGGCATGTCCGCGCGCGCCGCGCCGCGGGCCGAGACGGTTCTTCAATTGCTCGACGTGTTCGAGACCATCGAAAAGCCGTTCGTGATGCACTGCAAATCGGGCGCGGACCGCACGGGGCTGGCGTCTGTCATCTACCTCTACGAATTCGAGAAGCTGCCGAAAGAAGTCGCGATGAAGCAGCTCAGCGCGCGCTACTGGCACTTCAAATGGTCGAAAACGGGCGTGCTGGACCTGTTCCTCGAAAGCTACTTCAAACGGCACGAGGAAACGGGCATCTCCATGCGGGACTGGCTCCAGGCGGAGTACGACCGCGAAGCGACCGACAGGGCGTTCCGGAAAGGTTAACCGCCCGTGTGGCTCATGTGGCGGGACACGCGGCCATCGACGCTCTGACGTGAGTAGTCGAAATCGTGGCCTTTGGGCTTCAGCCCGATGGCGCGGCGGATCGCGGCTTCGAGGTGCGCATCATCGTCCGATGCACGGAGCGGAGCGCGCAGGTCCGAATGGCCTTCCTGACCAAGGCAGGTGTAGATCTCTCCGGTACAGGTGATCCGCACGCGGTTGCAGCTTTCGCAGAAATTATGGGACAGCGGCGTGATGAAACCGATCTTCTGGCCGGTCTCCTCAAGACGGACATAGCGGGCAGGGCCGCCCGACCGTTCGGCCAGATCTGTGACGGTGAAGTTCTTCTCCAGCTCGCCGCGCAGATCGCGCAGGGACCAGTACTGGCCAAGACGGTCCTCGTTCCCGATATCGCCCATCGGCATGACCTCGATAAAGGTCAGGTCAATGTCACGCTCGGCGCACCACGACTGGATGTCGAACAGCTCGTCTTCGTTGAAGCCCTTGAGCGCCACGCAGTTCAGTTTGACACGCAGACCCGCAGCCTGCGCCGCGTCGATGCCCTTCAGCACTTGGGGCAGGCGGCCCCAGCGGGTGATGTCGGCGAATTTCTTTTCGTCCAGCGTATCGAGCGACACGTTGATCCGTTTGACCCCCGCATCCGCCAGATCCTGCGCGTATTTCGCAAGCTGGCTGCCGTTGGTCGTGACGGTCAGTTCCTTCAGCGCGCCCGAGTCCAGATGGCGGGTCATCGAGCGGAAGAACGTCATGATATCGCGGCGCACCAGAGGCTCGCCGCCAGTGATGCGCAGCTTCTCGACTCCGAGGCCGATGAAGGTGCTGCACAAACGGTCGAGTTCTTCGAGCGTCAGCAGGTCTTTCTTGGGCAGAAACTGCATGTTTTCGGACATGCAATACACGCAGCGAAAGTCGCACCGGTCCGTGACGGAAACACGGAGGTAGCGGATGGCACGGTCGAAGGGATCAAGGAGTGGCTGCGTCATGGAACGAAGGTAGGGCCGCCCTATGTGGGGTGCAAGGAAGAAGATTGCACGATGGGCTGGACTTAGGTCGGGCGCGCCTCACATCTTGGCTACCGGAGGTTACATATAATGAATTTCAAACCTGTTTTTGCCGCAACTGCATTTGCACTCACCGTTGCCGGCTGTACCAATATGGCGGTCGAAGAGCCCGCTCCCGCCCCAGAACCGGCACCCGTTCTGGAGCCGATGCCCGAGCCGCCCGTCATGACCGAAAGCGGCTTCCCGTCCCGCGCGCCGTCCGCACTGCCGGGCACCAGCGCAACACCGATCGGCAGCTACGACACCGCATCGAACGAAGAGCGCGCAGCTGCGACCTCCGAACCGACCGGCAATGCCGCTCTGGGCACCACGCTCGCAACGCTCGGCTCGCCGACCGAAACGGGCTACTGGGTCAAAACGGAC
The DNA here is from genome assembly GCF_011806565.1 of Marivivens donghaensis. Lineage (GTDB taxonomy): Bacteria > Pseudomonadota > Alphaproteobacteria > Rhodobacterales > Rhodobacteraceae > Marivivens > Marivivens donghaensis_A. The sequence goes on from NZ_JAATOP010000005.1 coordinate 57,537, forward strand.
CTCGTGGCCTCCGCCCAATCGGGCAGCGTGGCCTACAACGGCAAGACCGTGAACGTCGAACTGCGTCCGCTCACCGGTAGCGGCGGCAGCCAGCTCAGCCTGTCGGCGATGCGCGAGTTGGGCGCACCGCTCACCGATATCGTGGAAGTTCAGGTTTACGCGGGCTGATCTTTCTTGATCAGGCGCAGCGCCTCCTTGCGGGCAAAGGCTTTCATGTCCTGCCCGTGCTCGTCGATAAATGCGCGGACCCGCTCAGGGTCGCGCTTCGACAGATCGCGAAGCCACCAGCCGATGGCCTTCTGGATGAACCAGTCGCGATCCTCGACATAGCCAGCCGCCCAGCCCAGAACGCGCTCGCGGATGGCGATGTCTTCTTCCTTCGGAAACTTGATCTTGGTCCACGGCAGCGTCATTACGAGCGCTGCACGTTTGGTCCACATATGCTCCGAGGTCGTCCATGCCTCCAGATCGTCGATGCGTGACGGATCGGCGACGAGGCGCTTTTCGCCCGCCTTGCTAACGTGATCGGCAATCGCCCAGCCGTCGAAATCGGGCACCCACGATTTGATCAGGTCCCACGCGCCTTCATCCTCTGGACGGATGCGCGCCTGTTCCAGCATCTTGGCCGCCAGAATGCGGGCTTCGTGGATGTTTGACTCCCAAAGGCCCTGACAGATCTCCAGACGCTCCTCGAGCGTGACCTGTTCGCGGATTTCCTTGGCGATGTCCGTCAGCAACGGCACCTTCACAGCCAGAACATCGCGGTTCGTTTTGTGGTAGGCTTTCAGCTCGGGCACATCGGCAGGTTCGCCAAGGGCGCGCAGGCGGATGATCAGGGTTTTATGCATCACGCGGCTTTTCCAGTTTGTAGGTGAGGTGCTGGCGGATGGTCGGCCATTCGTGGTTCAGGATCGAATAGACCGCCGTGTCGCGGATCATGCCGTCCTTGCCGATCTTGTGCGAGCGCAGGATGCCGTCGAGCTTTGCGCCGAGGCGTTCGATCGCCGCACGGCTCTGGTGGTTCATGAAGTGTGTGCGGAATTCGACCGCGATGCAGTCCAGTTCCTCGAACGCGTGACCGAGCAGCAGGCGCTTGGCCTCGGTGTTCATTGGGCCGCGCTGGACGGCCTTGCGATAGAATGTGTGACCAATTTCCAAGCGGCGGTTGGTGGCGTCGATGTTCACGTATGTCGTCATGCCGACCGCTTTGCCATCGGGGGTGCAGATGACGAAAGGCAGCATCGCGCCGGCCTCTTGCAGACCCAGACGGCGCTCGATTTCGGCGTCGACACCTGCGACGGCCGGAATGGCGGTGTACCAGAGGTTCCACAGCTCGCCGTCGGCAACGGCCTCACGGATATCGTCAGCGTGGTCGCGCGAAAGGGGTTCGAGCACGACGTGCGTGCCGCGAAGCGTGACAGGTTGTGGCCACATCAGAGGTGTTCTTTCATTCCGGTGTCTTTGTTGTCGATCGTCAGGAGGTTCTTCTCCTCCCAGTAATCGTGGATGCCTTCGGCGCCCTTGGTCTCGCTCCATTTGTCGAGCGTGTCGCGCTGACCTTTGAAGTCGAAGTAGGGGACGGCGTAGCCACAGGAGGTCTGCACCATCTCCACGGTCATGTCGTAGATCTGGCGCGCGCCGATGTGCGGCGTGAAGTGCGCGTCAAGCTCTGCCCATTCCGCATCGTCGCGGTGGATGGTCTTGGCCGAGCCGTAGGCGCGCAGGATCAGCGGCTGGCTTTCAAAGCCGCACCACATCACGGTCATGCGGTTGACGCCCCGCAGGTGCGCCGCGGTTTCGTTGCCCGAACCGGTCAGGTTCCGCCAGATCAGGCGGTTCGGACCGAGGATGCGAAGCGCGTCGCTGCCCTTGGGCGAGACGTTGACGCGTCCATCTACATCGGCGCTGCCGACAAAGAACATGTGCTGCTTTTCAACGAACTTGCGGGTGTGATCTTCGAAACCTGCGAACTGTTTTGCCATTTACTCCACCGTGACCGACTTTGCGAGGTTACGCGGCTGGTCCACATCGGTGCCTTTGGCGACAGCCGTATAGTAGGCGAGCATCTGCGCGGGCAGCGCATAGAGGACGGGCGACAGGAACGGGTCGACCTCGGGCATGACGAGGCTTTCCCACACGCCGTCACCGGCTTCTTCGATGCCCTTCGCGTCCGAAATCAGCAGCACACGTCCGCCGCGCGCCATGACCTCCTGCATGTTGGAAATCGTCTTGTCGAACAGACCGTCACGCGGCGCCATCACGATAACCGGAACGTGCTTGTCCACCAGCGCGATAGGGCCGTGCTTCAGTTCGCCCGACGCATAGGCTTCGGCGTGGATGTAGCTGATTTCCTTGAGTTTCAGCGCGCCTTCAAGGGCCAGCGGATACATGATGCCGCGACCGAGGAAAAGGATGTCCTTCGCCTCCGCCAGCTTCAGCGCCAGCGCCTCGCAGCGGCTTTCGATGGTCAGGGCGGAGTTCATCAGACCCGGCAGCGAACGGAGCGCGGCGATGCGCTCGGCCAGTTGTTCGTCATTCAGACGGCCACGCTGGCGGGCCGCTTCGAGCGCCAGAACCGCAAGCGTCATCAGCTGGTTGGTGAACGCTTTGGTCGAGGCCACGCCGACCTCGACGCCAGCGAGGATCGGCAGCACCAGATCGCTTTCACGCGCGATGGAGCTTTCGGTCGAGTTCACGGCTGCAACGATCTTGTCCGCTTTGCCCGCGCAGTAGCGCAGCGCGGCGAGGGTATCGGCGGTCTCGCCCGACTGGCTGACGAACAGCGCTACGGTGCCGTCGGTGATCGGGGGCTCGCGGTAGCGGAATTCGGAGGCCACGTCGATTTCGACCGGAATGCCGGCGACCTGCTCGAACCAGTATTTGGCGACGTAGCAGGCATAGAACGCCGTGCCGCAAGCGACCATGGTCAGGCGGTTGATCGCGGTGAAGTCGAGGCCCGCGTCAGGCAGGACGATTTCATTGCGGCGGATGTAGTGGTTCAGAACCTCGGTCGAAACGGTCGGCTGCTCGGCGATTTCCTTCGCCATGAAGTGCTTGTAGCCACCTTTGTCGATGTTGGTGTTCGCGATGCTGACCTTCTTGACGGCGCGGGAGACCTGCTCGCCGTTCAGATCACGGATTTCCAGCGTCTCGCGGGTCAGGATCGCCCAGTCACCTTCTTCGAGGTAGGTGATGCGGTCGGTGAGCGGGGACAGCGCAATCGCGTCCGAGCCGACGAACATCTCGCCGTCGCCGTGACCGATGGCTAGCGGAGAGCCCTGACGGGCGGCAATCATCAGATCGTTTTCGCCCTCAAACAGCAGACAGATCGCATAGGCGCCTTCGAGGCGGCCGATGGTTTCCTTCGCGGCTTCACGCGGGGCAAGCCCCTGATCGAGGTAATACTGCGCCAGCATCGCCACGGTTTCTGTATCCGTGTCGGTCGCGTGGCCCATTCCGGCCTTGGCGAGGAACTCACGCAGTTCGCGGAAGTTCTCGATGATGCCGTTGTGGACGACAGCCACAGGGCCCGAACGGTGCGGGTGCGCGTTTTCGATGGTCGCAGCGCCGTGGGTTGCCCAGCGGGTGTGACCGATGCCCGATTTGCCCGCGAGCGGTTCGTGCACCAGAAGGTCCGACAGGTTCGCCAGCTTGCCGACGGCGCGGCGGCGATCCAGATGACCTTCGCAAACAGTCGCGATGCCCGCGCTGTCATAGCCGCGATATTCGAGCCGCTTGAGGGCTTCGACCAGCAGAGGGGCAGCCTCGTGGTTGCCCAGAACTCCTACGATGCCACACATATCAGGCTCCTTTGGTCTGCTTGGCTTTCTTGGCCAGCAGCATATCGAAAAGTTTGCTTGCGAAACCGGCTTTGTTTTCCTGATGGGTGCGGCCGATGGCCATTGCGTCGTCGGGAATGTCCTTGGTCACGACGGTGCCGGTCGCGGTCATGGCGCGGTTGCCGACGGTGACGGGGGCGACCAGCATGGTGTCCGAGCCGATGAAGGCGTCAGCACCGATGGTGGTCTTGTGCTTGAAGACACCATCGTAGTTACAGGTGATCGTGCCTGCGCCGACGTTGGTGCGGCGACCGATGGAGGCATCACCGATGTAGGACAGGTGGTTCACCTTCGCGCCTTCGTCGATAACGGCGTTCTTGATCTCGACGAAGTTGCCGATGTGGGTGTCCTCGTTCAGCTCCGCACCGGGGCGGAGGCGGGCGAAGGGGCCGACCATCGCGCCGCGGCTGACGTGGCACCCTTCGAGGTGCGAGAACGCGCGAATTCGGGCACCCGATTCAATGGTGACGCGCGGGCCGAAGACCACGTTGGGCTCGATGATCGCGTCGCGACCGATGACGGTGTCATGGGCGAAAATCACGGTCTCGGGCGCGTGCATGGTGACGCCGTTGTCCATCGCCTCGTTGCGCATGTTGGTCTGGAACATGACCTCTGCGCGGGCCAGTTCGGCGCGGGTGTTGACGCCCAGTGTTTCTTCTTCGGGGCAGCGGACCACGGTGGCGTTCAGGCCGTCCTCGCGGGCGAGGCCTACGACGTCGGTCAGGTAGTATTCGCCCGACGCGTTGTCGTTGCCGACCTTGTCGAGAAGGCCAAAAAGCGTGACCGCGTCAGCGCAAAGAACGCCGGAGTTACAAAGGCTTATGGCGCGCTGTTCGTCCGTTGCGTCCTTGAATTCGACGATGGCCTTGAGGTCGTCGCCTTCGGTTTCCAGACGGCCATAGCGGACGGTCGGATCGAACACGTCGAAGCCCAGCACGACGACATCATGGGTGCGGCGCGCCCACAGCATCTTCTCCAGCGTTTCGGTCGTGATGAACGGCGTGTCACCATAAAGAACAAAGACGTCGCCTTCGAAGCCCTCCAGCGCCTCGCGGGCTTGCAGCACAGCGTGGCCGGTGCCGAGCTGTTCGGCCTGAAGCGCCACAGCGGTATCGGGGTTCCAGTCCTTCACGGCCTTCTCGACGCGTTCGGCACCGTTGCCGGTGACGACGACGATGCGTTCGGGGTCCAGAGCCTCTCCGGCCTTCATGGCGTGTACGACGAGCGGGGCGCCGGCGACTTCGTGCAGAACCTTCGGGGTGTCCGAGTTCATGCGCGTGCCCATGCCGGCAGCCAGAACGATAAGTGAAATGCTCATATCGGCCTCTAAATAATTTTGCCTGTGTATGGCGTCAGCCATCCCATACCGCAAGGTTTGGGGGTTCACATCACCTTTCCGTTCGTTACACCTAGGAAAAAATACAGGATCATCATGCCTACAGTAGTTTTCGACCTCGATGGAACGCTGGCCGATACGAGCCGCGATCTGGTGAATGCGGCCAACCACTGCTTCCGCGGTCTGGGCCTTGGCGATGTGCTCGACCCTGTATCGGATGCGGGAACGGCGCTGCGGGGCGGGCGGGCGATGCTGACGCTCGGGTTTTCGCGCACCCAGAGCCATCCGCCCGAAGAGATCGACCGCCAGTATCCGATCCTGCTGGAGGCGTACGGCAATGATATCTGTACCCACACGGTGCTCTATCCCAATGCGATGCAGGCAGTGTCCGAGCTGAAGGACGCGGGTTTCAAGGTGTCGATCTGCACCAACAAACCGCAGGGTCTGGCGATTGATGTGCTGACCAAGCTGGGCGTGCTGAGCGAGTTCCATTCGCTGATCGGCGCGGACACGCTGCCCGTTCGCAAACCCGACCCCGAGCCCCTGCGCGAAGCGGTCCGCCGTGCTGGCGGTGATCCTGCGCGATGCCTGCTCGTGGGCGATTCCGATACCGACTTCAAAACCGCCCGGGCGGCAGGTGTTCCGTCGGTGCTGGTGACGTTCTCGCCCGCGGGCCGCTCGGTTGCCGCATTGGGGCCTGATGCTTTGCTGGACGATTTTTCCGACCTTCCGGCAATTGCGGCGCGGCTGATCGGCTGAGCCCTTGACCGTATCGGGCGGATGATCCACCGTCCGCCCATGGACGAGATTTTCAAAGGTAAATTCACCCAGCAGGAGCCGATCCCCAACGAGGGGATCGCAGCCGCCATCGACGTCATGCAAAGCGGTCGCTTGCACCGCTACAACACGATCGACGGAGAGATCGCGCAGGCCGCCCAGTTGGAAGAGGAGTTCGCCGCGCAGGTCGGTTCCCGCTACTGTCTCGCGGTCGCTTCGGGCGGCTACGCGCTGACCACGGCGATGCGCGCTTCGGGCGTGAAGCCGGGCGATACGGTCCTGACGAATGCCTTCACCTTGGCCCCGGTGCCGGGCGCGATTGCCTCGATTGGCGCGACCCCGATCTATGTCGGCGTGACCGAAGGTCTGGTCATCGACCTCGACGATCTGCGGGCCAAGGTCAGCCGCTCGAAATACCTACTGCTCTCCCACATGCGCGGGCATATCTGTGACATGGACGAGCTGATGCGCATCTGCGGCGCGGCTGGTGTTACCGTGATCGAGGACTGTGCGCACACGATGGGCGCCAACTGGAACGGCACGCCGTCGGGGCGCTTCGGGCATTTCGGCTGCTATTCGACGCAGACCTACAAGCACATGAACTCGGGCGAGGGCGGTCTGCTGGTGTCCGATGATGCCGAAGCGATGGCCCGCGCGATTATGCTCTCGGGCAGCTACATGCTGTTCGACCGCCACCGCGCCGCGCCGCCGCCCGAGACGTTCAAGCGGATCAAATACGAAACGCCGAATATCTCTGGCCGGATGGACAACCTGCGCGCCGCGATCCTGCGGCCTCAGTTGCGCAGGCTCTCCGAGCAATGCGGCAAGTGGAACGCCCGTTATCGCGTGGTCGAGGCGGGGCTGAAAGCGACCCCCGGTCTGTCACTGATCGAAAGACCCGAGGAAGAGGGCTTTGTCGCCTCATCCTTCCAGTTCCTGCTGCTCGACTGGGATGCGCGCCAGATCAAAGAGGTCGTCGACCGCTGCGCCAAGCGCGGGGTCGAGATCAAATGGTTCGGCGGGGCGGAGCCCACGGGCTTTACCTCTCGCTATGACAGTTGGCAGTACGCGCCCTATGAACGGATGCCCGCGACCGACCGCGTGCTGAGCGGCATTCTGGACCTCAGGTTGCCGTTGACCTTTTCCCTCGATGATTGTGCAATGATCGCCCGTATCATTCGCGCCGAAGTGAGCGCTGTCTGGCAACAGGAGGCCGCCGACCAGTGACCCGTGAGGAGGTAGAGGAGGAAATCCGCGCCGATCTGGCGAAGCTGAACTGTGCCCAGAGTAACTTCAGCCTTCCCGATTGCGCGCCCGCCGATCCGCATGTGCTGGGGCAGGGGCCTGAATTCACATATGTCTATCGCGATACCCGGCGCACTGTGGACGGGGCCGAGCTGGTGTTTCTGTTCGTCGAACAGATGACTGTAAAGCTGGTGCGTGATGCCGAAGAACTGACCCGCGCGGCGAAAAAAGCCGGACTGTTGGCGCGACTTCGCACGAAGCGCGGCGGGTTCGGGTGCGGGGCGGATAACTACTCGCGCCAGACTTGGATGGAGGGCCACGTCCGCCTGATGTCCGCCGTTCACGAAGGCTGGGGCACCCGCGTTGCGCTGAACTACGAGATGATGCTGCGCAAATTCCCCCTCACGCAAGAAGAGCGGACGAACAGCCGCAAGCTCGATCTGTCGGCCTACGGCGTCGAATGACGATTCGAATTGCCGCATTGATCGCGCTGGGTAATTCGCGGATATAGCGGCAACTGACCGAGAGGACGCTATGGCCAAGATGCCCGAAGAGGGCCGTTTCGAATACGGCAAGATGGACAAGCACACCGGCGCGCAGTGGGTTCACGTCACGCCCGAAATGGCGCGCGCGCATCCTCAGGGGCGTCTGAACCTCGCGCTGTGGCTGATCGTGATGGTCTTCGCGCTGATCGGTTTCACTTTCATCTATGGCTTTTTCGTCGCCGGCGGTGTCACGAGCCTGATCCAAGGGCTGCTCGCGCTCTTCACTGCAATCACGCTGGCCATGCGTGCGCCGATTGCGGTTATGCTGGCTGCCGCGCAGATCTTCCTCAATATTCTGCTCCAGCTTTTAGGCGGTACGTTGAAGGACCTGAGCAACATGAGTCCCGAATACGGCATTCTGACGCTCGTGATCCTCATCTTCTCCGGCCTTTCTCTGTTCTACCTGATCGAAGGCGAGCGTCCGAACCTGATCTATCGCCATCGGTTCCGCTCCTATCGCGGCAAGCAGGACTAAGCGGCCCTGTAGCACGCGCGGCCTTCGGATTTGGCGCGAGTCAGCGCCGAGTCGGCCGCGTTGAGCGCTTCGTCCAGCGTCGTGTGCGGGCCGGCGCGCGTCATCCCGACCGAAAAGGTGAGCGGCACGCGGCTCGATCCGCAGTTGATCGACGTGCCTTCGCTCAGCCGCTTTGCCACTTTCTCAGCATCGGCCACCGATAGCCCCGGCATGAAGATTGCGAATTCTTCGCCGCCGAGCCGTCCGATCTCGTCGGTGTGACGGATAAACCCGCGGATATGTTCGGCCAGCGTTTCGAGGCACATGTCCCCCACCGTATGCCCGTATTCATCGTTGATGCGCCTGAAATTGTCGGCGTTGAGCAACAGCATCGTGCCCGTCGAACGGGTCAGCGCCTCTGCCGCGCGCTTCACGAACGTGGGGCGGTTGGGAAAGCGGGTCAGCAGGTCGGTCTCGGATAGCAGCGCCATCCGGTCGACCATTTGCAGGTGATTGTTGCGCTGCCAGACCACCAGAGCCACGAGGGGCAGGGCGGTCAGGGCGCAAAGGACCAGCCATCCGAGCTCTCCGCCGCCGAAGATGTGGGTGATCCTGTGGCCCCCGCCGACCGTAGAAATGAACAAAGCCAGCAGGCAGAGCCCTGCGGCGATCATGGTCATCGGTGTGCGCGGCGAGAGGAGGGTGTGAATGACTCGCAATTCGATGGTCTCCGTCGAAACTTGAGCCGAAAGCATAGCAATTGTTCCTTAATGCCTGATTACCGGCAAGGAATCTGTGTTTAGGGATCAAAAACCGGCCCTCCGGAGCCGCGCCTTGGTTGACCCTCTGCCGCCCTAGCGGTAAAGCCATGACAAACATACGGACCCGCAGCGGTGCGGGGCGTGCCTTGAGAAAGGACAAATCGTGGAAGACATGCTTCGCGAATATCTCCCCATCGTCGTTTTTATCGGCCTGGCAATCGTGCTCGGCCTGATTCTGGTGCTTGCAGCGGTGATTGTCGCTGTGCGTAACCCCGATCCGGAAAAAGTGTCGGCCTACGAATGCGGCTTTAACGCATTCGACGACGCGCGGATGAAATTCGACGTGCGCTTCTACCTCGTCTCGATTCTTTTCATCATCTTCGACCTCGAAGTCGCGTTCCTGTTCCCTTGGGCGGTCGCATTCAAGGATCTGAGCATGGTTGGTTTCTGGTCGATGATGGTGTTCCTCGCCGTGCTCACCGCCGGCTTTGCATATGAATGGAAGAAGGGAGCTCTGGAATGGGAGTGATGACCGGCGCCAACACGGCTGGCGTGGACAAGGAAGTCGTCACGCAGGGCCTGAACCGCGAGCTGCAGGACAAGGGTTTCCTTGTCACCTCGACGGCTGACGTTATCAACTGGGCCCGTACCGGCTCGCTGCACTGGATGACCTTCGGTCTGGCCTGCTGCGCTGTCGAGATGATGCACACCTCGATGCCGCGCTACGACATCGAACGTTACGGTACCGCACCGCGCGCATCCCCGCGCCAGTCGGACCTGATGATCGTTGCAGGCACGCTGACCAACAAGATGGCTCCGGCGCTCCGCAAGGTGTACGACCAGATGCCGGAACCGCGCTACGTGATCTCGATGGGGTCGTGCGCGAACGGCGGTGGGTACTACCACTATTCCTACTCGGTGGTTCGCGGCTGTGACCGCATTGTTCCGGTCGACGTTTACGTTCCGGGCTGCCCTCCGACCGCCGAAGCTCTGATGTATGGTATCCTCCAGCTTCAGCGCAAAATCCGCCGCACCGGCACAATCGTGCGTTAAGGAGCCGATATGTCCGAAGCACTCAAAGAGCTGGGCGCACTGCTCGAACTGAAAAAGACCGACGCCGTCGTGTCGTGGGATGTCACCCACGGCGAGCTGAACGTCGATGTCGCCCCGTCGCAACTGGTGGCCTTCGTCGAGTTTCTGAAGACCGACGCGTCCTGCCAATTCTCGTCGCTGGTCGACATCACTGCGGTCGACTATCCGGGCCGTGCCAAGCGTTTCGACGTCGTTTACCACTTCCTGTCGATGTACCAGAACCACCGCATCCGCCTGCGCGTTTCGGTGCGCGAGGACCAGATGGTTCCGTCGATCGTCGACGTTCACCCCTCGGCCAACTGGTTCGAGCGTGAAGTGTTCGACATGTTCGGCATTCTCTTCTCGGGTCACCCCGACCTGCGCCGCATCCTGACCGACTACGGTTTCCGTGGTTATCCGCTGCGCAAGGACTTCCCGACCACCGGTTACACCGAAGTTCGCTACGACGAAGCGCAGAAGCGCGTTGTCTACGAGCCGGTAAAGCTGGTTCAGGAATACCGTCAGTTCGATTTCATGTCCCCGTGGGAAGGTGCTGAATACATCCTTCCGGGCGACGAAAAGGAAGGGGCCAAGTGATGGACGGCGCCAAAGGTTTCGAAGACGCCCTGACCGGCGAACAGAAAATCCGCAACTTCAACATCAACTTCGGTCCGCAGCACCCTGCGGCACACGGCGTTCTGCGTCTGGTGCTCGAACTTGACGGCGAGATCGTCGAGCGTTGCGACCCGCATATCGGCCTGCTGCACCGTGGCACCGAAAAGCTGATGGAAAGCCGCACGTACCTGCAAAACCTGCCGTACTTCGACCGCCTCGACTACGTGGCGCCGATGAACCAGGAGCACGCATGGTGCCTCGCGATCGAAAAGCTGACCGGCGTCGAAGTTCCGCGCCGCGCTTCGCTGATCCGTGTTCTCTACTCAGAAATCGGCCGCGTTCTGAACCACCTTCTGAACGTGACCACTCAGGCTATGGACGTTGGTGCGCTGACGCCGCCGCTCTGGGGCTTCGAAGAGCGCGAAAAGCTGATGATCTTCTACGAACGCGCCTGCGGTGCCCGCCTCCACGCGGCGTACTTCCGTCCCGGCGGTGTTCACCAGGATTTGCCTGACGCGCTGCTCGACGACATCGATGCTTGGGCCGATCACTTCCCGAACGTTCTGGACGATATCGACGGCCTGCTGACTGAAAACCGCATTTTCAAGCAGCGTAACGTCAACATCGGCATCGTGAACGAGCAGGAAATCCAGGATTGGGGCTTCTCGGGCGTTATGGTCCGTGGTTCGGGCCTCGCTTGGGACCTTCGCCGTGCGCAGCCTTACGAATGCTACGACGAGTTCGAGTTCCAGATCCCCGTCGGCAAGAACGGCGACTGCTATGACCGCTACCTCGTCCGTATGGAAGAGATGCGCCAGTCGACCTCGATCATCAAGCAGGCCACTGCCAAGCTGCGCGTCGAGCGCGGTGACGTTCTGGCCCGCGGCAAGATCACTCCGCCGAAGCGTAGCGATATGAAGACCTCGATGGAATCGCTGATCCATCACTTCAAGCTCTACACCGAAGGCTTCCACGTCCCCGAGGGCGAGGTTTACGCTTGCGTTGAAGCCCCGAAGGGTGAATTCGGCGTCTACCTCAAGGCCGACGGCACCAACAAGCCGTACCGCGCCAAGCTGCGCGCACCGGGTTACCTGCACCTGCAGGCGATGGACCACATCGCGACCGGTCACCAGCTGGCCGACGTGGCTGCGATCATCGGTACGATGGACGTCGTGTTCGGCGAGATCGACCGCTAAACAGTTTGCGCCGCCGACCTTTCGGGGTCGGCGGTCTTCTGTCCTACGGAAAGGGCAGTGAAATGAGAAAGAACATCGCCGGTATCGCGCTTGCCCTCGTGGCGACTGCGGCGCTGGCCGGAAGTCAGGAAAACGTTGACGCGCTGGTCGTTGCGATAGAAAACGGCGGCTGTGTCATGACCAACGAAAACCGCGCCACCATTCTGGCGGCATCGCGGTTGACCGAGGAAGAGGCTTTCGACGCGGAACAGACGCTTTATGCCGAAGGTCTCGCGGTTCTCGAACCAAACGGGAGCATGTCGCTCCAGACAGGGACGTGTAGCGCGTCCTGACACTTAGAAACCAAGGCTGTGCGCAGCGCGCCGCCGCCAAGACCGGAGCCAGAGCCTGATGCTTCGCCGTTTGCACCACGAACAGCCCGCTTCTTTTGCCTTTACGGCTGAAAACCAAGCCTGGGCCGAAGCCCAGATGACCAAATATCCCGAAGGCCGTCAGGCTTCGGCGATCATTCCGCTTCTGTGGCGTGCCCAAGAACAAGAAGGCTGGCTGACCCGTCCGGCAATCGAATACATCGCGGACATGCTCGGCATGGCGTACATTCGTGCGCTCGAAGTCGCGACCTTCTACTTCATGTTCCAGCTCCAGCCGACCGGTTCGATCGCTCACATCCAGATCTGCGGCACCCTGTCGTGCATGATCTGCGGTGCGGAAGACTTGATCGCCGTCTGCAAAGAGAAGATCAACGCTCATCCGTTCACGCTGTCGGCTGACGGCAAGTTCACGTGGGAAGAGGTCGAATGCCTCGGTTCCTGCACGAACGCGCCGATGGCCCAGATCGGCAAGGACTATTACGAAGACCTCACCGCCGACAAACTGCGCTGGCTGCTCGACGAGCTGGCCGCCGGTAACGTTCCGGTTCCGGGACCGCAGAACGGCCGCTATGCAGCAGAGCCGCTGTCCGGCCTGACCTCGCTGACCGACCACGAAAGCGGCAAGCAGCAGTACAACGCTTCGGCCCAGCTGGCTGTCGACATCGGCGACACCGTCAAGCGTATCGACGGCACCGAAGTTCCGCTGCTGACCCCGTGGCTCGGCAAGCAGGGCACCGCGAAGGCGACCCAGAAGCAGATCGAAGAAAACGAACCGAAGCCTGCCGAAGGCAAGCCGGTCGACGAAACCGGTGTGACCGTTCAGGAAGCCACCGTCGACGGCAACGGCCGTCCGGAAGCCGACGTTCAGGTCGAAGGCACCCAGCCCGAACTGCTCGACGCTCCGCGTGACGGCGGCGCCGACGATCTGAAAAAGATCGCCGGCATCGGTCCGAAAGCCGAAGAGCAGCTGAACGGCATCGGTGTCTACCACTACGCCCAGATCGCTTCGTGGAGCGAAGACGAGGCGACCTGGATCAACACCCGCCTGAACTACAAAGGCCGCGTCGAGCGTGAAAACTGGATCGGCCAAGCCAAGGATCTGGCTGGTAACTGATTGGTAGGGCAGGGAAAACTCTGCCCCGTTCCATCGGGCCGCTTTTCACAGGAGTAGGATCATAACCCGTTCCGCATCGACCACTGCCTGCCAGCGCAACTGCTGGATCGCCGCTGCGGTGATCGGGCTGATCGCTGCTGTCTTGTCGGGTTTCGGTCTGGTGATGGCGATCATCGCTGGCATCATCGTCGGCGCGGTCGCGGGTTTCTTGCTGAACTACTTCTTTTGTGACGACGAAGCGCCAGAGGCCGAAGAGCCTGTGGAAGTCGCCGAACCCGAAGTGGTGGTGGAACCCGAAGTGGTTGCCGAGCCCGATCCGGAGCTTCCAGAAAGCGATGAGACAGGCATCGCACCCGAGGTCTCCGAAGCCGCCGAAGCTATCACGACCGAAGTCGAAATCGAGCCCGCGCAAGGCACCGACGATGGCGAGGACGAAGGCACGACCGCTGACGAAGTGACAGGCGAAGGAGTCCGCCCTGCTGCGCTCGACGAGCCGCGTGAAGGCGATGCCGACGACCTCAAGGTCATCGAAGGCATCGGCCCGAAGCTCGAAGCGACGCTGAATATGAACGGCATCTATCATTACGATCAGATTGCCGCGTGGACCGACGAAGAAGTCGTGTGGATGGACAACAACCTCCCCCGCTTTAAAGGCCGCGTGACCCGCGACAACTGGGTCGAACAAGCTAAACTGGTGCTGAAACTCGGCGTTGCCGGTTTCCGCGCTCGCGCCAAAACCAACGATGTTGAAGGTCAGTAATGCCGAACGACCCGAAAAATGCTAGTGGTGCAGACGGACGGCGCGCGGCGCTGTTTCTCGCCGGTGTCGGCATCTTCTGGATCGTCGCGACTTTTGTTGGCCGGCAACTGGGGCTGTCCCAAAGGACGCGCGCCCTTTTCGATCTTATAGCCCTTGCAGGTTTTGTCTGGGCTTTATGGATGACTTATGGCATCTGGCGCTCACGCCAGAATGATGAAGGATGAGCCATGCTCAAGGATCAGGACCGGATTTTCACCAATATCTATGGTATGCATGAACGCACTCTGAAGGGTGCGATGTCTCGTGGCCATTGGGACGGTACGGCAGGTATCATCCAGAAGGGCCGTGACTGGATCATCGACGAGATGAAGGCTTCGGGTCTTCGCGGCCGTGGCGGTGCGGGCTTCCCCACCGGTCTGAAGTGGTCCTTCATGCCCAAGGAATCGGACGGTCGTCCGTCGTACCTCGTCGTGAACGCCGACGAATCGGAGCCGGGCACCTGTAAGGACCGCGAGATCATGCGCCATGATCCGCACACCCTGATCGAAGGCTGCCTGATCGCGTCCTTCGCAATGAACGCACACGCTTGCTACATCTACCTGCGCGGCGAATACATCCGTGAGCGCGAGGCGCTTCAGGCTGCTATCGACGAAGCCTACGACGCGGGTCTTCTGGGCAAGAACGCTGCCGGTTCGGGCTATGACTTTGATCTCTACCTGCACCACGGTGCTGGCGCTTACATCTGCGGCGAAGAAACCGCGCTTATCGAAAGCCTCGAAGGCAAGAAGGGTATGCCCCGCATGAAGCCGCCGTTCCCGGCTGGCGCGGGCCTCTACGGCTGCCCGACCACCGTGAACAACGTCGAATCGATTGCTGTTGTGCCGACTATCCTGCGCCGCGGCGCGTCGTGGTTCTCGGGCTTCGGTCGTCAGAACAACGCTGGCACCAAACTGTTCGCGATCTCGGGCCATGTGAACAATCCGTGCGTCGTCGAAGAAGAGATGTCGATCTCCTTTGAAGAGCTGATCGAAAAGCACTGCGGCGGCATCCGTGGCGGCTGGGACAACCTGCTGGCCGTTATTCCGGGTGGCTCGTCCGTTCCCTGCGTTCGCGGCGAGAAAATGAAAGACGCCATCATGGACTTCGACTACCTGCGCGGCGAACTCGGTTCGGGCCTCGGCACCGCAGCCGTCATCGTGATGGACAAGTCGACCGACATCATCAAAGCGATCTGGCGCCTGTCGAAGTTCTACAAGCACGAGAGCTGCGGCCAGTGCACCCCGTGCCGTGAAGGCACCGGCTGGATGATGCGCGTGATGGAGCGTCTCGTTCAGGGCAACGCTTCGGTCGAAGAAATTGATATGCTGTTCAACGTGACCAAGCAGGTCGAAGGACACACGATTTGTGCGCTCGGCGACGCTGCTGCATGGCCGATTCAGGGTCTGATCCGCAACTTCCGCGACGTGATCGAAGACCGCGTGAATGGCAAGAGCATCGCTGCTGAATAATTAAGCAGAACAGTGACTTACCGTAAGGCAGCCTTCGGGCTGCCTTTTGCGTTTCTGTGCATTCTCGCAGGTCGGGAAAACCACTATCGTATTCAGATGCTCTGATGTGTAGTGACGTCTGGTTCGTCTTGCGACGGGCGCTAGTCCACTCACGGACCAAGCGGCCTGCACTCTGGAAAACAGGGGCAGGCCGCGGCTCCTTTCGGCCTCTGCAATCACGTTTTGGCGGGGTGATATTGAATAGCGGTAGGTGTCGCTCCATTTCTTGCCCCGCATTCAACGAAAGGACGACCATGCGCAGACTCATTCTTCCGACCCTGCTTGCAGCGACTATCGCAACGGCGTCGGGCGCGCAGACGCCGCTCAAGGACGTGACTGAAATCAGCGAGGGCCTGATTGCCGCCGGTATGGCAATCGAAATCGCCGACAATTGCGACAACATCAGCGTTCGCCTGATCCGTGGGTATTCCTACCTCAACGGCCTTAAAAGCCGTGCCCGCGATCTGGGCTACAGCGCTGACGAGATTGATGCCTACGTGGACGACAAGGTTGAGAAAGCCCGCCTCGAAGACATCGCCCGCGAGCGCCTTGCCACAAAGGGTGCAGTGTCCGGAAACAACGCGACCTATTGCGCCGTAGGGCAGGCCGAAATGGCCGCGAACACGACCGTCGGTTCGTTAATCCACTGAATCAGTCGGATAAAAGGCCCGCCCCATCGGCGGGCCTTTTTGTATCTTAGCCGAGTCTTTCGGTAACATGCTGTAAATCTAATATATTTGCGGCAACTGCTTCGAAAGGCCGATGCAAGCCATATTCTCGGGTATTTGGTGCGCTCTTTTCGGATATGCCGTGAATTTTCCACGCCTTTTGGTGTCGTAACGACTGGCGTAGCGCGGCAAGCCGCGTTAGAACGCCCGCGACCGAGTGCCTAATCGTGCATTGCGCGATCGGCATTGCGTCGGAGCGACAAGAACCAAAAGGCTGGCCATGTCCGATTTGAAAAAAATCATCATCGACGGGATTGAGCTGGAAGTACCGGGTGCCATGACGCTGATTCAGGCTTGTGAAGAAGCCGGAATCGAAGTCCCGCGCTTCTGCTACCACGAGCGTCTGTCCATCGCGGGCAACTGCCGCATGTGCCTCGTCGAGGTCGTAGGTGGTCCGCCGAAGCCCGCTGCTTCGTGCGCGATGCAGGTCAAAGACCTCCGTCCTGGACCGGAAGGTCAGCCGCCGGTCGTCAAGACGAACTCTCCGATGGTGAAGAAAGCACGCGAAGGCGTGATGGAATTCCTTCTCATCAACCACCCGCTGGATTGCCCGATCTGCGACCAAGGTGGTGAATGTGACCTTCAGGACCAGGCGATGGCCTACGGTGTCGACTTCTCGCGTTTCCGCGAACCGAAGCGCGCTGTGGACGACCTCGATCTGGGCCCGCTGGTCGAAACCCACATGACTCGCTGCATCAGCTGCACCCGCTGCGTCCGTTTCACTTCGGAAGTCGCAGGCATCACCCAGATGGGCCAGACCGGCCGAGGTGAAGATGCAGAGATCACCAGCTACCTGAACCAGACCCTCGATTCGAACATGCAGGGTAACATCATCGACCTCTGCCCGGTCGGTGCGCTGGTTTCCAAGCCCTACGCTTTTACCGCCCGTCCGTGGGAACTGACCAAGACCGAAACCATCGACGTGATGGACGCTCTGGGGTCGAACATCCGCGTCGATACCAAAGGCCGTCAGGTCATGCGTATCCTGCCGCGTAACCACGACGGCGTGAACGAAGAATGGATTTCGGACAAGTCGCGCTTCGTCTGGGACGGTCTACGTCGCCAGCGTCTCGATACGCCGTACATCCGTGAGAACGGCAAGCTCCGCAAAGCAACATGGGGCGAGGCTCTCGAAGCCGCCGCTGCTGCGATGAAGGGCAAGAAGGTTGCGGGCCTTGTCGGCGATCTCGCACCGGTCGAAGCGGCTTACAGCCTCAAGCAGCTTGTTGAATCGCTCGGCGGCACAGTCGAATCGCGCACCGACAACGCGAAGCTTCCCGCAGACAACCGCTCGGCTTATGTCGGCACCGCGTCGATCGAAGATATCGACAGCGCCGATATGATCTTCCTCATCGGCACCAACCCGCGTGTCGAAGCTCCGGTTCTGAACGCCCGTATCCGCAAGGCATGGCTTCGTGGTGCGACGGTCGGAATGATCGGTGAAGCCGCAGATCTGACCTATGACTACACCCATATCGGCACCGACCGCGCAGCGCTCGACAAGCTGATGGGAATGGACCATTCGGACAAGAAGGACCTCAAGGGCGTTATGATCATCGGTCAGGGCGCGCTTCAGGAAGCAGACGGGACTGCCGTTCTCGGCACCGCAATGCAGCTTGCAGAGAAGGGAAGTTCCAAGTTCCTTGTTCTGCACACCGCTGCAAGCCGCGTAGGCGCACTTGATGTCGGCGCTGTCACCGAAGGCGGCCTCGACGCTGCGCTAAACGGTGCCGAAGTCGTCTACAACCTCGGCGCTGACGAAGTTGAAGTCGGCGAAGGTGCGACCGTGATCTATCAGGGCTCGCATGGCGACCGCGGTGCACACCGCGCCGACATCATCCTGCCGGCTGCTGCCTACACCGAAGAAAACGGCCTGTTCGTGAACACCGAAGGCCGCCCGCAGCTCGCGCTCCGCGCTTGCTTCGCTCCGGGTGAAGCCAAAGAAAACTGGGCGATCCTTCGCGCACTGTCCGCCGAGCTCGGCGCGACCCTGCCGTGGGACAGCCTCGCACAGCTCCGCCAGAAGCTGGTTGCCGACGTTCCGCACCTCGCTCAGATCGACGAAGTTGTCGAAAACGAGTGGGCACCGCTGGAAACCGGCAAACTGGGCGACGCGACCTTCCGCAATGTGGTCAAGGATTTCTACCTGACCAATCCGATTGCACGCGCATCGCAGCTGATGGCCGAACTTTCCGCGCAGGCCAAAGCCCGCGCTGCCGAGCCCAAGGTTGCGGCTGAATAAGATAATGCGGGCAGCGGTCATCGCATCGCTGTTTCTCGCGGGGTGCACAGCATCCCAAAGCGCTATCGGTGGGGCAGGCGATTTTCGCCCGGACTACCAGGGGGCCGAAACACGGCTCCTCGACGGCGACCTGGTGAATTTCCGGGTCAGGATGTCAGGCGCTCGCGGGCCTTCGGACGTCACGAAGTACGCCGAATGCGCCGCTGCACAATATGCGTTGATCCGTGGCTACGGGTTTGCGCGGCACATACGCACCACGGTCGAAGAAGACTTCGGGATCTGGGTCGCGGATGCTGTCTACACTATCTCGCCGGCGCTTCCGCGCGGGCTCAGGACAATAGACGCCGAAGTTACGGTAGCCGATTGTGGCGTATCGGGAATACCGACGGTGTAAGGGGACGAATATGGTTGAATTCTTCACCACGACCAACCTTGGGATCCTGCTGCTGACTCTCGGTCAGTGCCTTCTGGTCCTCGTGCCGCTTCTGGTGGCACTGGCCTTCCTGATGTACGCG
Source organism: Marivivens donghaensis (assembly GCF_011806565.1). Taxonomy (GTDB): domain Bacteria; phylum Pseudomonadota; class Alphaproteobacteria; order Rhodobacterales; family Rhodobacteraceae; genus Marivivens; species Marivivens donghaensis_A. The sequence continues at coordinate 76,653 of NZ_JAATOP010000005.1, forward strand.
GACCGCAAGGTCTGGGCTGCTGTCCAGATGCGCAAGGGCCCGAACATCGTTGGCGCGTTCGGTCTGCTGCAGTCCTTTGCGGACTTTTTGAAGTACATCGTTAAAGAGGTCGTCGTACCGGCCGGCGCGGACAAGTTTGTCTTCTTCCTCGCGCCGCTGATTTCGTTCGTTATGGCCGTGATCGCCTGGGCGGTTATCCCGTTCAACGACGGTTGGGTGCTGGCCGACATCAACGTCGCCATCCTCTACGTCTTTGCGATCTCGTCGCTCGAAGTTTACGGCGTCATCATGGGCGGCTGGGCTTCGAACTCGAAGTATCCGTTCCTCGGCTCGCTGCGTTCGGCAGCACAGATGATTTCTTACGAAGTCTCGATCGGTCTGATCATCGTTGGTGTGATCATCTCGACCGGTTCGATGAACTTCGGCGACATCGTTCGTGCGCAGGACGGCTACGGTATCCTGTCGTGGTACTGGCTGCCGCACTTCCCGATGCTTTTCCTCTTCTTCATCTCGGCTCTGGCTGAAACCAACCGTCCGCCGTTCGACCTTCCCGAAGCGGAATCGGAACTGGTTGCCGGTTATCAGGTGGAATACTCGTCGACCCCGTTCCTGCTGTTCATGATCGGCGAACTGACCGCAGTCGTGCTGATGTGCGCACTCGTGTCGCTGCTGTTCCTCGGCGGCTGGCTGTCCCCGATCGAGTTCCTGCCGGACGGCATCCTGTGGATGATTATCAAGATGGTGTTCTGCTTCTTCATCTTCGCGATGGTGAAGGCGATCACTCCGCGCTACCGCTACGACCAGCTGATGCGTCTGGGTTGGAAAGTCTTCCTGCCGATGTCGCTGGCTTGGGTGGTGCTCGTTTCCTTCCTCGCAAAATACGAAGTCCTCGGTGCTTTCTGGGCCCGCTGGACGATCGGAGGCTGATCCATGACGCAGATCGATTACGGCCGCGCCGCCAAATACTTCCTGCTGGCGGACTTCGCAAAAGGCTTCAAGCTGGGGTTCAAGTACTTCTTCGCTCCCAAGGCGACGATCAACTACCCGCACGAAAAAGGCCCGCTGTCCCCGCGTTTCCGCGGCGAGCACGCGCTGCGTCGCTACCCGAACGGCGAAGAACGCTGCATTGCATGTAAGCTGTGCGAAGCAATCTGTCCGGCTCAGGCGATCACCATCGACGCGGAACCCCGCGAAGACGGCTCGCGCCGCACCACGCGCTATGACATCGACATGACCAAGTGCATCTACTGCGGCTTCTGTCAGGAAGCCTGCCCGGTGGATGCGATTGTCGAAGGTCCGAACTTCGAATTCTCGACCGAGACTCGCGAAGAGCTCTTCTACGACAAAGAGAAGCTGCTTTCGAACGGCGAACGTTGGGAAGCCGAAATCGCCCGCAATCTCGAAATGGATGCGCCGTACCGATGACCGACTCCAAGAACCCCTTTGAAGCCATGATGAAGGCGGGGCAGGACTGGGCCAAGTCGCTCAATCCGGCGCTGGAATCGTTTATGCCCAAGGGGTTCGAGACGCTCTGGCCCACCATGCCTTCCGAAATGATGGAAGCGATGATGGGCAAGACCTTCAACCCTGAAGGTCTGGATGCCAAGACACGCCTTCTGCTGACCCTGATGGGCCTGACCATTCTGGGCGCTCAAGCAGAATCGCAAATTCGCCTGACCGTCCGCCATGCGCGCGAGGCGGGGGCAACCAAACAGGAGATCGCCGAGACCATCGCACAAGCCGCGATGTTCGGAGGCGTCCCCGCAATGACCAAGGCCATGACACTCGCGAACGAAGCGATGGCCGAGGACACGAAAAAGGACCGCGACGAATGAGTGTAGCTGATATCGCATTTTACGCCTTTGCGCTGACGACTGTCGCGGGCGGGCTGTTCACGGTGCTGAGCCGTAACCCCGTCCACTCGGTGCTCTGGCTGATCCTCGCCTTCCTTTCGTCGGCGGGGCTTTTCGTCCTGCTGGGCGCGGAATTCATCGCCATGCTGCTGATAATCGTCTACGTCGGCGCCGTCGCGGTTCTGTTCCTCTTCGTGGTCATGATGCTCGACATCGACTTTGCCGCACTGAAGGCAGAGATGGCCCGCTACATGCCGCTCGCTCTGCTGATCGGCTTGGTCATCATCATCCAGCTCGCCATGGCTTACGGCGCTTGGGATTACTCCACCGGCTTCGAGACGCGCCTCGCTGCGCCCGCCGGTGACGTTCACAACACCGCCGCACTGGGCCTGCTGGTCTACGATAAATACCTGATGCTCTTCCAACTGGCCGGTCTGATCCTGTTGGTCGCCATGATCGGCGCCATCGTTCTGACCCTTCGCCACCGCAAGGACGTCAAGCGTCAGGACGTGCTCGCCCAGCTCTACCGTGACCCTGCTAAGGCCATGGAGCTGAAAGACATCAAACCGGGGCAGGGCCTGTAATGCCAAATTTCGCGCACAAGCAAAGCGAGGGACGGAACAAATGATCGGAATTGAACACTATCTGACGGTGGCTGCGGCCCTGTTCGTGATCGGGATCTTCGGCCTGTTCCTGAACCGCAAGAATATCATCATCCTGCTGATGTCGATCGAACTGATCCTGCTGGCCTGCAACATCAACTTCGTCGCGTTCTCGTCCTACCTGAACGACCTCGTGGGCCAGGTGTTCACGCTGTTCGTCCTGACCGTCGCTGCTGCCGAAGCGGCCATCGGTCTGGCCATTCTGGTTTGTTTCTTCCGCAACCGCGGGACCATCGACGTTGAAGACGTCAACGTGATGAAAGGCTGATCCGACATGGAAAAGATTGTTCTTCTTGCTCCTCTTGTCGGAGCCCTTATCGCCGGCTTCGGCTGGCGACTGACCGGTGAAAAGGCCGCTCAGATCATTACGACCGGTATTCTGTTTCTCTGTGCGCTGCTGAGCTGGATCCTGTTCCTCGGCTTCGACGGAAACGCCTACCACATCAACCTGCTGCGCTGGATCGAATCCGGCGACCTTCAGACGTCGTGGGCGATCCGCATCGACCGTCTGACGCTGATCATGCTGATCGTCGTCAACACCGTGTCGTCGCTCGTTCACCTCTACTCGATGGGCTACATGGCCCACGACGAGAACTGGGGCCATCACGAACACTACAAGGCACGCTTCTTTGCGTACCTGTCGTTCTTTACCTTCGCCATGCTCATGCTGGTCACCTCGGACAACCTCGTCCAGATGTTCTTCGGCTGGGAAGGCGTAGGTGTCGCATCCTACCTGCTGATCGGCTTCTACTATAAGAAGCCGAGCGCGAACGCTGCGGCGATGAAAGCATTCGTCGTCAACCGCGTCGGTGACTTCGGCTTCGCTCTGGGCATCTTCGGTCTGTTCATGCTGACCGGCTCGATCGACTTCGACACCATCTTCGCGAATGTCGGCACCATCGCAGACACCGAGATCAGCTTCCTGTGGCGCGAGTGGAATGCGGCAAACCTTCTGGCCTTCCTGCTCTTCGTAGGTGCCATGGGTAAGTCGGCGCAGCTCATCCTGCACACTTGGCTGCCGGACGCGATGGAAGGCCCCACCCCTGTTTCGGCCCTCATCCACGCAGCGACCATGGTGACCGCGGGCGTCTTCCTCGTCTGCCGCATGTCGCCGCTGTTCGAATATGCACCGGAAACCAAGTCGTTCATCATGTACCTCGGCGCGACCACTGCGTTCTTCGCAGCCACCGTCGGCCTCGTGCAGAACGACATCAAGCGCGTCATCGCTTACTCGACCTGTTCGCAGCTCGGCTACATGTTCGTAGCTGCTGGTGCTGGCGTCTACGGTGCGGCGATGTTCCACCTCTTCACGCACGCTTTCTTCAAGGCGATGCTGTTCCTCGGCGCCGGTTCGGTCATCCACGCGATGCACCACGAACAGGACATGCGGAACTACGGCGGTCTGCGTAAGAAGATCCCGCTGACCTTCTGGGCCATGGTTATCGGTACTCTCGCCATCACCGGCGTCGGCATCCCGCTCACCACCATCGGTTTCGCTGGCTTCCTCTCGAAGGACGCTATCATCGAAAGCGCCCACGCTTCGGGTAACGGCTACGCCTTCTGGATGTTGGTCATCGCGGCTCTGTTCACCTCGTTCTACTCTTGGCGTCTGATCTTCATGACGTTCTTCGGTAAGCCGCGCGGTGATCACCATGCACACGACCACGCTCACGAAAGCCCGCTGGTCATGACCATTCCGCTCGGCGTGCTGGCTCTGGGTGCGATCTTCGCTGGTATGATCTGGCTGAACCCGTTCTTCGGTGATCATGACAAGATGACCAAGTTCTTCGGTATGCCGCACCATGAAGTTGCCGCAGCTGAAGGCCACGGCGAAGAAGCTGCCGCCGACGATCACGGCGCTGTCGCTACCGAAGAGGTCGCCGCTGCTGATCACGGCGAAGAAGCTGCTCACGGCGATGCCGGTCACGAGGCTGCATTCGGCGCGATCTACATGTCGGAAGCTTCGAACGAAGTTCTCGACGAAGCGCACCACTCGCCGGTCTGGGTGAAGACGAGCCCGTTCTTCGCCATGCTGATCGGTCTGTTCGTCGCTTGGCTGTTCTACATCCGCGACACGTCGCTGCCGCGCAAGCTCGCTGCGAACCAGCCGATGCTTTACAACTTCCTGCTCAATAAATGGTACTTCGACGAACTCTATGACGCCATGTTCGTACGTCCGTCGAAGCGCATCGGTGCCTTCCTCTGGAAGAAGGGCGACGAGGCCACCATCGACGGCGGGATTAACGGTGTAGCTCTGGGCATCGTCCCGTGGCTGACCCGCCTCGCAGGCCGCGCCCAGTCCGGCTATGTGTTCACTTACGCCTTCGCGATGGTTCTGGGCATCGCAGTAATTCTGACCTGGGTGACGCTCACCGGGGGATCGCACTAATGGAAAACCTTCTCTCGATCGTAACCTTCATTCCGCTGCTGGCAGCAGGCATTCTGGCCCTGTTCCTGCGCGGTGACGACGAAGGCGCCCGCCGGAATGCAAAGTGGGTGGCGATGATCGCCACTCTCGCAACCTTCTTCGTGTCGCTGTTCATCCTCGGCGGCTTCGACAGCTCGAACACCGGTTTCCAGTTCGTAGAAGACCACGAATGGCTGATGGGCCTGCACTACCGCATGGGTGTTGACGGGATTTCGGTCCTGTTCGTGATTCTCACCACGTTCCTCATGCCGCTGGTCATCTGGTCGGCCTGGGATGTGACCCACCGCGTCAAGGAATACATGATTGCGTTCCTCGTGCTCGAAGCGCTGATGCTCGGCGTGTTCATGGCACTGGACCTCGTTCTCTTCTACGTCTTCTTCGAAGCTGGCCTGATCCCGATGTTCCTCATCATCGGCATCTGGGGCGGTGCGAACCGTATCTACGCTTCGTTCAAGTTCTTCCTCTACACCTTCCTCGGCTCGATCCTGATGCTGGTCGCCATGATCGTCATGTACGCTCAGGCTGGCACCACCTGTATCGGTGCTTGCGGTGAAGGCACGACCGCGCTGCTCGACTACGAGTTCGCTTCGACCACTTTCTCGGTTCTGGGCATCACCGTCACCGGCGGCCTCCAGACCATGCTGTTCCTTGCGTTCTTCGCATCGTTCGCGGTGAAGATGCCGATGTGGCCGGTTCACACTTGGCTGCCGGACGCCCACGTTCAGGCGCCGACCGCTGGCTCGGTTATCCTTGCTGCGATCCTGCTGAAGATGGGCGGCTACGGCTTCCTGCGCTTCTCGCTGCCGATGTTCCCCGTTGGCGCTGACGTGCTGCAGGACTTCGTCCTCTGGATCTCGGCTATCGCGATTGTCTACACCTCGCTGGTCGCTCTGGTGCAGGAAGACATGAAGAAGCTGATCGCTTACTCGTCCGTTGCCCACATGGGTTACGTGACCATGGGTATCTTCGCGATGAACCAGCAGGGCCTTGACGGCGCGATCTTCCAGATGCTGTCGCACGGCTTCATCTCGGGCGCCCTCTTCCTCTGCGTCGGCGTGATCTACGACCGTATGCACACCCGCGACATCGACGCCTACGGCGGTCTCGTGAACAAGATGCCGGCCTATGCGCTCGTGTTCATGTTCTTCACTATGGCGAACGTCGGCCTTCCGGGCACCTCGGGTTTCGTCGGTGAATTCCTGACGCTTATGGGTACCTTCAAGGTCAACACCTGGGTCGCTGCGGTTGCTGCGCTCGGCGTGATCTTCTCGGCGGCTTATGCGCTGTGGCTCTACCGCCGCGTCGTCATGGGCGAGCTGATCAAGGAAAGCCTGAAGTCGATCAAGGACATGACCCGCCGCGAAAAGCTGATCTTTGCACCGCTCGTCTTCATGACCCTTCTGCTGGGTATCTATCCGGCGTCCGTCACCAACATTATCAGCCCGAGCGTCGCCGCTCTGGTCGAGCAAGTTGAAACCGCGAAGGCCGATGCAGGCCTGATGCATGAAACCGCCGAAGCCGACCACGCCGCGCCGGCAGCCGCGCACTAAGGAGCAGGGAAAATGATCTCTCAAGACCTTCAGATCGTTCTGCCGGAGATTCTTCTGGCGCTCTACGCGATGGCCGCGCTGCTCATTGCTGTCTACACCGGCAAGGACAAGGTCGCCTCGGTCGTCAACTGGGCTACGGTCGCTGTCTTCCTCGTGCTGGCCTTCTGGATCGGTGTTTCCGGTTCGGGCGATCAGACCGCCTTCGACGGCATGTTCAACGACGACGCCTTCGCACGCTTCGGCAAGGTAACGATCCTCATCTCCGCCGCTGCGGTGCTGGCGATCAGCCGTGATTACATGTCGCGCCGCGGTCTGCTGCGCTTCGAATACCCGGTGCTCGTCGCTCTCGCGACCGTCGGTATGATGGTCATGGTTTCGGCTGGCGACCTGATGGCGCTCTACATGGGCCTCGAACTGCAATCTCTCGCGCTCTACGTCGTGGCTTCGCTGCGTCGTGACAGCGTGAAGTCGACCGAAGCGGGTATGAAGTACTTCGTCCTCGGCGCGCTGTCGTCGGGTCTGCTGCTCTACGGTGCATCGCTGACCTACGGCTTCACCGGCACCACGCTGTTCTCGGGCATCATTGCGGCGACCGGCGACGAAGTGTCGATCGGCCTGCTGTTCGGCCTCGTGTTCATGTTCGCTGCCTTCGCCTTCAAGGTTTCGGCCGCACCGTTCCACATGTGGACCCCGGACGTTTACGAAGGTTCGCCGACCCCGGTCACCGCGTTCTTCGCAACCGCACCGAAGGTTGCCGCAATGGGCCTCTTCGCCCGCGTTGCATTCGACGCATTCGGCGGCATCGTCGGTGACTGGCAGCAGATCGTGTCGCTCGTTGCGATCCTGTCGATGTTCATCGGTGGTATCGCGGCTATCGGTCAGCGCAACATCAAGCGCCTGATGGCTTACTCGTCGATCGCTCACATGGGCTTCGCGCTGATGGGCCTCGCTGCCGGTACAGCCGCTGGCGTCCAGTCGATGCTGATCTACATGGCGATCTACGTGACCATGAACATCGGTACCTTCGCGTTCATCCTGTCGATGGAGAAGGACGGCACCCCCGTCGCCGACATCAACATGCTGAAGATGTACTCGCGCCAGCAACCGCTCCGCGCCATGGCTCTGCTGTTCCTGATGTTCAGCCTTGCCGGCGTGCCGCCGTTCCTCGGCTTCTTCGCCAAGTTCGGCGTGTTCACCGCAGCGCTGTCGTCGGGCCTCGTCTGGCTCGCCGTTCTGGGCGGTATCGCGTCGGTCATCGGTGCGTTCTACTACCTGCGCATCGTGTTCTACATGTACTTCGGTGAAGAGAAGGACGGTCTGGACAGCACCATGTCGCCGGTCGCCTGGGCTGCTCTGATGGCATCGGCTGCGATCATGCTGCTGGGTCTGTTCAACCTCTTCGGTATCGAAGGCATTGCAGCCGCTGCGGCGCAGTCGCTTGTCAACTGAACTTGATGCTGGGCCGCACTGGCCCGAAGGCTACGACCTCGTTGTTCTGGACGAGGTCGACAGCACAATGGCCGAGGCTGCCCGTAGGGCGGCCTCGATCCGTGTTCCGACATGGATCATGGCGCTGCGTCAGACCGCTGGCCGCGGTCGCAGGGGCAGGGCGTGGGACAACCCCGTTGGCAACCTCGCCGCCACTTTAATTTCCAAGCCCGACCTGACCCCGATGGACGCCGCCCTGCGGTCGTTTCTCGCGGCCAACGCGCTGTTCGAGGCGCTCGCGCTTTATGTCGACCGCACGCGGCTCGCGACCAAGTGGCCCAACGACGTACTGCTCGACGGCGGCAAGGTCGCTGGCATCCTGCTGGAGAGCAGCGGGGCAGGGAGCCGCATCAGCTGGTTGTCGATCGGGATCGGTGTGAACCTCGCCCACACACCCCGCGCGGCAGAAGGCGCGACCTTCGCGCCCGTGAGCCTGTTCGAGGCCATCGAAAAAACCATCGAGCCCGAAGAGTTCCTCGCCGCGCTCGCCAATGCCTACGCCACTCAGGAACAGAAGCTGCTCTACTTCGGTTTCGAACGCATTCGCCGCGATTGGCTGTCGCAAGCGGCCCGCCTCGGCGAACAGATCACCGCCCGCACCACCAACGACGAATTCACCGGCACGTTCGACGGGATCGACGACGACGGCAACCTCATCCTTGTCACCGCCAAAGGCCCTAAGGTCATCGCGGCTGCGGACGTCTATTTCTAACGGAGGATCGCCGTGCTTCTGACGATTGATTGCGGCAACACCAACACTGTCTTCTCGATCTGGAACGGGTCGGAGTTCATCGCCACATGGCGCACCTCGACCGAGCACCAGCGGACTGCGGACCAGTACTTCGTCTGGCTTTCGACGCTGATGGGCCACAAGAAGATCGACGTGAATATCAACTCCGTCATCATCTCGTCCACCGTGCCGCGCGTGGTGTTCAACCTGCGTGTCCTTGCCGACCGCTACTTCAACTGCCGACCGCTCGTGGTGGGTAGACCCGACTGCCTGCTGCCCGTGATGCCCCGCGTTGACGAAGGCACGACGGTCGGTCCTGACCGGCTTGTGAACTCCGCCGGTGCCTATGATCGATTTGGTGGCAACCTGATCGTTGTAGATTTCGGAACCGCCACTACATTCGATGTTGTAGCCGATGACGGCGCTTATGTTGGCGGGGTCATTGCGCCCGGTGTGAACCTTAGTCTAGAGGCGTTGCACCGCGCTGCTGCTGCGCTACCTCACGTCGATATCAGCCGCCCGCAAGGCGTGGTCGGCACGAACACCGTGAGCTGTATGCAGTCGGGTATTTTTTGGGGCTACGTTGGCCTCGTCAAAGAGATTTGCGCTCGCATCCGCGCCGAACGGGATGCGCCGATGAAAATCATCGGAACGGGTGGATTGGCTCGGCTCTTCGAGCAGGCCGATCTGCTTTTTGATGAAATCGAAGATGATCTGACCATGCACGGTCTGACGGTCATCCATGAGTTTAATAAGGATAACACATGAGCAGTGAACGCTTGATTTACCTCCCCCTCGGCGGGGCAGGAGAGATCGGGATGAATGCCTACGTCTACGGCTACGGCAAGCCCGATCAGGAACGCCTGATCGTCGTGGACCTCGGCGTGACCTTCCCCGATATGGACAGCACCCCCGGTGTTGATCTGATTTTCCCCGATATGACCTGGCTCGAAGAGCGCAAGGACCGGATCGAGGGTATCTTCATCACCCACGCGCACGAAGACCACGTCGGCGCTGTAGGTCTGCTGTGGGAGCGTCTGGGCGCGCCGATCTATGCGCGCACCTTCACGTCGAACATCGCGCGCCGCAAGCTGGACGAAAAGATGCTGCCCGACGGCATCGTCCACGTCGTTGGTGCCTATCCGGCCGTGACCGAGCTTGGCCCGTTCAAGGTCTCCGTCGCGCCGATCAGCCACTCGATCCCCGAAAGCGGCGGTCTGGTGATCGACACGCCTGCGGGCCGCGTCGTGCACTCGGGCGACTTCAAGATCGACCACACCCCCGTCGTCGGCGAGCCCTTCGACGAAGAGATGTGGGCGGAGATCGCCAAGGACGGCGTCAAGGCGCTCGTCTGCGACTCGACCAACGTGTTCTCGCCCAATCCGGGCCGCAGCGAGGCCGAGCTTGCGGGACCGCTGACCGACTTCATCAAGGACCAGCCGGGCATGGTCGTCGCGACCACCTTCGCGTCGAACATCGCACGTCTGAAGACGCTGGCGATTGCGGCCAAGAAAGCCGGTCGTTCGATCTGTCTGCTGGGCCGCGCCATGCGCCGTATGGTCGAAGCGGGTATCGAGACGGGCATCCTTCAGGATTTCCCGTCGGTCATCAGCCCAGAGGACGCGCATCACGTCCCGCGCGAAAACCTCATGCTGATCGTCACCGGTTCGCAGGGTGAACGCCGCGCGGCATCGGCTCAGTTGTCGCAGGGCAAATACCTCGGCCTCTCGCTGAAAGAGGGCGACACGTTCCTGTTCTCGTCCAAGGTCATTCCGGGTAACGAGCGCGGCGTGATCCGCATCATGAACAACCTGTCCGAAAAGGGCGTCGAGGTTGTCGATGATCGCGGCGGTCTCTACCACGTTTCGGGCCACGCGAACCGTCCCGACCTGCAAAAGATGCACGAGATCATCCATCCGGAGATCATCATCCCGATGCACGGCGAACACCGCCACCTGCGTGAACACGCGAAGATCGCAGAGGCCAACGGCTATGCCTCGACCGTCGCGGTCAACGGCACGATGATCGACCTGACCGGCCACAAACCGAGCGTTTGCGGCTTTGTCGAAACGGGCCGTACCTATCTCGACGGTACGGTTCAGATCGGTGCGATGGATGGTATCGTCCGCGACCGTATCCGCATGGCGCTGAATGGGCAGGTGACGGTCACGCTGCTGATCGACGAAAACGACGAACCGCTGGGTGATCCGTGGTGCGAACTGAACGGTGTGGCCGAACTGGGCCGCTCCTCTGCGCCGCTCGTTGACGTGCTGGAAGAGGATCTGTCGCAGTACCTCAACCGTGCCGACGACAAGACGCTGTTGAACGATGACGCGCTCGAAAAAGAGCTGTCGCGTATTGTGCGCAACGTTTGCAACAACGAGATCGGCAAAAAGCCCGAAGTCACGGTGATCATCAGCCGACTGGCTTAAAGCCCGCAAGCAAAGGCGGCACCGTTGACAGCGATCAGCGCAACGGTGCCGGCTGTCGCCAGTTCAGGCGCATTCAGCGCAGCGAGCATCACCTTGGACGCAATCGCGTTCGCTTGGCTCTGCGCAAAAGCCTCCGACCCCATGACCATCGTCGCGCCGAGCGTTTCCGCGCGGGCGATTTCGCCTATGGATGGCGGCTCTCCGAAAAGGTGAGTCAGGCGGCCAGATATGTCGTTGAGCTCGTCCGCGGTGCCTTCGATGCGCTCGCAGACGGTTTTGACGCACATTCCGCGAAAATTGCGCTCTCCTGGCACCAGCAGGTAGCCGACGTCGCTGTCCTCCAGGTCGAGGCAGTAGCCGTTCGGCGTATAGGTCTCGGTCAAGCTCGCCATGAACGTCAGTGTGACGTCGGACGTGCAAGTCGGTTCGCGGTCGGTGAGGGAGCGGAAGAGGTTGCTGGGGGCGCGATACCACGCCTCGCCCGAGCTGACTTCGAGGTCATCATCGACAAACTGGTCGCTGTCGATGGAGATATCCATGCCGTGGACGCGGACAGTGCAGGTTTCGGCCTGCACCGCCGATCCAATCAGAACTGCCAGCAAAATTGCCAGCCAGCGCATCATTAGCTCGCGAGAGCCCGACGCTCGGCAAAGCTCAGACGGATAAAGGTCGGAGCATCGTCGCCCATACCGATAATCATGTCTTCGCGCTTGCCGCGACGATTGTTGTTGTGCTTCGGACGGTCGTTCTTGTGCTCGTGCTGCTTCGGAGCGTCGGCCTTCTTTTCAGGCTTCGGCTGCTCGGCTGCTTGCTGCGGCTTGGCCTCTTCGGCCTGCTGCTGCGGAGCGTCGTCCTTCTTGGCGCGGCGCGAACGGCTGCGCTTGGGCTTTTCGCGCTGTTCCTGATCCGCGTTCTCGTCGACCTTGCCGGAGGACTCCGACTTGGCCGGATTTTCGATGCGCGGGATTTCCATCTGCACGAGCTTTTCGACGGCCTCGAAATACTTCTCGTCACGCGGCGTACAGATCATCATCGCGGTGCCCTTGCGGCCAGCGCGGCCGGTACGGCCGATGCGGTGCACGTAGTCTTCGGCGTGCGACGGAACGTCAAAGTTGAAGACGTGGCTCACAGCAGGGATGTCGAGGCCGCGTGCAGCAACGTCGGAGGCGCAGAGGATGCGCAGATCGCCGTTGCGGAACTTGTCGAGCGTTTCCATACGCTGCTTCTGTTCCAGATCGCCGTGGATCGCAGCGGCGTTATAGCCGTACTTGCGCAGCGACTTGGCCGTGATGTCCACGTCGGTCTTGCGGTTGCAGAACACGATTGCGTTGGTGCAGGCGTCGCCTTCGGCATCGATCAGCGCGCGCAGGACGCGGCGTTTCTCGCTGCCTTCACGGTCGCGGCGGCTGGCTTTGAACATGCAGACGGACTGCTTGATGTTCTCGGACGTCGTCGCCTGACGGGCAACCTCGATCCGCTCGGGCGCCTGAAGGAAGGTGTTGGTGATGCGTTCGATCTCCGGCGCCATGGTGGCCGAGAAGAACAACGTCTGACGGGTGAACGGCGTCAGTTGGAAGATGCGTTCGATGTCGGGAATGAAGCCCATGTCGAGCATACGGTCGGCTTCGTCGACGACCATGATCTGGACGCCGGTCAGCAGCAGCTTGCCACGCTCGAAATGGTCAAGCAGGCGGCCGGGGGTGGCGATCAGAACGTCCACACCGCGATCAATCGCAGCGTCCTGTTCCTTGAAGCTCACACCGCCAATCAGCAGCGCCTTGGTCAGTTTGGTGTTCTTGGCGTAAACGTCGAAGTTCTCTGCCACCTGAGCCGCGAGTTCGCGCGTCGGGCAGAGAACGAGGCTGCGGGGCATACGCGCACGTGCGCGGCCACGGCCAAGAAGGGTAATCATCGGCAGCGTGAAGCTGGCGGTTTTGCCGGTGCCCGTCTGGGCGATGCCGAGAACATCGCGGCCCTGAAGGGCGGGCGGAATCGCTCCTGCCTGAATTGGGGTCGGGCTTTCGTATCCGGCGTCTGCGACAGCCTTGAGAACCTTAGGATCAAGGTTCAGATCGGTAAATTTGGTCATGCGTGTCCATTGCTGCGGTCGGGCGGTCCAGACCAGCGGGTTTATGGGACGCAACTTGCCAACGCGCCCCGCGGCGTAAAATCCCCTTTGGGATTGGGCTCACTTATCGTTTTTGCGATGCAACGTCAATAAAACTGAGTTTTACCCCAGGTTAGGGGTAGCAATCGCCCCGATACGCACCAGTTTTAGAATGGTTGGTCTATTAGCGGCAGCAGAAAACTTCCCGTTTCGGTTGTCGATTTTACAGTCAAAGGAGAGAAGAGAGGCCGGAATAGATGGGATTAGGCATTACGAAACCAGCAGGGTTTGCGATTGCTGCGGCATTCATCGCACTGGTTGGACTCGTGCTCAACATCTTCTTCCCGCACTACGCTTCAGCTCTGCAACTCCGAGCTGACTGGCCGCCGTTCCTGTCGATCACCGCGTTCGGATTGCTTCTGGCGTCCCTTGCGACGCTGACGATTTCGCGGTTTTCGATGCTGGACAACGTGATCTTCTACACGGCCTCGATCTGGATTCTGGTGATGGCGAAGCTGCGGATCATCCTGCAATTCGCCTATCCCGAGATGCCGTGGAACGCGGCCTATAGCTTTGACAACAGCCCGTTCGTGCTGATGTCCGTCACTTCGGCTATCGCGTTCTTGTTCCTTGCGCTGTCGCTGCTGATGTTCGCATTGCCGTTCGTGCACCGCCTGTTTTACGCCTACGTCCTGGCGGTCCTGTCCTGCGTCGCGCTGACGGGATACGCGATCGGGCGATATTTCGTGTTCCCCGCAACGGGCGAGGAGTTTGCAACGGGTCTGTCGCTCTGCGGGCTGGTCAGTTTCGTGCTGTTGTTCGGCGCTATCGCCATTCAGGCCAAGCGCCGCCGCCGCGAGGACAAGAACGAGGTCAAAGAAAAAGCCGTCGAGGTTCCCGACGGCTTTGAGTGGCGTTAGACCATCATTTCCTTGGTCGCTGTCAGCTTGATGTCGGGATAGTCCCGCTCGACGCGGTCGATGTCCCACTGGAGGCGCGTCAGGAAGACCACATCGCCGTCGTTGTCGTGGCTGATGTGCTGCTTGTTCGCGCTGATGAATTTCTCCACCGCCATCTTGTCACCATTCACCCAGCGGGCCGAGGTGAACTGCGACGGCTCGAATCGGACGGGCAGGCCGTATTCCAGCTCGATGCGGCTAGCGAGAACCTCGAACTGGAGCGCGCCGACAACACCCACGATAAAGCCGGAGCCGAAGGCGGGTTTGAACACCTTCGCAGCGCCTTCTTCGGCGAACTGCATCAGCGCCTTTTCGAGGTGCTTGGCCTTCATCGGGTCGCCCGCACGGCAGTTTTGCAGCAATTCCGGCGCGAACGACGGGATGCCGGTGACTTTGAGGCTCTCGCCCTCGGTCAGCGTGTCACCGATGCGCAGCTGGCCGTGGTTCGGGATGCCGATAATGTCGCCGGCCCAAGCCTCTTCGGCAAGCTCGCGGTCGGAGGCGAGGAATAGCACGGGGTTCGAAATCGCCATCGGCTTTTTCGTGCGGACGTGGGTCATTTTCATGCCGCGCTCGAAATGGCCAGAGGCCAGACGCACGAACGCCACGCGGTCGCGGTGCTTGGGGTCCATGTTGGCCTGCACCTTGAAGACAAAGCCGGTGACTTTGGTCTCGTCGGGGGCGATCTGGCGGGGATCGGCCGACTGGGGCTGCGGCTCTGGGCCGTAGTTGCCGATGCCGGTCATGAGTTCCTTGACACCGAACGAGTTGATGGCCGAACCGAACCAGATCGGGGTCATCGTCCCTTCGAGCACCGCCTGCGGGTCCAGCTTGGGCAGCAGTTCGCGGGCCATCTCGACCTCTTCGCGGAGCTGTTCGACCAAGTGCGCAGGGACGTGCTCTTCGAGCTTGGGGTCGTCCAGACCTTCGATCTTGATCGAATCCGCCACGCGGTTGCGATCCGAGCGGTCCATCAGTTCGAGGCGGTTGTTCAGCATGTCGTAGCAACCGAGGAAATCGCGGCCGACACCGATGGGCCACGACGCGGGTGTCACGTCGATGGCGAGGTTTTCCTGAATTTCGTCGATGATTTCGAAGGTGTCGCGGCTTTCGCGGTCCATCTTGTTACAGAAGGTCAGGATCGGCAGGTCGCGCAGGCGGCACACCTCGAACAGCTTCTGCGTCTGGCTTTCCACACCCTTCGCGCCGTCGATCACCATGACCGCAGCGTCCACCGCCGTCAGCGTGCGGTAGGTGTCTTCGGAGAAGTCCGAGTGACCGGGCGTATCGACGAGGTTGAAGCGGTAGTTGCCGAAATCGAACGACATTGCCGACGCGGAGACCGAGATACCGCGGTCCTTTTCCATCTGCATGAAGTCCGAACGCGTGCGGCGCGCTTCGCCTTTTGCACGGACCTGACCCGCCATCTGGATCGCGCCACCGAAAAGCAGGAACTTTTCGGTCAGAGTCGTCTTACCGGCGTCGGGGTGCGAAATAATCGCGAACGTCCGGCGGCGGGCGATCTCGGGCGGAAGGGCGGGGCGGTTCGAGGCGGTGTCCAACATGCCCGCGCATATATTCTCGCGGGCATGTTCTGGCAAGCGACTGTGTGCTGTCGCGTCAGTTTGAGGTGCTGATGCTGCGCAGGAAACGCTCTGCCGTGCTGCGCAGATTGCGCGCCTGTTCGGCGACGTTCTGGCTGCCGACGCGCGACTGGTCGACGCCCGAACGCACGATGGTGCCGAGGGTCGAGCTCTGATCTTCGAGCGCCTTGCTGATGTCGGTCGAGGTGGAGTTCACCTCTTGCACGCGGGTGAGGATGTTGGTGACGTTCTCGACGGCCTTATCGGTCTCGCTGCGGATTTCGCCGATCTGGTTGTTGATATTCTCGGTCACCGTCGTGGTCTGGGCCGCAAGGTTCTTCACCTCACCCGCAACCACATTAAAGCCGCGACCGACAGCACCGGCGCGTGCCGCCTCGATCGAGGCGTTCAGCGCAAGGAGGTTGGTCTGGTTGGCAATGTCCGAGATCAAGCGGACCGCATCGGAAATCGTGTCCACCTTCTTTGCCAGACGGGTCATCTGTTCGTTGGCGTTCTGGGCGAGGGACGCAGCACTGTCGGACTTTATGTTCGCATCGCGCATCCGGCCGCGAATTTCCTGCATGGAGGTCGTCAGGTCATTCGCCGCTTCGGCCGCTTCGCACACCACGTCCGAGGTCTGCTGCGCCGTGCCTGCTAGCGTGTCGACGATGTTGCCTAGCGTGGAGTTGAACTCGTCACCCAGCTTCTGGCGCACTTCATTGGCGACATTGTTGACCTGCGCGAAATACGCGGCGGTCATCATGTCCATATCCAGCGAAATCGCGCAGGAAATGGCAGTCGCAAGTTTCTTGTTCACGATGCCAAACCGGCCATAACCGCCATATCTGATGAAGCGCGCACGCAGGAGGTTGTAGGACGCGTTCTGGATCGACGGGTCGAGTTTGATCTTGGTGTGCAGATGCGCGATCTTTTTCACCGACTCCTGATAGCCCTCACCGAAGTCGCCGTTGATGACGAACGTCCAGTGTTCCTTGAAGCGATTCACAACGTGGTCCGTCTTGTTCTCGGTCACGGTGATGCGCGGCATGAAGTCGGTATGCTCTGCGATATACGCGAGCAGGTCGCTCAGGACCGGGTCGATAGCCTTGGTCAGTCTGGCGGAGTTCTTACGAAGAACCGCGCAAGTCGCATCGTCCAGACCGTGAAGTCGCAGGCGGCGACGCATGTCGATCTGGTTAAAATGTCCGCTATCCAGCATACTCATTCCGTTGTCTTAGGCTTCGTCAGCCCTGAAAACGGCAGTTTCCAAAGAAATTTCAGTATACTTATGGGTAAGTGACCCTAGGTAGAGGACGCTTTGCGCAGTCGCTCAACCGCCTTGGCGTCCTTCATCAGCTCTTCTTCGATCTCGTAATCGAGGTGATGACGGTGCTTGTGACCAAGGCTGCGGATCTCGTTGGGGAGCGCCGCACGGGTACGCGGGTCGATCATCAGGGATTCTGCGGCGATGCCTTCGGCGTAGATGATCTGGTGGTCGTCGAACAGCAGCTGGAAGTAATCCACGTAGCCGCCATCCTGCTGGACGACGCTATCACCGTTGATAAGGTGACGGACCTTGACCAGCACCTCTGCGCGGCCTGCGCCGACCTGATCCTGACGCTGATAGACGAACAGGCGGTGCTCTGGGCTGAGCAGCAGGTCGTTGGCGTTGTTCAGCGCGCCCTTGCGGATCAGCACCGGCGCGAACTGGCCCGTCGCGCGGAGCGTTGTTTGACCAACCCAGCGGATTTGTTGCGCGCCGTCGTCGCGGGTCAGCAGGCGGTCACCGACCTTGAGGTCTTCGATCGGTCGCTGCTCGCCCGACGCCATCGTGATGCGGGTGCCGCGCGCAAAGGACACGCAGGCCATTTCGGCAAAACGGGGCAGGGCGGCGTTCCGGTCGATGCCGACAAGGCGGTATTCGGTGTCGGGCACCATCTTGGACAGCGGGAGGAGGTAGATCGCCTCCACCTCGTCATCCTCAACCTCGACCAGCACGACGGCTTCGTGCGTGTGACTGTCCGACCCCATCAGCGTGAGCATACAATCAAGGAAGATACGGTTGCCCGCGCCGCCCGTTTCGCTCTGCCCGTCGATAGTCAGGATCTTGCCATCGGCGCTGTAAACCACGGTCAGCATCGACCGCTGCGCCGAGTGGGCCAGTTGGTAGATGTCGTCCATCAGCAGCTCGTCGGCAAAGGACAGGCTGTCACCCTCGGCCACGCCGTTTACCACGACAAACTCTTCGGCACGGAAAACCGGAAGGGTCTGCGATGTATTCGGCTCGGGCGTTTTGGGCATAAGTGAAGTGCTACTGCTGTTGTCTCAACGGGAATTACGTCGTTCTCCCAGTGATAGATCAAAGGTTCCCAATGGAAAAGGGAGCAGTGCGGCTTGCTCTTGGATAGGGGGATTGCTACGAGGTCTAAACCCGATCTCTTCTGTCGGAATAGGATAGGCCTTTGCCCGAGCAACAGCACCCGCGTCTGGAAATTCGGAACATCAAGCGACAGTTCGACGGCGAATCGGTCGTGGATGACGTGTCGCTCAAGGTGATGCCGGGGCAGGTGACCTGTCTTTTGGGGCCGTCCGGCTGCGGTAAATCCACGACGCTGCGCATCATCGCGGGCGTGGACATGCAGGACAGCGGGCAAATCTACGTCGACGGCAATCTGGTCTGCGACACCGTGTTCCGTGTCCCGCCCGAGGGTCGCTCTATCGGGCTCATGTTTCAGGACTTCGCGCTGTTCCCGCACCTGTCGGTCGCTGGTAACATCGCGTTCGGCCTCAAGGGCGGTATCCGTCCGAACCGCGCGCGGATCGAAGAACTGCTGAGCAAGGTCGATCTGCTGCGCCACATCGACAGCTACCCTCACGAGCTTTCGGGCGGCGAACAGCAGCGTGTCGCTCTGGCCCGTGCGCTCGCGCCGCGTCCGCGCATCATGCTCATGGACGAGCCGTTCAGCGGCCTCGACAACCGCCTGCGTGACGGCATCCGTGACCAGACGCTCGAAGTGCTCAAGGACGAAGGCACCGCTGTTCTGCTCGTCACCCACGAGCCAGCCGAAGCGATGCGCATGGCGGACGAGATCGCGCTGATGCGCAACGGCCGCATCGTCCAGCAAGGCGCACCGTATAACATCTATAACGCGCCGAAGGACCGTGCCGCTGCGGCTTTCTTCAGCGATGTCAACGTGATCACGGGCAAAGTGAAAGGCGCGCTCACCGAAACGCCCTTTGGCCAGTTCCTGACGCCTGGTGTGCCAGACGGCACCGAGGTGGAGATCGTCATCCGCCCGCAGCACCTGCGCATCGACTTCGACCGCAATGGCCGCGGTCCGAATCCGACGACCACCGACGGCGTGCCTGCGCGCGGCGTTGTCGTTCGTTCGCGCTTCATGGGGGCCGAAAGCCTTGTGGAGTTCAAGATGGACTTCGACGGCTCGATCCTGAAGGCACAGGTGCCGAACGTGTTCATGCCCAAGCCCGGCACCGCGCTGTGGCTGATGATCAAACGCGACCGCTGCTTCGTCTTCCCGAAGGTCTAGCGCTTGTAGTCGGAGAGGCGCTTGCCGTCCTCTTCGATAAAGAGCTGTGGGAGCGTTTTCAGCGCCGTGATCTGGTCCAGCCGGACCTCGTCGAAATCACGCTTCACCTCGCACCAAACCAGCACCGTCCAGAGCCGCCCCCAGTAATCCAACCTTAGCGGGCGTGCCGTCCGCGTGCCGGTGTCCGTCGTGACGGACAGCTTCTGCCGCGCGCGGATCGCCTGACGGATGAACGGGAGCCAGCGATACCCGAGCGCCGCATCCGCAAAGGGATAGATCGTCCGATCGCCCGTCGTCGCATCCTCCGGCAGCACCTCGTCGATCTTCCCAGCCAAGGACTGCGCCGCCCGCTCAAGGTCGGGATCGCCCGACTGCCCGAGCGCCGCCAGCCCGAGGTGCAGCGCCTCCAGCTCATCCATCGTCATGTTGATCGGGGGCAGGGTGATCTGCGAGGTGATGTGATACCCCACGCCGCGCTCGCCCTCCACCGGCACGCCGGAGGCTGCGAGTTTGTCCATGTCGCGATAGATCGTCCGCAGGCTGACATCGAGCGCCTCCGCAAGGTCTTCACCCTTATGAAGCTTCCCGTCCCTGAGCATAGTGACGAGCTGCATGAGACGGTCGTTGCGGCGCATGATTCCCCCTTGGTGCCGCCCATTAGACCACGGATTTGGCCGAGCGCCAGATTAGACGCACCGAAAGCTGTGGTCGTTCAAATTCGGGGTGACGGTTTTCGGGAATGCAATTAGAAGAAGATTTCTCACCAGTCCCGCATGCGTCGTTAAATGAACTTCGATTGGTGGACGTAAATCCACCAGCTAACGTTCTTGAAAAATAGCCAGTTCATTCGCTCGGATCAAAAGGCAAAGAAAATGATCAGTCAATTCCGGTAGCGTCTTTATCGCGCTCTCGAAATTCCGAGCCATTCGGACCGCGCATTTCTGGTGATCGAAATTACGCTCGTCGTGATGATCCTGACGAGCGTCGTCGCCGCCGCGCTGGAAACCGTGCCGCAGCTAATGACGCTCTTCGCGCCCGAGTTCATGATCTTCGACATCGGCGTCACGATGATTTTTACTGCCGAATACATCGCCCGCGTCTGGGTCGCGGCAGAGGCTGATCCTGATCGGCCCGCGTGGCGCGTCCGGCTGGAGTATATGCGCTCCCCCATGGCGCTGATCGACCTGATCGCGATCCTGCCGTTCTACCTGACGCTCTTTCTGCCCGCCGACCTTCAGGTGCTCCGCGTTCTGCGGCTGCTCCGTATCTATAAACTCGCGCGCTATTCACCCGCGCTTACGGGGCTGATGACGGTCATTCGCGACGAAGCGGCCACACTTCTTGCGGCGTTCTCGGTCCTGACGATCCTCCTCATCCTCGCCGCCGTGACAAGCTCCGCGAGGAGTTCCGCGAAGCCCTTGAGGACGGCCAGATCGACATCACCGAAGGCCGCGCCACCGAGGCGTTGCGCCGCGAGCTCGGCATCAACAAAGAGGTCGCGCAGGGCATCTATAAAGAGGTCCAGCGCAAGCAGAAAAACCGCACCTGCACGTGTCCGGAGTGCGGCCACGAATTCTAGCCTCGGCGGGCCCTGCGGCTCACAATACTCATTCCATGGTATTGCCGCGGTGCGAAAGTATTCTGATCCACTCACTATTCTTCGAGGACGATCAATAAATCTGCCCGCGCTACCCGTAAGGGCCAAGGCGCTTGCGCAAGAAATAGAGGCATCATGAAAACAGGGCGACATTCTTAGAGTTTCCAAAGAGATTCCGGTTTAGAAATCCGGCCGGAAACATTTTGCGGAGTTGCCCGAAACTTGACCATCAGCGAACGAGTTAAGGCGGACGAACCTATGCAAATTCGGCAACTTTTCGCAGCCATTTTTTCGACTAGTTTCATTCTTGCGGCTCCGCCGGACGCCAAAGCGCAGGACGGCCTGCCCGACCTCGCCGCAATAAAGGAAGCCGGACAGCTCGTTGTCGCGATGACCTCTTTCGATAATGCCCCGTTCTATGTTGAGGACCACGGCCACGTCACCGGCATCGACGCCGAACTGGCAGAGGCCATCGCCTCCGCGCTGGGCGTCGAGGTGGAATTCGACCGCTCTGCCGAAACGTTCAACGGCGTGGTCGACCTTGTCCATAGCGGAGAGGCAGATATCGCGATTTCCAAAATTAGCCGCACATATCCCGCGCTCAAATCGTTGCCTTTTCATACCCTTACGTGCGTTTGCGGAACGCGCTGATGTTCAGCCGCCTCAAGCTCGCGCAGAACCTTCAGGGCCGCGATCTCGGTTATTACATCCGCCATTTCGACGGCTCGCTTGGTGTGATCCAGAATTCCTCCTTCGCGACGTTCGCGCGGACTGACTTCCCCGATGCGAACATTGTGGCCTATCCGACATGGGAGCAGGTGGTCGAAGCGACGACCTACGGTGATGTCGATGCCGCTTACGGCGACGAGTTCGAGATCCGCCGGATTACCGTAGACCACCCCGAAACCTCGATTAGTCTGCGAACTGTCGCGATCACCGATGCGCAGGACGCAATTTCGGTTGTGGTGCCGTGGGACGCGCCGCGTCTTCTGGCCATCGTGAACCAGGTGATTGACAACCAGCCCGAGGCGATGACGGCCGACGATGTGAACGATCTCTACCGGTTGTCGGTCGAAACGGAAGGAGGACACTGACATGGCGTTCTCGTTCCCCAAACTGCTGATGAACCCGATTTTCATCCTTGCGGTGCTTGTCCTCGCGGTAGTCGCGGGCCTGAATTTCCCCGAGTTTTCACTCAGCCTCGGCCAGATCGGTGGCTATTATATCAGTCTGCTAAAGATGATCGTTCTGCCCTATCTGTTCGTCTCCATCACCTCGGGTATTGCCCGCGTGGTCGCTAATCCGAACTCCGCCCGCTACACGTGGTGACTGGTTGTGAACTATCCGCTGGCCATGCTGCTGGCCGCGCTTATTGCCCTCGGCGCCAGCCTGATCGTCGCGCTTGCGGGTAATGTCGACCGCAATACGATGATGGAGCTCGGCAGCATTCTGATCGGCGAGCAAACCGTCCATATCGAGACCGACACAGAGGTCACTTTTGCGGACACCGGCCACGATAGCGAAGGTCACGGCGGCCCGCCGTTTGTCGAACATTTCGTGCCGAACAACATCTTCGAGGCTTTGAGCGTAGGCGACAGCCTGAAGGTCGTGATCTTCTGCATCATCTTCGGTTGGGCGCTGGCGCGTATTGTCGATGAGGGCAGAAATTCGATCCTCGAACTGTTCGACATCGTCCAATTGGCCTGCACGCAGGTGATCAGGTGGCTCAACCTGTTGCTGCCGCTCGCACTGTTTTCGATGGTGTCGTCGCAGGTCGCAGGATTTGGCCTCAGTACGTTGGAGTCGCTGGGCGCTTTCGTCACGGTGCAGTACGCGACGGGAATCGCGATCATCCTGCTCTGCGCGCTGCTGATTTCAAACCGCGCGGGCGTGTCGCCGATGGCTGCAATCAGCAACCTGCGCGAAACGATCGTACTGGCGATCTCGACCCGTTCGAGCTTTGCCTGCATCCCGATTGCAGTGAATGAACTGACGGAAAAGCTCCGTTTCGACCGCTCGGGAACCGACCTCGTCATGCCGCTCGGCATTACGATCTGCCGCATTGGTGCGGTGCCTTACTTCGTCATCGGCACCATATTCATCTCCGAGGTTTACAACGTCGAAATGGGGTTCGAGCAATACTTCATCCTCGTTACCGCTTCGGTCGCTGCGGGTTTTTCGTCCAGCGGCGCGACGGGGCCGATGGGGGGCTGATCAGTATCGTGGCCGATGGCCTCGGTCTGCCTGTTTAAGCCGCGATTGTCCTCTTTATCGCGGTCGACCCGATCATCGACGTCATCCGCACCCTCGTGCTGGTCTACGGCAATTGCGCACTGACTGCGCTCATCGTCCCGCGCGAAGACGACAAGGATGTCGAGATCGAAGACATCGATACCTCCGCTGCCGTAGGGGCGAGCAGTTGACTGCGCTCCTCGGGGTTTTTGGCGGAATGGGACCGGCGGCGACAGTCGACTTTCTGGACAAGCTGACCAAACTGATTCCCGCCGCTTGTGATCAGGATCACCTACCGGTGCTGACGTTCAGCGATCCCACATTGCCCGACCGCTCCGCCGCGATAGAAGGACGGGGCGAAAGCCCCGAATTGCGGCTGATCGCCGGTATCCGTCTGCTGGAGGCGGCGGGCGCCAAGGCCATCGCGATCCCTTGCAATACTGCCCACTATTGGCACACCGTCATGACTGATGCGAGTTCCGTTCCCGTACTCAGCACCATTGATGCCACAGCCGAGGCCGTCGCGCGCAATGTCGCCGTGACCTCGCGCATCGGCGTCCTCGCGACCGAAGGCACGATCCTCGCGCGGCTCTATCAACGGCCCCTCATTGAAGCGGGTTTCATCGCCGAAGCGCTGACGCCCTCGCTTCGCGCGCAGTTCTGCGACGCAGGTCTGCGCAAGGTCAAAGAGGGCAAGATAGACGAAGCGCGCCACCTGCTGACCCACGCCTTGCAGGAATTCCACCGCGCCGGATGCCGCCATGTGATCCTCGGCTGCACCGAAGCCTCGGTCGTTGCAGGTCTCGAGACAACTGCCTGCGGTGTCGAGCTCATCGACAGCAACCTTTCGCTCGCGCGAAAGGCGCTGCGCCATCTGGGACGTGAACCCATCGAATTCAGGGAGATTTCCGTTGACGCATGAAGCCCACAACCGGTCTCCCCGTGCCAAATTCTTCCGTCACCTGGGCGGCGGCCCCGCCGTTGTCGTATCCGCTGCTGCGGGTCTCTATGCAGGGATGCGCTGGCATTGGGGCGATCTCCCTGACCAGTTCATCGAGATTTACATCGCGCTCTACCGCATGATGGCGCTTCCTTTCCTTGTTCTGACAATCCTCTATGCGATTTCCCGCATTCGCGCCCGAGGCGATGGCCACCATCCGGGCCTCTGGGCGATCATCCTTCTGCCTTCCGCCATGATGATCGCAGCCGCATCTTCGATCATCATCTCCTTCATGGTGCTCAAAAACTCTGAAGATACGGTTACCAAGGGGATCGGTCCCGTTGTGGCCGCCTTTGAAAAATCGGCGACCAGCTTCAACGAGGTCTCTTTGTCGTCCAGCGAAGACGAGGAGCACGTGTCGATCCTGCTTCAGACGATATCGGAGTTCGTGCCGGACAACGTGTTCAAGGCTCTCTCCGAAATGGACCTCGGTCAGACGATCATCTTCCTGATCATCTTCGCTATCGCCGTCCTCAACATCCCCGTCATGAAGCGCGAACGGTAAATTTTTTTCGTCGGTGCTGTCCGCCGCCCGTTCGAGACGATGATGGAGAAAATGCAGATTTTCATTCCGATCATGGTGTTTTTCTATGCGATCCACGCCTCGCACGTCGTCTCTGCTGATGACTTCGAGGCGCTGCGCCTGCTGTTCCGCGTGATCCTGATCGCAAGCCTGTTCCTCTGCGTCGCCTCCGTTCTGATCGTCTCGGCCATCGAACGTAAGTCGCCGTTGACCGTCGCGAACAACATGAAGGACGGCATTATGGCGGGCGTCCTCGCGGTGACAGAGGAAGCATCGCTCGCCAACATGCTGGAAAAAATCCGCCAGTCGGGTGTCAGCCAGGAGGAAGAGGACGGTCAGGAGGTCATTGCGTCCCTCGGCCTCGCGATGGGACGCTTCGGCATGATCACCCTGATCGCATCGGTCCTGACCTTCACTGTGGCTGTCTACGGCGTCACGCCGACGCCCGAGCTACTGGTCAGCATGTTCTTTATGTCGATCCCGTCGGCTGTGCTGATCACCGGCCTTAACGGTCCCGGCGTTCTGGCCGCCGCGCTGACCCTTTGCGGCAGTGTCCTTGGCCTCCCGATCGAGGCGCTGCTCGTGCTGGTGATCCTGCTGGAGCCGTTGCTGGAACTCCTGCTGATCCCCGTGTCGGTCACGATGACAAACGCGCTCATGGTGCTGATGACCGCGCTTAGGCCCGAACTGGACGCTGAGGAGGCGGCCTAGCTCTTCGTCCAGTAGGGCGCGGCTATGCTGCTCGTCAGGTGCAGTTGCGCGGGCCATATCATCTTGGCCTGTGGGGTTTCATTCTTTAGCAGCCGCAGCGTTTCGGCGGAAAGAGCGCGGCCAAGCGCCTCCAGATCAATGTCGAACGCCGTCACGGCAGGATCAAGGAAGCGCAGGTGGTGCGACCGGCGGAATGTCGCGACAGATAGTTCGGGGCCGGCCTTGAGCTTCTGTTCTGCCAGCACCGCATACACGCCGAGCGCCATCATCTCGTGGTTCAGAAGCACCGCGCTGGGCCGGTCGTCCATAGCGAGGATCTGTTTGGTCACCGCAGCGCCGCCAGCTTCGCCAAGTTCGCAGGTCATCAGCAGTTCGGGGTCGAAAGGGATGCCCAGCTTGCGGTGGGTTTTCTCGTAAGCCTCGCGCAGCACATAAGCGATGTTGGAGTCCGCAGGCGGCACGGTCGCAGCGATGCGCGTGTGGCCAAGGCGGTGCAGCATCCCGACCGCTTCATCGATGAACCCCTCGAAATCGAGGTCGATCCACGGATGCTGGTCTGCGTACTTCGACCGGCCAAGGGCGAGGAAGGGGATGTTCGATTCCAGTAACATCTTGATGCGGGCATCGTCGTGACGCGTCGCGGTCAACACTAGCGCGTCGGCCATACCGCGGGCAATGACCCGCTTGAGGAAATCGGTCGGGTCCATCGATGAATGGCACGGCAGGATCACGAGGTCGTAATTCGCCTCGCTCAGCGCGGCCTGCATCTGGTCGATGACGCGCATGAAAAAGTTGTCGCCGGGGCGGTCGGTGGAGTGGCCGGTTTCCATCATGAAGGCGATGGTCTGCGTCGAGCCTCTGCGCAAAGAACGCCCTGAAGCGTTCGGCGAATATCCCAGAGACACCGCAGCATCGAGCACGCGCTTGCGGGTTTTCTCGTTAACGTCGCGTTTGT
Source organism: Marivivens donghaensis (assembly GCF_011806565.1). Classification (GTDB taxonomy): domain Bacteria; phylum Pseudomonadota; class Alphaproteobacteria; order Rhodobacterales; family Rhodobacteraceae; genus Marivivens; species Marivivens donghaensis_A. Next base: position 103,011 of record NZ_JAATOP010000005.1, read on the forward strand.
TGTTCAATGCACGAGAGACGGTTCCGATAGATAAATCAAGGTGTTGCGCAAGTTCCTTGATGTTCATCCGGTCTATCCTTCGGCGATTTCGTAAACGTTTCCGAAAATCTTATTGACATAAAACGGCGCGCAACACTAGTGTCGTAAACGTTTACGGAATCTGCGTCCGGAGGTTGAATGGCGCGCGATTCCAAAGGGAGGAATTCATGCAAACTGCCGTTTTGGTAGGTTGTGGAGCTATGTCGGAAGGCTGGCTCCGAGCCATAACGCACGTCAATTCGAAGGGCGAAAAGGTCCGTCTGGTGGGCTTTGTCGACCTCGATGCGGACCTCGCTGCCAAGCGGGCAGAGGCATGGGGTTGGACCGAGGCTAAGACCGGATCGGGCCTCGCCGCCATGCTGGAGGAGACCAAGCCCGACGTCGTGTTCGACATCGTTGTGCCTGTTGCGCGTTCGACCGTCGTGACCACTGCGTTCGACCACGGCTGTGACGTGCTTTCGGAAAAGCCGATGGCGAACACGCTGGAAGAGGCCAAGGCGCTTTTGACCGCCCGCAATGCCTCGGGCCGTCTGCACGCCGTCATCCAAAACCGCCGCTATCTGGACGGCATCCGCCGCGCCAAGAACTTCCTTGAAAGTGGCGCCATCGGCGAAGTGGCCGAGGTCCATTGCGATTTCTTCATCGCGCCGCACTTCGGCGGTTTCCGCGAGGAAATGCAGCACGTCCTGCTGCTCGACATGGCGATCCACACGTTCGACGCCGCGCGTTTCGTCTCAGGCATCGAACCCCGCCGCGTTGTCTGCGTCGAGAGTAACCCCGACCATTCGTGGTACAGCCACGGCGCCAGCGCCAACGCGATTTTCGAATGTGAAAACAACAAGCTGCTGACCTATCGCGGCTCCTGGTGTGCCGAAGGCGCGCCGACCGACTGGGAAGCCACTTGGCGCATCGTCGGCAGCAAAGGCACCCTGATCTGGGACGGCAACAACGGTTTCCGCGCAGAACGCCCCGCCAAGCGCGACGGTCTGCTGGCCGAGATGGAAGAGATCGCCGTGCCCGAATTGCCGCCGCTGTCCGACACGGGCCACGCAGGCGTCATCGCCGATTTTCTGGCGGCACGGGAGAGCGGCACAGCGCCGCTCACCGACAGCCGCGACAATTACCGGTCACTCGCCATGACTTTCGCCGCCATCGAGAGCGCGGAAGGTGGGTGCTTTATCGACATCGAGGAGGAAGAATTATGAGCGATCCAGCGAAAGCCATCAGGGTCGGAACAATGGTCGCCGCGTCCGGCGGCGAGGCCGCGACCCGTATCGGCGAGATTGCGGACATGGGGTTCGAAAGCTTCGAGCCGTTTTTCTGGCAGACCACGAACGGGCAGGACCTTGCCGAGCTTGGCAAGCGCTGCGTCGATGCCATCGGCGACCGCGATATCACGATCTCGACCCTCGGCATGTTCGGCAACCCGCTGGAGAACGATCCGCTTGATCAGGACACGCTTCAGGGCTGGAAGGACTGCATCGACAACGCCCACCATTTCGGTGCGACCTGCATCGCCGGCTTTACCGGCCGCGTGCGTGGCAAACCGCTCGAAGAGAGCCTGCCGCAGTACAAAAAGGTCTGGTCCGAGCTTGCGAAACGCGCCGCCGACAAGGGCGTGAAGATCGCCTTCGAGAACTGCGCCATGGATGGCAACTGGCAGACCGGCGACTGGAATATTGCCCATAATCCAGATGCTTGGGAACTGATGTTCAACGAGACGCCGGACGACAACCTCGGCCTCGAATGGGAGCCGTGCCACCAGCTCGTCTACCTCATCGACCCGCTGCCGCAGATCCGCAAATGGGCCGACAAGATTTTCCACGTTCACGGCAAGGACGCCACCGTCCGCCACGACGTTATCCGCGAGCACGGCATCTTCGGCAAGCATCCGTTCGTGTTCATGCGCACCCCCGGTTTCGGGGACAGCAACTGGACCGACATCATCAGCGAACTGCGACTGGCGGGCTACCAAGGCTCGATCGACATCGAAGGCTGGCACGACCCCGTGTACCGCGACGAGCTGGAGATGACCGGTCAGGTCCACGCGCTCAAGTACCTCAAAAATTGCCGAGGTGGGGCCTTCATTCCCGGTTCCGGCAAATACGAAGGCGGCGACCCCTCACTTCTGTGAGGGCAACCCCGTCCGACAATTCCACCGTCCAATTTAAAGGGAGGAGACCTTATTATGGACATGAAATATTACGCTCTGCTGACCACTGGACTTGTCTCGCTGGCCACGGCATCCGCCGCCCAGCAGGTCGAACTGGATCTCTGGACCATCGATGATCCGGGTGAATACCACTACGTCATGGCCGACGAGTTCATGGAAGCGCACCCCGATATCAAGATCAACGTGCGCACCGTCCAGTTCGAGGACATGGTCAACGACCTCGCACGCGGCGTTGCCTCGGGCGATGCGCCGGACATCACCTACATCGACAACCCCGAGGTCGCGCTGTTCGCCTCGCGCGGTCTACTGCTCGACCTGTCGGAGTATATCGAAGCGTCCGACGTGGTGAACGCCGAAGACATCTTCCCCGGTCCGCTGTCGTCCGTGACCTACGAGGGCGGTATCTACGGTCTGCCGCGCGGCGCGAACACCATCGCGCTCTACTACAACGCCGACATGTACCGTGACGCGGGCCTCGACCCCGACAACCCGCCGTCGACATGGGCCGAGCTCTATGACGCGGCCAAGGCGCTGACCAAGCCCGAGGAAAACGTCTACGGCCTCGCGTTCTCTGCCGTGGCGACGGAAGAGGGCACGTTCCAGTTCCTGCCGTGGCTCCAGATGACCGGCGGCGACTATAACAACGTCAACACCGAAGGCGCTGTCGAGGCGCTGAACATGTGGAAAGCGTTCATCGACGAAGGCATCGCATCCCCCGACACGCTGATCCGCGGTCAGTGGGACAGCACCGGCACCTTCAACGCAGGTCAGGCGGCAATGTCGATCTCCGGCCCGTGGGAATTGCCGCGTATGAGCAGCGAAGCAGACTTCGACTTCCGCGCCACCATGCTGCCCGCACCAAGCGCGGATGCGGAACGTGCTTCGGCCCTCGGCGAAGGTGACAACGTGATCCTCGCATCCTCGGACAATCCGGACGAGGCGTTCATGTTCCTCGAATTCCTGATGGCGAACATGGACCGCGTCTGGAACGAGTTCGGCTATCTTCCGGCGTCGGACGTTGAAGTCACCGATCCGAAGTACCCCGAAATCTACGCGGTCTTCGAGGAATCGATGAAGTATGCGCGCAACCGTGGTCCGCACCCCGAGTGGCCGCGCATCAGCCAAGCCATTCAAGGCGCGATCCAATCCACTCTGACAGGTCAGGCCAGCGCCGAAGACGCGCTTGCCGATGCACAGAGCCGGATCGACCGCGTCCTGAACTAACCATCCTCCCAAGGATGGGGCGGGCTCGAGCAATCGGGTCCGCCTCACTTAAGAAAGGATCTGGATGTGCTTGTTTTCAAGAACACTTTTCGCGACGGGGTCGGCTTCGACGCCATCCTTGTGACGCTGGCGCTCGGCTACCTCGTTCTCTTTTCCGCATTCCCGCTGGTCTATAACCTCGTGATGTCGTTCCAGGAGGTCGACCTGTTTTCGCTGGCGTCCTTCGACCGTCCGTTTGTCGGTCTGGACAACTACGAGGACGTGCTGACCCGCACCGAAGCATCGAGCATTTTCTTCAACACCGTGAAATTCGTCGGCATCTCGGTCGTCGCGCAACTCGTCGTCGGCTTTGCGCTCGCGATGTTCTTCCAGCTCGATTTCCCGCTGAACACATGGCTGCGTGGTCTGTTCCTCGCCGGTTGGATCATGCCCGCACTGGTCGTCGGCGCAGTCTGGAGCTGGATTTTCGCAGGTGACTTCGGCGTGCTGAACTACATGCTGCAAGCGCTGGGGATTACGGATGCCAAGATCTTCTGGCTCTCCAATCCCGACGTCGCGCTCTATTCCGTCATCATCGCGAATATCTGGCTCGGCGTGCCGTTCAACATGATCCTCCTGTCGGTCGGACTGGCGGGCATTCCCGAGGACGTCTACGAGGCCGCACAGCTCGACGGCGCCAGCCGCATCCAGCGGTTCTTCACGATCACGCTGCCGATGATGCGTGCCCAGCTTGGCGCGGTAATCTCGCTCGGTGTGATCTTCACGCTCCAGCAGTTCGACCTCTTTGCGGCGCTGACCCAAGGCGGCCCCGCAAATTCCTCCAATGTCTTCCAGTATTGGAGCTGGCAACTGTCGTTCCAGTATTACGAGATCGGCGTCGGCTCGGTCATTTCGGTGCTGATGATCCTCTTCGTGGTCTTCGTCGCAGCGATCTACGTCCGTTCCACCCGTCATGAACAGGTGATGTGAGCCATGTTGAAACGCTATTCACTCCTCGCCCTCGCGCTGGTTTTCGTCAGCATCTACCTGTTCCCGCTCTACTGGATGTACGTCACAGCCCTGAAGACGGGCACCGAGATCTTTGCCTTCCCGCCGACCTTCTGGCCCGAAGATCCGCAATGGATGGTGGCCGAGGTCTGGTCGCGTCTGAAGATGGACGTGTACCTCAAGAACTCGTTGCTAATCGCACTCGGCACCACGGCCATCGTGATCCTGACGGGGACGGGCTGCGCCTACGTCCTGTCGCGCATCCGCAATCGCTGGATGGACGCGGTGCTGTTCGTCGTCCTGATGATGCAGGTGCTGCCATCCTCGCTGATGGTCACGCCGATCTTCGTGGCGTTCAATCAGGTCGGCCTGAACGAATTCCCGCGGACCTCCGTGATCCTAGCCCAAGCGGCGAAGGTCCTACCGCTCTATATCGTGCTGTGCCGCGCCACGTTCGTTCAGGTCCCGCGAGAGCTGGAAGAGGCCGCGCTGGTCGACGGCAACTCCCGCGTCGGTGCGTTCCTGTCGATCATCGTGCCATTGGCCCGCAACGGCATCCTCGTCACCTCGGTCCTGATTTTCCTGCAAAGCTTCGGTGAATACGTCTATTCCCGCTCGCTCATCACCCAACGCGCGCTCCAGCCCGCCACGGTCGGTCTGCAGTCCTTCATGGGGCCGAACACCTCCGACTGGTCGGGCGTGATGACCTATTCGGCCATCTACGTGACGCCCATCCTTATCGTTTTCGTCCTGCTGCAACGCCAGATCGTCAGTGGCTTGACCTCGGGAGCCTTGAAATGACCTCTCAGATCCAACTTAGAAACATCGAAAAGCACTACGGCGCTTACCACGCCCTGCGCGACATCAGCCTCGACATCCCCGAAGGCGCGTTCGTCGCGCTGGTCGGCCCGTCGGGCTGCGGCAAATCCACATTGCTGCGCACCATCGCGGGGCTTGAGGGTATCTCCAGCGGCGAGATGATTATCGGCGATCAGGACGTGACGAAGCTGGCCCCGCGCGAGCGTGACCTCGCGATGGTGTTCCAGAGCTACGCGCTCTATCCCCACATGACCGTCCGCAGGAACTTGTCCTATGCGATGCGTTTGAAGCGTCGCCCGAAGGCCGAGATCGCCGAAGCCGTCGACCAGATTGCCAAGATCACAGGTCTTAGCGAATTGCTCGACCGTTATCCGCGAGAGTTGTCGGGCGGGCAGCGCCAGCGTGTCGCGATGGGGCGCGCCATCATTCGCCAGCCGCGCGCGTTTCTCTTTGACGAGCCGCTGTCGAACCTCGACGCTGCTTTGCGCGTCCACATGCGCTCCGAAATCCGTCAATTGCACAACCGCATCGGCGCGACTTCGGTCTATGTGACACACGATCAGATCGAGGCGATGACGATGGCCGATACTGTCGTGGTGATGCGGGCAGGGCTGATTGAACAGGTCGGCGCACCGCTCGACCTCTATGACCGTCCCGCAAACAAGTTCGTGGCGGGCTTCATCGGTTCGCCCGCGATGAACTTCGTCGATGGTCGCATTTCGGGCGATGGCGGTAGCGTCGAACTCGATCTAGCGGGCGCTCCGTCGCTGGCACTTGCGCGCCCCGCAACGCCGGGACAGCGGGTGTCGGTCGGTCTGCGCCCCGAACATCTTGAGGTCGGCGCGCAGGGCAACAGCTTGACGCTTCCCGTTGCGCTTGTCGAACGGACCGGTGCGTCGAGCTACGTGCTGACCGATACGCCGAGCAAGATCCTTGTCTGCACGGCGGGACGGGTGGGCGATGACGTTGGTCAGATCATCGTGTCGATTGCACCCGAGAACATCCACCTTTTCGATGCTGAGACAGGCATCGCCCTGCGTTGAGTCACCACTCACCGGATTGCCCCTCGGGAGGGGGCAATCCACAACCGCTCAATGCAACTGACAACTTTTTGTCACTAAATTCCCCAAACAAACCTGTGAGGCGGCGAAATTCGCCGAAGTCTTGCTTCCGCTTCCGCAGCGCGGCGCATAGCTTGATCCCAGAGATTACATCAGGAGCGCCGATGGGCGGCTCCGGGAACGGGAGACAGAACTATGCTCAACAACATCGGCCCCATGGGCATCATCCTCATCGCAGTCGTCGTGCTCGTGCTCTTCGGTCGCGGCAAGATTTCGTCGGTCATGGGCGAAGTCGGCAAGGGTATCACTTCGTTCAAGAAGGGTATCAGCGAAGGCCAGGACGAGGTCGAGTCGCAGAAGGCTGCCGAAGCCAAGGACGTGACCCCCGAGAACGAAAAAGTCTGATTTTCGCTAGTTAAGGACAGCCGATATGTTTGGCATGGGCTGGAGCGAGATGATCCTCGTCGGGATCGTCGCTCTCATTGTTGTGGGACCGGAAGAACTGCCGAACCTGTTCCGCACAGTTGGCCAGTACGTCGGCAAAGCCAAAGGCATGGCGCGGGAATTTTCCCGCGCGATGGATCAGGCTGCCGACCAAACCCAACTTAAAGACATCAGCAATACTTTGAAGTCGACCAACCAGACTTTGAAGGCTGCAACGAACCCCGGCAAGTTCGGGCTTGATCAGGCAAAGAAAACGTTCACCGCACCCGAACCTCTGAGCCCCGAGCGGCAGGAGACCAAGGAAAAGATGAACGCGGCAATGGCAAAGGCAGCCGAGGACCGTCAGGCCCGTGAAGCCGCCGCAAGCGAAGCGGACGAGGATCTGGCAGACTTTGACGATTTCGACACGCCCGAAGCCCCGCCGCAGAAAAAGACCGAGGCAGGTGAATGAGCAACGCTGACGAAATCGAAGACTCCTCTGCACCGCTGATCGAACACCTCGCCGAACTGCGCACGCGTCTGATCCGCTCGCTCGGCGCGTTCGTCGTGGCGATGCTGATCTGCTTTACCGTCTGGAAACCGATTTTCGACTTCCTGACCGCGCCGCTGTGTAGCGCGCTCGAAGTCGATGGGCAGGAAAGCTGTGGCCTCGTGATGATCGCCCTGCAAGAAGGCTTCTTCGTTGCGGTGTCCATCTCGCTGCTGGGCGGTCTGTTCCTCGCGTTCCCCGTCATCAGCTACCAGATGTGGCGCTTCGTGGCGCCGGGCCTCTACAAGTCCGAAAAGAACGCGTTTCTGCCGTTCTTGATCGCTTCGCCGGTCATGTTCCTGCTGGGCGCTGCGTTTGCCTATTACGTGATTACGCCGATGGCCTTCACGTTCTTCCTCGGCTTCCAGCAATCGAGCGGGGAGATCGCTGGCGCCGACACGGCGGGCATCGACTTCCTCGGCTCGGCGCAGTCGTACCTGTCGCTGACGATCAAATTCATTGTGGCGTTCGGTCTTTGTTTCCAGCTGCCGGTTCTGCTCACGCTGATGGGCAAAGCGGGTCTGGTGTCGGCTGACGGTCTGCGCGGCGTGCGGAAATACGCGATGGTCGGCATTTTGGTACTTGCCGCTCTGGCGACCCCGCCGGACGTCATCAGCCAGATCGTGCTCTTCACGGTGGTCTACGGCCTCTATGAAATTTCGATCCAGCTTGTCGCCCGCGTCGAGAAGAAGCGCATCTCGAAACTCAAGGCCGAAGGACTCTGGGTCGAGGACGAGGAAGAAGAGTGAATACCGAAGAACTGAACCGTATTGCAGAGGCGTTGGAGCGTATGGCTCCGGCGCCTCTCGGCGCTCCGGCGTTCGATGCCGAGGCATTCGTCTGGCAGACCGCACCGGACCGCCTGACACCCGTTGAAAAGGTCAGCCGCGTGGATGTGTCGCTGCTGGTCGGTGTGAACCGTTCGCGCGATACGCTGCTGGCGAACACCGTACAATTCGCCAAGGGTCTGCCCGCCAACAACGCGCTTCTCTGGGGTGCGCGCGGCATGGGAAAATCCAGCCTTGTCAAAGCCATCCACGGCAAAGTTGCGGCAGAGCAGAAGGGCCTCAAGATCGTCGAGATCCAGCGCGAGGATCTGCCGAGTATTGGCCGTTGCCTCAACCTGCTGCGGGGCCGTCCCGAGCGGTTTATCCTGTTCTGCGATGACCTGTCGTTCAGCCACGATGACGCGCATTACAAGTCGCTCAAGGCCGTTCTTGACGGCGGTATCGAAGGGCGTCCGGATAACGTCGTGCTCTACGCGACGTCCAACCGCCGCCACCTGATGCCGCGCGATATGATCGAGAACGAACGCTCGTCGGCCATCAATCCCGCCGAAGCGGTCGAGGAAAAGGTGTCGCTGTCCGACCGTTTCGGCCTATGGCTCGGCTTCCATCCTTGCGATCAGGACGAATACTTGTCGATGATCCGCGGCTATTGCGATCACCACGGGGTGGAGATCGACGACGAAACGCTCCGCGCCGAGGCCATCGAATGGCAGGCAACGCGCGGCAGCAGATCGGGCCGTGTGGCGTGGCAGTACTTCACCGACCTCGCGGGCCGCAAAGGCGTCACGCTGAAATAAAGAAGGGCGGGGAAATCCCCGCCCTTTGTCTTTTAAGGAAGGTAATCTTCGGGGTTCGCGGCCTTCATACCCGAGAGGCGCACCTCGAAGTGGACCACCGGCGTGTCGTTCGAGCGGACCTCGCCCAGCTTCTGGCCCTTCGACACGTCCTGCTTTTCGGTGATCGCGAGGTTGTCGAGGTTGGTGTAGACCGTCAGCAGATCGGTGGCGTGGCGCACGACCACAACCGCGTTGCCAGACGTATCCTTCGAAATCGCGGCAATCGTACCGGAAGCGGCAGCGACGACTTCGGCGCCAGCGGTCGACTGGATGTCGATACCTTCGTTCGTGCCCGCGCTGAACGTGCGCACGATGGTACCGCGCACCGGCATCAGCAGCGGCGCGTCAGAGCTTGCTTGGGTCGAGGTGTTGCCCAGATCGGGGCTCTCGACGGGCGCAGGTGCGCTGGCCGCTGGAGCGGTCGCAATCGGGCTTTCCTCCGGCAACGGAGCCGAAGCCGACGGCGGGACGGGCGTTGCGCTGCCTGCACCGGGAGCTTCGGCAGCGGCGGTCGTTGCCGGAATGTCGTCGCCCTGCGGGACAAGCAGGAACTGGCCTTCGCGGACCGACAGGTTCGAATCCAGCGAGTTCCACTCGGCCACAGCACGCACCGGCACGTTATACAGGCGGGCGATCGAATAGGCGGTTTCGCCGCGCTTGACTTGGTGACGGATCGGCTCGTCGCTCGGTGCGACAACGTCAGGCGCGGCGGCGGGCATACCGCTCGGCTGCGTGGTCGGGGTCACGGTCTGCGGGCCTGCACGGTCGATGGCGGAAGCGGCGAGGGTCGTCACATCAACGCTATCGCCAGCAATCACGGTGCTCGCACCTGCGCCTGCGCGGACGGTCTGACTGCTCGGGATCGCGAGCAGTTCGTCGCGGCGCATGACGGTCGCGGGGGTCACGCCGTTGTAGCTTGCAAGCGCAACGGCATCGATACCGAGGCGGTCAGCGACCTGCTGCACGGTGTCGCCGCGCTGCGCGACGGCCACCTGATAGGTCGGATAGCTGATGAGGCCGTTTGCGTCCGGCTCGGGACGTGCGCCGATGTTGCGGGCGGCGGACGATGTGTCGAACGCCGAGCTTTTGCCGCCCAGATCGCGCATGTCAAAGTCCAGCGGTTCATTACATGCGGTCAACGCCAGCATGGCGCAGCCGGAGAGGAGCAGGGGACCAAAAGAAGTCACTCGCATTTCACTCGATCCTCGTTCTCAACCCCGTTTTCCGGGGCTTTTCGGTTTAGTCGCCCATGCCCTCGACTAGCGGGACAAAGCGGACCTGACGGAGTTCGTCGTATTCGTAGCCTGTGTCTGTCCGCGTCACGCGGATCAGGTTCTGCACCGCGTCGGACTGGCCGACCGGCACCACCATGATACCCCCAACACGCAGCTGGGCCAAGAGCAGCGGCGGCGGATCTTCGGCCGCGGCGGTCACAAGTATGCGGTCAAATGGCGCGTGTTCGGGCAAACCGTAGCTGCCATCGCCCGCAAACGGGATGATATTGCCCAGATCGAGCTCTTCGAAGACGCCGCGCGCCTCGCTCACGATCCTGCGATAACGGTCGATCGTGTAGACGCGGCGGGCAAGGTGGCTGAGGATCGCGGCCTGATAGCCGGAGCCCGTGCCGATCTCGAGCACCTTGTCGCGGTTCGATACCTGAAGCGCCTGCGTCATGAGGCCGACGACGCTCGGTTGACTGATCGTCTGGCCCGAACTGATCGGCAGCGGCATGTCGTCGTAGGCGCGATCCGCAAAGATACCGCGCACGAACTTGGCGCGGTCGACTTTTTCCATCGCCGTCAAAACGCGTCCGTCAGTGACCCCCTTGGAGCGGAGGGCATAGACGAACTGCATTTTGGTTTCGGCGTCGAATGTCACGCGAGTGCCTTTTCCAGTTCGGCCATCGCGTCATGTGCGGTCAGTTCGGCGCGCATCGGCGTGACCGAGATATAGCCGTCCAGATTCGCTTCGACATCGGTGCCGGGCAGGGTGCGGACCTGCTGGTTACCGCCGCGAACCCACATGAAGCGGCGGCCCGAAGGCGCTACGGCAGGCTCGGCCGAGAAGGACGTGCCACGGCGGAAGCCCTGCTTGACGACCTTTGTGCCTTTGACGGCAGCGGCGGGGATCGGCGGGAAATTCACGTTGTAGAACAGGCGGTAGTCCTCGTCGTCCCACGTCCCGTGGTCGAGCAGCTTTTGCACAACGGCAGCGCCGTGCGCAGCGGCGGCTTCGAACGGCTGATCGAGGTCTTTGTTCTCCACCCCGAAGAACTGGGACATTGCGATGCCTTTGACGCCTTGCAGTGCAGCCTCGACGATCGCGCCGATGGTGCCGGAGTACATCACGTTTTCGCCCGCATTATTGCCGCGGTTCACACCGGACAGCACCAGATCGGGCTTGTTGTCTTTCAGCACATCGTAAAGCCCCGCCAGCACGCAGTCGGCAGGAGAGCCTTCGGCGGCAAAGCGGCGCTCGCCGAGCTTCGCGATCATAGTGGGGTGGGTGTAGCTGATGCAGTGACCGACGCCCGACTGTTCGAACGCGGGTGCGACGGTCCAGACCTCGCCATCCGGGCCGGCAACGGTTTCGGCGATGGCTTGCAGGACTTCGAGCCCCGGTGCGTTGATGCCGTCGTCGTTCGTAATGAGAATGCGCATGTGGCCCCCTTTTGCTCCTTTCCTAAGGACGAGAAGGCCATGCGGCAAGCTTTACGGACTGCAAATAATCCCCGATGTGGCCGCAATGCGTAAGTGCTGACCACATGGGGGAAATTCCGTGCCGGATCAGTCCAGAATTTGCGGCAGAAGGCGCGCAGCTTCCGCGTGAATGTTAGCCAGCTTTTCGCGGTTTTCACCAGGGAAGAAACGGCCGCGCACGGCGGTCGGCATCGGATCGGGCGTCACGATGCGCACATGCGGGCCGGTCTTGACGCTTTCGGTCTGCCAGCTGCGCGCCATCGCGATCTGTGCCGCCTTGGTCGAGCCGTATGCACCAAAGAACGCCTCGCCAGCGCGCGGATCGTCAAAGAACGCAGCGCGGCCATCGGCGCCGAGCAGAGGCGCGATGTAGCTGATGAGGCGCGCAGTCGATTTGATGTTGGTTTCAACCGACTTGTCGAAGTCCTTTGCAGGCATGTGACCGGCAGGGGACAGCGGAGCCGCGAAAACAGCCGTGTGCATCCACACGTCCAGTTTGCCCCAGCGATCAAAGATCGAACGGCAAAGCTGCTGCATGGCCGCATCGACGTTGATGTCCATCGGCGCAAGCGTCGCCTGTCCGCCCGCGGCTTTGATCCGGTCGTCCAGTTCTTCAAGCGCGCCGGTGGTCTTGCCAACAGCGATGATGTGGTGGGTCGGTGCCAGTGCTTCGGCCAGTGCAGAACCAAGTCCGCGCGAAGCGCCGGTGATCAGTGCGGTGGGGCGATTATCTTGCGTCATAAGCCCATTTGGCACCAAGAGGACACGGGCGCAATAGCGCCCGTGTCCAATGCCGCTAGTTCGGCATCTGAATTCCGCTCAACTGGCCGTTGGCCGTGAACAGAACCTGCTGCTCGGTGATCTGCGTCACCTGCCCGTAGATCGTCTGGTCGCCGACTGCGAGTTGCTGGATGTGTCCATCCGTCATCCGCACCACGGCCACATTGCCGCTCGGCCCGCTGAACGTCCCGATCAGCGCGATATTGTCGTAGGAAAAAACGTCCGCCTGCGTCGCCGCTTGCGCGACGACACTGTTCGTGCCTGTCGTCATGGAATTTGTCCCGTCTTGAGTGTCCGAGGCAGCAGATGCCACGGCTGCGGGCGGGATGAAACCAACACAAATGTGAGGAGAGCAATGTTGGCAGACTTCTGCCAATCGCTGCAAAAATCTGCCGATCGTCCCTATTCCAAAGAAGAAGGGGCCCGCGTGCGGACCCCTTCGTTCGGATAGTTATTCGGCTGCGGTCTTGAAGCCTTTGTCGAGCATATCGCTGGGCGGGACCGGATAGTCGCCAGAGAAGCAGGCATCGCAGTACGCGGGATTCGCAGGATCGCGGCCCTCTGCCACGCCAACGGCGCGATACAGACCGTCGAGCGAGATGAAGCGCAGGCTGTCCACGCCGAGGTATTTGCACATCTCGTCTTCAGACATGTTCGCCGCCAGCAGCTTTTCACGCTGCGGCGTGTCCACACCGTAGAAGCACGGCCACGCGGTCGGCGGGGAGGCGATGCGGAAGTGCACCTCTGCCGCGCCCGCGTCGAGGAGCATGTCCTTGATCTTGCGCGAGGTGGTGCCGCGCACAACCGAGTCGTCCACGAGGATGATGCGCTTACCTGCGATCAGGGCGCGGTTCACGTTCAGCTTCAGACGTACACCCATGTTGCGGATGGCATCGGTCGGCTCGATGAAGGTGCGGCCCATGTACTGGTTGCGGATAATGCCCATACCGTAGGGAATGCCGCTTTCCTGACTGTAACCGATCGCAGCGGGCGTGCCCGAATCCGGCACGGGGCAGACGAGGTCGGCTTCGACAGGCGCTTCGCGGGCCAGTTCGACACCGATCTGGCTGCGGGTCTCGTAGACCGAACGACCACCGAGGATCGAGTCGGGACGCGAGAAATAGACGTGCTCGAAGATGCAGAAGCGCGACTTTTTCGGGCGGAACGGGAAGAAGCTCTGCACGCCGTCCTTGGCGGAGATGACGACCATCTCGCCCGGTTCGATTTCGCGAACGAACTCGGCACCGATGATGTCGAGCGCACAGGTTTCGGACGCCAGCGCCCAACCGTCGCCGACTTTACCCAGCACCAGCGGGCGAACGCCCAGCGGGTCACGAACACCCATCAATTTGGTGCGTGTCATGCCCAGAACGGAAAAAGCGCCCTCGGCTTTGCGGAGCGCTTCTTCGAAACGGTCGGGGATATTCTTGCCCATCGAACGGGCCATCAGGTGGATGATGCATTCCGAGTCAGAGTTCGACTGGAAGATCGCACCTTGCGAGATCAGGTCGCGGCGCAGGGCTTCGGCATTGGTGAGGTTGCCGTTGTGCGCAATCGCGGCGCCGCCCATCGAGAATTCGCCGAAGAACGGCTGAACGTCGCGGATGGCGGTCTGACCCTTGTTACCCGCGGTCGAATAACGGACGTGGCCGATACCGACGTTGCCGGGCAGGGTCCTGAGAATTTCGGAATCGGTGAAGTTGTCCCGAACGTAGCCCATGCGGCGGGCCGAGTTAAAACCTTGTTCGTGATCGTAGGTCACGATCCCGCCCGCTTCCTGTCCGCGGTGTTGAAGCGCGTGTAGGCCGAGGGCAATGAAGTTAGCAGCGTCGGACACACCGACTACGCCGAAAATGCCGCACTCCTCTTTCAGTTTATCATCATCGAAAGGGTGGGCAGGGGGCATCGTCTTGGACACGAGGGAGGGCTCCGAATCCGTGAATGGGTTGCGGCCCCCTGATAGTCGGTCAGGGGGCTGGTGTCACGAAACTATCATACACTTTTCGAGGAACTTGGCTTACTCGGCCACACAGGTGAGCAGAAGCTCGTTGTAACGGGCGGTCAGCCACTCCAGAGCGGCGCTCGGATCCTGATCCTGAATGTCGTCGGTGGTGTCGTTGAAGACAGCGGCCGCGCGGCTGTTGTCGACAGCGGCGATGCCTTGGCTCGACAGGATGGTGTTGTAGAGGAAAAACGCTACAGCCACGAGCACGATGCCGCGGGCCACACCGAAGAGGAAGCCGAGGATCTGGTCGATCGAGTCGAGCGCGGTTTTACGCACGACGGTCGACAGGAGCGGCGTGAAGAACGACACGACAGCCAGCGCGATGGCGAAGGCGACCGCGAAGCCCGCGATGATCTTCAGCTCGCAGCTTCCGTCGATCTGGTCACCGACGACCGGCAGGTTGCCAACAACGTCACCGGCGGGGGCGGCAAAGGTGAATGCGACCACTGCGGCTGCGACCCAGCCCACGATGGCCATCGTTTCGCGGACGATGCCGCGGCTGTACGCCAGAAGGGCAGAGACCACGACAACCGCGGCGACGATCCCATCTACGACGGTAAAGCTATCCATATTCTATTTATCCCCCTGCCTCTCGCGGGCCGAAAACGTCTGTCACAAATCCGAGCACGTCCTGCACTTGCCGCAGATTCATGTCCGGTGCCGCCGCCCGTTTAGGCAGGCGGGGTAATATCGCCGTCGTGAAACCAAGTTTTTGCGCTTCTTTCAACCGATTTTCGGTTTGTACGACCTGACGAAGCTGCCCAGATAGGGCGATTTCGCCGAAAAGACAGCAGTCCGCTGGCAAAGCCGCGTCTTCCCTAGCGGAAATCAGCGCCGCAGCGACCGCCAGATCGGCGGCGGGCTCGGTAATCCGCAGGCCGCCGGCCACGTTCAGGTAGACGTCCAGCCCCGCGAACGCGACGCCGCAGCGCGATTCCAGCACGGCGAGGATCATGGCGAGGCGTCCGCCATCCCAGCCCACGACCGACCGCCGCGCCTGCGGGGTCGGTGAGGGCGAGACAAGCGCCTGAATTTCGCACAGCATCGGGCGCGTGCCTTCAATGCCCGCAAATACCACCGATCCCGGAGTGGGCTGGCCGCGTTCGGACAGGAACAGGGCCGAGGGGTTTTTGACCTCCGCCAGCCCCTTGCCCGTCATCTCGAACACGCCGATCTCGTCCGACGGGCCGAAGCGGTTCTTGACCGCCCGCAGCACGCGGAACTGGTGACCGCGCTCACCTTCGAAATAAAGGACGGTATCAACCATGTGCTCCACCACACGCGGACCGGCGAGCGAGCCTTCTTTGGTCACGTGGCCGACCATGATGGTGGCGATGCCCTGTTTTTTGGCAAACGTCGTCAATTCGTGCGCCGAAGCGCGAACCTGACTGACCGATCCTGGCGCGCTATCGACCGTGTCGGCCCACATCGTCTGGATCGAGTCGATAATCACGAGGTCGGGTTGCTCCTTTTCGAGCGTCGTGACGATATCCCGCAGGTTGGATTCGGCAGCGAGCATGACGGGCGATTGCTCCAGCCCGAGCCGCCGCGCGCGCATCTGCACCTGCTGGGTGCTTTCTTCGCCCGTAATATAGATGACCTTCATCCCGTTCCGCGCAAACCGCGCCGCCGCTTGAAGCAGCAGGGTCGATTTGCCGATGCCGGGATCGCCGCCGACCAGAATGGCCGATGCCTTCACCAGACCGCCGCCCAGAACGCGGTCCAATTCGCCGACGCCCGCTTCGGTGCGGGGCGGTTCGGGGTCCTGGTTCGCAAGGTGCGTCAGTGTGATCTGCTGGCCGCGCTTGCCCGACAGGCTCTTGGAGCCGTGGCCCGTCGCCAGCGGTTTTTGTTCGTGGATGGAGTTCCATGCCCCGCAGGTTTCGCAGCGACCCGACCACTTGGAATAGGACGCATCACATTCGGAGCAGATAAACGCTTTTTCTTTCGCCATGAGGAGGTTGTGGCCTATCGGCAGGGCGGCGGCAACGGGAAATCAGCGCCGCTTTGTTCCCATCGATGTGGCGACCGAAACCAGCACGCAGCCGGTAAAGAGGTAGAGCCCCCACGCGACCTCGAACCGGCCGACGCCGATGCCTTTCGCGACGACCACATAAAGCGCCAGCAGGAACACGTCCGCCATCGCCAGTTTCGCCAGCCAGAATAGAACGGGCTTCACTGCTTTGTCCAATAGGCCGAAACCCATGAGCACCATGCCGAGCGCCTTCATAAACGGCGCGAAGACGGCGAGGAACGTGACGAGCAGGGCAAGGTAGACGTCGCTTTCCCAAAGGCTCTGCAAGCCCGAGATGACCGAGATTTCCTTCATTGAAAACAACGGCAAAAGCGCCGCCCGAAGGAGCGGCGCGAACCACGCGACAGGAAACAGGACCAAGAGCGCGGGGTTGAGGTAGGTCAGGATCGAAGGGGTGCGGCGTGCCATGCGTCATCAAAGACAGGGCAGCGCCGCAGGGGCAAGGTTATTCGGCAGCCGGTTTCATCGGCATTTGAACGATCTTGTGGTCCGGCTCGGGCGGCTCGAAGCCATAACCAAGGTGCGGCAGTACGCTCTGCAATTCGCCGTCGAGCTTTTCGAGCTGGCTGGCGACTGCTGTTTCTTCTGCCTCGACCTGATCGGCCCACTGGCGCAGCTCGCGACAGATGTGCATCGCATCAACGATTTGCTCCTGATGGCGCTCGGCTTCTTCCTGACGTTGGCGAAGGAACTCCTTGGCCCGCTTCACCTTTTCGTCACCGTAGACATCAGCCAGTTCGCGGGCCTTTTCGCCCATCTGCGATGCCACGGTCAGAACGTCCATTTCCATCGTGCGCAGATCGGGATGGTCTCGCAGATAATGGAGGCGTTCGCGCACCGCGTCGAATTCGCTGCTGAGCGTGAAAACACCAGCGCGATCAGCGGTGTGGCAGACGTGGTAGGCCCGCGCCACGTCGTCCATATTCACCTCGAATTTGCGGTGCGATTTTTCGAGGTCCATCACCCGTTTGCTGGTCGGAATGAAGAACAGCAGCGAGGCCATGATCAAGGTGAACGCGAGCTGCACCAACATGCCCGCGTTGGTGACGATCACGTCGCCGAATGTCAGCGGAAGGGTGAGCCAAGGGGTGATCTGGGCCGCGCAGAGGAGGGCGTATCCGATGGTCACGGCGTTCATGACAATCAACATGCCGAAGGAACAGCTGTGCAAGCAGCGAACGATAAACCGAGTAGTCGATTGCTGCGCCATCGCCAGCCTCTCAAACAATTAAACAACGTTAATGATTGAATGGTAGGGTGGCGGTTCGCCTGTTTCCAAAAATATTTGAAGAAAAGTTATCTTCTTAACGAACGGTCTCGATCGGACCGTGGGCCCGGCCGTGGATGAACTGGTCGACGTAGGGATCGTTCGACGCATCCATTTCGGAGATCGGGCCTTCCCAGCGGATCTTGCCTTTATGGAGCATCGCCACGCGGTCCGCGATGGCGCGGACGCTGGACATATCGTGGGTGATCGTGATCGCGGTTGCGCCCATCTCTGACACGATTTCGCGGATCAAGTCGTTGATAACGCCGGACATAATCGGATCGAGGCCGGTGGTCGGCTCGTCAAAGAAAATGATCTCTGGGTTCGCGGCAATCGCGCGGGCGAGGCTCACGCGCTTCTGCATCCCGCCCGACAATTCGGCGGGCAAACGGTCTGCCACGTCAGGCGTCAGACCCACGCGGCGGAGCTTTTCGATGGCGATGTCGCGGGCTTCTGCTTTGGGTCTTTTCAGCTCTCCACGCAAGAGGCGAAAAGCGACGTTTTGCCAGACGGGAAGCGAGTCAAACAGCGCGCCGCCCTGAAAAAGCATCCCGAAACGGGCGAGGAATTCGTCGCGTGGCTGGGTCGTGATGTCCTTGCCCGCTACCTCGATCCTGCCGCTGTCGGGCGTGACGAGGCCGAGGATGCACTTCAGCAGGACAGACTTGCCCGTACCCGAACCACCGATCACGACGGTCGAAGTACCCTTGGCCACCTCAAGGTTCACACCGCGCAGGACAGCATTGCTGCCGAACGACTTCTGGACTTCGCTCAAACGTATCATGCGGAGAAGAACGCCTCCGTCAGGATGAAGTTGGCAGCGAGGATCAGAACGGCAGCGGCGACGACCGACTGTTTGGTCGCTTGGCCCACGCCCTGCGCGCCGCGGCCCGAGTTCATGCCGTAATAGCAGCCCATCAGCGCCGCGATGAAACCGAAGGCCGCGCCTTTGATCAGCGAGGACGCGACATCGTGGAATTCGAGGAAGTTCACCGTGTTGGTGATGTAGTTCGCGGCATTGAAGCCCAGACGCTCGGTCCCGACGACGAAACCGCCGAGGATGCCGATGACGTCGCCGATGCCCACGAGGATCGGCATCACCAGCGTCGCCGCAAGCACGCGGGGCAGGGTGAGGTACTTTGCCGGATTAGTGGACAAGGTAGTCAGCGCGTCGATCTGCTCGGTCACATGCATCGTTGCGATTTCAGCGGCAAGCGACGAGGTCACGCGCGCCGCGATCATCAGGCCGACCAGAACGGGACCAAGTTCACGCACCATACCGATGGCAACGATCTGCGGCACAACAGCTTCGGCACTGAAACGCGCACCACCCGAGTAAATCTGGAGCGCAAGCGCACCGCCAGTAAACAGCGCGGTCAGGCCGACGACGGGCAGGGAATAGAACCCGATTTGCATGATCGCCACACCGAATTCGCGCCAGTAGAACGGCGGACGGACCATGTGGCTGATCGTATCGGCCGCAAAAATCGTCACCCGCCCGATAATCGCCAGAGCCATGATGACAGCGCGGCCAACCGCGCGGAGGGCGTTCATGATCACGACGCGATAAAGCGCCGCTGATAGCGCCCACCCAGTGATGTCAGAATTTCGTACCCGATGGTGCCGCCGATTTCGGCCAGATCGTCGACCGTCTGCGTCGGGCAAAGCAGGCTGAGGTAATCCGGCGTCTCTTCGAGGTCGGTGATGTCTACGGTGATCAGGTCCATCGACACGCGGCCAACGAGCGGCACGGGCGTCGAGCCGTGCCAGAACTTCGCGCGGTTGGAAATCGAACGGATGATGCCGTCGGCATAACCGCCCGAAACGGTCGCGATGCGGCTGGCGCGCTTGGCCTGCCACGAATTGCCGTAGCCGACGACTTCGCCTTCGGTCAGATCGCGCACCTGAATGACCGGCAGGTCGAGGTGAACGACCGGCTTGGCCTGCTCGAACGGCATACCGCCATACATCCCGATACCGGGACGGGTCAGATCGAAGTGATAGTCCTTGCCCAGCAGGATGCCGCCCGTGGCGGACAGCGAGCGCGGAACGCCGACTCCATCGGTCATCTTGCGGAAGACGCCGAGCTGGTACTCGTTCATCGGATGATCGGGCTCGTCCGCACAAGCGAGGTGGGACATGATGAGGCGCGGGCGCTGCTGCATCGCGATCGACGCGACGGCGGCCCATTCGGCCCACTCCATCCCGAGGCGGTTCATGCCCGTATCGAGTTGGATGCCGAACGGATGGCCGGGCAGGGCCTCGAAATGGCGCGTCAACTGATCGACCGAATTCAGCATCGGGATCAGGTTGAGTTGCAGGATGGCTTCGGTATCGCCCTGCATGTGGCCCGAAAATACGTGGATGTCCTTTTCCGGACCTACGGATTCGCGAACGCGGCGGCCTTCTTCGACCGTTGCCACGAAGAACTTCGCGACGCCCATGCCGGCAAGGGCCGCAGCCACACGGCCCGACCCCAGCCCGTAGGCGTTTGCTTTTACCACAGCGCCGGTTTCGCAGGCGGTCATCGCATCAAGCGAACGCCAGTTGGAAAGCAGCGCGGAAAGATCGATTGTCAGACGTCCAGTAGCCATATCGCCCTTGTCTTATGGCTTCGCTGCAGGAGCAAGAGGGAAAATCAGTACCCCTCGACCGCGTCCTGCTGCCAAGGTTTGACCAAGTTGCCGAAGCGGGTGAATTTGCCTTCGAACGACAGGTCCACGGTGCCGATCGGACCGTGACGCTGTTTGCCGATGATGACTTCGGCCCGTCCGTGCAGGCGGTTCATGCGGTCCTGCCATTCGGGGAAGGTCGGGCTGTCTTCGGACGGCTTTTCACGTTCGACGTAATATTCCTCGCGGAACACGAACATAACAACGTCGGCGTCCTGCTCGATCGAGCCCGATTCACGAAGGTCCGACAGCTGCGGGCGCTTATCGTCGCGGCTTTCCACTGTACGCGAGAGCTGGGACAGCGCGACGACGGGGATGTTGAGTTCCTTGGCAATCGCTTTCAGGCCCATCGAAATCTCGCCGATTTCCTGAACGCGGTTATCGCCGCGACCCGAGCCGCGCAGCAGTTGAAGGTAGTCGACGATCAGCACATCGAGGCCATGCGTCCGCTTCAGACGGCGGGCGCGGGCGGCAACCTGGTTGATCGGCAGCGCAGGCGTGTCGTCGATGAACAGCGGGCAGCTTTCGAGTTCTTTTGCGGCCTCGACGAAGCGGCGGAATTCCTGCTCGGTCATGTCACCGCGTCGGATCTGTTCGGACGGTACTTCGGACGCTTCGGACAGAATACGTGCGGCAAGTTGTTCGGCGCTCATTTCGAGGCTGAAGAAGCCTACAACGCCGCCTTCGACCGCGCCTTCAGTCCCGTCCGGCTTGCGGCCCTTGCGGAACGCTTTGGCGATGTTGAACGCCACGTTGGTCGCGAGCGAGGTCTTACCCATCGACGGACGACCCGCGAGGATCAGAAGATCCGACGGGTGCAGGCCGCCGAGCTTTTTGTCCATGTCGATCAGGCCGGTCGAGATGCCCGACAGCTGGCCCTCACGCTGGTAGGCCGCATTGGCGCTGTTGACCGCCTGAGTGACCGCCTTGACGAAGCTGGTAAAGCCGGTCTCCGACTTACCTTTTTCCGCCAGCGAATAGAGGCGCTGTTCCGCCTTGCCGATCTGTTCGGCAGCGTCCGAGTCGACCTGAACGCGGCTGGCTTCGGCCACGATGTCTTTGCCGACGCCGATCAGTTCGCGGCGGATCGCGAGGTCATAGATCAGCTGGGCGTAGTCTTTGGCCGCAAAGGCCGAAATCGCAGAACCCGCCAGCTTCAGCAGATAAGTCGCGCCGCCCAGTTCGTTCAGACCGGGGTGGTCTTTCATATAGGCTTTGAGCGTGACGGGCGAGGCCAGCGCGTTCACGGAAATACGGGCCGCAGCGGTCTGGAAAATCTCTCGGTGGACAGGGTCAAAGAAGTGGTCCGCCGTGATGATCGAAGCCACACGGTCGAAGATGTCATTGTTCGTCAGGATCGCACCCAGAAGCTGCTGCTCAGCCTCGATGGAGTGCGGCACCGGATCTTCTGCTTTGTCTTCCGATCCGCTTGCGTTGAATACGGCGATCTCGCTCATCACAGTCCTGTCACGGTTTTTATGCTGCCCCAGTGAGCAGAGGGTCTACCCCGAGGGTACGTCCGACTTCAAATAGTATAACTCTGTGGATAACCTGTGCAAAACACAAACGCCCCCAAATGAGGGGGCGCTTAGGTTAGTTGCTGCTATATCTTGCGGAAACTCCGCGATTATCCTGACGGATAATTTATAGGGCTTAGGCGTGGGCCGCCGACCATGCCGCCGGATCGCGCAGATACGACTCGACCTCGGCCAGCGTTTCGGCGTCGAACGCCTCGCGTTCCTTGGCAACTTCGAGCACATCCCACCACGTGCAGAGGCTGATCAGCTGCACGCCGTGATCGCCGAGGGTTTTCTCCACGCCCTCGAAAATGCCGTAGTAGAAGATTACCGCAGTGGCCGAGCAGGTCGCGCCGGTGTCGCGGATCGCATCGACGAACGACAGCTTGGAGCCGCCATCGGTGGTCAGGTCTTCCACGAGCAGCACGCGCTGGCCTTCGGACATTGCGCCTTCGATACGGGCGTTCCGGCCGTAGCCCTTGGGCTTTTTACGAACGTAGGTCATCGGCAGGGCAAGGCGTTCTGCGACCATGGCCGCGAACGGGATGCCAGCGGTCTCGCCGCCTGCGATATTGTCGAATGCTTCGAAACCCGCTTCGCGCATGATCGAGACCGAGAGGAAATCCATCAGTGTCGAGCGGATGCGCGGGAAGGAGATCAGTTTGCGGCAGTCCACGTAGGTCGGGGCTTTCTTGCCCGAAGCGTGGGTGAACGGCTCTTTGGCGTTGAAGGACACAGCGCCGATCTCAAGCAGCATACCTGCCGACAGGCGGGCGATCTCGGACTTCGACGGGAAGGAGGAGGGGATCATGGCAGCGTCCTTTCGGTAAGGTTTCGCTGGGTCATTAGACGCATTCGCCCCAGTTTGAAAGACTGCAAAAGGCAGCGCCCGTATAGGCGCTGCCTTTCTATGATCAGAAGACGAACGCGTCTTCGGTAAGGTCGTCGAGCGAAACCTTGTTGACCTTGATCGTCAGGTTCAGCTCGTTGTCAGTGATGATGACGGCTTTCTTCGTTTCGCGGACGTGGTTGGCCATCAGGTCGTCATAGCTGTCGATGCTGCCATTCGCGCCTTTGAACGAAATCAGGTCGCCTTCGCTCAGTTCGAAATCCTTGATGATGTTCTTGTGTTTTGCTTCGGAGAAGTGGAACTGGTCCGCGCCCGAGCCGCCGGTCATCACGTCCTTGCCGCCGCCAGCGTAGAGCTCGTCGTCACCGCCGCCGCCGTTCATCTTGTCCTTGCCGGAGAGGCCCCAGAAGATGTTGGCGTTGTCATCGCCCATGAACTTGTCGCTGTTATAGGTGCCCTCGACGTTTTCGATAGAAACGAGCATCTCTTCGTTGCCCCAGCCATCGGTCCCGATGCCTTTGGACAGGTCGACATTGATGCCTTGGTCGCCGCCAGCGCCTTGGTCGTAGCGGAAGCTGACGGTGTCATTGCCGCCCTTACCGTCGTAGTAGTCCGCGCCGCCGTAGCCTTCGAAGGTGTCGTCACGCTTGCTGCCGAGGAATTCGTCGCTGTACATCGAGCCGGTCACCCACTCGACCTTCACGATCTTGTCGCGGTCGCCGTAGCCATCAATGACGAACTTCTTGCCGAGGTTCACCGAAATGCCGCTCGAATCCCTGTGGTAGAGCGCGACGTCAAACCCTTTGCCGCCGTTGAAATAGTCATTGCCCGCAGAGCTGAACATCCAGTCTTCGCCCTTGCCGCCGTAGTAGCGATCCTTGCCGCCGGCGCCGTAGAAGGTGTCGTCTTCATAGGTGTCGGTCGGGTTGAGGTCGCTCCAAGAGAAGAGCGTACCCGGCGCGATATCACCGGTCGGGTAGGAGACGTTGGTAATCGCGCCGTCGATGTCAGCATAATCGCTGAGCGAGGCTACCCGCAGCGGGTCACCGTCAACGACAAAGTAGAAGACGACCGGTTCGTAGTCGTCGAAGCTGTCGTAAATTTCCAGCTGAAAGATGGTGGTCGCGTAGTCCTGACCAGACATGGACCAGTCGATGACAAACAGATGCTCGGACGTGTCCAGCTCATTAACGTTTGCGTCGTCATACTCGCCGCCCGTGAACTGCGCGCCGTAGAAATTGCCACCGTTATCAAGGTTCAGTCTGATCTCGCCGTCGCCCCAAGTCTCGTAGGAGATCTGCGATTTCTCCGGTGCGGTAACCGTCAGTTCCGCACCGCCCAGAAACTCGATGGGCTCATAGCGATCGTCGAACGAAATCCCCACGCCCTGAAACGAATAGGTGGTCATGTGCTTACCTCAAAAAAACGCGGCCCCCAATTGGACCGCGTACTTTTTCGAGCTGTGTGGATATTTTCTCAACAACTTTGACATGTAAGAGGCTGTCTAGTCATGAGAACCTTACTCAGGATACCTGCCAATGTAGTGGGAAGCCCGGATCGAACACCGTAACCGGTCCTGCGCCGGTCATAATTTGTGGAGGATATTCCACGGGTTCGCCCTTGGTGAGGGTGATAGTCTCCTCGTTCGGCTCCATGCGGTAGAAGCGCGGACCATTCAGCGAGGCGAAGGCTTCGAGCTTTTTCAGGCGGCCTGCGGCTTCGAAGACTTCGGCGAGGCAGGACATGGTGTTCGGCGCGGTAAAGCAGCCCGCACAGCCACATGCCTGAAGTTTGTTCGGGTCGGTGTGCGGCGCCGAGTCGGTGCCGAGGAAGAAACGCTGGTCGCCCGAAGTCGCAGCCTCGACCAATGCCACGCGGTGGTTTTCGCGCTTGGCCACCGGCAGGCAGTAGTAGTGCGGCTTGATACCGCCCGCGAGGATGTGGTTGCGGTTGATGATCAGGTGGTGCGTCGTGATCGTCGCGGCGAGGTTCTTGGTGTGATCGCGCACGTAATCAACGGCATCCTGGGTCGTGACGTGCTCCATCACCACGCGCAGGTCAGGGACCTTTTTGCGGATCGGGTGGAGTACGCGGTCGATAAACACGGCCTCGCGGTCAAAAATGTCGATGTCGTGGTTGGTGACTTCGCCGTGGACGCAGAGCGGCATGCCGATCTCGGCCATCTTTTCCAGCACGGGGCGGACCTTGTCAAAATCGCGCACGCCCGAAGCCGAATTAGTGGTCGCGCCGGCAGGGTACAGTTTGACCGAAGTCGCGATACCAGCAGCGTGGGCAGCGGCAACATCCTCGGGGTCGGTCTCTTCGGTGAGGTACAGCACCATCAGCGGCTTGAACGACATGCCTTCGGGCAGCGCCGCCATGATCCGGTCGCGGTATGCTGCGGCCTGCGCACCCGTCACAACGGGCGGCACGAGGTTCGGCATCACGATAGCGCGGCCGAAATGGGCGGCGGTGTGTGGCAGGACGCCTTCGAGCATCGCACCGTCACGCAGGTGAAGGTGCCAGTCATCGGGGCGGCGGATCGTCAGGCGGGTGGGTGCTGTCTCGGTCATGATCCACGCAATACACCGTCCCGAAAGACTGCGCCACACAAACAGACCGCAGAGAAGGGCCATGCGCCTGCTGCAATGCGGCATTTCCCTATTGTCTGTTTCCGCATAGCTCCACACGGGCTATTTATAGGTCAACGCATATGACATATTCAGGAGCCGCTAAAATGGCCTACACTGCAACCCACGCTGACCTCTCTGCACCGCGCGAAGGCTTCTTCACCAAGCTGGGTCGTGCATTCGTTCAAGCGATGGAAAGCCAGCACGACCTTCCGCGTCGCCGCGAGGAAATCATCAAGCTGAACAACATGTCGGACGCCGAACTGGCACAGCGCGGCATCTCGCGCGACGGTATTGCCCGCCACGTATTCCGCGATATGTTGTACGTCTGATCCATCAGGACAGACCTACGAAAAAGGGAGCCAGCGGCTCCCTTTTTGTTTTTCCGATGTGGCCCGTTTTACTGGGCGGCCCGAGTCGCGTTCATCTTTTCCTCGCGCGCGGCCTTCTCCTCGATCTGGCGCAGGCGCTGGGCAAAGTAGGGGCGTTTGCCCTCCGACAGTACATATCGGCAGATCGCGGCAGCGCGGCTGTAATCGCGCTTGCGCTCCAGCCAGCCAACGAACTGGCGCAGATACGGCACGAAATCGCGGCGTGAGCGGTAAAGCTCCGCAAAAGATGCCGCCGTCAGATCGCCGTTCATCGCGTATTCCATAAGGGGCAGCAGAATCCCCATCTCGTCGAGGTTATGATCCAGCTTCGTGCCCATGCGCGGCATCCGCAGCTTGGTCACGTTCGAGCGGGTAAACAGCGCCGCGTGCATCGCGTCGAGGTCTTCTTGAGGGTCGAACACGACATAGGTGTGCTGCGTGGCGTCGATCATATCGGGCGCAAAGCCGTAGCGTGTCGAAAAGTCAGTGCGGCGCGCTTCCAGATAGCGGCGGTCCCAATTGGCGATCTGCGGATCGAGCGTCGCCACAGGGCGGATCGACAGAACCCGCGAGCCGGGGGCGGCAACCGCATAAGCACCCGCAGCATAGCCGCCACGGTGGGTGCCAAAGAACAGAACCTCGTCGAAATCCTCGAAGAAGCCATCGTCCGTCAATCGGTCGAAATACTGATAGAGCCGCAGATCGCGGAACCAGCTCTCGCCGCGCGCCACGATCGCAAGGTGTGACCAGCCAAAGTCGCGGGCGGCCTGAAAACCACGCGGCTCCATGACTTCGGACTGTTCGCAAATCTCGGGAAAGGTCTCGAATGTCACGAGCAGCTTCTTGCCCTGATCGATGAAAGCGGCTGCATGATTCGCGCCGACCCGTTCGAAATGCCCGTGTTCTTCGGCCACATCGTCCAGTGCGTCGAACCAGTCCTCATTCGAAAGACCGGCAAAATCGGTTGTAAGTTCAATACTCACGTCACATCCTTTGCCTCAAGGGCGTACTACCTAACCATTCTGCAGGCTAAGCCTAGATTAGGGCGGAATTGCGCTCAAGGCGCGACCGCTCTGCGCTCTATGAACGGCAAATTCATGCGACTTATGCAGGGCTTGAACGAATTTTGCCACAAGGCAGCATGGAGGTTGAATCGGAGGAGTTCATGACTATCGACAGTATCGACGACGTGCAGTCCATGCTCGCGGGCGAAGGCTACATCTGTGGCCGCGCCCTTGCGACCGTGACCTTTCTATCGCTCAAACTCGGTCGCCCGCTATTTCTGGAGGGAGAAGCAGGCACTGGAAAAACCGAAATCGCCAAGGCGATCGCCAGCGCGCTGGGCCGCAAACTGATCCGCTTGCAATGCTACGAAGGGCTCGACGCGGCCTCAGCGGTCTATGAATGGAATTTCGCCGCGCAGATGATCGCGATCCGCACCGCCGAAGCGGCGGGCGGCGCCGACCGCAAGGCGCTACAGTCCGAGCTCTTCAACGAGGATTTCCTGATCGAACGCCCGCTGCTCGAAGCGATGCGCCCCCATGAAGGCGGCGCGCCCGTTCTGCTCATCGACGAAATCGACCGCACCGACGAGCCGTTCGAGGCGTTCCTCCTCGAAGCGCTCTCCGATTTCCAAGTCACCGTGCCCGAGCTGGGCACGATCAAGGCGCAGGAGCCGCCCATCGTCATACTGACCTCCAACCGCACGCGCGAGGTTCATGACGCCCTGAAACGCCGCTGTCTCTATCACTGGGTCGATTACCCCACCTTCGACCGCGAGCTGGACATCCTCCACGCCCGCGCGCCCGAAGCGCAGGAAACGCTCAGCAAAGAGGTCGTCGCCTTCGTCCAGAAACTTCGCACCGAAGACCTCTTCAAAAAACCTGGGGTGGCAGAAACCATCGACTGGGCGAAATGTCTGCTCGCGCTCGACGTCATTGACCTCAGCCCCGAGGTTATCGCCGACACCCTTGGCGCGATCCTCAAATATCAGGACGACATCGCCCGTATCGAAGGCTCCGAAGCGCAGCGCCTCCTCAAAGAAGCCCGCGCGGACCTCGCGCCCGTCTGATGCTTCATTCTGACAAAAATACCTTCGGGGGGTGCGGGGGGCAGACAGCCCCCCGCCGCGACGCCAATGGCTGAGTACATCCCGCTCGATATTCCGGAGGACGGCAAGCTCGCGCATAACATCGCGCACTTCGCCCGTGCCCTGCGCAAGGCAGGCATCCCCGTCGGCCCCGGCCGTGTGATCGACGCCATTCGCGCCGTGGAGGCGGCGGGGTTTACGCGCAAGAACGACTTCTACTGGACGCTGGAGGCGTGTTTCTGCACGCGCCCCGAACACCGCACGATCTACGGGCAGGTGTTCCGCCTCTATTGGCGCGACCCACGCTACCTCGAACATATGATGGCGATGATGCTGCCGTCCGTGCGCGGCGTGCAGGAAGACCGCAAAGCCAAAGCCGCCGAAAAGCGCGCGGCAGAGGCGCTGCTGGATGACCAAAACATCCCCATGCCTCAGCCGGAAGAGGACAAAAATGAAGAGGCGCTGATCGACATCGACGCCTCCCGCACGATCTCGACCGAGGAACGGTTGAAAACGCTCGACTTCGAACAGATGTCGATCGAGGAGATGGCGCAGGCGAAACGCATCCTCGCCAAAATGACCCTGCCGATCCGCCCCGTGCAAAGCAGGCGGACCACCGCCGGACACGGCCAGATCCCCGATTGGCGCGGCACGCTGCGTCAGTCGATGCGCAAGGGCGGCGAAATCCAGAGCTTCGCGACTCGCCATAAACGCGAACGCTATCCGAACCTCGTCGTGCTCTGCGATATCTCCGGCTCCATGAGCCAGTATTCCCGCGCCGTGCTGCATTTCGTGCACGCCGTCGCCAATGCCAAAGGGCAGGGCTGGGCCAAAATCCACGCCTTCACCTTCGGCACGCGGCTCACCAACATCACCCGCCACCTCAAGCACAAAGACGTCGATGCCGCGCTGGCCGCCGTCGGGGCCGAGGCGCAGGACTGGCAGGGCGGCACACGCATCGGGGAGTGTATCGACCGCTTCAACCGCGACTGGTCGCGGCGGGTTCTGGGGCAGGGCGCTGTGGTGCTTCTGATCACCGACGGGCTCGACCGCGATCCCGAAGGCGGGCTGGGCAAAGCGATGGAGCGGCTCGGGCTATCGTCACGTCAACTAATCTGGCTGAACCCGCTCCTCAGATGGGACGGCTTCGCGCCCAAAGCCCGCGGGATCGTTGAAATGCTGCCCCATGTGACCAGCTTCCGCGCGGGCCACAATATCGCATCATTGCAAGGTCTTGCCGAGGCGATCTCGGACGCGAAGGACGGCGGGGACAAAGCGCGGCTGATGGCAATGGTCGATCGGCACAAAGGCGCTTAACAGGGGAACCTCGCGAAGAATTTCACATCTCCTGATGGATCAAAAGCGGTCTGGCGCGCGTTGCTTTGGCAATTCGGCGCGTCTGGTCCTGCCAGATGACGTCCACTCAAAGGAGTTCATATGCCCCGTAATTCATCCCGTGCCACGACCGCTCTGGTGGCCTCGCTTTCCCTGATTGTCCCCAACGCCTCTTTCCTTGGTGCCGCTCACGCGCAAGAACTGACCACCACGCCGGATGGCGAGCCCGCTGTTCTGCTCTGCGAAGGTGGCATCATCCCGCCGTGCGAAAACGGCGAGCCGACGGCTATCCCGCTCGCAGATCCGGCGCTGGTCGACGCGCTGGGTCAGGACAAGATTGTCGAGCTGACCAAACAGAGCCAAGAGGAAATGGGTGACATCGCCCCCGCCGAACCGGCAAACGAAAATGCTGCCGAACCGGCGACCGGCGACGAACCGGCTCAGGCTAATCCGCAGGCGGACGCTGCTATGGAACAGGCTGCGGAACCTGCCGAGCCGGTCGCCGAAGAGGCAACCGCTGACGAAACCGATGCTGTAGAGGCCCAAGAATCCGCTGATGGTGCTGCCGAGGAAATGGCACCGGAGATGACAGACGCTGAAGCTGCTCCGGCTGAAGGTGAAGCCGTCGAAGGCGAGATGGACGCCGAAGTTCAGGCTGAAATCGAAGCCCAGAGCGAAGCCGCTCCGGCCGCTGATGAAGCGACTTCGGAAGATGCCGTAGAAGTCGAAGCCGAAGCCACCGAAGACGGCTCGGTCGAAGCTGAAGCCAGCGAAGAAGCAGAAGCCGCACAGGAAGAGATGGCTCCGGAAACCACCGAAGCTGAAGCTGCACCGGCTGAAGAAGGCGAAATGAACGCCGACGCAGAAGCCGAGATGGAAGCTGACGCCGAGATGGGCGCCGAAGCTGAAACCACCGCCGAAGCCGAAATGACCGAAGAAGAAACTGCTTCGGAAGAAGCTGCTCCGGCCAAGGAAGTTTCGGACGAAGTAGCTCAGCAGATCGCCGAAGAGCAGGCCGCTCTTGAACAGGCTCAGCAGGATATGGCTGACCAGATCGCAGAGATGCAGGCAGAGATGTCGGCTGCGACCGACGCTGAAGCCACCACCGACGAAGAAGCTGCTGCCGCTGACGAAGGCGCAGAAGAAGTCGCTGCTGACGACGAACCGGCTGTAGACCCGACCGCAGAGGAAGAGGAGGCTGCTCCGCTCGCCGCTTCGGACGAGAACGCAACTGACGCCGAAGTCACCGAAGAGACGCTGACCGAAGAGCAGGTTCGCTCGTCGGACGAAGATTTCGAGCCCACTTCGGCCAACAACGCTGAAGCCAGCGAAGATAACGGTGGTCTGAGCAACTTCGAGAAGGCCCTTCTGGTCGGTCTCGGTGCTGTGGCTGTAGGCTCGCTGCTCGACAACGGTGAAGAAGTTGTCGGCAACACCGGCGACCGCGTTATCGTTCAGGGCCCCAATGGTCTGCAAATCTACAAGAACGACGATGCTCTGCTGAACCAGGCAGGCAACGACGTAAAGACCGAAACCTTTGCTGACGGCTCGACCCGTACCACCGTGACCCGTCCGGATGGCACGCAGGTTCTGACCATCCGCGATGACCTCGGCCGTGTTGTGACCCGTGCACGTATCCTGACCGACGGCACCCGCATCAACCTCATCACCGACGCAGAGCGCGCCGCTGAGCCGGTTGACGTTGCTTCGCTCCGCGAAACCACTCGTCCGGCACCGAGCTACTCGGTCAACGACGCGGACGTTGCACGTCTGATCGCCGCTCTTCAGGCCCAGAAGCCGCAGAACGTCGACCGTAGCTACTCGCTCCGTCAGGTTCGCGAAATCCGTTCGGTCCGCGAACTCGTTCCGGCCATTGATCTGGACACCATCAACTTCGCAACCGGCTCGGCTGCGATCTCGCAAGCTGAAATCACCAGCCTCGTACGTATGGGCCTGCTGATCGAAGACATGGTTCAGAAAAACCCGAACGAGATCTTCCTTGTTGAAGGTCACACCGACGCTGTCGGCTCGGACGTCAACAACCTCGGCCTGTCGGACCGCCGCGCGGAAAGCGTTGCACTGGCAATGACCGAGTACTTCGACATCCCGCCGGAAAACCTCGTCGTACAGGGTTACGGTGAACGTTACCTGAAGGTGAACACCGAATCCGCAGAGCAGGCGAACCGTCGCGCCACGATCCGCCGGATCACGCCGCTCCTCGATCAGGTTGCAAGCGCTCAGTAAGAACTGACAAAGGCGGGCCCTTCGGGGCCCGTTCTTTTTTGCGCGTAAGACTACGGTAGGAGTTGAACCGCGTTGCGGCTTCTCTCATCTTGAAAGGGGTAGGGAGGCTATCATGACAGACAGAACCGACATCCCCGCGCTTGCGCTGGAGTGGCATAACAGCGGACGCGGCGCTGTGCTGGCCACTGTCGTCGAAACTTGGGGCTCCGCGCCCCGTCCCATCGGCAGTCAACTGGTCATCGACCGCGATGGCGCGATGGAGGGCTCTGTCTCGGGCGGCTGCGTCGAAGGCGCGGTCATCACCGAAGCCATGGACGCCGTCGACGACGGCAAAACCCGCCTTCTGACATTCGGCGTATCGGACGATCAGGCTTTCGCCGTCGGCCTCGCGTGTGGCGGCCAGATCCGCGTGCTGGTGGAACCCGTTGGCGGCGAAGCGCTGTCCGCCGATCTGCTCAAAGAATTGGTGGATGCCCGCGCTGCCCGCAAGCAGGTTGCCTACGTGGCCGATCTGGAAAGCGACGACCGTAAGCTCGCCGATGCCTCCGCCTATGCCGAGCGATTCCGCAGCGACAAATCTGGTGTCGAGGAAGACGGCAGAACCTTCGTCGCGATCCACAACCCGCCGCTTCGGATGCTGATCGTCGGTGCGGTCCACATCGCCCAGCCGCTCGTCCAGATGGCGCGCGCCTGCGGATATGACCCCGTGCTGATCGACCCGCGCCCGGTTTTCGGCTCCGAAGAGCGATTCCCCGGTGAGATGATCTCAGACGATTGGCCGGATGAGGCGATGGAGGCGCTGGGCCTCGACCCGCGCACGGCCGTTGTCACGCTAACCCACGATCCCAAACTCGACGACCCCGCCATCCGCGCTGCGCTGTTGTCGGATGTGTTCTACCTAGGCTGCCTCGGCTCCACGCGGACCCACGCCAAGCGGGTCGAACGGCTGGTACAGGACGGTTTTTCAGCGGCGCAGATCGCCCGCATTCATGGACCCGTCGGGCTGAACATCGGCGCCAAATCCCCCGCCGAAATCGCTGTGAGCATCATGGCGCAAGTGACTGAAGTTCTGAGAAAAGCATGAAGTTCGGCCCATCGCCCGTTGCCGAAGCCGAGGGCGAGATCGCTGCCCACTCCATCCGCCTGCCGTCCCGCAAGCTGCAAAAGGGCAAGGAACTCACGGCCGCCGACATTGCCGACCTACAAACGGCGGGAATTACCGAAGTCATTGTCGCGCGTCTCGGGCCGGATGACTTGGACGAGAACACGGCTGCCGAGCGGATCGCCGCTGCATTGGTCAGCGATCCAGCAGCACAGAATATCCGCGTTACCAAAGCCGCAACAGGCCGCGTGAACCTTCACGCCACCCGCGCCGGAGTCGTCGGCTTCGATCCCGCCCGCATCCACGCCGCCAACGCCATCGACCCGATGATCACTATCGCCACGCTGCCGCACTGCAAGCGCGTCGAAGCGGGCGCCATGATTGCCACGGTCAAGATCATCGCCTACGGAGTCGCCGCCACGAACGTCGCCAAAGCCGCCGAGGCGTTGGACACCGCGATGACCGTCCACGCGCCGCGCTACCAAAGCGCCACGCTGATCGAAACCGTGATCGACGGCACCACACATAGCGACAAGGGCCGTCGTGCCACGAACACCCGCCTGTCGCGGCTGGACGTCGCCCTGACGCCCCGCAGCAAAGTCGCCCACAAAACCGAAGTCATCGCAGAGGCCATCAAACAGGCCGAAGGAGAGGTCATCCTGATTCTGACCGCCTCGGCCACCTCCGACATCGCGGACGTGGCCCCCAGCGCCGTCAGAATGGCCGGAGGCGCAGTCGAACGCTTCGGGATGCCCGTCGATCCGGGAAACCTGCTGTTCATTGGCAGCTTTGATGGCCGCCCCGTCATCGGCCTGCCGGGATGCGCGCGTTCGCCAGCGCTCAATGGTGCCGACTGGGTGTTGGAACGGACGCTTTGCGGAATCGGGGTCACCGACGCGGAAATCGCTGCAATGGGGGTGGGCGGCCTCCTGAAAGAAATGCCGACCCGCCCGAAACCGCGCAGCACATAAACAAAAGGCCGCCCGAAAGGCGGCCTGTCGTTACTGCAAGAGAACCAAGATTACTTGGCCAGCGGTCCGATCATCATGACCATCTGACGGCCTTCCATCTTCGGCATGTTCTCGACCTTGCCGTTCTCCTTGACGTCTTCGGAGATACGCTGAAGCAGCTCGCGGCCAAGATCCTGGTGAGCCATCTCGCGACCACGGAAACGCAGGGTGACTTTCACCTTGTCCCCGTTGTCGAGGAACTTGAGCACATTGCGCATTTTGACATCATAGTCGTGGGTGTCGGTTCCCGGACGGAACTTGACCTCTTTGACTTCGATGACCTTCTGCTTCTTGCGCGCCTCGGCCTCTTTCTTCTGGGTCTCGTACTTGTACTTACCGTAATCCATGATCTTGCAGACCGGCGGCTTCGCGTTGGGCGAAATTTCTACCAGGTCGAGACCGGCTTGTTCGGCCATGTCGAGAGCTTTCTCGGGCGTCACAACACCTACGTTTTCACCCTCGGCGCCGATCAGGCGAACTTCGGGGCAACGGATGCGATCATTGATGCGGGGTCCAGTGTCACGCACCGGTGGTGCGTTATGAGGTCTACGGGCTATGGCCTTTGTCCTTTTTATAGTCAACGAATTTTGGCGTGCAAACTAGTGCCGGCGCACCACTTAGGCAAGCCGCAAAAGCGGATTCGCCAGTATAAGAGTACCGATTTGCCTAGATTTCTGCGCAACGCGCTGCGGCGCACGCCGGCGCCGCTCGTAGGGGAGAGATGGGGACAGGCAGTGCCGGTTTCAACCTGCCTTGTTTTCTTGCAGTTTTCCCGACCGGATCTGGAATCCGCTGAATCTCCAGAAAATCACCACTGCCATAAAGCCCTGAAACAAAGAGATTTTTGGCCGTTTCCAAACGAATTCATCATCCGGTTCGATTTGTTGCACTTTTTTGTCAGAGGGCGCTTGACGCCACCCCGCACTCCGCTTAGAAGGCCCCACATCCGGTGACACACCGGACAGCACATAGGCGAGCGGTTGTAGCTCAGTTGGTTAGAGTACCGGCCTGTCACGCCGGGGGTCGCGGGTTCGAGCCCCGTCAACCGCGCCACTGCTGAAAAAAGTGTCACGAAGATGAGTGCGGTTGTAGCTCAGTTGGTTAGAGTACCGGCCTGTCACGCCGGGGGTCGCGGGTTCGAGCCCCGTCAACCGCGCCACTTCTTCTTCAAAAAGCGCCTACGGTTCGCCGTAAGGCGCTTTTTTGCTTTTGGCGGTCAGAACGCGAAAGGGGCTCTGCCCCTCGGCCTGCGGCCTCACCCCGAGGTATTTTTGTCAGAATGAAGACGCGGGTTCCGCCTTTGTGCCCGAAATATCCCGGGGGAGCGCGAAGCGCGGGGGCAGAGCCCCCGTTACGTTATCAGCTTTCGGCTTCTTCGAGCTTTTCAAGCGCTTCCATCCACAGCGCTTCTGCGCGCTCTGTGGCATCCACCGCTTCGGCCCATTTGCGATTCAGCTTTTCCAGTTTGGCGCTGTTGTTGTCCTCGTATAGCGCAGGGTCGGCAAGCTCGCCCGCCACGCGGTCGCGGATCTCGTTGATTTTCTCGATGCGCTCTTCGCATTTGCGGACCTCTGCGCGGAGGGCGAGGATCGTGTTGCGGTCGGCCTTTTGCGGCTTGGGCTTTGTGGCGGCTGCGGCGGTTTTCTCGGCCGGTTTTTCCGAGGACAGCAGCATCTTGCGGTATGCGTCAAGGTCGTCGTCGTAGGGCGAGACCTGTCCGTCCTTCACCAGCCATAGGCGATCGGCCACGAGGCTGAGGAGGTGCATGTCGTGGCTAACGAGGATGACCGCGCCGTTGTAGGCTGTCAGCGCCTCGACCAGCGCCTCGCGGCTTTCGATGTCGAGGTGGTTGGTGGGTTCGTCGAGGATGAGAAGGTGCGGCGCGTCCAGCGTCGCGAGGAGCAGCGACAGGCGTGCCTTCTGGCCTCCCGAAAGGCGACCGACCTCGGTTTCGACCTGCGCGGCCATCAGGCCGAATCCGGCGAGGCGGGCGCGCAGCTTCGACGGCGTCTGGTCGGGCAGTTCGCGTTGGAGGTGCTGGAGCGGGGTTTCCTCGACTCGCAACTCGTCCACCTGATGCTGCGCGAAGAAACCGATGCGGAGTTTGCTGGACGAGACCTTCTCGCCTTCCATCAGCTCCAGACGGTCCGAGAGCAGCTTGGACAGGGTCGATTTGCCTTCTCCGTTGCGGCCGAGAAGCGCAATGCGGTCGTCCTGGTCGATGCGCAGGTTCAGGCGGGACAGGACCGCTTTGCCGTCATAGCCGATCTTGCCGCCTTCGACGCGGATGATCGGCGGCGACAGCGGTTCGGGCGAGGGGAAGGTAAACACGGTCCGCGCGGCGTCTTCGGGCACGCGGATGGTCTCCATCTTCTCAAGCATTTTCACGCGGGACTGGGCCTGCTTGGCCTTGGTCGCTTTGGCTTTGAAACGGTCGACGAAGGATTGCAGGTGGGCGCGCTTGGCGTCCTGCTTTTTCGCGGCCTGCTCCAGGACAGCGCGCTGTTCGGCGCGCTGGCGGACGAAGCTGTCGTAGGTGCCGGTCCAGTAGGTCAGTTTCTTGTCATTCAGGTGCAGGATGCCCGTCACCGAACGGTTCAGCAGTTCGCGGTCGTGGCTGACGATGACCACTGTGTGCGGGTAGCGCGTCAGGTAGTTCTCCAGCCACAGCGCACCTTCGAGGTCGAGGTAGTTGGTAGGTTCGTCGAGCAGCAGCAGGTCAGGCTCCGAGAACAGCACTGCCGCTAGCGCGACGCGCATCCGCCAACCGCCGGAGAAGGCGGAGCAGGGCATCTTCTGCTCTTCGTCGGTGAACCCGAGACCTTTGAGGATCGAGGAGGCGCGGGCTTCGGCGCTCCACGCGTCGATGTCGGCAAGGCGGGTCTGGATTTCGGCGATGCGGGTGCCGTCGGTTGCAGTCTCCGCCTCGGCCATTAGCGATGCACGCTCGGTGTCGGCAGCCAGCACGGTGTCGATCAGGGACACTTCGTTACCGGGGACCTCCTGACTGACGCCGCCGATCCGCCAGCCGCGCGGCAGGTCGATGTCACCTGTGTCGAGGTGCAGCTCCTGCCGGATCAGCTTGAACAGCGTCGTCTTGCCGGTGCCGTTACGCCCGACGAGACCGACCTTGTGGCCGGTAGGAATGACAGCAGAGGCGTGCTCGATCAGAACACGGCCTTCGATGGAATAGGAGATATCGTCGAGGCGTAGCATGGCTTGCTGCTAGCAGGTTCGCATTTGCTGGGAAAGAGGCGCCGCACCCCCGATCCGCACAAGCGAAATGCGTCATTTGCGTTAAGTTGCCAGACCAGCCGCGTTTGACCGCTTTTCTTGAGCGCTGACACATGTTAGGGCAGCGCCAATTTCCAACCCGCCCCCGTACGTGGGGCCGCTGCATATAGAGGCTAACATGGCTGTCGAACGCACCCTCTCGATCATCAAACCCGATGCCACCGAGCGTAACCTGACCGGCAAAATCGTTGCCAAGTTCGAAGACGCTGGCCTGCGCGTCGTCGCTTCGAAGCGCATCCACCTGACCCCGGCTCAGGCTGGCCAGTTCTACGCTGTTCACGCCGAGCGTCCGTTCTACGGCGAACTTTGCGAATTCATGGCGTCGGCTCCGGTCGTTGTTCAGGTTCTGGAAGGCGAAGGCGCCATCTCGAAGAACCGCGAAGTCATGGGCGCAACCAACCCGGCAGACGCTGCCGAAGGCACTATCCGCGCTGAATTCGCAAAGTCGGTTGGCGAGAACTCGGTACACGGTTCGGACGCTCCGGAAACCGCAAAAGAAGAAATCGCTTTCTTCTTCTCGGGTCTCGAACTGGTCGGCTAATCGCCGCTTCGATCCGAAGACAAAAGAAAAGCCCGCGAGCATCACTCGCGGGCTTTTTTCGTTATTGGTCAGCCGTTTCGCGGAAGGGAGACGGTAGTCCGTGCATCCCGTGTAGGAGTTCCACATTGCGGCGGTTGGACTTGAAGCCCACGTCCAGCAAGTCGCCGAGCAGCGGGATCCAACCGATAATCCAGTCGATGCCGATATTCCCGATCATCTGCGCCAACAGGCGGTTGGATGCGCCCATCTTTCGGGCCTTTGCCAGAATGTAGAGCGACGGGGCCATAGTCAGCGTATCGCCAACACCGGGGATGAGGCCGAGGATCGTATCCCACCCGAAACGGATGCCGGCGATCTTGTACCGGCTATCCATCATGCGGGCGATTTTCGTGAGACGATCCAGCTCGTCAAGCCGCGGCGTGACGATCGGCTCAGTCGCGAAGGATGATGTAGAGGGCATGGATGATCCCCGGAATATAGCCAAGAAGCGTCAGCAGCAGGTTGATCCAGAACTGGAGGCCAAGGCCGACCTGAAGGAACACGCCGAGGGGCGGAATGAAGATGGCGATAAGTACGCGTACGAGATCCATAATAAGTTCTTCCGTTGGAATTGCTTTGTTGCATTACCAACGGGGCGACACGCGCATTGGTTCCCGTTTTCGTGAGATAGATTTGTGCGGCCTTATTCGTCCGCTCCCGCTTCGACAGCTTCCGCCGCTGCGGCAGTACGTTTGCGGCGGGCGAATTCTTCGCGCAGGAAACGCATAAGCTGCGCATCTTCGAGCGGCTTGGTCATGATGTGCGAGGCGCCGACCATTTCGAACTGGCGCATGTCGTCTCCCACCACAGCCGCAGTCAGGCCGATAATAGGCAGATCGTTGCCTTCCTCGCGCAGGGTGCGGATCAGTTCTGCGCCGTTCATTTCGGGCATGTAGAGGTCAGTAATCAGGACATCCGGCGGGTCCTGATGGATCAGCTCCAGCGCGCGGCGACCCGTGGGCGCGGTGATGACGCTGCCCATGTATTTGCGCAGGCGGGCCGACGTAACCTCGGCCACCAGTGCGTTGTCCTCCGCCAGAACGACACGCAGGCTGGCGAAGTCCAGATCGGCGGCGTCGGGATCGTCCGCATCGGGCAGGAGCGTGCCGTCGGCCAGCGGCTCGGGCAGGCGGATGTGATAGCCCGCACCGCCTTCGGGGGCGGGGAAGTATTCGACATGGCCGCCAAGCACATGCGCAGAGCTTTTGACGATATAGAGGCCCAGGCCGCTGCCGTCGGGACGGTTTCGCGGATCATCACCCGTGCCGCGCTGGAACGGCTGGAACAGGCGCTCGACCTGATCGGGCGGGATGCCGACGCCGTCATCGCTGATCGACCAGACACCGATGCGGCTGCTGTCCTCGACGTTATAGGCCGAGCGGTAGCTGATGGTGATCGTCGTACACTGCGAGTGGATGATGGCGTTGCGGATGAGGTTGCCGAGGATCTGCTTGATCCGGACATTGTCGCCCATACAGGTCTCGTTCGCCCCGTCGCCAAGGCGCAGGCGGATCAGCACTTCTGCGGCTTCGGCCTGCATCTCGAAAGTGTTCTTGATCGACTCGGCCAGTTCGAACGGCACAAACGGCACGAGGTTCACCGGCAGGTTCTTCTCGGGGTTCACCGCCTGACGCATGTCGGTCAGCACACCAAGAAGCTGGTCGGTCGACTCGCGCAGGCGGGCGTGGAGGCGGTCGTAGTCCACCTGCGGCTCGTCCATATCGTCGATCAGCATGGAGATGATAGACGCGGGCGTCCGAAGTTCGTGGCTGATGATCGAGAACAGCTGCTTTTGCTTGTCGTTATTGCTCGACAACTCGGCCATCGTCTCGCGCAGGGCTTTTTCCTGAAGGTGTTCGCCTGTTACATCGACCACAAGGCCGAGGATGCTGCGCTCGTTTCGCTGGCCGCGCTCGTTCCAGAGGAACAAACGCAAGGTGCGCGACAGGCTGCTGGTGGGCGAGTCCTTGAGGCGGGCGAGCAGCGTTTTACTGTCCGCGCCATTGCCGAACATCATGTCCCGCAACTCTTCCTGCTGTTCGGGCGGAAACTGCCGCATCATCGACGTCAGGTCGATTTCGGACCCGAGGTTGAGCATCCGCTGGGTCACAGGGTCGACGCTGACCAGACGGTTGTGCAGGTCGATCGAAAACACGCCGACGCCCGCGTTGTTGCGGACGGTATTCAGGCGGCGGATCGAGCCCATCTGCTTTTCACGCCGGTAGTGGTCGTGGCTGCGGATGGCGAGCAGCAGCATGATGATGAAGAACGCGCCGAGCGAGTAGATCTCCAGCACCAGTTCGGCGCGGGTTTCGGGCGGCTCGATGTCGATGACGGCTCCGGTCAGGCCGATGTAGAACATCAGACCGACCGTGAGGGTGGGGATCACCAGCGCGAACGGCAAAAGGATTGCCAGCAGACCGCAAAGCGCCAGCGCGTCCCACGTCTCGTCGAGCCGGAACCCGTTGTTACCGAGGAGCGCCAGCAGCGGGAACAGCGCGGCATAGGGCAGGGCGCGAATGACATGTTCTTCGCGCGGGATACGCAGGATGCCGATCAGCAGGCCCATGATTGTGATGCCGCCATAGGCCGATTTCACGAACGCTTCAAAGGTGTAGCCCGCATCCAGCCCGATACTTTGCGCCGCGTTAGGCGAGTGGATGAGAGCGGTGTTGATGAACACCGGCACCATCAGACACAGGAACAGCGCGAACACAGGCCCCGAGGTAATCGACAGCACGAGGTCGAGCAGGAACGGTTCGAACGCGCGGTGTAGCATAACGTGAAGCGCGCGGGCACACATGCCCAGCAGGATCGACACCAGCAGGTTCGCGCCAAGACCGATCCAGAGCAGAGCAATGAACTCCGAGGTTTCGCCCGCGATGGTATAGCCGCGCATGGCGATAAACGGCGTTACGGCATAGAAGAGGGCGAAAGTGACGATCGGTATCCAGATATAACGCCTGGGATAGATAAAGACGCCCAGCACCACGGTCACGCCGGCCACGTGCGGAAAAAGGTCCGTCAGCGCATCGCCGCTATGTTCGATGGCGTGGCCACGCGTCAGCATGACGACCCAGAACATCATGAAGATACCGTAGATCAGGCTCAGCCGGACCGGCTTGTCTTCGATTTGTTCGCGGATGCGGTAAATGTGCGAGCGTTCGGTATCCTGAAACAGGTAGAAGTCGGTTGCATCGGTGCGCTTCCGGTTCTTCTTTCTACTCTGATTTTGGCCGAACAACATTAGTTCAGATCCCGGTCACTCTTCGGTGGTTACTGGCACTACCCTAGTCGCCATATCTGCCAACCTAAACTCACCCTCAACGGGCTAGGAGCATAAGACAAATACTCCTTGGTATAGTCCGGCGGAAGTCAGGCTTTCCGGCGGGCGACGTCGCAATTTCAAGAACATAGAAGTCGCTTGATCCATTTATGAGTACTTAGGTGCTGCCTAATCAACCTTTGATTTACTGTTACTATATCATTCTCTCATGTGCGGATTCGAGGATGTGTCCCTGATGTCAGGCACAAAAGGACGAAATCGGATGACGATTGGCCGCTTTCGAGCGCCGTGACCTCACGGAACCGTTATCGACGTGTCTATTTATTGGGCAGTTTTGCGCATGTTGGTGAATTTTTGAACATGCATTCCTGAATCAAGTTCTCAGCATGCGGCGGGATTTGCGCTGCGGACGTACCGTCAGGCACCTTCTGCCCTGCGGGTATCACCGCCCGCCAAAACCGCCGCGCGAAGGGTCAATCCTGGCAGACCACTCCCTTCGACGCGACTTCAGCAACAAGGCTGCAGTCCGACTGTAACCGACCGGTTTCTGTTTGCACAGAGGCCCGGATGGAAGACGGCTGCGCCAACAGGGGACTACCTATGTTCAAGAAATTCATGCTGCCCGCTCTTTCCTCCGCTGCGCTGATCGCCGGTGCGGGCGCCGCTTTCGCCGAATGTGAAGCGCCGATCAAGGTCGGTGTCCTGCACTCGCTCTCCGGCACGATGGCCATCTCCGAAACCACCCTCAAAGACACCATGCTGATGCTGGTCGAAGCCCAGAACGCCAAGGGCGGTCTGCTGGGTTGTGAACTCGAAGCCGTTGTCGTCGACCCCGCGTCCGACTGGCCGCTCTTCGCTGAAAAGGCCCGCGAGCTTCTGACCGTTCACGAAGTCGACGTCATCTTCGGCAACTGGACCTCGGTTTCGCGTAAATCGGTTCTGCCGGTCATCGAAGAACTGAACGGCCTTCTGTTCTACCCCGTCCAGTACGAAGGCGAAGAGTCCTCGCGCAACGTATTCTACACCGGCGCCGCTCCGAACCAGCAGGCTATTCCGGCTGTCGACTACTTCCTCGAAGAACTCGGCGTAGAGAAGTTCGCGCTGCTCGGCACCGACTACGTCTACCCGCGCACCACCAACAACATCCTCGAAGCCTACCTTCAGGACAACGGCATCGCTGCCGAAGATATTTTCGTCAACTACACCCCGTTCGGCCAGTCGGACTGGGCGACCATCGTGTCCGACGTCGTTGCGCTGGGCGCTGACGGCAAGTCGGTCGGCGTGATCTCGACCATCAACGGCGACGCGAACATCGGCTTCTACAAAGAACTCGCGGCTCAGGGCGTTTCGGCAGAAGACATTCCGGTCGTCGCATTCTCGGTCGGTGAAGAAGAGCTTTCGGGCCTCGACACCTCGAACCTCGTCGGCCACCTCGCTGCATGGAACTACTTCATGTCGGCAGATACCGAAGAGAACGCGTCCTTCATCGACGAATGGCACGCCTTCATCGGTGACGACGCGCGCGTGACCAACGACCCGATGGAAGCTCACTACATCGGCTTCAACATGTGGGTTCAGGCGGTCGAGGAAATCGGCACCACCGACGTTGACGCCGTCATCGACGCAATGCCGGGCCAGACCTTCCCGAACCTGACCGGCTCGACCGCTGAAATGCTGCCGAACCACCACCTGACCAAGCCGGTCCTGATCGGTGAAATCCTCGAAGACGGCCAATTCGACATCATCTCGCAGACCGAGCCGGTCGCAGGTGACGCATGGACCGACTTCCTGCCGGAATCGGCTGTCCTGGAATCGGATTGGGTCGACCTCAAGTGCGGCATGTACAACACCGAAACCGAGACCTGCGTCCAGCTGACCTCGAACTACTGATCCTGTGATCAAGGGCAGGGGCGCGCGTCGCCCCTTGCCACCCTCCCCGAATACCCTTTCAAGGAGACGCGAGATGTTCCGCGCCCTTCTGCTCGCCTGCGCTCTGACCGTCTCGGCTGTCTGCGCATCGGCTCAGGACCTGCAATCGGTCCTTCAGGAAGACCCCGCCCTCTATAACAAACCTTCCCGCGGCACGACCGCCGACGCTGTCGAGGCCCTTCTGGCTTCCGGCGCGTACGATGTCGCCACTTTCCTCGAACGCTGGCAGGGCAAAGAGGTCTGGCAGCACGACGATGGCCGCTTCGTTTATGTCACCGACAGCGATCCCTACACGCTGATCGACATCGACACAGGCGAGGAGATCGGCACCGCCGACAAGGGCGAGCTTACCCAGATCAAACCGAACGCAGGTGTGCGCGGCGTGATTGGCTCGGCGCTGGTACGTTTCCAGCTGTCCGACCCTGATCCCGCCCGCCGCATCGCCGCGCTCGACGCCATCAACCGCGACGGTTCCGCAGAACATCTCGAACCGCTCGCCGCCTCGCTCGAAGGCGAAACCGACCCCGACATCGCCGCCCGCAAGGAGCGCCTGCTGTCGCTGCTCACTGCCCGTTTCGGCGATACCACAGAAGCCCGCGTCGAGGCGATCAATTCGCTGGCCGAAGGCGTCAGCCTCGACAGCCGCGCGGCGCTGAACCAGATCCTCACCACCCGTTCCAGCGTCGCTGCCGAAGTGCCCGAAGGCACCAACGTCGCCCGCATCCGGAAGGTCGATGACACCTTCACCGTCGATGCCGCCTACGCCGAACTGGCCTCCGCCGGCCTCGCCCCGACCACCGTGAGCGATGCCGATGTGAAATCGGCCCTCACCGCGCACATCGTTGACGGCGAGGTCGCCGGCGTCCCCGTCGCCCAGATGAACGACCCCGCCGCCCGCATTCGTGCCTACCAGTCGCTCGTCGACGCAGGGCAGGCCGCGCCCTTCGTGCCGCCCGCCGACCGCGAGGCCGCCGTCAAAGCGCACATTTTCTTCGACGCCTACGTCGAACCCGATGCAGCCGTCACCGATGCCGCCTACGCCGCGATGCGCGACGTGGACCTCAAGGTCAGCGCGATGCAGACCGCCGACATCGCGCTCGATGCGGTGTCCTTGGCGTCGATCTACTTCCTCGCAGCCATCGGCCTTGCCATCACCTTCGGCGTGATGGGCGTCATCAACATGGCCCACGGCGAATTCATCATGATGGGCGCCTACACCGGATACGTCGTGCAGCAGGTGATCCCAGATTACACCGTCTCGATCATCGTGGCCCTGCCGCTGGCGTTCTGCGTCACCTTCGCGGCCGGCGTCGCGATGGAGCGTCTGGTGATCCGCCACCTCTACAAACGCCCGCTGGAAACACTCCTTGCCACCTTCGGCATCTCGATCGCGCTCCAGCAGATCGCCAAGAACATCTTCGGCACCCAAGCCCGCCCGCTGACTTCGCCCGGTTGGCTGGACGGCGCGCTCGTATTCAACGACGTGGTCTCCATCAGCT
Organism: Marivivens donghaensis; assembly: GCF_011806565.1. Taxonomy (GTDB): domain Bacteria; phylum Pseudomonadota; class Alphaproteobacteria; order Rhodobacterales; family Rhodobacteraceae; genus Marivivens; species Marivivens donghaensis_A. Next base: position 147,105 of record NZ_JAATOP010000005.1, read on the forward strand.
ACATCCGCATCGCGATCTTCGTGCTGGCGCTGATCTTCCTCGCGCTGATCCTCTTCGTGCTGAAGCGCACTCGCCTCGGCCTCGAGGTCCGCGCCGTCACACAGAACCCCGGTATGGCCGCATCGATGGGCATCAACCCCGACCGCATCAACATGCTGACCTTCGGCCTCGGCTCGGGCATCGCAGGGATCGCAGGCGTCGCTATCGGCCTTTATGCCAAAGTGACCAGCGAAATGGGCGCCGACTACATCGTCCAGAGCTTCATGACCGTCGTCGTCGGCGGTGTGGGCAACGTCTGGGGCACGCTCGCTGGCGCGTCGCTGATCGGTTTCCTGCAAAAGGGTATCGAGTGGTTCAACCCGTCCAACACGCTGGCGGCGCAGACCTACATGATCCTCTTCATCATTATCTTCATCCAGTTCCGTCCCAAGGGCATCGTCGCCCTCAAGGGCCGCGCGGCGGGGAACTGAGCATGACCTGTCATTCACTCTGGCAAAAATACCTCGGGGGGACCGGGGGGCTGGCCCCCCGTGCGTCCTTGAACGTCCGCGCAAACCCCGCAGGAGAGACCCAATGAACAAAACCCTCCTTGCATCGAACCGCTCGGTCCTGATCTTCCTTCTGGTCCTCGCGATCTTCACCGTGGCCGTCACGCTCATGGCGCAGGCAACGGGCTTCGGTCTGATCTCGACCAGCTTCGTCAAAACGCTCGGCAAGACGCTGTGCCTTTGTATCATCGCCATCGCGATGGATGTGGTCTGGGGCTACTGCGGCATCCTCAGCCTTGGCCACTTCGCCTTTTTCGGGATCGGAGGCTACGCTGTCGGCATGTGGCTGATGTATGCGCGCACCGAGGAAATCGTGGCCGCGTCCCTTGCCAACCAGCCGCTACCCGCCACCGCGCAAGAGGTCTCGGACGCCATCGGGACGCAGATTTTCGGCGTGGTCGGTAGTTCCGAACTTCCCGCGCTTTGGATGTTCGCGCACTCGCTGCCGCTGCAACTCCTCGCCGTACTGATCGTGCCGGGACTGCTGGCACTGGTCTTCGGCTGGCTCGCGTTCCGCAGCCGCGTGACGGGCGTCTATCTGTCGATCCTAACGCAGGCGATGACCCTCGCGCTGTCGCTGTATCTCTTCCAGAACGACAGCGGACTGCGTGGTAACAACGGCCTGTCAGGCCTCCAGAACATCCCCGGCGTTTCGGCGGGTCAGGACTGGGTGTCTGTCTGGTTTTTCTGGGCCTCGGCGCTTGCGCTGGCGCTGGCGTATATCCTCTTCGCCTTCGTCACATCGGGCAAGATGGGCAGCGTGATCCGCGCGATCCGAGACGACGAATCCCGCGTGAGGTTCCTTGGCTATCACGTTGAAACCTATAAGCTCTTCGTCTTTACCCTCACCGCGATGGTGGCTGGGGTCGCAGGGGCGCTCTATTACCCGCAAGCGGGCATCATCAACCCTGCCGAGATCGCGCCGATCGCCTCGATCTACCTTGCGGTCTGGGTGGCGATCGGTGGTCGCGGTCGCCTCTATGGCGCGGTCATCGGCGCCACGTTTGTCTCGCTCCTGTCGTCGTGGTTCACGGGCGGCGGAGCCCCCGCGATCAACCTCGGTTTCTACAAGATCGTCTGGACCGACTGGTGGCTCGTACTGCTCGGCTTCTCGTTCGTGGCGGTGACGCTGTTCTTCCCGCAGGGCATCGGCGGCCTCTTTGACTACGTCGCGGTCAAGCGCAATGCGAACTACGGCCCCGATGACGGCAGCTGGCGCGCAGAAGAAGGAAAACCGGAATGAGCAGACTTCTCGAAGTATCCGGCGTGTCCAAGACCTTCGACGGCTTCCGCGCCATCAACAACCTCTCGATCGCCGTCGACGAACCCGAGCTCCGCGCCGTGATCGGCCCCAACGGGGCGGGCAAGACCACGTTCATGGACATCATCACCGGCAAGACCAAGCCGGACGAGGGTACCGTTGTTTTCGGGGACAAATCGATCAGCCTTGTGGGCATGTCCGAAAGCAAGATCGCCCGCGAAGGCATCGGCCGCAAATTCCAGAAGCCGACCGTGTTCGAGGCGCAGACCGTGCGCGAGAACCTCGCCATGGCTTTGAAGAATGATCGCGGCCCGTTCGACGTGCTGTTCTACAAAAAGAACCGTGACGACAGCGCCCGCATTCTGGAACTGGCCGAGGAAATCGGCCTCGCAGATCAACTGGACCGGATGTCGGGCGAGTTGTCCCACGGCCAGAAGCAGTGGCTGGAAATCGGGATGCTGTTGGCGCAGGACCCGCGTCTGCTGCTTGTGGACGAGCCCGCTGCGGGGATGACGCCGGCGGAGCGCGAGCAGACGACCGATCTGCTGAAGCGCGCCGCGAAAACCCGTGCCGTGGTGGTCGTCGAGCACGATATGGAGTTCGTCCGCCGCCTCAACTGCAAAGTCACTGTCCTGCACGAAGGATCGGTGCTGGCCGAGGGCAGCCTCGACCACGTCACCGCCAACCCGCAGGTCATCGAAGTCTATCTGGGGCGCTGAACATGCTCGAAATCGAAAATCTCACGCTGAAATACGGTCAGAGCCAGATCCTCAACGGCATTTCCATGACCGCCGAGGCGGGGCAGGTCACCGCCGTCATGGGCACGAACGGGGTCGGGAAGACCTCGCTGCTCAAGGCTATCGCAGGCCGCCATCCCTACGAGGACGGTCGCATCGTGCTGGACGGGAAGGAGCTCAAGCACCTCACCGCTTTCGGAGCTGCGCGGGCAGGGATCGCCTATGTCCCGCAGGGCCGCGAGGTGTTCCCGCTGATGACCGTGCAGGAAAATCTGGAGAGCGGGTTTGCCTGCCTTGATCGTAACGAGCGCGGTGTCCCTGACCGGATATTCGAGCTGTTCCCGATCCTGAAAGACTTCCTGCATCGCCGCGGCGGCGACCTTTCGGGCGGCCAGCAGCAACAGCTTGCCATCGCCCGCGCGCTCATCACGCGGCCGCGCGTCCTGCTGCTCGACGAGCCGACCGAGGGCATCCAGCCCAACATCATCCAGCAGATCGGGCGCGTCATTGCCCAGCTGCGCGAAGAGGGCGAGATCGCTGTGGTGCTGGTGGAGCAGTACTTCGATTTTGCTTTCGATCTGGCGGATGACTTCTACGCGGTGAACCGTGGATCGGTCGTGCTGCACGAGCCCAAGGCCACGCTGGCGCGAGAGGTTCTGCTGGAGCGCGTGTCGATCTGACGGAGCGGGGGCCAGCCCCCGCACCCCCGGGATATTTGAAGCACAAAGGCAGCAGCGATGGACGCAGCCTTTGTGCGTGTCTATATGCAGGGCAAGCCAATTCAAGGAGAGCGCCCATGCATCGCGTCACCATCGGAAACGTCGAAGTCGCCAACGATCTGCCCTTCGCGCTGATCGCGGGGCCGTGCCAGCTCGAAAGCCTCGACCATGCGCGTATGCTGGCGGAGCGGATTGCGGAAGCCTGCGCTGCGACCGGTACTGGCTTTATTTTCAAGGGCTCGTACGACAAGGCGAACCGTTCGTCGCTGGGCGGCAAGCGCGGACTGGGTGCCGAGAAGGGCCTCGAGATTCTGTCGAAAATCCGTGACGAGTTCGGCTGTCCGGTCATCACCGACGTGCACGAGACGCACCACTGCGCGATGGCGGCCGAGTTCTGTGACATCCTGCAGATTCCGGCGTTCCTCTGCCGTCAGACCGACCTGCTGCTCGCTGCCGGTGAGACCGGCAAGGCGATCAACGTCAAAAAGGGCCAGTTCCTTGCGCCTTGGGACATGAAGAACGTCGCGGCGAAGATCGAGAGTACGGGAAATACCAACATCATGCTTTGCGAGCGCGGCACGTCTTTTGGGTACAACACGCTTGTGAGCGATTTCCGCGGTCTGCCGACCATGGCGGAGACGGGTTATCCTGTTGTGTTCGATGCGACGCACTCGGTCCAGCAACCGGGCGGGAACGGCAACTCGTCGGGCGGTGATCGCCGCATGGTGCCGCCGCTGGCGCGTGCGGCTGTGGCTGTGGGCTGTGCGGCGTTGTTTATCGAGACGCACGAAGACCCCGATAACGCACCTTCGGACGGTCCGAACATGGTGCGTATCGAAGAGCTTCAGCCGCTGCTGCAAAAGCTGCGCGCGCTGGACGACGTCGCAAAGGGCTAAGCCTCGGCCAAGTTAGCCGCGAAGGTTTCGAACAAAGCATATCCGGCGGGCCAATCTGCGAGTCCGCTGGAGACATTCACGTGGCCGAGCGGGCCGAGGTTTATGAACCTTGCCTGCCAGTCTGCCGCGATATTTTCCGCAAATTGGATTGAGGCGTAGGGATCGTCCGTGCTGGCCGCAACCAGTGTCGGCGCGCGGAGCGGTGTGCGCAGCACGTCGATGAAGCTCTGGTTCACCGCCGGAAACTTGGGGCCGAGGGGATCGGGCGGGCGACGGAGAAGATGCCTTTGATCGTGCGGTCATGCGAGGCGCAGTAACGCGCGGCGAGCAGGCAGCCGAGGGAATGGGCGACGAGGATGGGCGGCGTCGGGGCTGCGGCGACCGCAGCATCTAGCGCGGCGAGCCAGTCAGTGAGATCGGGCTCGTCCCAGTTCGACGGCGCAAATCGGGTTATCCCGGGGTGTTTGGCTTCCCAAAGGCTCTGCCAGTGGTCAGGGCCGGAGCCGCCGATGCCGGGGACAGTGATGATCGGGGTCATGGAGCCTCGCGCGTGCCAGTGATTTGCGGCGAGCAGATCGCTGCGATTGTACCGCTGCCAGCCCAGTTCGAGGGTGGAGCGGGGGCGCTGCCCCCTCGGCCTTGCGGCCTCACCCCCGAGGTATTTTTGTCAGAATGAAGAGGGGCGGGCAGGGCGGCCCGCTTGAATATGCAAAATCGCCTTCACACATTGCTTTGAGCGTCCGTGCTGCGGTTGCCAATCCCGTGGCGCCGTCATAACGTGCCGCGACTTTGCGGGGAGCCCCCGCCAGACTTAGACGAGGAGCGCCCGATGGAGGCCATTCAAGGTATTATTCCCTTTATCCTGATCTTTGCGATCATGTACTTCCTGCTGATCCGTCCGCAGCAAAAGAAGCTGAAGGAACACCAGAACATGGTGGCGGCGCTGCGCCGCGGTGATCAGGTTGTCACGCAGGGCGGCATCATCGGCAAGGTATCGAAGGTCAAAGACGACAACGAGGTCGAGATCGAGATCGCTTCGGGCGTCAACGTCCGCGTCGTGCGTTCAACCATTTCGCAGGTGGTGAACCGCACCGAACCCGCGAACAGCTAAGCGGCGAACACCCCGGATATGCTACATATTGCACGCTTCAAGCAGGTGCTCATCGTTCTGGCCTGTTTGGCCGGGGTGATTTTCACGCTGCCCAATTTTTTCTATTCTCGGGTCGAGACGCATAACGATGCGGCCAAGGATATAGAGAACGGCATCACCAATGCCGAGCTCGAGGCCGATCTGGCGCAGTGGCCGTCGTGGCTGCCCTCCGACATTGTGAACCTCGGCCTCGACCTTCGCGGCGGCGCACAGCTGCTGGCGGAGGTGCGTGTCGAGGACGTCTACGAGACCACCATGGACGGCATGTGGCCGCAGGTGCGTGACGTTCTGGTGGCCGAACGTGATACCATCGGCGCGATCCGCCGTCAGGAATCGGCCCCTGGTACGCTAGCGATCCGCGTGGCCAATGAAGACGGCGTTGTACGCGCTGTCGAACTGGTGCGCGGTCTGGCGAGCCCTGTGACCTCTGTCACCGGCGCGGGTCAGTCGAGCCTCACGGTGTCGGCTAATGGCAACCTTGTCACGGTCGAGCTGTCCGAAGCCCAGAAGGCCGTCAGCGACGAGCTCACCGTGCGTCAGGCGTTGGAGATCATCCGCAACCGTATCGACGCGGCGGGCACCCGCGAGCCGTCGATCCAGCGGACCGGTGACCGCCGTATCCTCATTGAGGTTCCGGGCGCGAAGTCGGCGCAGGAACTCAAGGGCTGGATCGGCACCACCGCGCAGCTCGGTTTCCACGAAGTCATCAGCACCACCGGCGACGAGAACGCAGAGCCGGGTGTCGGGAACTTCCTTGCGCCCGATGTCGAGCGTGAGGGCGTTTACTACATCCTGTCGCGCACGGCTGTCGTCTCGGGCGATCAATTGACTGACTCGCAGCCGACCTTCGACCAGAACGGTCGTCCGGCTGTGGACTTCCGTTTCAACCCCGGCGGTGCGCGCGCGTTCGGTGCCTATACCTCCAACAACATCGGCCGTCCGTTCGCGATTGTGCTCGATGACGAGGTGATCTCGGCCCCGACGATCCAGAGCGCCATCACCGGTGGTTCGGGTATCATCACCGGCTCCTTCACTGTCGAAGAGACGACCAACCTCGCGGTTCTGCTGCGGGCGGGCGCGCTGCCTGCGGGTCTCGACTTCCTCGAAGAGCGCACCGTGGGACCGGAACTGGGTGCGGACAGCATCCGTTCGGGCCAGATCGCGGCTGTCGTCGGTTTCGTCGCCGTGATGATCTTTATGGGTCTGTCCTATGGCCTGTTCGGCTGGATCGCCAACATCGCGCTCATTCTGAACGTGGCGATGATCATCGGTATCCTTTCGCTGCTGGGCGCCACGCTCACGCTGCCGGGTATCGCGGGTATCGTGCTGACGATGGGTATGGCCGTGGACGCCAACGTGCTGGTCTACGAACGTATCCGCGAAGAACTGAAGACAGCCAAAGGTCCGGCCCGCGCTATCGAGCTGGGCTACGAGCGTGCGATGTCGGCCATTCTGGACGCCAACATCACCACGATCATGACGGCGGCTATTCTGTGGTTCGTCGGCTCCGGTCCGGTTCGCGGATTCGCGACAACACTGGGGATCGGTATTCTGACCTCGGTCTTTACCGCGATCTTCGTGACCCGTCTGTTCATCGTTTGGTGGTTCCAGCGCCGCCGCCCGAAAACCATCGAGGTGTAACATGCGGCTCCGTCTGATTCCCCAAGAAACCAACTTCAACTTCTTCAAAGCGGCCCGCTACACGTTCGGCGCGTCGGTCATCGCGGTCATCGCGTCGATCATTCTGTTCCTCGTTCTGGGACTGAATTTCGGCATCGACTTCCGCGGCGGCACGACCATCCGTACCGACTCGACCAGTGAGGTATCGGTGGCCGATTACCGCGCCGCAATCGATCCGCTCGGTCTGGGCGATGTGGTCATCACAGAAGTCTTCGATCCGACCTTCGCGGCGGACGAGCACGTCGCGATGATCCGTATTCAGGCGCAAGAAGGTCAGGAAAGCATCTCGGCAGAAATCGTCGAGCAAGTCGAAGCGGCGCTGCAAACCGTCGATCCATCCATCACCTTCCCGTCGGTCGAATCCGTCGGTCCGAAGGTGTCGGGAGAGCTGATAAACACCGCGATCTACGCCGTTCTGGCTGCAATCGTGGCGATCGTGATCTACATCTGGGCGCGCTTCGAATGGCAGTTCGCGCTCGGCGCGGTTGCGGCTCTGATCCACGACGTTGTGCTGACCATCGGCCTGTGGTCGATATTTCAGCTCAAGTTCGACCTCGCGACCATCGCCGCGCTGCTGACCATCGTCGGCTACTCGATCAACGATACCGTGGTGGTCTTCGACCGTGCCCGCGAGAACCTGATCAAGTACAAGAAGATGCCGCTGATCGACGTTCTGAACCTCTCGGCCAACGAGACGCTCAGCCGTACCGTGATGACCTCCGGCACCACGCTGCTGGCGCTCATCGCGCTGCTAGTACTGGGCGGCGACGTGATCCGCGGCTTCGTGCTGGCGATTACGTGGGGCATCGTCGTCGGTACGTATTCGTCGATCTATGTGGCGAAAAACATTGTTCTGATGCTTGGCGTCAAACGTGACTGGTCGAAGGAAAAGAAACCTTCCGGAAACCAGTTCATGGACATTGATGCATAAGTTTGTCGGGGCCCTTTCGGGCCCCGATGCTTTCTGCGACAATGTCCGCAGAACCAAAGAGGCCGTCATGCGACTGAACGAAATCGAATACAACGATGCCAAGCCAGTGGACGGCTATGGACCCGGTTTCTTCCGCATCGGCGGTAAGGTGTTCGAAGGTCCGGTCATCGTTTCGTCCGCAGGCATCAAATCGTGGGGCGGCTACGACGACACCGCCGCGCTGCTGGCGCTCAAGGACAAGGTCGACGTGTTCTTCATCGGCACGGGCGAGGAAATCGCCCACCTTCCCAAAGAATTTCGCGAGGTGATGGAGGAGGCCGGAATCGGCGCCGAACCCATGTCCTCGCCCGCCGCGTGCCGCACCTACAACGTGCTTCTGTCCGAAGGCCGCCGCGTCGCTTTGGCGCTGTTGCCTGTCTGAGCTTTGCGCATCGCGCGGGATAGGTTAGAGCGTTGGTATGGAACTCAAAGTCTCTGATCTGACGGTCGCGCGCGGCGGTATTCCCGTACTGGAAAACGTGTCTTTCACGGTTCCGGCTGGGCAGGCGCTTGTGCTGCGCGGTGCCAACGGGATCGGCAAGACGACCCTCCTGCGCACGCTCGCCGGACTCCAACCCGAACAGAGCGGCCAGATCGATTGCCCCGAGGATGAAAGCGCCTACGCCAGCCACGCGGACGGCGTGAAATCACAGCTGACGGTCGAGGAAAACCTGCGCTTCTGGGCCGATGTCTACGGCAATCAGGTGCCGGACACGATTTACGAACAATTCGACCTTGTTGACCTGCGCCAGCGCGCTGCGGGGACGCTTTCGGCAGGTCAGAAACGCCGCCTTGGCCTGTCGCGCCTCGGTGTGATCGGGCGCAAGGTGCTGTTCCTCGATGAGCCCACCGTGTCGCTCGACCGCTTTTCGGTGAAGCTGTTCGCGGACTTCCTCCAGCATCAGCACCTCAATCAGGGCGGCATTGCCGTCATCGCGACCCACATCGACCTCGGCCTCGACGCGCCCGAAATGGATCTCGAACCGTTCCGCGCGGCCCCCGACGCCGCTGGCGGCAGTGACGAGGCGTTCCTGTGATCGCACTTCTGCTCCGTGATCTGCGGCTTGCGGTGAGGGCGGGCGGGGGCTTCGGCCTCGGCCTCGCGTTCTTCCTCATCGTTATCGTGCTGGTGCCCTTCGGTGTTGGCCCCGACAAAACCGTGCTGGAGCCCATCGCTCCCGGTATCCTCTGGGTCGCGGCGCTGCTGTCGTGCCTCCTGTCGCTCGACCGCATCTTTGCGCTCGACTTCGAGGACGGCTCGCTCGCGCTGCTGGCCACGTCGCCGCTGCCGCTTGAAGCGGCCTCCGTCACCAAAGCTGTGGCCCACTGGCTCACCACGGGCCTGCCGCTGACCATCGCGGCGCCCGCGCTCGGCGTGCTGCTGCACATGAAAACAGACGCCTACGCCTATCTCACGCTGTCGCTCGCTCTGGGCACGCCTGCGCTGTCGATTATCGGCGCTTTCGGCGCGGCGCTCACCGTGGGCCTAAAGCGCGGCGGCCTGCTGCTCTCGCTCCTCGTCCTACCGCTCTATGTGCCCACGCTGGTTTTCGGCGCAGAGGCCGTGCGCCGCGGGGCAGAGGGAATGGACGCCACCACACCATTCGTCATGCTCGCCGGTATCACCTTCGGCGCATTTGCCCTGCTGCCCTTCGCAAGTGGCGCGGCACTTCGCGTCAATCTGAAGTGATCGGGGATTGAGCCGCCACCGTAATACGGGGATAAGAGGAACCTATGTCGATCTGGGAATACGCAAACCCGAAGAAGTTCATGGCGACCACCACGCCGATCATCCCGTGGGTGCTGGGCATTGCGCTTGCCGCGATGTTCGTCGGCCTCGTCTGGGGGCTTCTGTTCACGCCTGACGCCGAGAATTTCGGCGCGTCGGTCAAGATCCTCTTTGTCCACGTCCCGACCGCGCTCATGGCCATCAACGCATGGTTCATGATGTTCGTCGCCTCGCTGATATGGCTGATCCGCCGTCACCACGTCTCCGCGCTCGCCGCGAAGGCCGCAGCGCCCATCGGCGCGACCATGACGCTCATCGCGCTCATCACCGGCGCGATTTGGGGCCAGCCCACGTGGGGCACATGGTGGCAATGGGAGCCGCGCCTGACGTCGTTCCTGATCCTGTTCCTGTTCTACCTCGGCTACATGGCGCTCTGGTCCGCGATCGAGGACAACGACACCGCAGCCGACCTGACCAGCGTCCTCTGCCTCGTCGGGTCGATCTTCGCGCTGCTGTCGCGCTACGCCGTCCGGTTCTGGAGCAACGGTCTCCATCAGGATTCGACCTTCTCGGCCGACAAGGAAACCCACATCGACCCGTCCTTCTGGTACCCGTCCGTCATCGCGATGCTGGGCTTCGGCCTGCTGTTCCTCGCGCTGGTCCTGATCCGTACCAATACCGAAATCCGCCTTCGCCGCGCTGACGCGCTGGAGGCCCGCCAACGGAGGTCCGCATGATCGACTTCGGCAAACACACATTCCACGTCTGGGCCTGCTACGGTGTCACCGTGACCCTCGTTGCAGCGCTCGTCATCCAGTCGCTGACGCAGAGCCGCAAGGCCAAGCTGCGTCTGGCACGCGTGGAGGCCAAGAATGGCTAAGATCCCTGTTCTGGCGCTGATCCCGCCCGTGGCCTTCGCGGCTATCGCGGGCCTGTTCCTCGGTCAGATGTACTTTGGCGACGGAGACGACCTGCCGTCCATGCTGATCGGCAAAGACGCCCCCGCGCTGCCCGATCAGGGCCTGACGGGCGAGCCTGTGCTCAGCGACGAGGACCTCCGCAGCGGAGAGCTGACGCTCGTGAACTTCTGGGCCAGCTGGTGCCCGCCGTGCCGCGCAGAGCATCCGGTACTGACCGAGATGGCAGAGGGCGGTATCCGCATTGCGGGCGTGAACTTCCGTGACGAGGAGGGCGCCGCGCTCGAATACCTCGACGAAGAAGGTAACCCTTTCTTCGCCTCGGCCTTCGATCCGCGCGGACGTGTGAGCATCGACTGGGGCGTGACCGCTCCGCCCGAGACATTCATCGTGGATGGCGACGGCAAAGTGCTGTTCCGCTTTGCCGGCCCGTTGCTGGGGGCCGACTACGAAAACCGGTTCTTGCCGGAGCTTGAAAAGGCGATGGCCGAGTAGACCTCAGCAGGCTAGCGCGGCCTGCATCCCGTAATCCGCTGCGGCGCGGTGCGCCATCGACGTCAGGTCGTAGCGGAATGCGGGGCGGCCGATTTCCAGAGTGATCATCAGGTCCACGCCTTCGATCTCCAGATCGTTCATGTGGGCCGATGCAAAGGCGAACACGTCGTCGATGGCGCGGTTCGACTGCGAGCTGACAACGATGTCGGGGATCGTCTCGGAGCGTTCCTCGGTCATGATTGCGAAGGCGTTGGCCGCCTCGGTGCAATCCTGCCAGTCCTCGGCATCCTCACCCCAGATATTCGCCTGCACGCAGCTTCCCGTTGCCATGATTTCGGTCACGGCGCGGCGGAAGCGATCCGACGTCTCTTCGTGGGCGATCAGGACCAGAGCGTAGGGACGCTCCATGGGAAGCTTCGGAAGCTGGCCGTCGGCCTTGATGCGCAGGTGGTGCAGTTGAATATTATCCATGCCCTTGAGTCATCACCATAAAAGGGATTCGGCAAACCGGACTCGGGGGGAATCCTGTGGACATAGCTGACTCAGCGGGGGGTAAGCCTGTGGATATGTTTAAGAGGCGGTTAACCGGCGATTCCGGTGACCTCCGACACCCCGAAAACAACTCACGAGCCCTGTGGATAACTTTGGGTATAACCCCTCAGAACGCAGGAAAACCTTGTGGATAAGTCGTGGAGAAACTGTGGGCTGAAACGAAGAGCGACGGCCACCGGGCAGCGACCGTCGCTTCGAGCGCGCGCAGCGCTCTTGCGCACCTTGCACCGCAAACCGAGCACTGGGAAACCGAAAAACACGGGTGCATTGCGCGCTTAATTGAGTTCTCACGCTTGGGCGAGTCCTGTCAATCTTTTTTAGAGTGAAAATTCGCATTCTCCATGCATCCTAGAGGAGAACGAAAAGTCCCATAAAAAAAGGCCCCGCCGAAGCGGAGCCTTTTGATTTCTATCCGGAATTTATCAGGACTTGGCGAGGTTACGCAGCACGTAGTGCAGCACGCCGCCGTTTTCGATGTACTCGATTTCCGGAGCCGTATCGATGCGGCAGCGGACGTCGATGGTCTTGGACTCGCCGTTCGCGTAGGTGATCACCGCCTTGAGGACTTCCAGCGGACGCACCGTTGTCAGACCCTCAATGGTGACGGTTTCGTCGCCGGTCAGGTTCAGCGAAACACGGGTATCGCCTTCGGTGAATTCGAACGGGATCACGCCCATGCCAACGAGGTTCGAGCGGTGGATACGTTCGAACGATTCCGCGATGACGGCCTTCACGCCGAGCAGGGCAGTACCCTTGGCAGCCCAGTCACGCGACGAACCAGCACCGTACTGTTCGCCGCCGAAGATGACGAGCGGGGTGCCCTGTTCCTGATAGGCCATCGACGCGTCGAAGACCGAAGTCTGCTCGCCATCCGGACCCTTGGTGTAACCACCTTCGACGCCGTTGAGCATCTCGTTCTTGATGCGGATGTTGGCGAAGGTGCCGCGCATCATGATCTCGTGGTTACCACGGCGCGAACCGTAGCTGTTGAAGTCCTTCGGAGCGACCTGACGTTCCAGCAGGTACTTACCGGCCGGAGTGGTGTCCTTGAACGAACCAGCGGGCGAGATGTGGTCGGTGGTGACCATGTCGCCGAGGATGAGGAGGACTTTGGCGTTTTCGATGTTCTTGATCGAGCCTTTGTCCTCGGACATGCCTTGGAAGTACGGCGGGTTCTGGATGTAGGTCGACGAAGCCGGCCAGTCGTAGGTCTCACCTTCGGTGGTCTCGACGCCCTGCCACTTCTCGTCGCCCTTGAAGACGTCAGCGTACTTGCTGAGGAACGCTTCGCGGGTCACGGTTCTTTCGACCAGTTCGGCGATCTCGGCGTTGGTCGGCCAGATGTCCTTCAGGTACACGTCCTGACCGTCTTTACCCTGACCGAGCGGCTCGGTGGTGAGGTCGATGTTCATGTCACCTGCCAGCGCGTATGCGACGACGAGCGGCGGCGACGCGAGGTAGTTGGCACGAACGTCCGGCGAAATGCGGCCTTCGAAGTTACGGTTGCCCGACAGGACCGAAGTCGCGATCAGGTCGCCCTCGGCGATGGCTTCGGACAGTTCCGGAGCGATCGGGCCCGAGTTACCGATACAGGTAGTGCAGCCGTAGCCGACGAGGTTGAAGCCGATCGCATCGAGATCTTCCTGAAGACCGGCGGCCTTGAGGTACTCGGTCACGACCTGCGAACCCGGTGCGAGCGAGGTTTTGACCCACGGCTTGCGGTCCAGACCCAGTTCACGAGCCTTGCGGGCCACGAGGCCAGCGCCGATCAGAACGTAGGGGTTCGAGGTGTTGGTGCACGAGGTGATCGACGCGATCACGACCGAACCGTCACGCAGCGCGTAGTCCTGACCTTTGACAGCCTGCGACTTGCGCGGGTCTTTTTCTTCGATCGGGGTCGGGGTCGGTGCTTCGGCTTCCATGGCTTCGGCAGCCATCGAGGTGTCGATACCGCGGTAGTCGTTGACGACGTTCATGAACGACGATGCAGCCTGCGTGAGTGCAACGTAGTCCTGCGGACGCTTCGGACCCGAGATCGCCGGAACGATGGTGTTCATGTCCAGCTCGAGGGTGGACGAGTAGATCGGATCGTAATTCTCGTCGCGCCAGAAGCCATTTTCCTTGGCGTAGGCTTCGACCAGAGCGATGCGGTCTTTGTCGCGGCCGGTCTGCTCGAGGTAGTGCAGGGTTTCGTTGTCGATCGGGAAGAAACCACAGGTCGCACCGTATTCCGGAGCCATGTTCGCGATAGTCGCACGCTGTGCGAGCGGCAGATTGTCGAGGCCTTCGCCGTAGAATTCGACGAACTTGCCGACAACGCCGTGCTTACGCAGCATTTCGACGACCTTCAGAACGAGGTCGGTGCCGGTGGTGCCTTCGACCATCTCGCCGGTCAGCTTGAAGCCGACGACTTCGGGGATCAGCATGGAGATCGGCTGGCCGAGCATTGCAGCTTCGGCTTCGATGCCGCCAACGCCCCAACCCAGAACAGCAAGACCGTTCACCATGGTGGTGTGCGAGTCGGTGCCGACGAGGGTGTCGGGGTAGGCGACTTCGTTGCCGTCCTGATCGGTGTCGGTCCAGACGGTCTGTGCGAGGTATTCGACGTTAACCTGGTGACAGATACCGGTGCCCGGCGGAACAACGCGGAAGTTGTTGAACGCGTTCTGACCCCACTTGAGGAACTGGTAACGCTCCATGTTGCGTTCGTATTCCAGATCGACGTTCTTCTGGAACGCGCGCGGGTTACCGAATTCGTCGATCATGACCGAGTGGTCGATGACGAGGTCGACGGGGACCAGCGGGTTGATCTTCTTGGGGTCGCCGCCCAGTGCCTTAATGCCGTCGCGCATAGCGGCGAGGTCGACAACAGCCGGAACACCGGTGAAGTCCTGCATCAGAACGCGGGCAGGGCGGTATGCGATTTCGCGCGGGTTCTTACCGCCGAGGGTCGCCCATTCGGCAAACGCCTTGATATCGTCTACGGAAACCGAGAAGCCGTCGTCTTCGAAACGCAGCAGGTTTTCGAGAACCACCTTGAGCGAGGCGGGCAGCTTGGTGAAATCACCGAGGCCTGCTTCGGTAGCGGCAGGGATAGAATAGTAGGAAACCGACTTGTCGCCGACGCTGAGCGTGCGGCGTGTCTTGGCGGTATCTTGGCCGACCTGAATGGGCATAGGATACTTCCTTATGTTTGGCGTTGGCTGTTCTGGGCTGCTTTTGCCCTATGAATAAAACCCGATCAAGGGAGATCTTGGTGTTTTGTATACCATTGCACACAAATACTCTCAAGAGGTGCGAATGGGCGAATTTGCAACGCATGACATTGTGTCACAACCCTCGCAATTCATTGATTGGCCTGTCTGGCGGGGCTGGGTTATGCCGAACCTACCCAAGTATACGGACTGTTTCATGACATCACGTAGCCTGCTTCTCTGTCTCGGGCTTTTGAGCATTACTCCGCTTCCCGCGTTGGCCGAGGATCAACCCGTCGTC
Source organism: Marivivens donghaensis (assembly GCF_011806565.1). GTDB lineage: Bacteria > Pseudomonadota > Alphaproteobacteria > Rhodobacterales > Rhodobacteraceae > Marivivens > Marivivens donghaensis_A. The sequence goes on from NZ_JAATOP010000005.1 coordinate 162,254, forward strand.
GTCGAGCTTTTCACGTCGCAGGGTTGCAACTCGTGTCCGCCCGCCGATGCGCTGTTCGAACGCCTTGCACAGAACGACGATGTCATCGCCCTGTCGCTCCACGTCGACTACTGGGATTACATAGGCTGGGCCGACAGTTTTGCGAAACCGGAGTTCACCGAGCGCCAGAAAAACTACGCCCGCGCCGCCGGTGCCCGTTCGATCTACACCCCGCAGTTCATCATCGGTGGCCGTGATCAGGTCGTCGGTGCAGAGCCGATGCCGCTTGTTGAAAGCATCCACCGTCAGGACCGCAGCGCTGTGACCGTAACGCTGGATGTCGAACGTGAGGGCGGCATGATCGAAGTGGACGCCACCGCACAGCAGAGCTTTGCCCAGCCGCTGATCGTGCAGGTCGTGCGCTTCATGCCGCACGCTGAGGTCGCCATCGAGCGCGGCGAAAATGCAGGCAAGCGCGTGGGTTACGCCAATATCGTCACGGATTGGGACGTGGTGAGCGAATGGAATACCCAGTCGCCACTCGATCTGGAAGTCGCCGTCGAAGGCGACGAGCCCGCCGTCGTGATCGTTCAGGAACCGGGGCCGGGCGCGATCGTCGCCGCAGCCCGCGCTTTCTGAGGTTTCCAGCGGTTGTGAACCCAGAACCACTGCTCGGGATGCGCAGTCACATGCGCCTCTAGGCGGCGAGTCATTTCGGTCATCATGGTTGCGGCATCGGTGTGGGCGATGGGCTCTTCGATGAACACCTCAAAGCCGTTCGCCGTCCGCACTGCAAAGTAGGGTACCACCAGCGCGTCCATCCGGAGCGCAATGTCCGCCGCAGAGGTCGCCGTCATCGCCTCATGGCCGAGGAAATCCACCAGCACCCCTTCGGGGACCGCCACGTCGAACAGCAGTGTGCCCATGCCGCCCGATTTGAGGTGCCGTGCAAAACCCGCCGTTCCGCGGCGCCCTTGCGCGAAAACGGGGCCGGACATTTCGGTCATCGTCTTGGCGTAGTGCTCGTTCACCAGCTTGTTCTTCATCGGACGGTAGAGGCCGCCGATCTCGTAGCCCATCGCGGTCAGCACCTGACGCGGCACTTCGTGGTTGGAAAAGTGACCCGTCACGAACAGCACCGGACGACCCGCCGCCTTGGCCTCCGCAATATGTGGCAGGCCGGCACCATGAACCGGCGCGCCGTTGAGCCGTTCACCAAGCTCGCGCCATGAATAATTCTCGATCAGCGTACGGCCCATGTTGTCCAGCACGCCGTCCGCAACGCGGCGACGCTCGGCCTCCGCCATGTCGGGATAGATCAGCGCAAGGTTTTTCATCGCGCGTTTACGGTAGCCCGCGAGCGGCCCGATCACCTTGCGCACCACCGACCCCATGAGCGCGGTGCGCCGCTCGAACGGCATCTTCATCAGCCCGCCGATCAACGTCCGCAGAACGGCGTCGATCAAACGGTCGGAAAGCGTGCCTTTGTCAGTGGTGTCAGAGCTCATGTCGGGTCTTTCTGTGTTGCCTTCCAGATAGACCGTGGCCCCGTGTTTCTCAAGAAGTGCGGTGCGTCATGCCTCCTCCATCCTGTGAATCAACGTGACCTCGCCGCGTTCGACCAGTTCGCGCAGGGCTGTCATCATGAGGTTCTGCGCGTCCTCTGCCTCCGCCGCCGACATGGGGGGCAGTTCCGCGATTTCCTCGGACAGCTGCGCGGCCATGCGTTTCGACATATTGCCGAGGATGTAGTCGGTGACCTCCTGCGCATCCCCCGCAGCGGCCAGAGCGCGGACGAGGTCGGGTTGCGCCATCGCCTTTGCCAGTTTGGGCATGTCGGGCGGAGCGATACGGGCGGGGATGTCGGAAAAGGTAAAGATCGCGCGCCGCACCTCGCTGGCGAAGGCTTCGTCTTCCTGCCGCAACTCCTGCAGCACAGCGTCCCGCGTGCCGCTGCGCGAAGCGGTGAGGATCTCGCCCAGCCGAGTCGGGGCGGGGGCTTTGAACACGGGCACCTCCGTCGCGCCGTAGTCCATCAGCAAGGCGCGCCCGATGTCGTTCACCGTGTCCACATGGACGTCGGCCGTGAAGGACATCGCATAGGTGATCCGCCGCGCCAGCGAGCCGTGGATGAGGCCGAGCACTTCTGCCGCCTTGGGAATCGGCAATTTCGACAGGGTGATCGCGCCGACCTCTACCGCTTCGCGCTGCATGATCCGCGCGAGGTCGTGTTCTGGAAGGGCCGCGATGACGGGCCATGGATCGCCGCCCGAAAGCTCCTCTTTGATCCGGCTGGCCGCGCTGGGGCTCAGGTGGCTCGACAGCGTGGTCAGCGCCGCGCCCATCCCTTGCGGACCGCTCAGCCCCATAGCGTCAAGCTCAGTGACAAACTCGTCGATCACCGCGTCCATCGTCACGCGATCGACGATCCCCAGCGCCGCAAGCTGCCGCGTCAGTTCAAGCTGCACCTCGTCGGGCAGTTGCGACAGGGCCATCCGCTGCCCGTCGGTAATCAGAAGCTGCACGATCAGCGCCGCTTTCTGTTTGCGGGTCAGGTCGCGTTGAAAAAGAACACCACTGCCGTCAGGCATGACAAACTCCATCCGGTTTGGGCCAGAATAGCGCCCAATCCTGAACGAAGCGTTAGCGGTCGGCGGAAATCAGCGACCTTGGTACTCTGCCATGAGTTGTTTGATTTCGGCGATCTCTGCGGGTTGCTCTTTGGGATCGACGGCGGTCAGATCGTGCAGGTCCTGCGTGATTTGCAGCAGCTCTGCCATCTCGCTTTCGGTAAATTCGCGGTCGCCGCGCGCGTAGCCGCAAATCGAACGGGCCTGGCCCGTTTTGACCGAACAGACGCAGCCGAACCGCAGCCCGTGTGCCGCAGCTTCTTTAAAAACAGTGTGATCGCCCACATCAGGCGCGTCGGACCAGCGCAGGGTGCCTTCGTTCTCGAACGACCAGATGACCATCGGATCGGTCATCACGTGGTTATCCTTGTTGTATTTATCGGCCCAGACCTTGGGGAATGTCACAAAGAGGTAGGCGGGTGCGACACTGATCTGCACACCGAGCGAGAAGCCCGCTTCGGCCAATGCATCGGCTCTTTTGAGTAGGCTGTTGATTGCCTGCTTGCGAGACATAGTTAATTTTCCACTCGCCCAATAGTTGCGGTCGATGCTAAGAAAAGCATTATGCTGTTAATTCAACTATAGTGTGCGTATCCAAACGTCAAAACAGAACAAAGGCGGTAAGCGGTTCTCGTGCTGCAAAACACCATGAACACCGACGACCTTGTAGACGAATTGGAGCAACTGGCTCCCGCGGGATACTACGTCGCGCTTCGTCTCGGTTTTGCGTTTCCGCAGAAGGAAATGAACTCGCTGCCGAGCGAGTGGATCGAGCATTATGGTTCTCATGGATATCTGCTGCGCGATCCTGCGGTGCGTTGGGCCTACACCAATCACGGCGCGATCCGCTGGAATGAACTTGACACCGGCGACCGCACGATCTTTGACCGCGCGTCGGAGTTCGGGCTGAAGTACGGGACCGTTGCGGCGGTGGACGATGCGCCGAAATCCTTCGTCTACGGTGTCCGCGCAGACCGCGAGCACACCGATACCGAGGTCGAGCGGATGTACGAGATCATCACGCTCCTCCACGACTGGAGCGCGCCGCCGGAAAACCTCACTGCGGCAGAGCTGGAAGCGCTCGGCATGATCAAGGACGGGATGCGTCTGAAGCAGATCGCTTACGAACTGGGTGTGACCGAAGGTGCGGTAAAGCAGCGTCTGAAGAACGCTAAAACAAAACTGCGCGCCCAGACGAGCGCGCAGGCAGCGGCTAAAGCCGCGACTTACGGAATTCTGTAAGCCTTAGAGGCCAGCGTCCTCGGCAGCGCCGATCATCAGATTGAGGTTCTGCACGGCAGCACCAGAAGCACCTTTCCCAAGGTTGTCGAGCGTCGCGGTCAGCGTGATGATGCCCGCCTCGTCGTTGCCGTGAACCGACACGTCCATATAGTTCGTGTTGTTCAGCTTGGTCGCTTGGGTGCGGGCCTCTGCCGGAACGACGTTGATGAACTTCTGACCCTCGTAGAAGGCGGCCATAGCGTCGTTGATCTGACCCACGGTCGCGTTCGCAATCTGGTCGGTGTGCAGGTGAAGCTGCACGATCATGCCTTGGGCGAAGTTGCCGACCGACGGCTGGAATGCGGGCTGACGGTCGAGGCGACCGAAGCGCATGATTTCCGGCACGTGCTTGTGGCCTTGGTTCGAGGCATAGAGGAAAAAATCGCCCGCAGTGCCGTCGTCGAATTCGCCGATCAGGGCCTTGCCGCCGCCAGTGTAGCCCGACACGCCCGTAAGCACGACAGAGGCGTCAGACGCCAGCAGGCCAGCGTCACGCAGCGGGCGGAGCAGGGCGATGGAACCCGTCGCATAGCAGCCCACGTTGGCCACGCGGTCGGCGTGCTGGATCGCGGCGCGCTGGTTAGGCAGTTCGGCCATGCCGTAGACCCAGCCTTCGGCCACGCGGTGCGCGGTGGAGGCGTCGATGATGCGGGTATCGCCAGCGAGCTTGACCGCTTCGATGGCGGCATCGTCAGGCAGGCAGAGGATGGCAACGTCGGCTTCGGCAAATGCCTCTGCACGCGCGGCGGGGTCTTTGCGGCGCTCGTGATCGACTGAAACCAGAGTGATGTCGTCACGGGTTTCCAGACGCTCGCGAATTTGAAGGCCGGTGGTGCCGGCTTCGCCGTCGATAAAGACCTTTGCCATACTCATACCTCCTGAAAATGGAATGACGCGCCCGAAGGCGCGCCTGTCAGCTTATTCGCCGAATACACGCTTGAAGATAGTGTCGACGTGCTTGGTGTGATAGTCCATGTCGAACTTTTCGTTGATGCCGTCTTCGCCCAAAGCGGCGACAACATCAGCGTCGGCAAGCAGTTGTTCGCGGAAGTCCACACGCTCTTCCCAGACCTTCAGCGCGTTACGCTGAACCATCGAGTAAGCGTCTTCACGCGAAACGCCGGCTTGGGTCAGCGCCAGCAGAACGCGCTGCGACATGACCAGACCCGGGAACTTGTTCATGTTGTCGAGCATGTTCTGCGGGAAGACGAGCATCTTGTCGATCACGCCGGTCAGGCGGGCAATCGCGAAGTCGAGGGTGATGGTCGCATCGGGGCCGATCGCACGCTCGACCGAGGAGTGCGAGATATCGCGCTCGTGCCACAGGGCCACGTTTTCCATCGCCGGAATGACGGCCATACGAACGAGGCGGGCAAGGCCGGTCAGGTTTTCGGTCAGAACGGGGTTCTTCTTGTGCGGCATCGCCGACGAGCCCTTCTGGCCCATCGAGAAGAATTCCGCGCCTTCCAGCACTTCGGTGCGCTGCATGTGGCGGATTTCGATGGCGACGTTTTCGATCGACGAGGCGATGACGCCGAGGGTCGCGAAGAACATGGCGTGACGGTCACGCGGAATGACCTGCGTGCTTATCGGCTCCGGCGAGAGGCCCATCTTTTCGCAGACGTGCTCTTCGACGCGCGGGTCGATGTTCGCGAAGGTGCCGACAGCGCCCGAGATCGCGCCGGTCGCGATTTCTTCGCGGGCGAGCTTGAGGCGGGCAAGGTTACGGTCCATTTCGGCGTAGAAACGCGCGAAGGTCAGGCCCATGGTTGTCGGCTCGGCGTGGATGCCGTGGCTGCGGCCAACGCGAACGGTGTTCTTGTGCTCCATCGCGCGCTTTTTCAGCGCGGCGAGCAGACCTTCGAGGTCTTTGATGAGGATGTCCGAAGCGCGGACCAGCTGAACGTTCAGGCAGGTGTCCAGAACGTCCGAGGAGGTCATGCCCTGGTGGACGAAACGGGCTTCTTCCGAACCGACGTGCTCTGCAAGGTGGGTGAGGAACGCGATGACGTCGTGCTTGGTGACGGCTTCGATCTCGTCGATACGAGCCACATCGAATTCGACGTCCTTGGCTTTCCAGACGGCATCCGCGTTTTCACGCGGGATCACGCCGAGGTCGGCCTGCGCGTCACATGCGTGGGCTTCGATCTCGTACCAGATTTTGAATTTGGTGGCGGGCTCCCAAAGAGCAACCATTTCGGGGCGGGAATAGCGAGGGATCATGGGCAGCGGCCTTTTCCAGCGTTTCGTCGTCGCGCGCGTCTTACTCTCGGTAACGTCAGGTCACAAGCTATGTGCCGCAAAATAACGCCGCAGAGGCGCAGATAAGCAGCATTCTTGCGCCATGTGGCATTTCGGAATTGCGAATGCTAACCCAAGCGCGAAACGACAGGGCCCGACATGACCGCACCTGACCTGATGAAATTCGCCGGCCGCTGGAACCTGACGCGCCGCATCGACGACCGCCTTTCGGGCGGCACGGGCACACTGACAGGCGTGGCGGAGTTCACGTCGCAAGGCGACCGCCTCCTTTACAGCGAAACCGGCCAGCTCAGGATCGGAGACGCCCCACCGATGGAGGCCACGCGCCGCTACATCTGGCAGACCGCAGTGGATCGGATCGAGGTGCTTTTCGACGACGGCCGCCCGTTCCATTTCTTCACCGCAAACGGGCAGGGCGCAGGCACCGACCACCTGTGCGGCGCGGACCTCTACCGCGTGTCCTACGACTTTACCGCATGGCCCGAATGGACGGCGGAATGGACGGTCGCGGGGCCGCGCAAGGACTACATTATGGCCTCCCGCTATGTGCTGCTGAACACGTAAAATTCAGCCGCCGCATATTGCCGCTTTTGCAGGTGTGTGACAGATATTACGCATCTTTGGGGCGAGACATTCATGCGCATCTTTACGTTGCTGGTCGCAGTAGCCGGTCTGGTGGTTCTTGGAGCCACCCACTTGGGCCGTATCTGGCCGCTCGCCGACAGCCTCGCCGTGGGCCGCCTCGTGCTTTATGCCGTTGGTTTGCTGGTCATGATCGCCCTCCTGATGCAGCGTCAACGCAAGATGGCGGGCGTGGTTCTACTCGCCGTCGCCGTCTCCGCGATCGTCACCTATCGCGACAATTCCGGCGGCGCGGTTGCCATGCCGGGGCCGCTGACGCTCTACCAGAAAAACATGCTGTGGAACGGCGAAACGCCGGACATGATCGTCAAGGACATCCGCGCATCGGGCGCCGATTTCGTCACGCTTCAGGAGGTCTCCAGCCTCAACCGCGATGCGCTCGCCGCGCTGAACGGCAAATACCCGTATCAAGCAAGCTGCGCGAGCCAAGGCAACGGCGGCATCATGATCCTGTCGCGCTTCCCGCTGATGACCTCGGACCTCGACTGTTCCGCTGGGTCGGGCCTGATCGTGTCGCAGGCCACGCTGGCGGACGGCTCGCAGCTTTGGGTCGCCTCGGTCCACCTCAACTGGCCCTATCCGTTCTCGCAGGACGTCCAGATCAACAAGATCGAACACGGCCTGCGTCAGCTTGACGGGCCGGTGGTCTTGGGCGGCGACTTCAACATGGTCGCTTGGGGCGCATCGGTGCAACGCGTGGCCGAAGCCGCCGAGTCCACCCGTGTGGGCGGCTACTGGCAGACCTTCCGCGGTTTCGGTGATCGCATCCCGCTCGCCATCGACCACGTCATGGTCCCCGAAGGCTGGCACGGCGTCGCCCAGATCCGCGACCCGCTCGGGTCCGATCACAACGGCCTCTTGGTGCATTTCGGACGCTGACAAAGCCTTTGCCATCGCGCAATGTCGCGTCATGGCTAGAGTGATCCTTCAATCCCGCATTCCCGACGACCAACGCGAAGCCGCCGCCGCGCGGCTGCCCGCAATGCGTCCCGTCGAGATGGCAAACTGGCTGGTGGTGGACGACGCCTACGCCGCGCAGATCGCCTATAAGGTCCACCTGATGGAGACATCGCGGGACAACGTCTGCCGCACGCTCGAAGGCGCGGAACCGGCGGTGCAAGAACTGCTGGACACGATCCTCGCCAACCTCGCCGAACGTCCTGATTTCACCGTGGGCGATGCCGTCACATGCCCCGATGGGCGAGAGGTGCAGATCGACCGCAGCGACCCCTTCATGACGCTCGCCCAGCTCGTGCAGGAAGACCTCTGCCTCATGGAAAAGCACGGCGATGAACACGTTCTGACCGCCGCGATCCTCGGCTTTCCCGCTGCGTGGACGCTGGCCGAGAAAATCGGCCGCCCGCTCACCGGCATCCACATCCCCGTGCCGCCCTACGACGACAACGTCGCCAAGCGGGTGCAGCGTCTGTTCGACGGCATCCAGCCGGGCAGGGCGATCTGGCGGGCGAACCTGCACACCTACGCGGACCCCGAACTGCACCACCGCCGGACCGAAAACGACCCGCGCCCCTACGTGGAAGAAGCGAACTTCGAACGCAGTGAACGCCAGACGCTCGTGCGGTTGCCAAAAACAGGCGCCGTAGTGTTTTCGATCCACACATGCATGTCGCCAAAAGCCTGAGCCTCAACGCAAAAAGGGCGCCCGAAGGCGCCCTTTCCAGTCAAATCCCGAAGGATTAGACCGAGTAATACATCTGGTACTCGACCGGGTGCGGGGTGTGCTCGTAGGAGTACACTTCTTCCCACTTGAGGGCGATGTAGCCGTCCAGCTGGTCCTTGGTGAACACGTCGCCTGCGAGCAGGAACTCGTGATCTGCTTCCAGAGCTTCCAGAGCTTCACGCAGCGAACCACAAACGGTCGGGATCTGCGCCAGTTCTTCTGCCGGCAGGTCGTAAAGGTCCTTGTCCGAAGCAGCGCCCGGATCGATCTTGTTCTTGATGCCGTCGATGCCAGCCATGAGCAGAGCAGCGAATGCGAGGTACGGGTTTGCAGCCGGATCCGGGAAGCGGGCTTCGACGCGCTTTGCTTTCGGCGACTGGGTCCACGGAATACGGACGCAACCCGAACGGTTACGAGCCGAGTACGCACGCAGAACCGGAGCTTCGAAGCCCGGGATCAGACGCTTGTAGGAGTTGGTCGACGGGTTGGTCAGCGCGTTCAGAGCCTTGGCGTGCTTGAGGATACCGCCGATGAAGTACAGAGCTTCCTGCGAGAGGTCAGCGTACTTGTCGCCAGCGAAGAGCGGCTTGCCTTCTTTCCAGATCGACATGTTCACGTGCATGCCCGAACCGTTGTCGCCAGCCATCGGCTTCGGCATGAAGGTTGCGGTCTTGCCGTAAGCAGCAGCCACGTTGTGGATAACGTACTTGTACTTCTGGATGTTGTCGGCCTGCTCGACCAGACCGCCGAAGATCATGCCGAGTTCGTGCTGACAGGTCGCAACTTCGTGGTGGTGCTTGTCGACCTTGATGCCCATGCGCTTCATGGTCGAGAGCATCTCGCCGCGGATGTCCTGAGCTTCGTCGATCGGGTTGACCGGGAAGTAGCCGCCCTTGTGGCCGGCGCGGTGTGCGAGGTTGCCGCCTTCGACTTCTGCATCGGTGTTCCATGCAGCAGCTTCAGCGTCGATCTCGTAGCCGACTTTGGCCGGAGTGACCGAGTAGCGAACGTTGTCGAACAGGAAGAATTCAGCTTCCGGACCGAAGTATGCCGCATCGCCGACGCCCGACGACTTGAGGAAAGCTTCAGCTTTCTTGGCAACCTGACGCGGGCAGCGGTCGTAGGCTTCTTCGGTGTCCGGCTCAACGACGTCACAGTGAACTGCGATGGTCTTTTCGGCGTAGAACGGGTCGATGTAGACCGACGAAACGTCCGGCATCAGTTTCATGTCCGACTGGTCGATCGACTTCCAGCCAGCAATGGACGAACCATCGAACATGAAGCCTTCTTCCAGGAAGTCTTCGTCAACAAGATCAGCAACGACGGTGACGTGCTGCAGCTTGCCCTTCGGGTCGGTGAAACGGATGTCGACGTATTCGACGCCTTCATCCTTGATAAGTGCGAGAACTTCCTGGTTGTTCATCCCTAGTTCCTCTTGGATTGAAATCTTTTCGGTAGGGTTACGCGGTAACGTGCTCAGAGAGCGTCGTCACCAGCTTCGCCGGTACGGATACGGATTGCCTGTTCGATCGGGGAAACAAAGATTTTGCCATCGCCGATCTTGTCGGTTTTTGCCGCTCCGATGATCGCGTCGATAGCAGCATCGACCTGATCATCCGACAAAACGATCTCGATTTTCACCTTGGGGAGAAAATCGACGACGTATTCTGCACCACGGTAGAGTTCGGTGTGGCCCTTCTGACGTCCGAAGCCCTTGACCTCGACCACGGACAGACCCTGGATGCCGGCATCCTGAAGAGCTTCCTTGACCTCGTCGAGCTTGAAAGGCTTGATGATCGCCTCAATTTTTTTCATGGACGCGACTCCCTCCACTTGGTGTTCGTTAGGCGTCAGATCATTTCTGCGAAGTCGGCACAATCCGGTAGTCTGACGCAGCCCGAACTGACCCGCGGAATCCATACGCGGTGATTAAAAAATGTGCAATACGCCCCGCGAGTGGGCAGTTTTGAATCGAAGGTTGATTAATCCGATGTCTTTCCTGCTGACCGCTGCCCAAATGCGCGCCAACGAGGCCCGTGCGATGAATTCCGGTGCAGTGAAGAGCATCGACCTGATGGAGCGCGCGGGGCAGGGCGTTGTCGATGCCATTTTGAGCCGTTGGCCTGAAATGTCAGGAACTTCGGGTCGCGCTTTGATCCTCTGCGGACCCGGAAACAACGGCGGAGACGGCTTCGTGGTCGCCCGCCTGCTGCACGATCGCGGCTGGAACGTCGACGTCCGTCTCTTCGGCGAGATCGCAAAGCTGCCCCCCGATGCCCGCACCAATTGCGACCGCTGGCTGAAGCGCGGCACGATCATTTCGTGGCAGACGCAACCCAAGGGCTGGGGCAACGTCCAGCTCATCGACCCCGTGGACGAACACCAGACCCCGCCCGACTGGTCGCCTGTGCCCGTCGCAGATCCGTGGCAATACACACTGATCGTCGATGCGCTCTTCGGTATCGGCCTGAGCCGTCCGCTGGATTTCAAGGAAGGTTTCAGCGCCCATCTGCCCGAATGCGACCTGCGCGACGAACCGGCCCGTCCCAAGGTCGTCGCCATCGACATCCCCAGCGGCCTCAACTCCGACACGGGCCACGTCCCCGAGGACGCCGATGCCCTCTGGGCCGACCTCACCGTGACCTTCAACGCCATGAAACCCGGTCACGTCCTGGCCGATGGCCCGTTCTATTGCGGGCACACAGTCATCGAAGATATCGGCCTGAAAAACGGTGAAAACATCGCCCGCCTGATTGAAGCGCCCAGCTTCTTTCTCAGCAAAACAACAGGCCACAAATTCGGCTACGGCCACGCCCTAATCCTGTCGGGCAACAAAGGCAAATGCGGCGCCTCCCGCATGTCCGCCCGCGCGGCGCTCCGTGTCGGGGCAGGGCTCGTGACCCTCGGCTGCCCCGAAGACGCGCTGGCCGAAAACGCCGCCCACCTCGACGCGATCATGCTCGAAGTCATCAACGATGCGACCTCGCTCACCAACTACCTCAAGGACGACCGCCTGAACGCCATCGGCCTCGGCCCCGCGCTCGGCACCTCGGACCGCGAAAAAGCCATCGTTGCCACCGTCCTAGATGCCAACCGCGCCACGGTCCTCGACGCCGATGCCCTCACTCTCATTGCAAGGAACGAAGACCTCTTCGCCAGACTCCACCCAAGATGCGTCCTCACCCCGCACGGCGGCGAATTCGCGCGTCTCTTCCCCGATCTCGCCGAGGACCTCAAAAACGGCGCCTCCAAAATCGAGGTCACCCAGCAAGCCGCGCACAAAGCAAACTGCTCCATCCTCCTCAAAGGCGCCGACACCGTCATCGCCTCCCCGGACGGCCAGACTTCGGTCCACGCCGCCGCCTACGACCGCGCCGCCCCGTGGCTCGCAACCGCAGGCTCGGGTGATGTCCTCTCCGGTCTCATCACCGGATGTCTCGCCCGCGGGGCAGACCCCCACCAAGCCGCCGAAACCGGCGCATGGCTCCACACCGAAGCCGCCCTCGCATTCGGCCCCGGCCTCATCGCCGAAGACCTGCCGGATCAGATCCCGCAGGTCCTTCGCAGCTTGGGCGCCTGATCTTCATTCTGACAAAAATACCTCCGCCGGAGGCAACAAAGCCGCCCGAAGGCGGCTTCACCAAACTCTGTCGCGCCGCAAGGCGCGGCCGTTAGATATCCGCCGTGGCCAGCTCGATGCCGTCGGCATAGATGATGTGCTGCTCGTCGAACACCAGCTCGAACGCCATCTCGGTACGGTCGGGCAGGCGGGACACGAACTCGCCGTCCAGCAGCTTGTGGGCGGGCACCAGCGCGGTGGGCGAGCCATACAGCGCCTCCGCCCGCCAGTCGCGAATGTGAATCAGCGTATCGCTCGGCAGCACCATGTCGCGCTCGGGGCGCGTGTGGCCAAGGCTGCCTGCCTTGATACGGATCGGGCAAAACGTGGCTTTGGTCCGGCGCACTTCGCGCAGGATAGCCATGCCGGAGTCGCGCGTAATGACGCGATCGCCAGGCGAAAGGGATTCGACCGGCAGTTCGCCGTCGAGCGTAAATACGATAGTACCAGTTAACATTCCGGACACGTTCTGTCCCCCGGTCTTGACCACCGGACACTCTAGAAGTTGGTTGAACATGGCGATTTTCGCTCTTCTTGTCTGCCCACGTTCCAGATTGGGGCTAAATGTGGCAACAATACGGCCCGAGTGGGGAATTCTGCCCAATTCTGCACATTCGTAATGAGAACGGGCGTTTAGCAGCACAGCGATGCACAAAATTCGCTCTGGCGTCCGGCGAAACTGTTTGCTATCTCCGCCGTCGATGCGGGTGTGGCGAAATTGGTAGACGCACCAGATTTAGGTTCTGGCGCCGCAAGGCGTGGGGGTTCAAGTCCCTCCACCCGCACCACCTTCCCCCGGACAGGTAAATGACGCGTGTTTCGCCTTGCATGGTGGCGTATCCCCCAATAGAAGGGCGTCTGATTTAGGTGGCCGCTTCGCGCGGCCTGAACGAGACGTAAAAGGACGCAAACGATGCAGGTCACCGAGACCCTCAACGAAGGCCTCAAGCGCGGCTACACCATCACCGTCACCAACGACGAGCTGGAAGCCAAGGTAAACGAAAAGCTGACCGAGGCTCAGCCCGAAATCGAAATGAAGGGCTTCCGCAAGGGCAAAGTGCCGATGGCTATGCTGAAGAAGCAGTTCGGCCAGCGCCTTCTTGGTGAGTCGATGCAGGAAGCTATCGATGGCGCCATGAACGAGCACCTCGAACAGTCCGGCGATCGTCCCGCTGCCCAGCCGCAGATGAAGATGACCAACGAAGACTGGAAAGAAGGCGACGACGTTGTCGTAGAGGTTTCCTACGAAACCCTGCCGACCATTCCGGACGTCGATTTCTCGAAAGTCGAACTCGAGCGTCTGGTCGTCAAAGCAGACGACGCTTCGGTTGACGAAGCTCTCCAGAACCTCGCTTCGACCTCGAAGTCCTTCGCACCGAAGCGCAACGGCAAGGCTGCCGACGGCGACCAGGTCATCTTCGACTTCGTTGGTAAAGTAGACGGCGAAGCCTTCGAAGGCGGCACCGCAGAAGACTACCCGCTGGTACTGGGCTCCGGCTCGTTCATCCCGGGCTTCGAAGACGGTCTGATCGGCGTCAAAGCCAAAGAAGAGCGCGACGTCGAAGTCACCTTCCCGGAGAACTACCAAGCAGAGAACCTCGCTGGTAAGGCCGCTGTCTTCTCTTGCACCGTCAAGGAAGTGAAGAAGCCGGTTGACGCCGAAGTCGACGACGAGCTGGCCAAGAAGTTCGGCGCAGAAGACCTCGCAGGTCTGAAAGCACAGATCGCCGAGCGTCTGGAGCACGAATACACCGGCGCATCGCGCGCTATCGTCAAGCGCTCGCTGCTCGACGCTCTGGACGGCGTTGTGTCGTTCGACCTGCCGCAGTCGCTGGTCGACGCAGAAGCCAACCAGATCGCTCACCAGCTGTGGCACGAAGAGCACCCGGAAGTCGAAGGTCACAACCACGACGCCATCGAGCCGACCGAAGAACACAAGTCGCTTGCAGAGCGCCGCGTGAAGCTCGGCCTCCTGCTCGCTGAAGTCGGCCAGAAAGCCGAGATTCAGGTTACCGACGCCGAACTGACCCAAGCTGTCATGAACCAGGCACGTCAGTACCCGGGTCAGGAACGCCAGTTCTTCGAATTCGTCCAGCAGAACGCCCAGTTCCGCCAGCAGCTTCAGGCTCCGATCTTCGAAGACAAGGTTGTCGACCACATCCTGACCGTCGCAAAAGTCGACGAAAAGGAAGTCTCGAAGGACGACCTTCAGAAAGCTGTTGAAGCTCTCGAAGACGAATAATCGTCTGAACACGTTAAGGAAAAAGGCGCCTTTGGGCGCCTTTTTTCGTTCAAAGTCGGGAAAACTAGACCAATTTTTCTCATACAACGGGTTCTCATAATATTTCCCTTGGGTAAGCTGTTCTCATGAAATCCGGTTTCGACCGGACTGGGGGCGAACGACATCTAAGGGGCGAGATGATGAAAAAAATTTTGACTGCCGCACTCATTTGGGCCGGTCTTGCAGGCGCTGCTGCGGCTTGCCCGAACTACGAACTCGGCGCTGGCGAGGCATATGATGCAAGCGGAAGGCAGCTCTACGAGCAGCGCCGTTTCAGCGTTATCGCGGGCGGCGACAATTACATCTGGGACTGTAAGTACATCCGTCCGGGCACCGATCAGGGCGCGGGTTACTTCCCGTCGGCGCCTGACTTCCGTTTCTTCCTGTCCGACATGGGGCCGTACAAACTGGAGATCAGCGTGATCTCGGATTGCGACGCGGCGCTGCTGATCAACACCGCTTCGGGCAACTGGTACTATGACGACGATGACAACGGGAACCTTGATCCCAAGATCGTTCTGACACGTCCCGCGAACGGCCAGATCGACATCTGGATCGGCACCTATGACGGCGAATACTGCGACGCGGCTCTTTATATGGAGACCTTCCGCAAGTAATCGCACCCGCCATTCTAGCGGAGAGGGGCGGCCATCTGGCCGCCCCGATCTTTTTTTTTTACAGGTCGATTTTGAAACGCGCGAAGCCCTCGGGGCCTTCGCCTGCTTCTTCCATCGTCACGCCCTCGACGTCATCCATGTACTGCTTTGCAGCCGGACCGGTGTCGAACAGAACCGTGGTGCCTTCCATCGGCGCGAACGACCAGTTGGCATCGGCGCTCGGGCTGATGGTGCCCTGATCGACGATGTAACGGACGATGATATCGCGGTTGGTGTCGGGCCCTTCGAACACGATGGTCGAGCCGTCTGCACCCGGGAAGTGACCGCCGCCACCTGCGCGGTAGTTGTTGGTCGCCACGATGAATTCCTGAGCCGGATCAATCGGTTCGCCGTTGTACTGGAGGTTCACGATGCGGTTCGTGCCTTCGTTGATGACGTTGCCATCACGGTCGAACATCATCGGCTGGCTCAGGTCGATCTGGTAGGTCACGCCGTCGATGACGTCGAAGTTGTAGGACGGGAAATCGGGGTTCAGCAGAACCTGATCCTGCGCACCCGGCTCGATCTGGTTGAACATGCCTGCCGAACGTTCCAGCCACAGTTTGACCTGCTCGCCGGTGATGCGGACAGCGCGGATGGTGTTCGGATAGAGGTAAAGGTCGGCCACGTTTTTGATCGCGATCGGGCCGGTCGGCACGTCGGTGAAGTACTCCGGACCGCCACGACCACCAGCCTTGAACGGCGCGGCAGCGGACAGCAGCGGAAGATCCGCGTGCTCGGTGCCTTGCAGCATCTGCTCGATGTACCACGTCTGCGCGTTCGACACGATCTGCACGGATGGATCGTCAGCAACCAGCGCGAAATAGCTGTAGAGCGGCGCGTCAGTTTCGCCCACGGCGCGGCGCACGTACTCCAGCGTCGCTTCGTGGTCGTCCATTGCAGCCGCTTCGACCTCGGCGTCGCTCTCGACGGTCGGGGTGATCGAGCGGTCTTCGCCGCGCATGTAGATCGGGCGGGCTTCGACGTCGCTGTCGACCACGACCCACGTGTCACCGTCACGTTCGAGCAGCAGGTCCACCAGACCCATGTGGCTGCCCCAGAAACCGGCCATCACGCCCGGCTTGCCCGAGATCAGACCGTTTTCGGCGTCCACGCCGTCCCATTCCGCATAGTCGGGGCCGGGGAATACGAGGTGGCTGTGGCCAGTCATGATTGCGTCGATCCCGTCAACAGCGGCGAGCGGGATCGCGGCGTTTTCCATGCCGTCTTCCCATTCGGCAGACCCGATACCGGTGTGGGCGAGGGCGATGATGATCTCTGCACCTTCTTCCTTCATCTGCGGGATGTAGGCTTTGGCGGTTTCGACGATGTCGCGGACTTCGACGTTGCCTTCGAGGTTCTTGCGGTCCCACGTCATGATCTGCGGCGGCACGAAACCGATGAGGCCGATCTTGATCGGGAAGGTGTTGCCGTCGCCATCGGTGAGGTCTTTTTCAACTATGGTGTAAGGGGCAACCAGCGTCTGGTCCTCGGTCGGGGTCGCGCCTTTGGTGGTGGCGACGTTCGCGCACAGAACGGGGAAGTTCGCGGTTTCGACCGACTTCATCAGGAAATCGAGGCCGTAGTTGAACTCGTGGTTGCCCAGCGTCGAGGCTTCATAGCCCAGCGTGTTCATCGCGGCGATCACGGGGTGGACGTCGCCTTCGCTCATGCCCTTTTCATAGGCCATGTAGTCGCCCAGCGGGTTGCCCTGAAGAAAGTCGCCGTTATCGACGAGGAACGTGTTGCTGGCTTCGGCGCGGATGTTTTCGATGATCGACGCGGTTCGGGCCAGACCCACGGTGTCCGACGGCTTGTCGGCGTAATAGTCGTAGGGGAAGACGTGAACGTGCACGTCGGTGGTTTCGAGAATACGCAGGTGCGCCTGATTTGTCGCAGCTTTTACTGAAAACGGGTGCATCGCGATCATGCCGGCAGTACCGGCAAGGAAACCGCGACGTGAGAGATTGAATTTCATGGGAGCCCCACTGTTTGCAATTCATTCGAAATTGAATGGTGGGGGAATGCTAAGCCCATCGTGTGACAGGGCGATGATGCTTTTTGACCAAACGGTCAGTTGACGTCACGGGAGCCGCAACGAAAAAGGCCGCGGACAATGCCGCGGCCTCAAACTTGTGCAGGAAGAGAAGATTACTCTTCGTCTTCGTCGCCAGCAGCTGCGCCGACTTCGTCGAACAGCTCAGCGATTTCCGACTCAGCAGCGGCTTCTTCTTCAGCAGCCAGTTCCTGGATCGATTTGCCCGAAGCCTGAAGTTCGGCTTCTTCTTTCGAGCGAGCAACGTTGATTTCGATCGAAACCGAAACTTCCGGGTGCAGAACGATGGTGACGGTGTGCAGACCGAGGTCCTTGACCGCGCCGTTCAGCACAACCTGCTTCTTGTCGACCGAGAAACCCTCTGCGGTTGCAGTTTCGGCGATGTCACGGGTGGTGACGGAGCCGTACAGAGCGCCCGAGTCCGAAGCGGAGCGAATCACAACGAACTGCTGGCCGTCCAGACGTTCGCCGAGAGCTTCTGCTTCTTTTTTGGTTTCGAGGTTGCGTGCTTCAAGCTGAGCCTTGTCGGCGTCGAACTTGGCCTTGTTTGCTTCGTTAGCGCGCAGGGCCTTGCCTTGCGGCAGAAGGAAGTTGCGAGCGTAGCCGTCTTTGACAGCGACGATGTCGCCCATCTGGCCGAGCTTGGCAACGCGTTCGAGAAGGATAACGTCCATGAGTTCTGTCTCCTTACTTCACAGCGTAGGGCAGGAGGGCCAGAAAACGTGCGCGCTTGATGGCCTGGGCCAGTTTACGCTGGTTCTTGCCGCTAACTGCGGTGATGCGTGCCGGAACGATCTTGCCGCGCTCAGAGATGTAGCGCTGCAGAAGACGGGTGTCTTTGTAGTCGATCTTCGGAGCGTTTTCGCCCTCGAACGGATCGGTCTTACGGCGACGGAAAAACGGTTTGGTAGCCATTACTTAGGTCCTTTCTCGATCAACGACGTTCGCGACGGTTGTCACGTTCGTCACGCTTCTGCATCTGAACCGACGGGCCTTCTACGTGCTCATCGACCTTGATGGTCAGAACGCGCATAACGTCGTCGTGCAGGCGCATCAGGCGTTCCATTTCCTGAACGGCCGACGACGGTGCATCGGTGCGCAGGAAGGCATAGTGGCCCTTGCGGTTTTTGTTGATCTTGTAGGCCATCGTCTTCACGCCCCAGTACTCCGAACCAACGACCTTACCGCCGTTGTCCGAGAGGACGGTGCCAAAATGTTCGATGAGACCTTCGGCTTGCGCGTTGGACAGATCCTGACGCGAAATGAAGACATGCTCGTACAGCGGCATGTATGCTCCTGTTCTGTTCGGCGCATTTCATAGGACGGGCGAACCTTCCGCTCCCATCCACGAGAGACTGCGCAGTTCATACCGTGCGCGGAAGGATGCGGCCTTATACAGGCGATCCTCAGGATTACAAGGCAATTATCGCCCCGATCTTGCCCGTACAACCTGCCGTAGAAACAACCTTGAATTGTCACGGTATGAGTCTACTCGTGACAGGTTTTCGCCACATTGGAAGAGTTATTCTAGCAGTATTCACTCGTAGGTAATGTCATGAATGCATTAACACACAGACAAGCTTTCTTCGAGCCGCCCTTTATGCCGGCTCTTTCGGATCAGATTCAATCGATCCGCGTCGACGAAATGCGCTGGGGTTATATTCTCCACCGTGGCGCAAACAGTCAGCCCAACGACGTCATGCCGCTCGTTGCCACGTTCTTCTCTGTCGCGTTCGGGATCGCGGCACTGGCGACGTGGATGATCCCCGGCGTGATGTTCAACGGCGCTGCGGTCGGCATCAAACTCGCTCTTTCCACGGCCATGGTCGCCGGTACGGTCGGCCTTCGCCGCTATTCGCGCCGCTCGGGCTATGCCAGCGTCGAAATCGACGTCTTCAAACGTGAGGTCCGCGAAATCGTCACCCGTTGTTCGGGCAAGGCGCATGTCGTCTCGCGCTACCAGTTCCCCGAAATCGGCGGCGTTTTCATCCGTCGCAGCCGCTCCAGCGGCGATGCTTCGCTCGTTCTGCGCTATAAGAAGACGTCGATCGGCACCGAAATCGCCAGCGGCAGCCTGTGGGAAATGGAAGCCCTTCGCGACCGGATCGGCCACGATCTTCTGGCGAACCGTCCCTGACGCGCCCCTTTTTTGGGCGCGACTTTCTTGAGGTAACTCTCCCGACACGTTAAGGCAGTGGAAAGTTGACCAAAGGAAAGCACTCATGCGGGCATTCGTATTTCCGGGGCAGGGCGCCCAAGCCATTGGAATGGGCAAGGCACTGGCCGAGGCCTATCCGGCCGCACGCGCCGTCTTTGAAGAAGTAGACGAGGCTCTGGGCGAAAGCCTGTCGGGCCTCATCTGGGAAGGCGACATCGAAACGCTGACCCTGACCAAGAACGCACAGCCTGCGCTGATGGCGACCTCGCTCGCCGCGATGAAAGCGCTCGAGGCCGAAGGCGTGACCATCGCCGCTGCGAACTACGTCGCAGGCCATTCACTGGGCGAATATTCCGCGCTGGCCGCTGCCGGTGCGCTGAGCATCGCCGACACCGCGCGCCTGCTGCGCATCCGGGGCACCGCGATGCAAGAGGCCGTTCCGGTCGGCGTCGGCGCAATGGCCGCTCTGCTGGGCCTCGGTTTCGACGACGCCCGCGCTGTGGCCGAAGAAGCTGCGCAAGGGCAGGTCTGTCAGGCCGCCAACGACAATGACCCTTCGCAGGTCGTCGTGTCGGGCCACAAGGAAGCCGTCGAGCGCGCTCTTGAAATCGCCAAGGCAAAGGGCGCCAAGCGCGCGCTGCTCCTGCCGGTGTCCGCACCGTTCCACTGCGCCCTGATGAAGCCCGCCGCCGATGTGATGGCGGAAGCTCTGGACGATGTGGACATCAACGAACCTGTCGTTCCGGTCATCGCCAACGTCCGCGCAGCCCCGGTGTCGGACCCGCAGCTCATCCGCAACCTTCTGGTCGAGCAGGTCACCGGCTCGGTCCGCTGGCGTGAAAGCGTGCAGTGGATGGCCGACAACGGCGTCACCGAGGCGTGGGAAATCGGCGCGGGCAAGGCTCTTTCGGGCATGATCAAGCGCATCTCCAAAGACATCACCACCCGCGCTGTCGGCACGCCCGAAGACGTCGTCGCTGCGCGCGACGCGCTGAACGCCTAATATAAAGGACATCATCATGTTTGATCTGACCGGCAAAAACGCCCTTATCACAGGCGCTTCGGGCGGTATCGGCGGCGCCATCGCCAAGGCGCTGCACGCCGCTGGCGCGACCGTCACCATCTCGGGCACACGTCAGGGCCCGCTGGACGAACTGGCCGCCGAACTGGGTGACCGCGTTCACGTCCTGACCTGTAACCTCTCTGACGCCGACGCCGTCAACGCGCTGCCGAAAGCCGCCGCTGACGCTATGGGTTCGGTCGATATCCTCGTGAACAACGCGGGCATCACCAAGGACAACCTCTTCATGCGCATGTCGGAAGAAGAGTGGGCCAGCGTTCTGGAGGTCAACCTGACCTCGACCATGCGCCTGTGCAAAGGCGTCGTACGCGGCATGATGAAGTCCCGCTGGGGCCGCATTGTGAACATCTCGTCGATCGTCGGCGCCACCGGCAACCCCGGTCAGGCGAACTATGCCGCGTCGAAAGCGGGCATGGTCGGCATGTCGAAGTCCATCGCCTATGAGGTCGCCAGCCGCGGTATCACCGTGAACTGCGTCGCGCCGGGCTTTATCGCGACGGCGATGACCGACAAGCTGAACGACGACCAGAAGGCCAAGATCAACGATCAGATTCCCGCCGCCCGCATGGGCACGCCAGAAGAAATCGCCGCTGCGGTTCTTTATCTGGCGTCGAATGAGGCCGGATACGTCACTGGATCGACCGTTCACGTCAACGGCGGAATGGCTATGCTCTAACTTACGCTAGGTAAGTTACATATTCTTATGAATAGGGGGTAGCGTTTCGCTGCCCCTTTTTTGTACAAGCGTTCCATAAAAAAATTGAAAGACTGTAAGTAACATATATTCCTTTACGGAGACCTCATGGGACGCAAGCCGGGATTTACCGACGAGCAGGTCTTTGTGTGGCTTTCGGAGCATTTGGCACAAGCTCCGGGAGTAACGGTTCAACAAGTGTCTAAAGGAACCGGAGTATCCGTTGGTTCGCTCTACCATCGGTACGGTTCCATGGAAGGCCTTCTGGCCGAAGCATGGATTTGGGCGCAGGATCATTTTTCGCGCCTTATCGTGCCTTTGCTGAAGGCTGACGGCGAACGTGCGGCTACCCGCGCGGCGCTCGAAGTGTTGAATTTCGTCAACGCGAACAAAGCCGCAGCAACGCTGCTCTTCCTCGTGCCGGAGCGCTATCTCGTGCGTCCGGGTCTTGACCTGTCGATCATGGATCGTGTGGCCGAGGCGAGGGACCTTCTCGCATCCTCAATTAGCGATTTTGCTAGTCGGATCAATCACATCGCAGAGACTGTCGAACTGGCTGTGTTGCAGCTTCCGGCATCGCTCGCGGAAAAATACCTGCCGCACGGTACAATTCCGGCGCAAGCTGAACTATATGTGCGCAAGACATGCAGGATGATCCTGAGCAACCCTCTGGAAATCGAAGAAGTAGAGCACGCTTGAAAGCGTTTGCCTCTGGGGAATTCTCTGCTATAGCCCACTGAGATTTGCCGCAGAGGGGTCACCCTCTGCAATGGTGGCGCCCCCCCGCGGGCATTTGAACCGCCCCGACGGGGCAAGCTAAAAGAACGGGCAAAAGCCCAAATTAAGAGGACTAGGACATGAGCGACGTCGCTGATCGTGTACGCAAGATCGTTGTTGAGCACCTGGGTGTTGAAGAAGAAAAAGTGACTGAGAACGCTTCGTTCATCGACGATCTCGGCGCAGACAGCCTCGACACCGTTGAGCTGGTAATGGCATTCGAAGAAGAGTTCGGCATCGAGATCCCGGACGATGCAGCCGAAACCATCCAGACCTTCGGCGACGCAGTCAAGTTCATCTCGGAAGCCAAGTAATTCTGGCCTCTACATGAATACGGAAACGGCACCCCACGGGGTGCCGTTTTTGTTTGTGGGGTCAGTATAAGTTCAGGTCGCGGCGACCTTGGTCCTGACGATGGGTTTGCTGGCGCCTTGAGGCAGAACGCCCATCAACTCGCGCCGCGACAGCAGCCTTTCGAACCGCAGCCCGCAGGCATAGGCGTTCTGCCACGCCGCGCGGCCGGTGATCTTGATCCCCGCGAATTCCAGCGTCATCGGTGCCGCCAGTTTCTGAGTAGAGCAGGGCGGGCGGTCGATTTTTGCGCCCCCGCGGCTGAGGTCATGCAGCCGCATATCGTAGCTTTCCTTGCCGATTGTCACCTTGGCCGACAGGTTCACGAAATACCGGTCACTCAGCGCATCGCGGCGGATCAGATGCCTGATCCACGCCGCAAGGCCGATGAGCGCGGCGATCACACCCATCGCGGTCAGGCTTTCGCGGCTGAGGGCAATCCGCAGCGCCTCCAGCACGAAATGCCGTTCATTGCCGCTATGGATATCCACCGCGACGCCGTGACAGTCGAGCATCGCAAGCGCACCGATAGCGCGGGCCACGGCCACGCGCACATCGTGGTCCTGGGCGCGCAGTTTGATGCTATCGGGCCCGTCGGCGGCCACGGTCGCCGAAACTGCCGCAAGAGCGAGCGCCAGTTTGTCCGCTGCGTCCTCCAGTTCCGTGCCCGCGAGCGTTGCGTGCAACCCGTCGGGGTCGAACCGCGTGAGGTGGGACAATGTGGTGGCCAGCGCGCCTTCCCAAGCGTCACCATCCGCCGTCGCCAGCGCGGATTGCGCAGCAAAGAGCCGCAACAGATCGTTCGAGGTGCGGCACACCTCTACGGCACGGCCCCAAATGGGAATCATGCACAGGATAATCGCGAGAATTAAACGACCCGACATCTGGCCCCCGCAGCAGTTCGCCCCTAGATTGCCACAAAGCGGTTAAGGTGGAGTAAACCCGCCTTGAGATATGACCATGTTGCTCACGCCCTTGCCCCGCGACTTCGCATTGCGCTATCAGGAGCCAACAGAATTCAGAGGTGAGGGCATAATATGCGCCGTGTCGTTGTAACCGGATTGGGCCTTGTAACCCCGTTGGCCGATGGTGTCGAAGAAAGCTGGACGCGCATCCTTGATGGCCAGTCGGGCGCAGGACCGATCACCCAGTTCGATCCCGAGGGCCTTGCCACGACCTACGCTTGCGAAGTCAAGCGCGGTGACGGCACCGATGGCACCTTCGATGCCAACAAGTACATGCAACCCAAAGAGCAGCGCAAAGTGGATGACTTCATCCTCTTCGGCGTTGCGGCGGCCCAGCAGGCTGTGGAAGATTCGGGTTGGAAGCCGGAAACCGACGAAGACAAGGAACGCACCGGCGTTCTGATCGGCTCGGGTATCGGTGGTCTGAAGTCCATCGCCGACACCGCTGTCATGATCGAAGAAAAAGGCCCGCGCCGCGTGTCGCCGTTCTTCATCCCCGGCGCGCTGATCAACCTGATCTCGGGTCAGGTGTCGATCAAATACGGCTTCAAGGGTCCGAACCACTCGGTCGTGACCGCCTGTTCGACCGGCGCCCACGCCATCGGCGACGCGGCCCGTCTCATCAAATACGGCGCGGCTGACGTCATGGTTGCCGGCGGCGCGGAAGCCGCGATCTGCAAGATCGGCATCGCGGGCTTCAATGCTTGTAAAGCGCTTTCCACCAAGGGCGCGGAAGATCCGGCCAAGGCCAGCCGTCCCTACGACGCAGACCGTGACGGCTTTGTCATGGGCGAGGGCGCGGGCATGTTGGTTCTCGAAGACTACGAACACGCCAAGGCGCGCGGCGCGAAAATCTACGCCGAAGTGCTCGGCTACGGCATGTCGGGCGACGCCTACCACATCACCGCTCCGTCGGAAGACGGCGAAGGCGCTGGCCGCTGCATGGCTGCCGCTCTGAAAGACGCGGGTCTGGAGCCGTCGAAGGTCGACTACATCAACGCCCACGGTACCTCGACCATGGCCGACACCATCGAGCTTGGCGCGGTCGAGCGTATGCTCGGCGATCACGCGAAGAACGTCACCATGTCCTCGACCAAGTCGATGACAGGTCACCTTCTGGGCGCTGCCGGTGCGATCGAAGCGGTCTTCTCGATCCTCGCGATCCGCGATCAGGTGGCTCCGCCGACCATCAACCTCGACAACCCCGCTGTCGAAACCGCCGTCGACCTCGCACCGAACAAGAAGGTCGAGCGCAAGATCGACGTCGCCCTGTCGAACTCCTTCGGCTTTGGCGGCACGAACGCTTCGGTCATCTTCGGGAAAGTCGACTAAATGTGGCGTAACCTCGCGTCCAACGCGCTGACGCTGTTCATCGTCGTGCTGTTTCTGCTCGGCGGCGTCATTCTGTGGGGCCAGCGTGCCTATCAGGAACCGGGGCCGCTGGCGCAGGCGATGTGCCTCGAAGTGCCCCCGAACTCCGGTATCCGCCGTGTCGCGGCGGAGCTGGAGAACATGGACGCGATCTCCTCGCGTATGATCTTCAACATCGCCACCGATGTGGGTGACAAGAACGCCGACCTGAAGGCCGGTAGCTTCCTGATCCCGGCAGGCGCGTCGATGGAAGAGATCATCACAGAGATCACCGGCACGGGTCAAAGCACCTGCGGCACCCAAGTGGTCTACGTGATCGGTGTGAACCGTGCCTTCGTCCGCGTGAACGAGCTGGACCCCGAAACCCGCGAGTTCGATGCTGTGGCAGAGTTCGACATCGGCGCGGCTGACGTGCCTTCCGAATACGCCGAAGTACGCGGCCAGCAGGACACCCGTTACGCTGTGAACGTCGTCGAAGGCGGCACCAGCTACAACATCGTGCAGGCGCTGAACGGCATCGACGCGCTGGAAGGCGAGATCACCGAGATCCCCGCCGAAGGCTCGCTCGCTCCGCAGTATTACGAGTTCCAGCCCGGTGACAGCGTGACGGCTCTCGTGCAGCAGATGGAAGACAAGCAGGTCGCCAACCTCGCTGCCGCATGGGAACAGCGAGACGACGATCTGCCCTACGACACGCCCGAAGAGGCGCTCATCATGGCGTCGATCGTTGAAAAGGAAACCGGCATCGCCTCGGAACGCCCGCAGGTCGCCAGCGTCTTTATCAACCGTCTGCGTCAGGGGATGCGTCTGCAAACCGACCCGACTGTCATCTATGGCGTGACGAACGGCGAAGGCGTGCTGGGCCGCGGTCTGCGCCGCAGCGAACTGGACCGTCAGACCCCGTATAACACCTACCTGATCGACGGTCTGCCGCCGACGCCCATCGCCAACCCTGGTATGGATGCGATCATGGCAGCGGTGAAGCCGGACGAGACGGACTACATCTTCTTCGTCGCCAAAACGCTGAACCCCGCCGATGGCCACGTGTTCTCGACCAACCTGTCGGACCACAATGACAACGTCGCAGCCTTCCGCGCTCTCGAAGCGGCGGCGAACTGATCGGACGGGGCGTTAACCTCAAATATGCAAGCTCCGGCTATTGTCACTGACAGGCTGGACGCAAACGAAAGCGGTCCTTCGGGGCCGCTTTTTCGTTTCCGCTCTACTGGCGGAGCCATTGAGGCAGGCAACATGACGCAAGCTGAAGATCACCGGACCGCCGACAAACGGCGGCTGGACGAAATGATCGAGATCTACGAAAGCGCGGTGCAGTCCGTGCGCCAGTTGATCGCAAGGATCGACGCCGGAGACGAGGAGGTGCCCAAGAAACTGGGTGCCCAGATCTCCACACTCTTCGATCTCTACGTCCGCATCCGCAAGGGACAGGACGACTTCAACGAAAAATTCGGGAAAGCAGATGCAGACATCACCGATATCGCGCGCATCAGGGATGAAATCGGGCGCAAGCTTGATCGCATCCGCGAGCGCGGCTGAACAGAAGCGCTTTCTGGACGAACTGGAGGAGGCAGAGCTGACCGCTCTGCCTTTTCTGTTCGAGTTCTGGGCGCTTGGCCACCAGCTCCCGCCCGCAGGCGACTGGCGCACATGGGTCATCTTGGGCGGTCGCGGAGCGGGCAAAACGCGGGCAGGGGCCGAATGGGTGCGTTCGGTGGTGGAAAGCGGCACCGCGAAACGCATCGCCATCGTGGGGGAGACCAACGACCAAGCCCGCGAGGTGATGGTCTTTGGCGACAGCGGCATCATCGCCTGCTGCCCGCCGGACAACCGCCCCGAATGGATCGCGGGCCGCAGGATGCTGGTCTGGCCGAACGGCGCGTCGGCGCAGGTGTTCTCGGCCTTCGATCCCGAGGCCCTGCGCGGCCCCCAGTTCGACGCGGTCTGGGCTGACGAGATCGCCAAGTGGAAACGCGGGCAGGAGACGTGGGACATGATCCAGTTCGGCCTCCGTCTGGGCGACGACCCGCGCGCCTGCGTGACCACCACGCCGCGCAACGCGGCGGTGCTGAAGGAACTGCTGGACCGCTCCAGCACCGCCGTTACCCACGCCCCGACCCACGCCAACCGCGCCAACCTCGCGGCGGGTTTCCTTGAAGAAGTCGAGCGCCGCTACGCAGGCACACGCCTCGGGCGGCAGGAGCTTGACGGCGTGCTGCTGGCGGACGTCGAAGGCGCGCTCTGGACCTCTGCGGGGCTGGAGGGGGCGCGGCTGGACCACGCGCCCGTACTGGACCGCATCGTCGTCGCCGTAGACCCGCCTGTGACGGGCCACAAACGCTCGGACGCCTGCGGGATCATCGTCGCGGGCGTGACGATGACCGGCCCGCCGCGCGACTGGAGGGCCTACGTGCTGGAGGACGCCTCGGTGCAAGGCGCCTTGCCCCACGTCTGGGCCAAGGCCGCCGTGGACGCCTACCGCCGCCACGGCGCGGACCGTCTGGTGGCAGAGGTTAACCAAGGCGGCGCGCTGGTCGAGGAGGTCGTGCGCCAGATCGACCCGCTTGTGTCCTACCGCGCCGTCCGCGCCGCCACAGGCAAAAGCGCCCGCGCCGAACCCGTCGCGGCGCTCTATGAACAGGGCCGCGTGGCGCACCTGCGGGGGGTCGGCGATCTGGAGGACCAGATGTGCCGCATGACCATGCAGGGCTATGACGGGCAGGGCTCGCCCGACCGCGTCGATGCGCTGGTCTGGGCGCTGCATGAGTTGCTGATCGGTCCCGCTGCCAACTGGCGCGCTCCGCGTGTGAGGGGGCTGTAGCTGCGCCCTTGCGGGCTTGCGGCCTCCGGCGGAGGTATTTTTGTCAGAATGAAGAGGCGGGGGCACCGTACGGTGCCTTCGCCGCATTTTAAGAGGAATGGCGGATAACGGTTTCATCGGATCGGGCGGGATCAAGGAGAAGCCAATGTTTGACTTTCTGAAACGCGGCGCGGCACAGGTGCCCGAGGCAAAGGCATCCGCCACAGGGCGCGTTGTTGCCATGGGCGCGGGCCGCGTTGTCTGGTCGCCGCGTGATACCGCGTCACTGACCAAGCAGGGCTTTACTGGTAATCCGGTCGGGTTTCGCGCGGTAAAGATGATTTCCGAGGCCGCTGCCGCGCTGCCGCTGGTCTATCAGGACCGCGAACGCCGTTATGAGGAGCACCCCGTCGCGGGTCTCTTGCAGCGTCCCAATGGCGGGCAGGGCCGCGCCGCGTTTCTGGAGGCAGTCTACGGCCAGCTTCTGCTGACGGGGAACGCCTATCTGGAGGCCGTCGGCGCGGACGATCTGCCGCTGGAGCTGCATGTGCTGCGCTCCGACCGCATGAGCCTCGTTCCTGGCGCTGACGGCTGGCCCGTGGCCTATGATTACGCCGTTGGCGGGCGCAAGCATCGTTTCGCCCTCGGCGACGGTCCTAGCCCCATCTGCCACATCCGCAGCTTCCACCCGCAGGACGACCATTACGGCCTCTCGCCGATGGAGGCCGCCGCGACGGCCGTGGACGTGCACAACAGCGCCTCGCGTTGGTCGAAGGCGCTGCTCGATAATGCCGCGCGTCCGTCGGGTGCGATCGTCTACAACGGTGCTGACGGGCAGGGCACCATGACCGCCGATCAGTACGACCGCCTGCTCCACGAGATGGAGACCATGCACCAAGGCGCGCGTAATGCGGGGCGTCCGATGCTGCTCGAAGGGGGGCTCGACTGGAAACCGATGGGGTTCAGCCCGTCGGATATGGAGTTCCAGAAAACCAAGGAAGCCGCCGCGCGCGAGATTGCCACCGCCTTTGGTGTGCCGCCGATGATGCTCGGCATTCCAGGGGATGCGACCTACGCCAATTATCAGGAGGCAAACCGCGCATTTTATCGCCTCACCGTCATGCCGCTGGCATCGCGGGTCACGGGGGTCATTGCAGACTGGCTGTCCGATTTCACCGGCGAGCGCATCGACATGCGTCCCGACCCCGACCAGATCCCCGCACTGGCGGCCGAACGCGAAGCGGCGTGGCGGCGTGTGAGCGATGCGAGTTTCCTCACCGACGCGGAGAAGCGCGCATTGCTGGGCCTGCCTGCGCTGGAGGTGACGCATGGGTGATGTCGTTGACCTCAAACCCCGCGAGGAGCCGCCCGCCACCGATTTCTGGTTCGCCCAGCTCGATCTGCGCTTGGGCCGTATCGAAACCGTCATCACGCGGCTGGCCCGTCAGGTCTGGCTGGTGATGTGCGCCGTGCTGGCGCTGACGCTGGCGACGCTTGTCAGTCAGATCGCCGGATAAGGAGAGACCATGCTTGAACACAAATTCACGGCCCTTGGCGGGGACGTTGCCCTGACCGACGGGCATGTCATCGCGGGCTACGCCTCGCTCTTCGGGGCGGTTGATCAGGGCGGCGATATCGTCGAGCGGGGGGCCTATGCGGCCTCGCTGAAACGGCTCGCGGCCAAAGGCGGCGCGGTCAAGATGCTCTGGCAGCACGACCCCGCGCAGCCCATCGGCATCTGGGACGAAGTAACCGAGGACGACCGCGGCCTCCGTGTCAAAGGCCGTCTGCTGACCGACGTTGCCAAAGGCCGCGAGGCTGCCGCACTGATCGAGGCTGGCGCCATCGACGGGCTCTCCATCGGGTACCGCACGCTCAAGGCATCCAAGGATGCGCAGGGCCGCCGTCTGCTGACCGAGCTCGACCTGTGGGAGGTGTCTCTCGTGACCTTCCCGATGCTGCCCGAGGCGCGCGTTGCCGCCAAGGGTGACACCCCCGAACACACCGCGCTGCGCGATGTGGCAGATGCGTTCCGCAGCGCCGCACGGATTTTCGCCAAGGGCTGAGCCCGCTTTCGAAAGGACAGGAATGGAACACCCCGAGATCAAATCCCGGGCCGGAGAAGACGTGTCTCCGGCCGAGGACATGAAATCCGCGCTGAGCGATTTCATGAGCGAATTCAAAACCTTTTCCGACGGCATTGATGCCAGATTTCAACAGCAGGAAGACCGGATGACCAAACTCGACCGTAAATCGCTGATCGCAGCACGCCCCGTACTCTCGGCAGGCGCACATGAAGAAGTCCCGCACCAGAAGGCGTTCGCCGCCTACCTGCGTTCGGGCGATGACGAGGGCCTGCGTGACCTGCCGCTCGAAGGCAAGGCGATGTCCTCGACCGTGGCTGCCGACGGCGGCTATCTGGTGGACCCGCAGACCTCGGACCACATCAAATCGGCGCTGAATTCGACCGCGTCGCTGCGCGCCGTCGCCTCCATCGTGACAGTCGAGGCGACCTCGTATGACCTCCTGATCGACCACGCCGACATGGGCGCGGGCTGGGCGAACGAGGACACCGCCACCGGCGAGACCGCGGCCCCGCAGATCGACCGCATCACCATCCCGCTCAACGAACTCTCGGCCATGCCGAAGGTCTCGCAGCGCCTTCTGGATGACAGCGCGTTCGACATCGAAAACTGGCTGGCCTCGCGCATCGCGGACAAGTTCGCCCGTTCCGAAGCTTCGGCCTTTGTCGCGGGCAATGGCGCCGACAAACCCAAGGGCTTCCTGACCTATCCCGTCACCCCGAATGCGGCGTGGGAGTGGGGCAAGATCGGCTATGTCTCCACCGGCGTGTCGGGCGGCATCGAGACCGGCGATCCGATCATCGAACTGGTCTATGCCCTCGGCGCCGAATACCGCGCGGGCGCGAGCTTCGTGATGAACTCGAAAACCGCCGGCACTGTCCGCAAGCTCAAGGACGCCGACGGCCGTTTCCTGTGGTCGGACGGCCTGAGCCAGGGCGAACCTGCACGCCTCATGGGCTATCCGGTCCTCATCGCCGAGGACATGCCTGACGTCGCCGCAGGTGCCAATGCGATTGCCTTTGGTGACTTCGCGCAGGGCTACACCATCGCCGAACGCCCCGACGTGCGCCTGCTGCGCGATCCGTTCTCGGCCAAGCCGCACGTTCTGTTCTACGCGACCAAGCGCGTCGGCGGTGCCGTCAGTGACTTCAAGGCGATCAAGCTGCTGAAGTTCGCAGCCTGAGCCACCCCATAGGCAGGCGATCCTCCCCGCCTGCCTGACCGGACGCGCCCGCATTGTCCAGCTGTTCCCTCCGTCCGAGCAGTGTCGGGATTTGCGTCCGGTCTCCTTTCCACGCCGCCTTCGGAGACCTTCCATGATGCTGACAGAACAGACACCGGTGCCCGCCGCGGCCCTTCCGGTGGCCCAATTCAAAGACCACCTGCGTCTGGGTGCCGATCTCCCCGAGGACGGCTCCGGCGATGCCCCGCTGCAAAGCTGCCTGCGCGCCGCTATCGCCGCGATCGAGGCCCGCACCGGCCGCATCCTGATTTCGCGCCCGTTCACGTGGGTCATCGGCCAGTGGCGCAATCCGTCCGAACAGACGCTCCCCGTGCAGCCCGTGTCCGACGTGACAGCCATCCGCCTTGTGGACCGCGCAGGAGGCGAGACCACCGCCAGCGGCTTTGCGCTCGCGCCCGGTTTTCGCGGCCCGTTCCTGATCGCGCTGGGACTGGAGCTGCCGCACATCCCCGCTGGCGGCTACGCCCGCGTGGAACTGACCGCAGGCTACGGCACCACCTTCGACGCGATCCCCGCCGATCTGGCGCAGGCGGTGCTGATGCTCGCCGCGCACTACTACGATTTCCGCCACGGCCAAGCGGTCGAACGCGCCACGTTCCCGCCCGCCGTCGCCGCCATCACCGCGCGTTTCCAGCCGATCCGCATGACCGCAGGAGCCCGCCCGTGAAAGCGCCCGTCCTGAACACGCCTCTCACGCTGCAAACCCGCACCCGCACGCCCGACGATGCGGGCGGCTATGCCGAGGGTTGGACCGATGTCGCGACCGTCTGGGCCGCCGTCGATGCCCGCGCCAGCGCTTCCGGCACCTCGCTGCGCATCATGGCCCGCAATGACATCCGCCCCGCGCGGCACGACCGCATCCTCAGCGGCGGACGCAGCTACACGGTCAACGCTGTGGCCGATGCGCAGCGCGGTTTCCTGCTCTGCTTCGCGAAGGAGGACACATGACCTACGCGCTTTCCGCCGCCCTGCAAGCTGCGGTTTTCCAGCAGCTCTACACCGACCCCGAGGTCGTCCGTCACCTCGGCTCCCACATCTATGACGCGCTGCCCTTCGGCACCGCGCCGCAGCTCTATGCGCAGCTTGGCCCCGAAACGGTGAAGGACGCATCCGATGCCACGGGCCACGGTGCCCAGCACGATTTCACCGTGTCCGTCGTCACCACGCAGGCAGGCTTCACCGCCGCGAAAGAGGCCGCCGCCGCGATCTGCATCGCGCTCGAAAACCCGCTCACGCTCACCGCCGGACACCTCGTCTCGCTCGCCTTCACCCGTGCCGTGGCCGCCCGTCAGGGCGACGACACCCGCCGCATCGACCTGCGCTTCCGTGCGCGCACCCAGCTTAACTGAGGCCCGTAAGCCTCTGACACAAGGAGATTTTCTATGGTAGCGCAGAATGGCAAAGACCTTCTGATCAAGATCGACATGACCGGCGACGGCCAGTTCGTTACCGCCGCTGGCCTGCGTGCCACGCGCATCAGCTTCAACGCCGAAACCGTCGATGTCACATCGCTCGAAAGTCAGGGCGGCTGGCGCGAACTCTTGGGCGGCGCGGGCGTCAAATCCGCGTCCATCTCCGGCTCCGGCGTGTTCAAGGACGCCGACACCGACGAACGCGCCCGCCAGATTTTCTTTGACGGCGTGACCCCCGAATTTCAGGTGATCATTCCCGACTTCGGGACCGTGCAGGGCGCGTTCCTGATCACCTCGATCGAATACGCGGGGAGCCACAACGGCGAGGCCACCTACGAGCTTTCGCTCGCCTCCGCTGGCGCGCTGACCTTCACGGCGGCCTCGTAATGGCGAACCCCCACGCGGGCGAAGTCGCGCTCTCCATCGACGGCCAGACCCATACCTGCAAACTCACGCTCGGCGCACTGGCCGAGCTGGAGGCGACCTTGGGCGCCGGATCGCTCGTCGATCTGGTCGCCCGGTTCGAGGCCGGTCACTACACCTCCGCCGATGTGATGGCGCTGGTCGTGGCCGGCCTGCGGGGCGGCGGCTGGCAGGGGCAGGCGTCCGACCTTCTGACCGCCGACATCGCGGACGGACCCATCGGCGCGGCCCGCGCGGCGGCGCAAATGCTCGCCCGCGCCTTCACGCCGCCCGCCTGATGGACTGGGCGGGTCTCCTCCGAACCGGTTTGCGCGTCCTGCGCCTCAAACCGGCCGAGTTCTGGGCGCTCACGCCTGCCGAACTGATGCTGATGCTCGGCACGGACGCCAGCACGCCCGTCATGGGCCGCGACCGCCTGTCAGAGCTGTCGCGCCTCTATCCCGACACCCCGAACGGAGGGCCAGATGCCTGACTTCGACGACCTTGACGACCAGCTCGCGGACACCTCCGCCATGACCAGCGCGTTCGGCGACGAACTGCGCGGGCTGCGCAGCACCCTGTCGGACACGACCCGAGACATTGCGGGCCTCGAACGCGGTCTCTCCACCGGCCTGCGCAAAGCCTTCGACGGCGTGATCTTCGACGGGCAGAAGCTCGGCGACGCGCTCACGGGCCTCGCCCAGCAGCTTGGCAAGACCGTCTACAACAGCGCGATGAAGCCCGTCACCGATCACTTCGGCGGTCTCATGGCGGACGGCGTCGGCGCGCTTGTGTCGGGCATTCTGCCCTTCGCCAACGGCGCGCCGTTTTCCCAAGGCCGCGTCATGCCCTTTGCCAAGGGCGGCGTGGTCAGCAGCCCCACGACCTTCGCCATGCGGGGCGGCACGGGCCTCATGGGCGAGGCAGGGCCAGAGGCCATCATGCCCCTCACGCGCGGTGCCGATGGCCGTCTTGGTGTGCGTGCGCAGGGCGGTGGGTCCGTGAACGTCACCATGAACATCACCACGCCCGACGTGCAGGGCTTTGCCCGCAGCCGCGACCAGATCGCCGCCCAGATGTCCCGCGCCTTGGGTCGCGGCCAGCGCAACCGCTAAGGAGACCCCGCCATGTTCCACGACGTGCGCTTTCCCGCATCGCTTTCCTTCGGCTCCGTCGGCGGCCCCGAACGCCGGACCGAGGTCGTGACCCTCGCCAACGGCTATGAGGAACGCAACAGCCCGTGGGCGCACTCGCGCCGCCGCTATGACGCGGGCGTGGGTCTGCGTTCGCTCGATGATGTCGAGGCGCTGATTGCCTTCTTCGAGGCCCGCCGCGGCCAGCTTTTCGGCTTCCGCTGGAAGGACTGGAGCGACTACAAATCCTGCCTTCCGTCGATGGAGCCAAGCGGCCTCGACCAGCACATCGGCACGGGCGATGAAGTCGCCACCGACTTCCAACTCGTCAAGCGCTACGCCTCCGGCCACGTCACCTACGACCGGCCCGTGACCAAGCCCGTTCTGGGCACCGTTCTCGTCACTATCGGCGGTATCCCGCAGTCGGAAAGTATAGATTATACAGTAAATTACACGGCGGGCCTCATCCGGTTTATCCACGCCCCCGACGTCGGTGCGGACATCCGCGCGGGCTTCGAATTCGACGTGCCCGTGCGCTTTGATACCGACCGCATCCAGACCTCCGTCGCCAGTTTCCGCGCCGGAGATGTCCCCGCAGTTCCCGTGGTGGAGGTCCGCGTATGACCCTCTCGGATCACCTGAAAACCGGCATTACAACCATCGCCCGCGCATGGGCCGTCACCCGCAAGGACGGCCTCGTTCTGGGCTTCACTGACCACGACCGCGACCTCCGTTTCGACGGTATTACCTTCCGCGCTGGCGCTGGCCTCACCGCCCGCGCGCTCGAACAATCGACGGGCCTTTCGGTCGATAATTCCGAGGCGATCGGCACCCTTTCTGACGCCGCCATCACCGAAGAGGACATCGCCGCAGGCCGCTACGACGGTGCGGGCGTCACCTTCTGGCACGTCAACTGGGCCGACACCTCCCAGCGCAAACGCATCTTTCGCGGCAGCATCGGAGAGATCCGCCGCGCCGGTCCCGAATTCCAAGCCGAACTGCGCGGTCTCGCCGAGGCGCTCAACACCCCCCAGGGCCGCGTCTACCAGCGCGATTGCAGCGCCTTGCTCGGCGACGCGCAATGCCTCGTGGACACCGCCGATCCCGCCTTCAGCGTCACCGTGACACCCACCATGATCACCGCCACCGAACTCACCTTCACCGGCCTCGACACCTACGCCCCGCGCTGGTTCGAAAAGGGCAACCTCACGGTCCAACAAGGCCCCGCCAAGGGCCTCATCGGTCTCATCAAAGCAGACCGTTTCACCGGCCTTGGCCGCACCATCGAACTCTGGGAGCCGATCCGCACCCTCGGCCTGCACGAGGTCCGCCTCACCGCAGGCTGTGACAAGCGCATGTCTACCTGCCGGTACAAGTTCGCGAACCTCAAGAACTACCGCGGTTTTCCCGACATTCCCGGTGACGACTGGCTGATCTCCAGCCCGCTGCGCGCGGGCAATCACAACGGCGGTTCGCTGCGATGATCGTAGCAGAGGCCCGCCGTTGGATCGGCACCCCGTACCGCCATCAGGCCAGTTGCCTCGGCGCGGGCTGCGATTGCCTCGGCCTGATTATCGGCGTCTGGCAGGCTTGCGTCGGCCC
The DNA here is from genome assembly GCF_011806565.1 of Marivivens donghaensis. GTDB lineage: Bacteria > Pseudomonadota > Alphaproteobacteria > Rhodobacterales > Rhodobacteraceae > Marivivens > Marivivens donghaensis_A. Next base: position 197,429 of record NZ_JAATOP010000005.1, read on the forward strand.
GCTCCCGCAGGACATTCCGCCCTATGCGGCGGGCTGGACGGGCGCGGACGACCTCATGCCCGCGCTCGCCCGCCACCTCATCCCCAAAACGCAGGCAGATACAGGCGACATCCTCCTGTTCCGTATGAAAGACGGCCAGCCCGCCCGCCACGCCGCGATCCAGTCGGCCACGGGCGAGGACGCCGCGTTCATCCATTCCTGCTCCGGTCACGGCGTTGTCGAAAGCCGCCTGACACCCCCTTGGGCCCGCCGTATCGCGGCCCGTTTCGCATTCCCGAAAGGAGACATCTGATGGCCACTCTGGTTCTTGCAGCGGCAGGCTCCGCAATCGGCGGCGCGGTCGGCGGCACGGTGCTGGGCCTTTCCGCCGCCGCGCTCGGTCAGGCGGCAGGTGCCGCGCTCGGCCAGATGATCGACCAGCGGCTCCTCGGCGGCTCCCAAGCGGTCGAGGCAGGCCGCATCGACCGTCTGCGCCTCACCTCCGCCAACGAAGGCTCCGTCATCCCGCAGATCTACGGTCGCACCCGCGTCGCGGGCCAAGTCATCTGGGCGACCCGTTTCCTTGAGGACCAGACGACGACGGGAGGCGGCAAAAACGCGCCCACCGTCACCGAATACAGCTACACCGTCAGCCTCGCCATCGCGCTCTGCGAGGGCGAGATTTCGGGCATTGGCCGCATCTGGGCCGACGGAGCCGAGATCGCCGTCGATGACCTCGCGATCCGCGTTTACAAAGGCACCGAAACCCAGCGCCCCGATCCCCGCATCGAAGCGGTCGAGGGGCAGGGCGCGGCACCCGCCTATCGCGGCACGGCCTACGTGGTGATCGAGGACATGCCCCTTGGCCGCTTTGGCAACCGCGTCCCCCAACTGTCGTTCGAGGTCTTCCGCCCCTCCGCCTCGGGCGAGGTCGCGGACCTTGTGAACGGCGTTGCCCTGATCCCCGGCACCGGCGAATACGCTCTCGCCACGACCCCCGTGAATGCGCAGGACGGCCTCGGTGCCTACCGCTCGCTCAACATCAACTCTCCGTCCGGCAAGTCCGATCTGGAGACCTCCCTCGACGCCCTCGAATGCGAACTGCCGAACGCCAAAAGCGTGTCGGTCATCGTGTCGTGGTTCGGCAACGACCTGCGCTGCGGGACCTGCCGCATCGGCCCCCGCGCCGAGAACGACCAGCAAGACCCCGAGGCGATGGCGTGGACCGTCTCTGGCGCGGACCGCACCGCCGCTGGTCTCGTGCCCTATGACGGAGGCCGCGCGGTCTACGGCGGCACGCCCTGCGATGCCTCCGTGATCGAAGCCATCCGCGCCATCACCGCCCGCGGCATGTCCGCGATGTTCTACCCGTTCATCCTGATGGAGCAGATGGCACAGAACACGCTCCCCGACCCCTGGGGCAGCGACACCCAGCCCGCGCTGCCGTGGCGTGGCCGCATCACCACCAGCCTCGCGCCGGACCAGCCCGGAAGCCCCGACGGAACGCGAACCGCCCGTGACGAGGTAGACGCTTTCTTCGGCACCGCGCAGGTGTCCGACTTCGCGCTGAGCGGCGACCGCGTCACCTATACCGGCCCGCTTGAGTGGTCCTATCGCCGCTTCATTCTGCACTACGCGCATCTTTGCGCCATCGCGGGGGGCGTCGCGTCTTTCTGCATCGGGTCCGAGATGAGGAGCCTCACGCAAATCCGCGATAATAAAGGCTTTCCTGCCGTCGAGCATCTTCGCCAACTCGCCGCCGAGGTGCGTGAAATCCTCCCCGATGCGCAAATCGGCTACGCCGCCGACTGGTCGGAATATCACGGCTACCAGCCCGCTGGCACGGCAGACAAGCTGTTCCACCTCGACCCGCTCTGGGCCGACGCGAACGTCGATTTCATCGGCATCGACAACTACATGCCGCTATCGGATTGGCGGGACGGGAACGACCACGCGGACGCCGCGTGGGGCGCGATCCACAACGCCGATTACCTCGCTGCCAACATCGAAGGCGGAGAGATGTACGACTGGTTCTACCACTCGCCCGAGGCCCGCGACGCCCAGATCCGCACCCCGATCACGGACGGCCAGAACGAGCCGTGGATCTGGCGCGCCAAGGACATCCGGAACTGGTGGCTGAACCCGCACTACGACCGCGTGGACGGCATCCGCTCGGACACCCCGACCGCGTGGGAGCCGCAGAGCAAACCGATCGTCTTCACCGAACTTGGCTGCGCCGCGATCGACAAGGCGACCAACCAGCCGAACAAATTCCTCGACCCCAAATCCTCGGAAAGCTCGCTGCCGCACTATTCGAACGGCGGGCGCGATGACCTGATCCAGACGCAATACCTGCGCGCCATGCACGGCCACTACGGGCAGGCGGCGAACAACCCCGTGTCGGCGCTCTACAACGGCCCGATGGTCGACATGACCCGCGCCCACGTCTGGGCGTGGGACAGCCGCCCGTTCCCGCATTTCCCCGCGAACGCCGCCGTCTGGGCGGACGGTGACAATTATGCGCGCGGCCACTGGCTGAACGGTCGCGCGGCGTCGCGCACCTTGGCCTCCGTCGTGACCGAGGTCTGCGCCCGCTCTGGCGTGACGGACGTGGACACCAGCCGCCTCTACGGCATCGTGCGGGGCTATGCCTCGGACGCGCTGACCGCACGCGCGGCGCTGCAACCGCTGCAACTGGCGTTCGGCTTCGACGTGGTAGACCGCGACGGCAAGCTGACGTTCATCTCCCGCACCACGGCTACCGGAGAACCCCTCGACGAAAACCTCCTCGCGTTGCCGGATGACGCCGCCACCGCCGTCGAACGCTCCCGTTCGTCCGAGGCCGAGGTCGCGGGCCGCATCCGTCTGGGCTATGTGGAAAGCGGCGGCGACTATCAGGACCGCAGCGCAGAGGCGATCCACGCCGACGACACCACCCGCACGGCCTCGCGCAGTGAACTGCCCCTCGTCCTGACGGCGGGCGAGGCTGGGCAGATCGCCGACCGCTGGCTGTCGGAGGCCCGCGTCGCCCGCGAGGTGCTCCGCTTCGCGCTGCCCCCGTCGCAAAGCCACCTCGGCGCGGGCGATACGGTCAGCCTGAACGGCATCAGCTATCGCATTGACCGCATCACCCACGCAGGGTTGGCCGAGGTCGAAGCGGTCCAGATCTCCCCGAACATCTACGCGCCGTCTCCCGCGACCGACGACGTGGTGACGATGCGCGATTTCGTGGCGCCTGTGCCTGTGACGGGCCTGTTCCTCGACCTGCCGGTGATGGACGGTGAGGCGCCGCACACTCCGCATTTCGCGGCGCTTGGCGTCCCGTGGCCGGGGGCGGTGTTGCTCTGGCATGGGGAGGATGACGAGGATTACACGCTTGCGCAGACCCACTATACATCCGCCATCGCGGGCGAGCTTCTCGACCCGCTGCCGCCCGCAGGATGCGCCACATGGGATCGCGGCCCTGCGGTGCGGATCAAACTGGCCAAGGGCGCGCTGTCCTCGCGCAAGGTGGCGGGGCTGCTGAGCGGCAAGAACCTCGCCGCTGTGGGGGATGGCTCCACGGGCGGGTGGGAGCTGCTCCAGTTCCGCAAAGCGACCCTTGTCGCGCCCGACACCTACGCGATTGAAACGCGGCTCAGAGGGCGCTTCGGCACGGACGATATCGCGCTCTACGGTCACGAGGCGGGCAGTCTCTTCGTGCTGATCGACAAGGCCGTGCAGCCCGTTGATTACCCCGAAACCCTGCGCGGCGTGGCGCGGCATTACCGATATGGCCCCGCGATGCGCGCGCCCGACGATCCCGCGTTCCGCCATGTGGAGGTCGCCTGCGAAGGGCGCGGCCTGCGTCCCTATGCGCCCTGTCATGTCCGGCAGACCGATGACCCGAACGGCGGGCACCGCATCACGTGGATCAGGCGCACCCGTCTGGGCGGCGATGATTGGGCGGGGACGGATGTGCCGCTTTCAGAGGAGAAGGAAGAATACCGCGTCCGCATCTGGGTGAACGGGCAGATGACCCGCGAAGAGGTCACGAACGCGCCCGATTGGCACTACGAATCCCACCTGATGCAGGCCGACTCGGCGGGGGCGGGATATGACGTGGAGCTGGCCCAGATGTCCGCCCGTTTCGGCGCGGGCGCGGCGCGATACCTGAAGGTGGCATAATGCGGCCCGTCATTCTGGCAGATCTGGAGGCGGTGGCGAGCGTTCTGCTCGCCGCCCCGAAAGAGCATTGGCGGACCCTTTCGCTGGCCATTATCGAGGCCGCGCGGATCGCGGACAAATACCGCAAGAACACCGGCAAACGTCACCCACATTGGGGAAACGGCTCGCTTGTCGATGCCGTGCAAAGCCGCACGCGGGCCGATCTGCCGCGTCCGGGTGATCCGCAATACCTCAGCGCCGTACAATGTGTTGTGAGCGCGGTTCTGGAACGGCGTGACCATAACTTTCGGTGAACAGGCCCATCACGGGTTTGAACTTTCGCCGGAGGCGCTATCTGTTGTACAAGGCCGCAGAAGACAAACGTGGAGCCGCGCTATGGCAAACCCGAACCTGAACCTCGCTCATGTCGATCCCGTCTGGGACCGCATCTGCAAAGAGGCCGAAAACGCGATCCTCGAAGAGCCGCTCATGGGCAGCCTTCTGCATCAGGGTGTCTTGCACCATCCGACGTTTCAGGACGCGCTGGCTTACCGTTTGTCGATGAAACTCGCATCGTCCGAAATGTCCGAGCAGCTCCTGCGCGAGATTGCCGACGACGTTTACGAGACCGACGAGGATATCGTCGCTGCCGCCCGTGCGGACCTCGTGGCGACCGTCGAACGTGATCCGGCGGCGCACCGTCTGCTGCAACCGCTGCTTTACCACAAGGGCTATCAGGCCGTGCAGGCATACCGCCTCGGTCATTCGCTGTGGAATCAGGGGCGCAAGGATCTGGCGTACTTCCTCCAGATGCGTGTGTCGGAGACCTTCGGCGTCGATATCCACCCCGCCGCCCGTATCGGCCGCGGCCTGATGATCGACCACGCGCATTCCATCGTGATCGGTGAAACCGCTGTCGTCGGTGACAACGTGTCGATGCTGCACTCGGTGACGCTTGGCGGAACCGGCAAGGAAGAAGAAGACCGCCACCCGAAAATCGGTGACGGCGTTCTGATCGGTGCCGGTGCCAAGGTTCTTGGCAACATCCGTATCGGCAACCGCAGCCGTATCGCTGCCGGTTCGGTCGTTCTGCACGAAGTGCCGTGCTGCAAGACCGTGGCCGGTGTTCCGGCCAAGATCGTTGGCGAAGCGGGTTGTGACCAGCCTTCGGTGTCGATGGATCAACTGCTGAACAAGTGCGCCGGACAGCAGTCCAAATACGAAGGTTAAAGCTGGTCGAAGGCCTCTAGCGCCTTCATCCCGTACATATAGCCGGGGCCACCGCCCATGAGGATCGCGACCGAGACCGTCTCTGCGACCTCTTCCTTGGTGGCGCCGGCTTTTTTTGCGCCCTGCATGTGGAACCCGATGCAGTCGCCGCAGTGGGTCACGGTGCCCACCAGAACCGCCATAAGTTCCTTGGTTTTGACGTCCAGTGCGCCGTCTTTCAGCGTGGCCTGATGCATCTGCGTAAAGGCCGCGCCCGCATCGGGGTGCAATTTGCGAAAATCGCGGGTGAGGGCGGCTGTGTTTGCCAGCTCGGGCTTCCAATCCATGATCGTCTCCGTTCATATCTGTTGGTTGCTGAGTACCACCGGCGAGTCGCCTCGCCTTTGCGTTAAATCAAACTTTTCAAATATTTCGGGGCCGCTGCGCCCATGACGGGGAAGACCATGGACATTCGTGATGCCATTGATGCGGACGCCGCTGTCCTGACGGAGATTTACAACCATGAAGTCGCCAACGGCACGGCGCTGTGGAACGTGAAGCCTGTCGATGAGGCGCAGCGTCTGGCGTTTCTGGCGGACCGGAGGGCGGCAGGGCTGCCCGTGCTCGTGGCAGAGATCGACGGCGAGGTGGCGGGCTACGCCAGTTACGGCCCGTTCCGCCCGCAGGACGGCTTTCATCAGACGATGGAACATTCGGTCTATCTGCGCCCCACCTTCCAAGGCCGCGGCATTGGTCCGGCATTGATGGAGGCGCTGATCGTTCGTGCGCGGGACGGGGGCGTCCATGCGCTCGTCGGGGCGATTGACGGGGTGAACACCGGCTCGATCCGTCTGCACGAACGGCTCGGGTTTACCGAAGTCGGGCGGCTTCCCCAGACGGGGCAGAAGTTCGGGCGCTGGCTCGATCTGGTGTTGATGCAACTGACGCTGGATGACCGCCCCGCGCCGTAAAACAAAAATGCGCCTCCGGCGAGGAAACCGGAGGCGCGAGGTCGCCGCTGTCAATGTGGGGACACAGACGGCTACAGGGGATCATATGCACGTCTCTGCAAACCGCAGTTAAGCGGGGAAAGAGCTAGGGTGGGAGCCCTTTCCCTTTTTGCGATGGGCCTGCCTGACCTCTATGCACAAACGGCTGGGTGGGGCATCGCAGTACCGAAGCACTCGTGAAACGACTGCGGCTCATGGAGACGCCCTTGATACGTGCCAGCGGGAGCGTTCCGTCGCGAAATTCGGGTTTATTCTCAGAAAATTAGCGAAGGCCGCCAGAAACGAAAAAGCCCCGCCGGAGCGGGGCTTTCGCGTGGAATGTCGAGAAGCTTACGCCAGCATGGCGATCGGATTCTCGAGGTTTTCCTTGATGGCGTTCAGCAGGTTCGCACCCAGTGCGCCGTCGATCACACGGTGGTCGACCGAGAGCGTGACGGACATGACCGTCGCCGCTTTGATCTGGCCTTCGGCGTCCACGACCGGCTTCTTCACGCCCGCGCCAACGGCGAGGATCGCGGAGTGCGGCGGGTTGATGATGGCGTCGAAGTTGTCGATGCCGAACATGCCGAGGTTGGAGATCGCGAAGGAACCGCCCTGATATTCGTGCGGTGCCAGCTTGCGATCACGCGCACGCTTGGCGAGGTCCTTCATCTCTGCCGAGAGGGCCGAGAGCGACTTGCTGTCCGAGTCCTTGAGAACCGGCGTGAAGAGGCCGCCTTCGATGGCGACGGCTACTGCAACGTCCGACTTCTTGAACTTCAGGGTGCGGTCGCCAGCCCAGACGGCGTTGGCTTCCGGAACCTGCTGGAGCGCAAGGGCGCAGGCCTTGATGATGAAGTCGTTGACCGACAGCTTCACACCGCGGTCGCCGAGCTTGGCGTTGAGCTGTGAGCGGAACGCCAGCAGTTCGTCCAGTTCGATGTCGCGGCGCAGGTAGAAGTGCGGGACCGACTGCTTGGCCTCGGTGAGGCGGGCAGCGATGGTCTTGCGCATACCGTCGAGTTTGACCTCTTCGAAGTCGGTGCCTTCGTACATCTTGAGCACGGCTTCGGTCGACGGACCCGATGCAACGGCGGCAGCGGGAGCGGCCTTCGGTGCGTCTGCCTTGGCGGCAGCGGGGGCGTCGGCTTTCGGCCCAGCGGTCGCGTTTTCGACGTCGGCCTTGACGATGCGGCCCTTCGGACCCGAGCCCGAAATCGCGGTCAGGTCGAGACCCTTCTGCGCAGCGATGCGGCGGGCGAGGGGCGATGCGAAAACGCGCTCGCCGTCCTTCTTCGGTGCAGCCGGAGCCGGTGCGGCATCGTCCTTGGCCGGAGCCGAGGTGGCGACTGCCGGTGTGGCAGCCTCCGCGATGGCCTTGTCGGTTGCCGGAGCGTCACCGCCGGGCGTGCTGACCTTGATGTCGTCGGCGCTTTCGCCTTCTTCGAGCATGACGGCGATAGGGGTGTTGACCTTTACGCCTTCGGTGCCCTCTGCGATGAGGATCTTGCCGACGACGCCTTCGTCAACGGCTTCGAATTCCATCGTCGCTTTGTCGGTTTCGATCTCTGCGATCACGTCGCCCGAGGAGACGGTGTCACCCTCTTTGACGTTCCACTTTGCCAGCGTGCCTTCCTCCATGGTGGGGGACAGGGCGGGCATGAGAATTTCGATTGCCATGTCTCTGTCTCCTTAGCGGTAGGTCACTTGCTTCACAGCGTCGATCACCTCTTGGGTGGTGACGAGCGCGTGCTTTTCGAGGTTCGCAGCGTAGGGCATCGGAACGTCCTTGCCGGTGCAGTTCAGGACCGGAGCGTCGAGGTAATCGAACGCGTGGGTCATGACGTATGCCGACAGGTGGTTGCCGATGGAGCCGACGGGCCAGCCTTCTTCGACGGTGACCATGCGGTTGGTCTTCATGACCGAAGCCAGCACGGTGTCATAGTCCAGCGGACGCAGGGTGCGCAGGTCGATGACTTCGGCGTCGATGCCTTCTTCGGCCAGCTTTTCAGCGGCTTCCATGGCGTAGGTCATGCCGATACCGAACGAAACGATGGACACGTCCTTGCCCTGCTTGGCGACGCGCGCCTTGCCGAGCGGAACGGTGTAGTCCTCGATCTCCGGCACGTCGAAGGACTTACCGTAGAGGATCTCGTTTTCGAGGAAGATGACCGGGTTCGGGTCACGGATGGCCGACTTCATCAGACCTTTGTAGTCCGACGCGGTGTAGGGCATCACGACCTTGAGGCCGGGGATCATCGAGTACCAAGCGGCGTAGTCCTGGCTGTGCTGGGCGCCAACGCGGGCGGCTGCACCGTTCGGACCACGGAACACCATCGGCGCACCCATCTGGCCGCCGGACATGTAGAGCGTCTTGGCTGCCGAGTTGATCAGGTGGTCGATGGCCTGCATGGCAAAGTTGAAGGTCATGAATTCCACGATCGGACGCAGACCCGCAAAGGCGGCGCCAGTGGCGATACCTGCAAAGCCGTGCTCGGTGATCGGGGTGTCGATGACGCGGCGTGCGCCGAATTCATCCAGCAGACCCTGCGAGATTTTGTAGGCGCCTTGGTATTCGGCGACTTCTTCACCCATCAGGAACACACGGTCATCGCCGCGCATTTCTTCGGCCATCGCGTCGCGGAGTGCTTCGCGGACGGTCTGGGTTTTGACGGAAGTGCCTTCCGGCCAGTCCGGTGTCAGGTCGAGCTGCGGGACGTCCTTGGCAGGAGCGGCAGCAGCAGGAGCCGAAGCGTGGGTTTCAGCGGGCGCTTCTTCTTTCTCTTCTGCCGGAGCGGAGGAGGAGGATGCGACGGCTGCGTCGGCGTCTTCGCCTTCTTCGAGCAGAACGGCGATCGCGGTGTTGACCTTCACGCCTTCGGTGCCTTCGGCGATCAGGATCTTGCCCATGATGCCTTCGTCGACCGCTTCGAATTCCATCGTGGCCTTGTCGGTCTCGATTTCGGCGATGATGTCACCGGCGGAAACGGTGTCACCTTCTTTTTTCAGCCACTTGGCCAGCGTGCCTTCTTCCATCGTCGGAGAGAGGGCGGGCATCAGAATTTCGGTTGCCATGGTGTGTAATCCTCCCTCGACTTACGCGTAAATGTCCGTCCACAGCTCTTCGAGCGCGGGTTCGGGGCTTTCTTTCGCGAATTCAGCCGAAGCGTTCACGACGTCCTTGATTTCTTTGTCGATGGCCTTGAGGTCTTCCTCGGTGGCGTGGTTGCCGGTGAGGAGCATCGAACGGATACCCTCGATCGGGTCACGCTCTTCGCGCATCTTCTGCACTTCCTCGCGGGTCCGGTATTTGGCCGGGTCCGACATGGAGTGACCGCGGTAGCGGTAGGTTTTCACTTCGAGGATGTAGGGGCCTTTGCCTGCGCGGCAGTGGGCAACGGCGCGCTCGCCGGCTTCCTTCACTGCGAGGACCGACATGCCGTCAACCTCTTCGCCAGCGATGCCGTAAGCCTTGCCGCGTTCGAAGAGCGACGGGGACTTGGTCGAGCGGGCGACCGAGGTGCCCATGGCGTACTGGTTGTTCTCGATCACGAAAACGACCGGAAGATCCCAAAGCTGCGCCATGTTGTAGGTCTCGTAGACCTGACCCTGGTTGGCAGCGCCGTCACCGAAGTAGGTGAAGGTCACGTTGTCGGTGCCGTTGTATTTGTCGGCAAATGCGAGGCCGGCGCCGAGCGGAACCTGGGCTGCAACGATGCCGTGGCCACCATAGAAATGCTTCTCTTTCGAGAACATGTGCATGGAGCCGCCTTTACCCTTGGAGTAGCCGCCTTCGCGGCCGGTCAGCTCGGCCATGACGCCGTTGGCTTCCATGCCGCAAGCCAGCATGTGGCCGTGGTCGCGGTACGAGGTGATGCGCTTGTCGCCTTCCTTGGCGGTCGCTTCGAGGCCGACGACGACCGCTTCCTGACCAATGTAGAGGTGACAGAAGCCGCCGATCAGACCCATGCCGTAAAGCTGGCCTGCCTTTTCTTCGAAGCGGCGGATGAGAAGCATGTCGCGGTAGTAGCCAAGAAGCTCTTCCTTCGACACGTTAGCCTGAGGGGCTGGTTTCTTCGCGGCCATAGGTCCTCCGTCCTTTGCTGGCGAAATACAAAGTAGTTTAACTTTAAACTATCCCATACAGGATCATCCCGCTTGAGGCGAGAGTCAATGTTTGTCTGAAGCGGGAAGGTGGGTTGCATTGCACGCAAGGCAAGCATTTGCCCTTATTTCGTGCGGATATTCGCCGGAAAACAGGTCAGGGGCGCTGCCCCTCTGGCGCTGCGCGCCATTCACCCCGGGATATTTGGGGCACAAAGGTGAGGGGCGCGGAGCTTAGCGGGTGACGACGATTTCGTCGGCGCGGATCATGCCGAGCACGTCGCGGGCGCGTTCATCCAGAAGGTCGAGGTCGAGGAATTCGTCCGACAGGCGGTGGGTGAGGTTTTCCATGCGGGCGACTTCGATGTTGATCGCATCAAGGTCGGTGCGCAGATCGCGGGCTTTGGCATCGACTTCGGCGCGGCGGAATACGCCGTATTCACCCTGCACGGCGGCGAAGGCGAAGTAGAGCGCGAGCATGAGCGCGCCGGTGAAGTAGATGAAGACCCCGAAACCGGGGCGTTTGCTGCGATTCATGTTTGCCTCAAGGTGCCTCTGACGGGCGATTGAGACCACATTCGCACAGGCGAATCGCTTTGTGAATCCCCCAAAAGCGCAGGATCGTTCACTTTTTTGACTATCGGGGGAAATGTGGCCCGCAGGACTCAGGTCGTGCGGGCCTTGTGGTTTTAGGTGATCGAGGCGGTGTAGATGCTGTCGATCGCGGTGGCGATGGTGGCGTTGAATTCTTCGTCCGATTGCTGGGCGCTGATGCCTTCGGCCAGACCGCGCGAGAAGCTGGCGATCATGCCGTTCTGGCGGGTGAGGATGTCGTTCGCCTCATCGCGGCCGTAGCCGCCCGAGAGCGCGACGACGCGCATCACGCGTGGGTGGGCGATCAGGTCTGCGTAGACGTTGTCGGTGGAGGGCAGGGAGAGTTTGAGCATCACCTGCTTGTCTTCGGGCATCGCATCCAGATGCTTGAGGATTTCCGCCTTCAGCATCGCTTCGGCTTCGACCTTGTCGGAGATGGTGATGGTAATTTCGGGCTCGAGGATCGGCATGAGGCCAGCGGCGAGGACCTGATCGGCCACTTCGAACTGCTGGTCCACGATGGCTTTGATGCCTTCGGCGTTGGCGGCGTTGATGACCGAGCGTTCCTTGGTGCCGAAGATGCCTTTGGCGGCGGCGCGGGCGAGGAGGGCGTCGAGGCCCGCCATCGGCTTGAGGAGCTGGACGCCGTTTTCTTCGTCCATGAGGCCCTTGTCGATCTTCAGGAAGGGTACGACCTGCTTTTCGTTCCAGAGGTATTCGGCGGTCGGGGTGCCGTCGATGTCGCGGTCCATGGTCATCTCAAACAGGATCGCGCCGAGGACCTTGTCGCCGGTGAAAGCGGGGGCCTTGATGATGCGTGCGCGCATGGCGTGCATCAGGTCGAACATCTCTTCTTCGGTAGAATAGGCATCGTCGGAGATGCCGTAACCGCGCAGGGCCTTGGGGGTGGAGCCGCCGGACTGATCGAGCGCTGCGATAAAGCCGCCGGCGTTGCTGACCTTGTCGGCCATCTGCGTATTCATTTGTAAAACCTCATGAAATATACATTTCCGAGGACCCGAGAGGGCCTTCACCCCGGTTGTAAGTAACCGGGGTGAAGCTATCAATTCTGGTTACGCTAACCGTTAGCGTTAAAGTGTCATTCCTGATTGAGAGCTTTGACACCGGGCAATTCCTTGCCCTCCATCCATTCCAGAAACGCACCACCTGCGGTCGAGATGTAGGTGAAGTCCTCGGCGGCGCCTGCCTTGTTCAGCGCGGCCACGGTATCACCGCCGCCTGCGACCGACACGAGGGTGCCTGCCTTGGTGGCTTCGGCGGCCTTTTTGGCGGCTGCGTTGGTGGCTGCGTCGAAGGGCTCGATCTCGAACGCGCCGAGCGGGCCGTTCCAGATCAGGGTCTTGGCGTTGTCGAAGATGCCGGAGATGTACGCGACGGTCTCGGGACCTGCGTCGAGGATCATGCCGTCATCGGCCACGCTTTCGGGAACGACGGTGTCGTTTTCTGCGCCTGCCTTGAATTCCTTGGCGACGACGACGTCGCGCGGCAGGACGATTTCGCAGCCTGCGGCTTCGGCCTTGCTCAGGATCTCGCGGGCGGTGTCGGCGAGGTCATGTTCGCACAGCGATTTGCCGACGTTGATGCCTTGGGCAGCGAGGAAGGTGTTGGCCATGCCGCCACCGATGACGAGGTGATCAACCTTGCCGACGAGGTTGCCCAGCAGGTCCAGCTTGGTCGAGACCTTGGCGCCGCCGACGATGGCGACGACGGGGCGGGCGGGGTTGCCGAGAGCTTTGTCGAGCGCTTCGAGTTCTTCCTGCATCAGGCGGCCAGCGCAGGGGGGCAGCAGCTTGGCGACGCCTTCGGTCGAGGCGTGGGCGCGGTGCGCGGCGGAGAACGCATCGTTGACGTAAACATCACCGAGCGAGGCGAGGAATTTGGCCATCTCGGGATCGTTCTTTTCCTCGCCAGCGGCAAAGCGGGTGTTTTCGACCAGAACGACGGCATCCTGCGGCAGGGCGTCGATGTCGGCGCGGGAGGGCTTCTCAACGAAGGTCACGTCGGTACCCAGAGCTTTTTCCAGCGCGGGAACGGTGATCTTCAGCGACATTTCCGGAACGACCTGACCCTTGGGGCGGCCGAAGTGGGCGAGCATGATCGGCGTGCCGCCCTTGGCGAGGATGTCCTTGATGGTCGGCACGATGCGGTCGATGCGGGTCGTGTCGGTCACATTGCCGTTTTCTACGGGAACGTTGATGTCAACGCGGACCAATACGCGCTTACCGTCCAGTTCCATTTCGTCGAGTGTTTTCCAAGCCATAATCGCCTCCTGCATAAAATCACAGCACCGTCGTGGATAAGGCCTTTCGTCTCGGGGTCAAGGACGATCCCTTGGCATTCCGCAGTACGGGCCTTATGTTTTCGCAAATAGCAAAAAAGGAGGGCCGTTGTGGCCGAAATCAAAGATCCCGAAAACACCGTCATCGTCGAACTGAAAGACGGTAATGTTGTGATCGAACTGCTGCCGGACGTTGCACCCAAGCACGCCGAGCGCATGAAGGAACTGGCGCGCGCAGGCAAGTACGACGGCGTCGTCTTCCACCGCGTGATCGACGGCTTCATGGCGCAGACTGGTGACGTTGCCAACGGCAACAAGGACAGCGACAGCTTCAACATCGGCCGCGCTGGCACCGGCGGCTCGGACCTTCCCGACCTTCCGGCTGAATTCTCCAAGCTGCCGCACGACCGCGGTACCCTTGGCGCAGCCCGTTCGATGAACCCGAACTCGGCCAACAGCCAGTTCTTCATCAACTTCAAGGACAACCATTTCCTCAACGGCCAGTACACCGTCTACGGCCGCGTCATCGAGGGCATGGAGCACGTCGACAAGATCGTTCGCGGCGAGCCGCCGGTCGATCCCGACAAGATGATCTCGGTCAAGGTTGCTGCCGATGCTTAAGCTCGCCGCAGCCTTTACCCTGCTGGCAGCGCCGGCATTCGCGACCGGCCTCGACGTCACTGTCGAGGGCGAGGGCGCGAACGGCACCTTCCACATCGACCTGTTCGAAGATGTGGCGCCCCAGCACGTCGAGCGCATCACCCGCCTTGCCGAAGAGGGCGCCTATGACGGCGTCGTCTTCCACCGCGTGATCGAGGGCTTCATGGCCCAGACCGGCGACGTGGAATACGGCAAGATGGGCGGCGACATGCGCCGTGCGGGCATGGGCGGTTCGGAGTATCCGGACCTTCCGGCAGAGTTCTCGGACGAACTGAGCTTTGATCGCGGCGTGGTGGGTATGGCCCGCTCGCAGGATCCGAACTCGGCCAACAGCCAGTTCTTCATCATGTTCGAACCCGGTCCGTTCCTGAACGGTCAGTACACCATCGTCGGCGGCGTGACCGAAGGCATGGAGGTCGTTGACCAGATCAAGCGCGGCATGGGCCCGAACGGCGCGGTCATCGGCCAGCCGGACATGATGAAAACCGTCACTGTCACCGAAGAATAAGTTTTCCATCTTTGGAAAACAGAGCGGGGCCCATGCGGGCCCCGTTTTCGTTTATGGGGCAGGGGCTTTGCCCCTCTGGCGCTGCGCGCCATTCACCCCAAGGTATTTTTGTCAGAATGAAGCGTCAGTCGGCGCGCTGTTCTTCGACCGTTTGCTGCATCGCGGCCAACGGCATGTAGCCGCGGACCATTTCGTCTTCGACCACGAAGGTGGGGGTGCCGGAGATTTGCAGGATCTGGGCGAGTTCCATGTTGGCTTGCAGGACGGCGGTGACCTCGTTCGAGGTGGCGCGTTCGAGGATCGCGTCGCTGTCGAGGCCGAAGGTGTCTGCCAGTTGCGCGAGGCTGTCGGGCGTGATGTCGCCGCGGAATTCCATCAGCGTGTCGTGGACCAGTTTGTAGGTTTCGTCGTCATAGAGCTGGTGGGCGGCGATGGCGAAGCGGCTGGCGAGGACGGAGGCTTCGCCGAGGATCGGGAATTCCTTCACGATGAAGCGGATGTTGCCGTCGGTCTCGACGAGTTCCTCGACTTCGGGGAACGCGCGTTTGCAGTAGCCGCAGCGGTAGTCCATGAACTCGACGATGGTGATGTCGCCGTCCGGATTGCCGCCGACCCACGAGTGGCCGTCGTTATAGAGCGCGTCCATGTTGGCTTGGGCGAGGTTGCGATCCGCGACCGCTTCGGCCTGTGCCTGACGCTGTTCGAGGACGCCGTAGGCTTCGATCAGCACTTCGGGGTTTTCCAGCAGGTAGGCGCGGACTTCGGCGCCGAAGGCCTCGCGTTCGGCGTCGGTCATTTGGTCGATGTCGGTCGCTGCGGCAGAGGTGGCAAGACCGAGGCCGAGGGCGAAGGAAAGGGCGAGGCGCTTCATAGTGTCTCCGGTTTGTGTGCTGGCGAAGTTCTGCATATGTTGCCTGTGATGTCACCCCCTCGGATTGACGCAGACGCGGGGCGAGGGCAAACAGATGGCAGAGCAGAAGAACCATAAGAGGCAGCACATGCGGACTTCAAGGCGTGGCGCCGTTGATCCCTTTATCGTGATGGACGTCATGGAGGCCGCCCGCAAGGCGGAGGTCTCGGGGCAGCATATCATCCATATGGAAGTCGGCCAGCCGGGCACCGGTGCGCCGCGCCAGGCGGTCGAGAAATTGCAGCGCGACATGGACGGCGGGCCGTTGGGGTACACCGTGGCGCTGGGGCTGCCGGAACTGCGCCGCCGCATCGCGCAGCACTATGGCGACTGGTACGACGTGGACATGGACCCAGAGCGGATCGTCGTCACGGCGGGCGCGTCGGGTGCGTTCCTGCTGGCGTTCACGGCGCTGTTTGACACGGGCGAGCGCGTGGGGCTGGGGGCTCCGTGCTATCCGTCCTATCGGCAGATCCTGAAATCGTTTGATATCACGCCTGTGGATATTCCGACGACGCTAGAGGCGCGGTTCCAGCCTGTGCCGACGGATGTGGCGGCGCATGATCTGCAGGGTCTCATTGTGGCGTCGCCGGCGAACCCCACAGGCACCATGTTGCGCAAGGACGAGATGGCGGCACTGGTGGCGGCCTGTCAGGACGCGGACGCGGCGTTCATCTCGGACGAGATCTATCACGGGCTGGACTATGGCCAGAAGGCGGTGACGGCTGCGTCTGTCACGGACGAGGCTTATGTTATCAACTCGTTCTCCAAGTATTTCAGCATGACGGGCTGGCGTGTGGGCTGGATGGTTGTGCCAGAGGACCATGTGCGCGTGGTGGAGCGGATCGCGCAGAACCAGTTCATCTGTCCGTCCCACGCCGCCCAGCGGCTGGCGTTCCATGCGATGGATTGCACCGAAGAGCTGGACATCAACATCGCCACCTATGCCGCGAGCCGTCAGCTGCTGATCGACGGGCTGCCGAAGATTGGCCTCGGTAAATTCGCGCCGCCCGAGGGGGCGTTTTATTTCTATATCGACGTGTCCGAATACACCGATGACAGCCTCGCCTTTGCTGGGCAGATCCTTGAGGAAGCGGGCGTTGCGGTGACGCCGGGGCTCGATTTTGACACGGTTGAGGGGAAGCACTGGCTGCGTCTGTCCTATGCGCGCTCAACCGAAGACATTGCGGAGGGCCTGCGCCGATTGGGCACCTTCATGGAGGCGCGCCGATGATCCGCCGTTTGATGGGAGCCGCGCTGGCTTGCGTGCTGGCGGGGCAGGTGGCCGCGCAGGATTTCACCGGCCTTGCGCGGGTGGATATGAACGGAAGCGCGGTCACGGACCTGCGCTTTGGCGTCGAGGTTGATCTGGAACTGTCGCAGCCCGTGCCGTGGCGCGTGTTCACGCTGGGTGATCCGATGCGGCTGGTGATCGATTTCCGCGAGATCGACTGGCGGGGCGTGACCCAAGAGGGCCTTCAGAAATCGACGCGTGTGACGGACCTGCGGTTCGGATCGCTGCGCCCCGGTTGGTCGCGGATGATCCTCGACCTCAAGGAGCCGCTGGCGATCGACACGGCGGGCATGGCGGTTGATCCTGTGACCAATGCGGCGGATCTGACGATCCGTCTGGCGCCGACGACCGAGGCCGAATTCAAGGCGAGCGCCGGTGCGCCGCCCGATCCGGGTTGGGACATGATGGCGGGTGTGGACCTCAAGGCCGAACTGCCGGTGATCGACGACGGGCTGCTGACAGTGGCCATCGACCCCGGTCACGGCGGTATTGATCCCGGAGCCGAGCGCGGCGGTCTGCAAGAGGCCAACGTCATGCTGCGTCTGGGCCGCGAGGTGGCGGAGACGATCAACCGTCAGGCAGGCATGAAGGCCGTGCTGACCCGCAACGAGGATGTGTTCGTGCCGCTCGAAGAGCGGATGACCATCGCGCGGGCGGCGGGGGCGGATGTGTTCATTTCGCTCCACGCGGATGCGCTGGAAGGGGACGATGTGACCTCGGGCGCGTCGATCTACACGCTGTCGGACGATGCCGAGAGCGAAGCCTCGCAGCGCATGGCCGAACGTCATGACCGGAGCGATCTGGTCACGGGCCTCGACCTCAGCGGGCATGATGACACGATTGCGACGGTGCTGATGGACATGGCGCGGGTCGAAACCGCGCCGAAAACCGAGGCGCTGGCCGACACGCTGATCCGGTCGCTGGGGAACACCGGCGCGTCCGTCAATTCGCGTCCGCACCGCAAAGCCTATCTGGCGGTGCTCAATGCCGCCGATTTCCCGTCGGTGCTGATCGAGGTCGGTTTCCTGTCGAACGAAGGCGACCGCAACACGCTGGAAACGCCAGAAGGCCGCGCGCGGATTGTGGCGGGGATTGTGCTGGGGCTCCAGCGATGGGCGGACGCCGAAGAGGCGCGTGCGCCCCTTATGCGCCAGTAAACTTGGCGAGCCAGACCGAGTGACCCCCGCAGTCGGGGTCCTCGGGAACGAACATCAGTTCCTCGAACCCGTGGCGCGTCAGCAGATCGCGGTACGCCTCGGGCGAGAGGGACGCGTGATAGACGGCCTCTCCGACGACTTCGCCCATCTCTACGCCCTCATCGGGGCCGCTGGTGAACATCAGGATGGTGTCGGGGGCGGCGTGCTGCGCGAAGACGGCGAACATCTGCCGCTGGTCGGCGGGCGAGAGGTGGAAAAAACTGTCCCACGCCAGAATGGCGCTGAACGTGCGGCCAAGGTCGAGGCCACGCATGTCAGCGGTGTGCACCGTGGCCGTCGGCAGGTTCTGCGCGAAAAGGTCGGTCATCCGCGGCGCACCGTCGACGCCGGTGATGTGCGCGCCTCTGTCCGCGAGATAGGTCGCAATGGGACGGCCCGACCCGCAGCCGAGGTCCAGCACCGTGCGTTTGCCTTTGTTCCGAGGGGCAGCGGCCAGCATCCGGTCCAGCCACGCGCGTTCGGTCAGGCGGCGGTCACGGTAGCGATCCCAGTCGCCTGCGATACGGTCGTAGACCGCAAGAGTAGTTTCAGGAGTGCTCATCGTTCCCGCGGCAATAGTTGTTCGGGCCAACAGATAGCCCGACAGTCGCCCAAGGCGAAAGACGGTTAATTACCACAAATTGACCGAAGGCGTTTTGACCAGCGGATTTTTGCACCATATAAGCAGGCGACGAGCCAACGGGGGTCCATACACGTGCTTCGCTTTATCATGTCATTCTTCGGCGCCATTTTCACCATGGCGACGCTTGGCATTATCATGTGCGCGCTGGGCCTCGGCGCAGTTTTTACGTTCTACGGCAGGGACTTGCCGAGCTATCAGACGCTCTCGCAGTACACGCCGAAAACCATCTCGCGGGTTTATAACGGCGAGGGCCGGATCATCGACGAATTCGCCGCAGAGCGCCGTCTGTTCGTACCTGCCGAAGAAATTCCCGACATCGTGAAGTACGCCTTCGTTTCGGCGGAAGACCAGAATTTCTACACCCACCCCGGTTATGACATCCGCGGCATCGTTGCCGCCGCCGTCGAGGCGGTGCAATCGCGCGGTTCGGACATTCGCGGTGCGTCGACCATCACCCAGCAGGTGATGAAGAACTTCCTTCTGTCCTCCGACCGGACTGCCGAACGTAAGATCAAGGAACTGATCCTGTCGGTGCGCATCGAGCGCGTGATGTCGAAGGACCAGATCATCGAGCTTTATCTGAACGAGATTTTCCTCGGTCAGAACTCCTACGGTGTGGCCGCTGCCGCGCAATCCTATTTCAACAAGCCGCTTAGCGATCTGACGCCGGGCGAGGCTGCGTATCTGGCCGCGCTCGCACAGCGCCCCGGTAACCTGCACCCCGTTCGCCAGTACGACGATGCGGTTGACCGCCGGAACTACGTTCTGCGCCGCATGGCCATCGACGGTTATATCTCGCAGGAGGTTTCGCAGTCCGAGCGTGAGGCGCCGCTGCGCACCGTGCAGTCGGGCGACTATGACAGCTTCCGTTCGACCCTGCCGCCGCGCGGCTACTTCACCGACGAAATCCGCCGTCAGCTGTCGCGCAACTTCGGTGAGGACGAGTTCTTCTCGGGCGGTCTGTCGATCCGTGCAACCGTCGACCCCGAGCTTCAGACCGAGGCCGAACTGTCGCTCCAGCAGGCGCTGGAAGAATATGACCGTGCGCGCGGCGATTGGCGCGGTACGGGCAGGACCATTGCCGCCGAAGCACTGGCGAACGAGGCCGACTGGCGGTCCGCGCTGGCAAGCCTTGATGTGCCGCGTGACGTCGCGCTTGGCGGTCGGTGGTATCCCGCCGTTGTCCGCGCCGTCGAGGAAAACCAGCTCGTGATCGGTGTCGAGGACGTGCAGGAGACCGAGGCAGAGCCGCAGGTCGTGCCGCGTGATGACATCCAGTGGATGTCGGGCGATTTCTTTGAAAACTTTGCCGAAGGCGACGTGGTGCTGGTGCGCCGCATGACCTCGGACAGCGACGGATCGTTCATCCGCTGGACGCTGCGCCAAGTGCCGCAGGTCGAAGGCGCGTTCATGGCGATGGACGTCGATACGGGCCGTGTTCTGGCGATGCAGGGCGGCTTCTCGTACCAGTCGTCGGAACTGAACCGCGCCACGCAGGCAGAGCGCCAGCCGGGTTCGGCATTCAAGCCGTTCGTCTACGCCGCCGCGCTGGATTCGGGCTACACGCCTGCAACCATCGTCGTCGACGCTCCCATCGAGATTGACACGCCGCAAGGCCTCTGGCGTCCGCAGAATGCGTCGAACCAGTACTACGGCCCGACGCCGTTGCGGACCGGTATCGAACAGTCGCGTAACCTGATGACCATCCGTCTGGCGCAGGAAGTCGGCATGGATACCGTCAAGGAATATGCCGAGCGTTTCGGCGTCTATGACAACATGGGTCCTTACCTGTCGGCCTCGCTGGGTGCCGAGGAAACCACGCTTTATAAGCTGGTCGGTGCCTACGCCATGTTCGCCAACGGCGGCGAGCGCGTGGAGCCGACCCTCGTTGACCGTGTGCAGGACCGCTACGGCGATACCGTCTACCGTCACGAGAGCCGCACCTGCGTCGACTGTAGCATCCCGCAGCTTCCCGCAGGGGAGGCGCCGCAGATCGACTCCAACCGTGACCGCATCATGAACGCTGTGACCGCGTACCAGTTGACCTCGATGCTTCAGGGCGTTGTGCAGCGCGGTACCGCATCGCGCACCGTCAACCTGCCGGTTCCGACCGCAGGTAAGACGGGTACCACCAACGACTCCAAGGACGTTTGGTTCGTCGGCTTCACCTCGAACATCGTGGCGGGCTGCTACATCGGTTACGACACCCCGCGTTCGCTGATCGGCGGCTCGGGCGGCGGCTTCTGTGGCCCTGTGTTCCAGCGCTTCATGGAGAAAGCCATCGTGACCTACGGCGGCGGCCCGTTCGAGGTGCCGGACGAGTGTAACTTCATCAACATCGACCGCTTCACCGGCGGCCGCCTGTCGGACGGCGCATCGGGCGACAACGTGGTGCGCGAATGTTTCCGCGGCGGCGAAGAGCCCCTGTTCGGCATCCAGTTCGACGGCGGCTTTGCGATGTCGGCCGACCTGCCGCTGGTGGACGAAGTTCCCCAGACCACCCGTCAGGTGCGCAGCTCGGACGGCAGCACCGCGACCGTGGGCCCGAACGCGTCCTTCGGCACCCTGTCGTCGGGCGGTCTGTACTGATCGCCTTGCCCGCAGGCCGAATGAACGCTAAGACGCGTTGATCATAAAGGGGCCGTTCCGCACGGCCCCCATTCCCAGACTGACAAGAGTAGAACAATGCGCGCCGAAACGCAGAACATCGTGAACGCCATCGAAAAGTCACTCGCCCTGCTGGCGCAGCGGATGGACTGGGAAACTGCGGCCTACCGGCTCGAAGAATTCAACGCCCGCGTCGAAGACCCGACCCTCTGGGACGATCCCGATGCAGCACAGAAACTCATGCGCGAGCGCCAGATGCTCGTCGATGCCATGGATAACTACAAAGGCATCAAGCAGGAGATGGACGACAACATCGAGCTCATCGAACTGGGCGAGATGGAAGACGACGCCGAAGTCGTCAAGGATGCCGAAAACGCGCTGAAGGCGCTGAAGGAAACCGCTGCCCAGAAAGAGCTCGAAGCGCTTCTGGACGGCGAGGCCGACGGCAACGATACATTCCTCGAAGTCCACTCGGGCGCTGGCGGTACGGAGTCCTGTGACTGGGCGTCGATCCTTGCCCGCATGTACGTCCGCTGGGCGGAAAAGAAGGGCTACAAGGTCGAGATGCAGTCCGAAACACCGGGCGAAGAAGCAGGCATCAAGTCCGTCACCTACAAGATCAGCGGCCCGAATGCTTACGGCTGGCTCAAGTCGGAGTCGGGCGTTCACCGTCTGGTGCGTATTTCGCCCTACGACTCGGCGGCGCGCCGTCACACTTCGTTCAGCTCGGTTTGGGTCTATCCGGTCGTCGACGACAACATCGAGATCGACGTTCAGGCCAACGACATCCGCATCGACACCTACCGTTCGTCCGGTGCGGGCGGTCAGCACGTTAACACCACCGACTCGGCGGTGCGTATCACGCACATCCCGACCGGCATCGTGGTGACCTCTTCGGAGAAATCGCAGCACCAGAACCGTGATATCGCGATGAAGGCCCTGAAATCGCGCCTCTACCAGATGGAGCTCGACCGCCGGAACGCCGACATCAACGCCGCACACGAAGCCAAAGGCGACGCAGGCTGGGGCAACCAGATCCGCTCGTACGTGCTTCAGCCGTACCAGATGGTCAAAGACCTGCGTACCAGCTTTGAAACCTCGGATACCCAAGGCGTGCTGGACGGCGATCTGGACGGCCTGATGGGCGCGACCCTGTCGATGGGCGTGGCGGGCATGTCCCGCGCGGACGCCAACGCCGAAGACTGATGCGCGCGGCGTTGGCGCGCCGCTTTCCCAAACGCACATCGCAAATACATTTTTGCGCCGCTGCCTTTCCCGCTTAGCCTGAGGGGGAGGGAGAGCCGTTTATGACGAAGTTGGTCGACACGCCGCCGGCGTCACAGTTGCCATTGGTCGGCACCGTCACGGTGAACGACATTTTCGCGTCGCTCAGGGCAGGGATCCATGATTTCCGCCGCGCGCCGCAGTTCGGGCTGTTCTTCTCTGCTGTCTATGTGGTGATCGGGTTCGCGATGGTGATGCTCGGCGCGGGGCATGTGAGCTGGGTGCTCGCGACCTCGCTTGGGTTCCCGCTAGCGGCACCGTTCGCGGCTGTCGGTCTCTATGAGGTGTCCCGCAGGCTGGAGAGCGGGCAGCCGCTAGCGTGGCCGGAGGTGCTCGGCGTTGTCTGGCAGGAACGCACCCGCCAGATCCCGTGGATGGGCGCGATCATCGTGATCTACTTCCTGTTCTGGACGTTCCTCGCCCACATGCTGTTCGCGCTGACGATGGGCCTGTCGGTGGTGCGCAACATCTCCAGCAGCTACGAGATGTTCTTCACGTCCACCGGCCTGACGATGATCGCGGTGGAACTGGCGGTCGGCGCGGTGCTGGCGTTTCTGCTGTTTTCGATGACGGTGGTGAGCCTGCCGCTGCTGTTGGAAAAAGAGGTCGATTTCGTCTCCGCCATGCTGCTGTCGATCAAGGTCGTGGCCTCAAACCTCGCGGTGATGCTGATCTGGGCGGCGATCATCGCGGTGCTGTCACTCATCGCCCTCGCGCCCGCGTTCCTCGGGCTGATGGTGGTACTGCCCGTGCTGGGTCACGCGACTTGGCATCTGTACCGGCGGGCGCTGTACGATCCTGTGTGAGCAACAAAAAAGGCGCCGCAGTGGGCGCCTTTCGTTTTTCCGATGATCCCGAGGATCAGCTGTTCGCTTCGTCCGATGCGACTGCCGGCATCTTGGGCTTTGCGCCGCCGGTGGTGCTGAGCGGGTCGTCCTGACGCTGGACCGAGCCTTCGAAGTGGGCGCCGGATTCGATCGCGATGGTCTTGTGGATGATGTCGCCTTCGACGCGGGCGGTCGAGGTGAGGCGGACCTTCAGGCCACGGACGCGGCCGATGATGCGGCCGTTGATCACGACGTCGTCTGCAACGACTTCGCCCTTGATGGTGGCGCTTTCGCCGATGGTCAGCAGGTGGGCGCGGATGTCGCCGTCGACCTGACCTTCGACCTGGATGTCACCGGAGGTCTTGAGGTTGCCTTTGACGTGCAGATCCGACGAAAGGATCGATGCGGGCGGCTTGGCTTTGGGTGCGGTCGAGGCCAGCTTGCTGTCGGTCGGGGCAGGGCTGGACGGCTTCGACGAAAGGGGCGACGGGGTCGGGGTTTCGGTCGCTTTGGGGCCAGGTTCGTTGATCTTGCTTTTAGAAAACATCTTGTCCAGCTCTTATGTAAGTCATCGGGTTTAGTGGCGATCCGTTCACGCGGATCTCGTAGTGCAGGTGCGGTCCAGTCGATCGTCCGGAATTCCCCATATCACCGATCCGGTCTCCAAGCGAGACTCTTTGACCGACACTGACTTTAATGTCGTTTAGGTGGCCGAAGCGGGTTTCGATTCCGAAGTCGTGTTGGATCTTGATCAGACGACCATAGCCCGACGACCAGCCCGCGAATGTCACAACACCGTCAGCGGTGGCGTAGATCGGAGTGCCGATCGGGCCGGCCATGTCGGTGCCCTCGTGCATACGGCCCCAGCGGCGACCGAAGCCCGAACTGTAGCGGAAGCCCGATTTGACGGGCATGGCAAACGGCGCGTGCTCTGCGGCGATGCGGTAGAGGTCGATGCGTTCGAGCGAGTCCATAATGGCGTTCGCGCGTTCGGCGTCGGGGTTGTAGTTTTCGTCGTCGAGCGGATTGACCGGAATGCGCGGACCGCCAAGGCCAGAATACCCGCGCTGGACCTGATTGATCAGGGTGTCGGGGTTGAGGCCAGCGGCGCGGAACATGTTGTCCAGCGGCTCGACCGAGATTTTCAGCGCTTCTTCGATCTGGCGGAAGATGGCTTCGTTCTGGTCCTGCATCAGGCGCAGTTCCAGTTCGGCCTCTGCCGCGCGGTCGAGCGCGCCTTGGGCGTCGGCTTCGATCTGGTCGCGCTCTGCGGCGGTTTCGGCCAGCGCGGCGGCCAGAAGGTCGAGCGTTTCGTCGCCAGCACCGCCCGCTTGCGCGGCGGCGGGGTCGTAGCCTTCGGCGGACATGGCGGTGACGCGCTGCTGAAGCTCGCGGCGTTCGCTCAGCGTGCGGCGCAGGTTGCTCTGGATCACGTCAATGCCGGTGGACAGCTCGCGGCGCTCGTCTTCGGAGGCCAGAAGCTGCGACTGCATGATGGAGATCTGTTCGAGCGCGGAAGAGAAACGGTCCTGCGCGGCGGCGGCTTCGGCCACGCGGCGGTCGCGTTCGTCGGACAGGGCATTCACGCGGTTTTCGTATTCGATCTGGTCACGGCGGGCCTGCGCGCGGAAGTTACCGGCGCCGATTGAGTCCATCATGATGATCGCGGTGGCGATGATCGTCCAAGCCACCAGCATCGTTCCTGCCACCCAGATCAGTAGCTGGGTTTCGGAGCGGAGCCTGATAAACCGTGTTTCGTTGTCCGAACGCAGAAAAAGTCGACGTTCGGGAAAGTGCCGTTCCAGTGCGTGGTGCACTTTGGCCATCATGCGAGATCGCAAGAGCCTGTCCCCATCATTCTTTATTCCCGCGGGGCGTCCCGTCGTCCCGCGCGGTCTTGTTAGGACATGGTGTGGAGGCGCTGCAACAGTTTTGCGCAGAAGTGGCGGAAAAGACTCGGGATTCCGCTATTTTGCGCGAATTTCTGCCGAGGCTTTGTTGCCCAAAGCGGTGCGGTCCGGCGTCTCTTCGGAGAGCGGCCAGTAGAAGTCCGGCGGGATGCCTGCCTCGGCGCGTTTCTCTTCGTTGAAGGGCGGTTTCAGGACGCCGTGGAAGTAGTGGCGCACGAGGCGGTGGAATTCGTCCTTGGGGTCGAGGTCATGACGCCCGCAGAGGAAGTGGAACCACTTGGAGCCGTAGGCGACGTGGTGGACCTCTTCGGAGTAGATGACTTCCAGCGCGCTGACGGCGTTCGTCGCCTCGGCCTTGCGGAAAATCTCGATCATGCCTGGCGTCACGTCGAGGCCGCGCGCCTCCAGCACCATCGGCACCACAGCGAGGCGGCCCATGATGTCCTCGGCGGTATCTTCGGCAGAGCGCCACATGCCCGCGTGGGCGGGCAGTGCGCCGTAGTGGCTGCCCATGTCTTCAAGACAGTCGCATATCAGGTTGAAATGCTTGGACTCTTCGTCTGCGGACTTCACCCAGTCGTCATAGAACCCGATGGGCATTTTGATGTGACCGAAGCGGGCGATGATGTCCCAGTGCAGGTCCACCGCGTTCAGTTCGATATGCGCAACGGCGTGGAGCAGCGCGATGCGGCCCGCCTCGGAGCCTGTGCGGCGGCGGGGTACATCGCGGGGAGCCATCAGCGCCGGCTTTTCGGGCCGCGCGGGACGGAGCGGCGGGGTGCCGATGCCGACCGCGATCGGCTCGCCGCCATTGCGGGAGGCGACCCATTCAGCGGCGTATTTGCGCGAAAGGGCGGTCTTGGCGCGGCCATCGGCGGTGCTGAGGACTTCGCAGGCCATTTCGGTCAACGTCGGCATGGTCGGCTCCCTGAAGATTTTGGACGACGCGGGAAGTGCCGCGTCATCCGCCAGAGGTCAAGTCAGAGGGCTTTGACGGCCTCCAGAACCTCTTCGGCGTGACCGGCCACTTTGACCTTGGGCCAGACCTTGGCGACTTTGCCGTCCGCATCAATGAGGAACGTGGCGCGTTCGATGCCCATGTAGGTCTTGCCGTACATGCTCTTTTCGACCCAGACGCCGTAGCGTTCGCACATATCGCTTTCCTCGTCGGACAGCAGCGCGATTTTCAGCTCGTGCTTGGCGATGAACTTGTCGTGCTTTTTCACGGGGTCTTTCGACACGCCAAGGATGACGGCTCCGGCAGCGGCGAAATCATCCACCATGTCCGTAAAAGCGATGGCTTCCTTGGTGCAGCCGGGGGTGTCGTCCTTGGGGTAGAAATAGAGAACGACGGGTTTGCCTTGGTAGTCCGACAGGCTGACCGAACCGCCGCCGTCACGGGGCAGGGTGAAGTCGGGTGCCTGTTCGCCTTCGGCGGGGCGTTGATGGCTCATGGTAACCTCCGATTGCTTTTGATATTCGGCCACTTGCATGACAAAGTGCAGTTTAGGACAGGTCCGGCAAAGATAAAGGGGCCAAGGGGCAGGATGACAGGGAAAGACGTGGACGATGACATCGCGCCAGCGGCGGATGCTGTGTCCGAACCTGTGCGTCCCAAGTTCCGTAAGCTGCGGTTCGCCGTCCGTTCGTTTCTGATCATCCTCGCCATTCCCGTGGTATTTGCGCTGGTCGCCAGTGTCACGCTCGTGGGCCGCGAAGTGACCGCGCCGTCTTGGCTGCAAGCACGGCTGGAGAGCACGGCGGCAGAGATCCTCAGCGGCGGCACCCTGAAATTCGGCCAGATCAGGCTGGTGATCAGCGACGATCTGCACCCCCGTGTCCGGATGCGGAACGTGGTGCTGCGCGATGCGCAATCGACGGTGATTGCCCGCGTGCCTTCGGCGGATATCCTGATTTCCCCGCGCGGGCTGGTGCTGAAACGCGAGGTGCTGGTGCAGGAGGTCGTTCTGCGCTCCACCCAGATCGGGCTGCGGCGGCGCTCTGACGGTTCGGTGGCGCTGGCATTCGATGCGAGTGCGGAGCCTGCGGGCGAGGCGGCATCATTTATCGAATTGGTGGATCAGGCCGACGCGCTGCTGGCCCATCCGCTGCTCGAAGCGCTGGAGACCGTCCGCGCCGAGGGCGTCATCGTCAACTATGCCGACGCGCGGGCAGGGCGGAGCTGGACGCTCGACGGCGGCTCGGCGCTCTTGGACATGCGGGGCGAAGTGGCATCGCTGCGGGCGTCTGCATTCCTGCTGTCGGGGCGGTCCTATGCGACCCGCGTGGATATCAACGTCGACAGTCCGAAAAGCGGGCGGGCGGCGTCCATGGGCTTTACCGTGGTCGACGGCATGGCAGCGGACCTCGCCAGCCAGTCGCCCGCGCTGGGGTGGCTGTCGGTGCTGGATGCGCCCATCACCGCGTCCCTGAGGGGCAGCATCGACGATGACGGCAATCTGGGGCCTCTGTTCGCTTCAATCTCGGTCGAAGACGGCGCGATCCAGCCGTCTCCCGACACGAACCCGATCCCAATCGGCGCGGCAAAGACCTATCTGACATACGATCCCAAGGGCCAAGCTGTCCGCTTTACCCGTGTGGAGGCCGAAACGGGCTGGGGGGCGTTCACCGCCAGCGGGCAGGCGTATTTGCGCGGCGCGGATGCCGACGGCTGGCCGCAGGTGTTCGAAAGCCAGTTCACCGTCAACAACCTCAGCTTCAATCCCGGTGAGACCTACGACGAGCCGCTGACGTTCGAGCGTGCCTCTGCCGACTTCCGCCTGTCGCTGGAGCCGTTCCGCATCGACGTGGGGAATTATGCGCTGACGGTCCAAGGGCAGAACGTCTACGGGCGCGGACAGGTGCGGACGGGGCCGGACGGCTGGGAGGTGGACGCGGACCTCATGGGCGATAACGTCGACCCGATGCCGCTGCTGTCCTACTGGCCGGAGACGTTCAAACCCAACAACAAACGCTGGTTTACCGAGAACCTGCGCCAAGCGACCCTGCACGATATAGTCGTCGCGATGCGGTTCCACGCGGGAAAGAAGCCCGAGATCAGCACCAGCGGCAGTTTCTCGGACGCGGTGTTCACGCCGATGCCGTTTCTGCCCGTGATCGAGGACGCCACAGGGTTCTCGACGCTTTACGACCACTCGATGACACTGCGGCTGGACAAAGGCACCATGCGCGCGCCTCAGGGCGGCGATGTGGATGTGGCGGGGGCGGGGGTCACGATCCTCGACACCCGCGAACGTGTCCCGAACGCGCATATGGAGCTGTTCACAGAGAGCACCGTGACCGCCGCGCTGTCCGTCATCGACCTGCCGCCGATGCAGTTCCTGACCAAAGCGAACCAGCCCGTGACGATGGCGGACGGGCGTGCGCGGGTGAAGACGATCCTCGATATGCCGCTCATGCCGAACGTGCCGCCCGAGCTGGTGCGCTATTCGACGGACGCGGTGATCACCAACATGCGTTCGACCCACTTTGTCCCCGATCACACTGTGACGGCGGGGCGGGTGGATGTGCACGTCGATAACTCCGTGCTGCGGGTGTCGGGCGATGCCCGCGTGGGCGATGCACCGATGAGCGTGACGTGGAGCCGCGAACTCGGCCCAGATGCGCCGCGCCGCAGCCGTCTGGATGCTGACGTGACGCTGACGCGAGAGTCGCTGGCCGAGTTCAATATCGCGCTGCCCGATGATGCGGTGAGCGGGGAGGCGCGGGGGCGGCTCGGGATCGACCTGATCGACGGCGAGGCGCCGCGCTTTACGCTCGATACCAACATGGAAGGCGCGCGGGTCGCGATTGCGGGGATCGACTGGGTGAAACCTGCATCCTCCACCGGCAACCTGTCGATCAGCGGTGTGCTGAGTAACCCTGCGCGGATCGAAAGCATCGACATGACCGCACCGGGGCTGGAGGCGACGGGCTTCCTCACGCTGGGCGAGGGCGGTCTGCAATCAGCGGAGTTATCCCGCGTGCGGGTCGGCAACTGGCTCAATGCGCCCGTGACCATCATGCCGCGCGGGGCGGGGCAGTCGCCTGCCATCGCGCTCAAGGGCGGATCGCTCGATCTGCGGAGCGCGCGTTTCGGCGGCTCGGGCGATGGCGGCGGGCCGATCAGTGCGTTTCTGGATACGCTCGTGATTTCGGACAGCATCCGCGTCGATAACCTGCGCGGTGTCTTCGATACGGCAGATGGGCTGCGCGGCACGCTCGAAGGGGACGTGAACGGCCAAGCGCCGATCGTCGCCCAGATCCGCCCGAGCGCGAACGGCATTGCGCTGGAGATGAACGCCCAGAACGGCGGCGAGGTGCTGGCCGCTGCGGGGCTGATGAAGAATGCGTCGGGCGGGAATATGAACCTCTGGCTCGAAAGCGGACCCGACGAGGGCGTCTATGACGGGTCGTTCGAAATTACAGACCTGCGTGTGCAGGAAGCGCCCGCGCTGGCGGCGCTGCTGGATGCTGCGAGCATCATCGGGCTTCTGACGCAGCTTGATGGCCAAGGGCTCCTGTTTACAAACGTCGACGGCGAATTCCGCCTGACCCCCGACAGCTTCATCTTAGGCAGTCTGAGCGCTGTCGGACCGGGGCTTGGCATTTCGCTCGACGGGGTCTACACGCTCGCGACCGGAGCCATGGACTTTCAGGGCGTGGTTTCGCCGATCTATCTGATCAACGGCATCGGCTCGTTCCTGACACGGCGCGGCGAGGGGTTGATCGGGTTCAACTACAACCTCGGCGGAACCAAGGACGACATGACGATTATGGTGAACCCGCTGTCTATGTTCACCCCCGGCATGTTCCGAGAGATTTTCCGACGGCCTCCGCCTGATCTGAGCGAATAGGATGCGCCCGTGAAACTGAGTGATTTCGATTTCGACCTTCCCGAGGGGCTGATCGCCACGCGCCCTGCCAAGCCGCGCAGCTCCGCGCGTCTGCTGGTCGCCCGTGGAAGCGAAATCGAGGACAAGCGCGTCACCGACCTGCTGGACGTGCTGGAGGCGGGCGACCGACTGGTGCTGAACGACACACGGGTGATCCCCGCGCGTCTGTCGGGCACCCGTCACCGCGATAGCGCCCAAGGCCCCGTGCAGGCGCAGATCGAGGTTACGCTGCTGGAGCCGAAGGCGGATGGGACGTGGGGTGCTCTGCTCAAGCCGCTGAAGAAGGTGAAGGATGGGGAGGACATCGTGTTCTCGGACCGCCTGACCGCCACCGTTGTCAGCCGTGGCGAAGGGCAGGCCGCGATCCGTTTCAACCTGACGGGCGACGATTTCGACACAGCGCTCAACGAAGCGGGCGCGATGCCGCTGCCGCCCTATATCGCCGCCCTCCGTGCGCCCGATGCGCAGGACAAAGAGGACTACCAGACCGTCTGGGCCAAGAACACGGGCGCTGTTGCTGCGCCGACCGCCTCGCTCCATTTCGATGACGAACTGCTGGCCGCGCTGCGGGCCAAAGGCGTGGAGTTCACCTATGTGACGCTGCACGTGGGGGCAGGGACGTTTCTGCCGGTGAAGGTGGACGACATCTCGGAACACAAGATGCACTCCGAATGGGGGCAGGTGACCGAAGAGGCCGCCGCCCAGATCAACGCGACCAAAGCCGCTGGCGGGCGCGTCATTCCCGTGGGCACCACCGCGCTGCGCCTGATCGAAAGCGCCGCAACGGACGACGGCATCGCGCCGTGGGAAGGTCCGACCGATATTTTCATCACGCCCGGTTTCACGTTCCGCGTGGCCGATGCGCTGATGACCAACTTCCACCTGCCGAAATCCACGCTGATGATGCTGGTCTCGGCGCTGCTGGGCGTGAAGGAAATCCGCGCCGTCTACGATCACGCCGTCACAAACGGTTATCGTTTCTTCAGCTATGGTGACGCGTCGCTTTTGATTCCCAAAAGCTGATCAACACTCAGGTCTGTGCACGAGTGAACGTCGGTTTGCGGAGATTTCTGTCGCACACCCACTGGCCGCTGAAAACTTGTGCGCTATGCTCCTCGCGTAAATATAAGGGGACAGTATGTTTCAGGTACTGAACGCATCCTGGGCGCTTCTGCTCGGGATTTTCATGTTGATGCTCGGCAACGGTGTGCAAGGCACGCTGCTCGGTCTACGAGGCGAGGTCGAAGGCTTCTCGACCACGGAAATGTCGATCATCATCTCGGCATACTTCCTCGGCTTCCTGTTCGCATCCCGCATGGCGCCGCGCATGATCCAGCGCGTGGGCCACGTGCGCGTGTTCGCCGCATTGGGCTCGACGATCTCTGCGATCCTCATTCTGTACCCGACGCTGGCGGACCCGTGGGCATGGGCCGTTGGCCGCGTGATTATCGGTTTCTGCTTCTGCGGCGTGTATATCACCGCCGAAAGCTGGCTGAACGACAGCGCGACCAATGAGACCCGTGGCAAGGCGCTTTCGCTCTACATGATCATGCAGATGGGCGGCGTGGTCGCCGGTCAGTACGTGGTCGCGCTGGGCGATGTCGCGGGCTTCGTGCTGTTCGTCATTCCGTCGGTCCTCGTTTCGCTGGCCTTCGCGCCGATCCTTCTGTCGGTGCGTCCTGCGCCTGCGTTCGAGGTTGCCAAGCCGCTCACCGTGCGCGAGCTGATCAAGATCTCCCCGCTTTCCTGTGTCGGTATGTTTGCGCTGGGCGGCGTGTTTGCGGCGCAGTTCGGTATGACGGCGGTCTACGGTGTGAAGGTCGGCATGACCGTTCCGCAAATCTCGATCATGATCTCGACGATCTATATCGCGGCGCTGCTGCTCCAGTACCCCATCGGCCTGATTTCGGACCACATGGACCGCCGCTGGCTGATCGCGATCCTGTCGATGATCGGCGGGGCAGGTGCCTTCATCGGCGTTCTGACCGATAACTACTGGCTGGTCGTCGTTGCCGCTGTCGCGGCGGGTGGCACGTCGAACCCGCTTTACGCGCTGCTGATCGCCTACTGTAACGACTACCTCGCCCGCGAAGACATGGCGGGCGCTTCGGGTGGCCTTCTGTTCATCAACGGCGTGGGCGCGATTATCGGCCCGATCCTCGTGGGCTTCGTCATGGATAACGTCGGCCCCCAAGGCTACTGGGCCTATATCTCGGTCCTGCTGTTCGGCCTCGGCGTCTATGCAATCTGGCGTATGACCCAGCGCAGCACACCGAACCTCGAATCCGAAGACCAGAGCAACATGGCCTACGTCATGATGCAGACCGCAACGCCCGTGGCTGTCGAAGTCGCGCAGGAGGTCTGGGGACAGGCCGAAGAGGACGAAAACACATGAGCATGATCGACGATATTCTCGCCTACTGGATTGACGAACTTGGCCCCAAGGGATGGTACGCAGGCGGCGAGGAGATCGACGATGCCATCCGCGCGCGTTACCTGAGCACGTGGGAAGAGGCGCGCGCTGGCGGCCTTGGCCACTGGCTCACCGATGCGCGCGGCGCGCTGGCCTATATCATTCTGCTCGACCAGTTCCCCCGCAACATGTTCCGCGGCGATGCGCGCTCGTTCGAAATGGACCCCGTGGCCCGCTCGACCGCAAAGATGGCGATGGATCGCGGCTGGGACATGGAGATCGAGGGAGACGCCCGCCAGTTCTTCTATCTGCCGCTGATGCACTCGGAAAACCTCGTGGATCAGGACCGCTCGGTCGATCTGTTCTCCACGCGGATGGAGGGGGACGGGAACGTCGTCCACGCCAAAGCGCACCGCAAGATCATCCGCGACTTCGGCCGCTTTCCCTATCGCAATGACGCCTTGGGCCGCGAGAGCACACCCGAGGAACAGGCCTTTATGGACGACGGCGGATATGCCACGGTCGTCAAACAACTCAGCGCCTGACCGGAGGGCGTGACCGCGAAAAACTGCCTTGCACCACGTGAGAGGCAGCCATGAATTTGCGCGGGTGGATTGCCCTTCGGAAATAGTTTAACGTCAAACTAATTTGATTTCGGAGGAGATTCCAATGGCTGCCAAGAATTTCGACATGATCGTCATCGGTGCCGGACCGGGCGGTTATGTTGCCGCGATCCGCGGCGCACAGCTCGGCCTCAAGGTCGCCTGTGTGGAGCGTGAACACCTCGGCGGTATTTGTCTGAACTGGGGCTGCATCCCGACCAAGGCGCTGCTGCGTTCGTCGGAAGTGTTCCACCTGATGCACCGCGCCAAGGAATTCGGCCTCAAGGCAGAGAACATCGGCTACGACCTCGACGCTGTGGTCAAACGCTCGCGCGGCGTGGCCAAGCAGCTGTCGGGCGGCATCGGCCACCTGTTCAAGAAGAACAAGATCACCTCGATCATGGGCGACGCCAAGCTTTCGGGCAAAGGCAAAGTCACCGTCACCACCAAGGACGGCACCGAAGAGCTGACCGCGAAGAACATCGTTGTCGCTACCGGCGCCCGCGCCCGCGAACTGCCGGGTCTTGAGGCTGATGGCGATCTGGTCTGGACCTACAAGCACGCGCTCCAGCCGGTGCGTATGCCGAAAAAACTGCTCGTCATCGGTTCGGGCGCCATCGGCATCGAATTTGCCAGCTTCTACAGCACCCTCGGCGCCGACACGACCGTGGTCGAAGTCATGGACCGCATCCTGCCGGTTGAAGACGCCGAAATCGCGGCCTTCGCGAAAAAGCAGTTCGTAAAGCAGGGCCTGACCATCATGGAAAAGGCAGGCGTCAAGCAACTGGACCGCACCCCCGGTAAGGGCGTCGTCGCCCATATCGAAGTGAACGGCAAAATCGAGAAGCACGAATTCGACACCGTGATCTCGGCTGTCGGCATCGTCGGCAACGTCGAGGGCCTCGGCCTCGAAGACGCTGGCGTCAAGATCGACCGTACCCACGTTGTCACCGATGAATACTGCCGCACCGGCGTCGACGGCCTCTATGCCATCGGCGATATCGCGGGCGCACCGTGGCTGGCGCACAAAGCCTCGCACGAAGGCGTCATGGTCGCCGAACTGATCGCAGGCCAGCACGCCCACCCGATCAAGCCGAACACCATCGCGGGCTGCACCTACTGCCACCCGCAGGTCGCGTCCGTCGGCCTCACCGAAGAAAAAGCCAAAGCCGCCGGCTACGACATCAAGGTCGGCCGCTTCCCGTTCATCGGCAACGGCAAGGCGATCGCTCTGGGCGAGCCCGAAGGCATGGTCAAAACCGTGTTCGACGCGAAAACCGGTGAACTCCTCGGTGCGCACATGGTCGGCGCGGAAGTCACCGAACTGATCCAGGGTTATGTTGTGGGCCGCACGCTCGAGACCACCGAAGAAGACCTGATGAACACCGTCTTCCCGCACCCGACGTTGTCGGAAATGATGCACGAGTCGGTGCTCGACGCCTACGGCCGCGCGCTCCACTTCTAAGGCGCCCGCCGCTTCATTCTGATAAAAATACCTCGGGGACGTCCCGCAGGGACGGGGGCAGCGCCCCACTCCTCGAAAACAAACAAAGCCCCGCCATTGGCGGGGCTTTTCACTTGGGTCAACAGGGTCGCGTGAGTGGCGCGGGTATCTCTTAGCGGCGGACCGGACCGCCAGCCTGAGCCCAGTGGCCGAAACCACCGATGTTGTGGGCGTCGTATCCGAAGCCCTGAAGCGCCTGCACGGCCATACCGGCGCGGCCACCGGCGGCGCAGTAGACGGCAACCGGTTTGCCCGACTTGAACACGTCGAGGCACTCGGGGCTCGACGGGTTGGCCTTCATCTGAAGGGTGGCGAGCGGGACGTGCACAGCGCCCTCGGCCATGCCGGAGGCTTTGATTTCGCTGATGTCGCGCACGTCGATGACAACAACTTCGTCGGTCTTCGATTTCGCGATCGCGTCCTGAACGGTAACGCGGTTTGCAGGGGCAGCGGGGGTCATTGCGGAACGGAGCATCTGGAACATTTAAAACACCTGTCTGGCGAGCTTTGGTTGCTCTCATATATACATGCAAAAAACATAATGTAAAGATGTAATATGGATTTTACCGCAATTGGCAAATGTTCTATGAATGTTCGCAATTGGGAGTTGGAGAGTCGTCCAACAGCGCCTATCTATTGCAGCGCAGAATTCCGTAAGGGGGCAGAATGCCAGAACTCAAGCACATCGAGGTGCGTGGCGCCCGTGAGCATAACCTCAAGAACATCGACGTCGATATTCCGCGCGACGAACTCGTGGTGATTACGGGTCTGTCGGGTTCGGGCAAATCCTCGCTCGCGTTCGATACGATCTACGCCGAAGGGCAGCGCCGCTATGTCGAGTCGCTCTCGGCCTATGCGCGCCAGTTCCTCGATATGATGGAAAAGCCGGATGTGGACCACATCAGCGGCCTGTCGCCCGCGATCTCCATCGAGCAGAAGACCACGTCGAAGAACCCGCGCTCGACCGTCGGCACTGTGACCGAGATTTACGACTACCTGCGTCTGCTGTTCGCCCGCGTCGGCACGCCCTACAGCCCCGCCACCGGCCTACCCATCGAAGCGCAGCAGGTGCAGGACATGGTCGACCGCGTCGCTGCGATGGAGGAGGGCACCCGCGGGTACCTTCTCGCGCCGATCGTGCGTGACCGCAAAGGCGAATACCGCAAGGAAATGCTGGAACTGCGCAAGCAGGGCTTCCAGCGTGTGAAAGTCGACGGCACCTTCTATGAGCTGGACGAGCCGCCGACGCTCGACAAGAAATTCCGCCATGACATCGACGTTGTTGTCGACCGTATCGTCGTCCGCGAAGGGATTGAAACCCGCCTTGCGGACAGCTTCCGCACCGCGCTGGACCTCGCCGACGGCATCGCCATTCTGGAAACCGCGCCGAAAGAGGGCGAGCCGGAGCGTTTCACCTTCTCCGAGCGTTTCGCCTGTCCCGTGTCGGGTTTCACGATCCCCGAAATCGAACCGCGCCTCTTTTCGTTCAACGCGCCCTTCGGTGCCTGTCCGACCTGTGACGGCCTCGGCAAAGAGTTGTTCTTCGACGAACGCCTCGTGGTGCCTGACGTCACGCTGAAGGTGTCTGACGGTGCGATTGCGCCGTGGCGGAAGGGCAAGAGCCCGTATTTCCTGCAAACCATCGACGCGATGGCGAAGCACTACGGCTTCAAGAAATCGTCGCCGTGGAAGGACATCCCCGAGAAGGTGCAGCAGGTGTTCCTCTACGGCTCTGGCAAAGAGGAAATCCAGTTCCGCTACGACGAGGGTGGCCGCATCTATCAGGTGAAGCGTGCCTTCGAGGGCGTGATCCCGAACATGGAGCGCCGCTACCGCGAAACCGACTCCAACTGGATCCGCGAAGAGTTCGAGCAATACCAGAACAACCGTCCGTGCGGCGCCTGTGGCGGCTACCGTCTGCGCGAAGAAGCCCTGGCGGTGAAAATCGCGGGTCTGCACGTGGGTCAAGTGGTCGAGAAGTCGATCAAGGAAGCCCTCGCGTGGATCAACAGCGTGATGGACTCGCTCACCACCCAGAAGAAAGAGATCGCCCGCGCCATCGTCAAAGAGATCAGCGAGCGCCTCGGATTCCTCAACAACGTTGGCCTCGATTACCTGACCATGAGCCGCAACGCAGGCACGCTGTCGGGCGGTGAGAGCCAGCGTATCCGTCTGGCCTCGCAGATCGGTTCGGGTCTGACAGGCGTGCTTTACGTGCTCGACGAGCCGTCGATTGGTCTGCACCAGCGCGACAACGACCGCCTGCTGACCACGCTCAAGAACCTGCGCGATCAGGGTAACACGGTCATCGTGGTCGAACACGACGAGGATGCGATCCGCGAAGCCGACTATGTCTTCGACATCGGTCCGGGTGCGGGTGTCCACGGCGGTCAGGTGATCGCCCACGGCACGCCGCAGCAGATCGCCAAGCACAAGGACTCGATCACCGGCCAGTATCTGTCGGGCAAGCGCCGTATCGAGGTGCCGAGCATCCGCCGCGACGGCAACGGCAAGAAATTGACCGTGGTCAAAGCGGACGGCAACAACCTCAAGGACGTGACCGTCGACTTCCCGCTGGGCAAGTTCGTCTGCGTCGCGGGTGTGTCGGGCGGTGGTAAGTCCACGCTGACGATCGAAACGCTCTATAAAAACGCCGCGATGAAGCTGAACGGTGCGCGCGAAACGCCTGCGCACTGCGAAACCATCAAGGGCTTCGAGCACCTCGACAAGGTCATCGACATCGACCAGCGCCCGATTGGCCGGACTCCGCGGTCGAACCCCGCCACCTACACCGGTGCGTTCACCCCGATCCGCGAATGGTTCGCGGGCCTGCCCGAAGCGCAAGCGCGCGGCTACAAGCCGGGTCGTTTCAGCTTCAACGTCAAGGGCGGTCGCTGCGAGGCGTGTCAGGGTGACGGCGTCATCAAGATCGAGATGCACTTCCTGCCGGACGTCTATGTCGAGTGCGAAACCTGTAAGGGCAAGCGCTACAACCGCGAGACGCTGGAAATCCGCTTCAAGGGCAAGTCCATTGCCGACGTGCTGGATATGACCGTTGAAGAGGCGCAGGAGTTCTTCAAGGCGGTGCCGTCGATCCGCGAAAAGATGGACGCGCTGATGCGGGTGGGCCTTGGCTATATCAAGGTCGGCCAGCAGGCGACGACGCTTTCGGGCGGTGAGGCGCAGCGTGTGAAGCTGTCGAAGGAACTGTCGAAACGCTCGACGGGGCGGACGCTCTATATTCTCGACGAGCCGACCACGGGTCTGCATTTCGAGGACGTGCGTAAGCTGCTCGAAGTGCTGCACGAGCTGGTGGAGCAGGGGAACACGGTGGTGGTGATCGAGCATAACCTCGACGTCATCAAAACCGCCGACTGGATCATCGACATCGGGCCCGAGGGCGGTGATGGCGGCGGTCAAGTCGTGGCAACCGGAACGCCCGAACACGTCGCAACCGTTGAGGCATCGCACACAGGCCGCTACCTTGGACCCATGTTGGTTAACAAGGTAGAGGCTGCGGAGTGAACACGATCCTCTGGCAACGCATCGAAGGCGGCTTGGTATTTGCCGCCTCGATGTTCGCATTATTCTCGATCTGGACGCTGGGCAGCCTGCCGCCGTGGTGGTTGATGCTGCTGGTGTTCTTTTCGCCGGACTTGTCGTTCATCGGCTATCTGGCGGGGCCGAAGGTCGGGGCGGCGCTGTATAACATCGTCCACCTTTATGCGTTCGGCGTGATCATGGTGGTCATTGCGATCAGCGGCATCTGGGTCGCGCCGACTTTGCTGGTCTGGGGGCTTCTGATCCTCGGTCATGCCGGGTTCGACCGGATGTTCGGATACGGCCTGAAAGAGCCGAGCGGGTTCAACGAGACCCACCTCGGCCCCATCGGTCACAAATGAAAAAAGGCGCCCCGAGGGACGCCTTTGTCAGAACGAGGTAACTGGTTATTCTGCGTCTTCGAGGTTCGCGAGAACGTCGAGCAGGGCAACAACGGTGTAGGTCGTCGGGTCGATAATGATGACCTGATCACCGACAACCGCGTAACGCTCACCCGGTTCCAGTTCGGGCAGGTCGTAGTTTTCAACGTCGATCCACGTGAAGTCGTCACGGTCAATGTTGTCGCCAACTTCGTAGCCGGTCCACTCCTCGGTGGTCACGCCCTTCTTGGCTTGACCCGGGGGGACGCAGGCAGGATCGCGGTCAGCAAGGCCGGGCGGGCAATCGATGCCTGCGTGAGCGGCGCCGTTCCCGTTGTTGCCATGGCCGTTGCCATTGCCATTGCCGTTGCCGTTACCATTGCCGGCAAACGCACCACCGGCTGCGAGAGTCGCTACAGTAGCGATTGTCAGAACAGATTTCAGCATTTGTGTGCCTCCTTTGGTTGGGGAGACAACGCACAACATGGGAAATCGGTCCCACAAATATTTCACATCGGCGTCAGGCCGCGCGTGATCACTTTACTTTGCAGGTGTTGATGCCGAGCAGGCTGTAGGCGGGGCAGGTGCCGAGAGCGCCGGTCACGAGCAGCACGATGCCGACGATCAGCAGCACCCAGCCGAACGCGCCGACGGTGCCCGCAAAGAACAGGCCGATGAGTATGAGGCCAACGACCACGCGGATCATACGGTCGGTCTTACCTTCGTTTTGGGAAAACATGGCGAACTCCTATCCAAGTTTATGAATATGATAGCTCGCCACGCATGTCGGTGTAGTGATCCAGATCAAACGCGCCCGCGTTTTTCGAAGCGGGGCAGCATGGCGCTGAAGTCGGTGCCTTTGCCGTCCTCGTCCTCGACGAACGACTTGTAGAGCTGGTTCGCCAGCTGGCCCATCGGAGTGTCCGCATCCACGGCCTCGGCAGCCATCTGCGACAGGCCGAGGTCTTTGAGCATCAACTCCGACGCAAATCCGGGCTTGTAGCCGTTGTCTGCGGGCGATTGCGGGCCGACGCCGGGGGCGGGGCAATAGGCGTTCATCGTCCACGAATAGCCCGACGAGGTGCTGACCACATCGAACATCGCCTGACGGTCGAGGCCCAGTTTGTCGGCGAGCGCGAAGGCTTCGCAGGTGGCGATCATGGTGACGCCAAGGATCATGTTGTTGCAGATCTTCGCCGCCTGACCGTTGCCCGCAGGGCCGCAGTGGACGGCCTTCTGGCCCATGATGTCGAAGAGCGGCTTGGCGGTCTCGAACGCCGCATCCGAACCGCCAACCATAAAGGTGAGCGTCCCGCCAGCCGCGCCGCCGATGCCGCCCGACACCGGCGCATCCAGCGCGCCCAGACCCGCCGCTTCGGCAGCGGAGGCAACGTCGCGCGCGCTGGTCACGTCGACGGTGGAGCAGTCGATATGCACCGCGCCCTTGCGCATCGCGGGGTGGATTTCAGCGGCGACGGCGGACAGGATCTTGCCGTTCGGCAGCATGGTAATGACGGCATCCGCGCCGTCCACGGCTTCGGCGTTAGTCGCGGCCATGGTGATGCCGTCGGGGGTGGCGACAGGGTCGCAGCCGATGACCTCGTGGCCCGCGTCCATCAGGTTGCGCGCCATCGGGGCGCCCATATTGCCGAGGCCGATAAATGCGATCTTCATTGTGGTTCCCCTTTTAGAATTGCACGTTTTCGCCCGTCACGGGCAGCAGCATCTGTGTGACCTCGCCGCTGGGGAGCTGTTCCCAGCTGGCGTGCTTCCACGTCGGATTGCGGTCCTTGTCGATGATCGCGGCACGCACGCCTTCGACAAAATCGCCGAACTCTGCCGCGCGCGAGGTGAAGCGGTATTCCTGCTCCAGCGCATTATGAATGGTCGGGCGCATCCGCACGCGGTGGATGAGCTCCAGCGTGCAAGCCATTGAAAGCGGGGAGTTCCTGCTCAGAGCCTTCTGCGCGTGAGCGATGGCCTCGGGCGGGTCCGCAGAGATTGCGCGGAACACATCGCCGATGCGCTCGCCGCCGAAGACGCTGTCTATATCGGCCTGCCAGCCCTTGAGCCGCGCCTCACCAACGGGCTTTGCAGCGCGGTCGATGGCTTCCCAATCGCCAGTGTTTTCCAGCTCTGCGATGACGGCGGGCCAGTCGGCTTCGGGGATGTAGTAATCGGCAAAGCCCGCGTAGATCGCATCCGCCGCGCCCATTCGCTCGCCCGTCAGGCCGAGGAATTCGCCCAGCCGTCCGGGGGCCTGCGCCAGCAGCAGCGTGCCGCCCACATCAGGGATCAGGCCGATGCCGCATTCGGGCATGGACATCTGCGTGGTGTCGCCGACGATGCGGTGCGAGCCGTGACAGCCGACGCCTACGCCGCCGCCCATGACGAAGCCGTGCATGAAGGCGGCGACGGGTTTGGGAAACTCAAACAGCTTCGCGTTCATGCGGTATTCATCGCGCCAGAACTTCTGCGCGTGGTCGTAGATGCCCTTGATGCCGTCGTGGTAGATCGAGGCGATATCACCGCCCGCGCAGAACGCACGCTCGCCCTCGGCGTCGATGACTACCATTTTCACAGCGTCATCGTCGCGCCAAGCGTCGAGCGCGGCTTCGATCTCCAGACACATCGGGTAGGACAGTGCGTTGAGCGCCTTGGGGCGGGTCAAGGTGATGCGGCCGGTGTGGCCGATGATGCAGGTTTTGACGTCGTCGCTCATTTCGCCACCATGCTCCGCGCCGTGATGAGACGCATGATTTCGTTCGTGCCTTCGAGGATGCGGTGCACGCGCAGATCGCGGACGATCTTTTCGATGCCGTAGTCGGCGAGGTAGCCGTAGCCGCCGTGGAGTTGCAGGCATTCGTCCGCCACGCGGCTCGACACTTCGGTCACGAACGCCTTGGCCATCGCGCAGAATTTGGTCGCATCATGCGCGCCTTGGTCGAGCTTCCACGCGGCCTGCCGCAGGAACGTGCGGGCGGCCTGCATTTCGATCTCCATGTCCGCGAGTTTGAATTGCAGCGCTTGGAACTGGTCGAGCGATTGGCCGAAGGCTTTGCGCTCGTGCATGTACTGGACCGTCGCGTCCAGCGCGGCCTGCGCCCCGCCGAGCGAGCAGGCGGAGATGTTCAGGCGTCCGCCATCGAGCCCCGCCATCGCGTATTTGAAGCCTTGGCCTTCGTCGCCCAGCAAGTTACCGAGCGGCGCCTTTGCGGCGTCCATCTGCACTTGGCGCGTCGGCTGGGCTTTCCAGCCCATCTTCTTTTCCAGCCCGCCGAAGGACAGCCCCTCGGTCCCGTCATCGAGCACGATGGCCGAGATGCCGCGCGGGCCGTAATCGCCCGAGCGGGCCATGACGATGTAGGCGTCGGAATAACCACCGCCCGAGATAAACGCTTTCGTTCCAGTGAGTTGCCAGCCGTCGTTCACGTTATCAGCGCGGGTTTTCAGCGCCGCCGCGTCCGATCCGCTACCGGGTTCTGTGAGGCAGTAGGAGAACACGGTCTCCATGCTGATGGCCTTGTCCAGATAGCGCGCCTTGAGGTCGTCCGAGCCATAGGCGTCGATCATGCGGGCGCACATGTTGTGGATCGACAGGAACGCCGCGACGGACGGGCAAGCCATTGACAGAGCTTCGAAAACCAGCGTCGCATCAAGGCGCGACAG
This sequence comes from Marivivens donghaensis, assembly GCF_011806565.1. Lineage (GTDB taxonomy): Bacteria > Pseudomonadota > Alphaproteobacteria > Rhodobacterales > Rhodobacteraceae > Marivivens > Marivivens donghaensis_A. The sequence continues at coordinate 239,591 of NZ_JAATOP010000005.1, forward strand.
GCCCGTGCCGCCGGAGTCCTCCGATACATAGATGCCGCCGAAACCCAGCTCGGCAATGGTGGTCCAAAGGTCACGCGGGATGGTGCCGTCGGCTTCCCATTCCTGCGCGAACGGCGCGATATGTTCCTGCCCGAAGGCATGGGCCATATCGAAAATCGCGGACTGCTCTTCCGACAATGCGAAGTCCATGCTGCCTCCTCCCAAACGCATATGAACACTGGGGTTAGTAGAGTGGCTGCGGGGATGAAGTGCAAGGGGTAAATAAATGATTTCGCTAACATTTCATCCTTAGTACCCAACGAAAAAGGCCGCCCCGAAGGACGGCCTTTCGCGTGTATTCCGAAGGGCTTAGTCGAGCGCTTTGAAGTTGAGCGCAGCGCCTTCCTTGATGCCCGAGAACCAGCGCGCGGTGACGGTCTTGGTCTTCGTGTAGAAGCGCAGCGCGTCGGGGCCGTACTGGTTGAGGTCACCGAAGGCCGACTTCTTCCAGCCGCCGAAGGTGAAGTAGGACAGCGGAACGGGGATCGGGAAGTTGATGCCGACCATGCCCACGTTGACCTTGGCCGCGAAGTCGCGAGCGGTGTCGCCGTCTGCGGTGTAGATCGCGGTGCCGTTGCCGTACTGGTTCTTCATGATCAGATCGAGCGCTTCCTCGTAGGTGTCCTTGCGAACGGTCGAGAGGACGGGGCCGAAGATCTCTTCTTTGTAGATGTCCATCTCTTCGGTGACGTTGTCGAAGAGCGACGGACCGACGAAGAAGCCGTTCTCGTAACCTTGCAGCGAGAATTCGCGGCCGTCGATCACGAGCTCAGCGCCTTGCTCGACACCCGAGGTGACGAGGCCGTTGATGCGGGCCTTCGACTGCGGGGTGATGACCGGACCGTAGTCCACATCGTTGCCGCCGGTGTACGGGCCGACCTTGAGCGCTTCGATACGCGGGACCAGCTTTTCGATCAGGCGGTCAGCGGTTTCCTTGCCGACCGGAACAGCAACCGAAATCGCCATGCAGCGTTCGCCGGCAGCGCCGAAACCTGCACCGACCAGAGCGTCGGCAGCTTTGTCGAGGTCCGCGTCCGGCATGATGATCATGTGGTTCTTCGCACCGCCGAAGCACTGGGCGCGCTTACCGTTGGTCGCTGCGCGGCCGTAGATGTACTGGGCGATCGGGGTGGAGCCGACGAAGCCGACGCCTTGGATGGTTTCGTTGTCGAGGATGCCGTCAACGACTTCCTTGTCACCGTTCACAACCTGAAGGACGCCGTCCGGAAGACCGGCTTCTTTCAGGAGTTCAGCAAGACGCAGCGAGGTCGACGGGCAACGCTCGGACGGCTTGAGGATCATGGCGTTACCCGAAACGAGCGCAGGGGCCATTTTCCACAGCGGGATCATCGCAGGGAAGTTGAACGGGGTGATGCCCGCAACAACGCCGAGCGGCTGACGCATGGAATAGAGGTCGATGCCCGGACCGGCGTCGCCCATGAATTCGCCCTTCATCATCGCCGGAGCGCCCATGCAGACCTCGACGACTTCGAGACCACGCTGAACGTCGCCGCGACCATCGGGGAGGGTCTTGCCGTGTTCTTTGGAAACCAGCTCGGCCAGTTCGTCCATGTGCTCGTTGATGAGGTCACCGAACTTCATCATGACGCGTGCGCGGCGCTGCGGGTTGGTGGCAGCCCATGCGACCTGAGCCTTTTCGGCGTCGGCGATGGCAGCGTTCAGTTCGTCCTGCGAGGCGAGCGGCACCTGGCCGATGACTTCGCCGGTGGCGGGGTTGTAGACGTCCTGAAAGCGGCCCGAAGTGCCTTTGACGTGCTGGCCGTTAATCCAGTGGGTAAGTTCGGTCATGGTAATCCTCCCAGACGTTGAAACCTGATTTGGCCGCACATTAGTCTTGCGTTTTGTTCGGTGGAATAGAATGTTCATCAAAATGGTTTTGCATTTTTGCAAGGGGTGGGGATGAACTGGGATGACATGCGGGTGTTCCTCGCGGTTGCGCGGGCAGAGAGCCTTTCTGCCGCCGGGCCACTGGTCAAAATGGACCCTGCCACGGTGTCGCGGCGGATTGCACGGCTGGAGGAAGCGGTCGGCTCGCCGCTGTTCGTGAAATCACCGCAAGGCTATGCGCTGACCGATGCGGGCGCGCGGATGCGGGACCATGCGGTGCAGGCGGAGGCCGCGCTGTCGCTGGCGATGGACGAAGGGCAGGAGGCCGATCAGGGGCTTTCGGGCCAGATCCGCATCGGTGCGCCCGACGGCTGCGCGAACTTCCTGCTGCCCAAGGTCTGCGCTGACATCCAGCGCGATAATCCGGGGTTGGAGGTTCAGGTGCTGGCCCTTCCGCGGGTGGTCAACCTGTCCAAACGCGAAGCGGATATGGCGATCACCGTATCGCCGCCCGATGCGGGGCGTCTGACGGTGCAGCGGGTGACGGATTATCGCCTTCACCTCGCGATGCGCTCGGACATGGCCGCGCCTGACGGGATGGGCGGGCTGAAGGGGCTGCCTGTGGTCGGTTACATCCCCGATATGATCTTCGATAAGGAGCTCGACTATCTAGGCGATCTTGGCGGGGACGGCGTGCAGCTCGCCTCCAATTCGGTAGCGGTGCAGATGCAGATGCTCAGGCACGGCGGCGTAGGCTTTGTGCATGATTTCGCGCTGCCTTTTGCCCCCGAATTGCGACGCATTCTCATGGACGAGGTATCGCTCAAGCGCAGTTTCTATCTGGTCAGACATTCATCGGACCGCACATCGGACCGCCTCAACCGCTTCGCAAAGGCACTTTTAACGGGACTTAAGTTGGAAGTTGCCCGTCTGGAAGCTCTCGCCGCTTGACAGAAGCGTTTCTAGGGCGCGACGATTAGATGAAGGCAAGTGGAAGGAGGACCATCATGCTGGTTAATAGTATCCTGAATTCCAAGGACAAAGCAGGCATCATCTGGCTCGCGGCGGACGAGGTCGTGTCCAAGGCTGCCGAGCTAATGTCCCAAAACCGGATCGGCACCATCATCGTATCGAGCAACGGCGAAACCGCTGACGGCATCCTGTCGGAGCGTGATATCGTGCGCGAAATCGGCAAGCGCGGCCCGTCCGTGCTGGAAAGCCCGATCAGCGAGATCATGACCGCGAATCCGATCACCGCGACGGGCGATAAGTCCGCCGACGAAGTGCTCCAGATCATGACCGACAAACGTTTCCGCCACATGCCCGTCATGGCAGACGGCAAACTGGTCGGCCTCATCTCCATCGGTGACGTGGTCAAAGCCCGTCTGGCAGAGATCGCAATGGAGCGTGACGCGCTCGAAGGTATGGTGATGGGTCACTAACACCCCTTGCATTCCCGTGCGCAATATTGTTGCGTGCGGGCAATGCTGGCAGGGAGGGCCCTATGCGCATCGGATTATACCCAGGAACGTTCGACCCGATTACGAACGGACACATCGACATCATTCGCAGGGCTTGCACGCTCGTGGACCGTCTGGTGATCGGTGTTGCAATCAATGGGGACAAGGGCCCCTTGTTCAACCTCGAAGAGCGCGTGGACATGATCCGCGCAGAGGTCGCCGATATCGCGGCATCGACCGGCACAGAGATCGTTGCGCATCCGTTCGAAAACCTGCTGATCGACTGCGCCCGCGATGTGGGTGCGAACGTCATCGTGCGCGGTCTGCGGGCTGTGGCCGACTTCGAATACGAATTCCAGATGGTCGGCATGAACCGCGCGCTGGACGCCAGCGTGGAGACCGTCTTCCTGATGGCGGACGCGAAAAATCAGGCGATTGCGTCCAAGCTGGTCAAGGAAATCTGCCGTCTGGGCGGGGACGTGTCGGGCTTTGTGCCCGCTGCGGTGAAGGACGCGCTGGAGGCGCGCCTGCGCTAGAGGTTCGCGCCTATCACGCCGAGGCGGTCCAGCCCCGACAGCATCGCATCGACAGCCACAGCGGCGAGGATCATGCCCATCACGCGGCTGATGATGCTCGCCCCTGCGAGCCCGATGACTTTGTAGATCGGGTTGGCCAGCAGCATCATCACCAGCGCGAAACCGAGCACCACGGCCATGATGCCCGCCGTCATCACCTGATGGGCGACGGCGACCCGATCGTTGTCGGTGAGGATCACCACCGCCAGCATCGCACCCGGTGAGGCGATGGAGGGAATCGCCACGGGGAAAATGGCCCGCTGGCTGTTCGAGGTGATGGCGTTGATCTCCGCCTCGGGTTTGGCCTCACCGAAGATCATTTGCAGCGAAAAGAGCAGCAGCACCAGCCCGCCCGCGATCTGGAACGCGCCGAGCGAGAGGCCCAGAGCCTCCAGAACGATCTGGCCGACGAGGATGAAGAACAAGAGCACTCCAAACGCGGTCGCGATGGCCTTGAAGGCCACCTCGCGCCGCGCGGCAGCACTGAGGCCCACGGTCACGGCGAGAAACACCGGCAACGTGCCGATTGGGTCGATCACAACCCAGAGTGTAATGAATTCCTGTAGAATTTGTGCTTGCGTCAATATCACTGCCCTTTTCTTAAAAGATGCACCTGAAACGCCGGATTTCAACGGGTCAGTGGCCCGTTCGGTGAGGTATTTGCGTACCGATACAATTCATCGGTTTCGTGCGGCTCAGAGACGTGCAAATTTCCGCTCCGAAGAGATTTGACGAAGGGGAAATCGCGATGACATTGGCAATCCGTCCGCTCCGCGCGGAAGACGAAGCTGTCTGGCGCAAGCTGTGGAGCGAATATCTGGTGTTCTACGAGAGCGGCGTGACCGAGGAGGTCTATGCGGCTACCTTCAAGCGCCTGATCGACCCCGCGCGCACCCAGCAGAACGCGCTCGTGGCCGAGCAGGGCGGTGAGGTTATCGGCTTCGTCCATTACATCTACCACGCCCATAACTGGAAAGTGGAAGACGTCTGCTATCTGCAAGACCTCTACGTCAACGCCGATGTGCGCGGCACAGGCGCGGGCCGCGCGCTGATCGAGGCGGTCTATGCCGCTGCTGACGCCAATGGCACGCCGACGGTCTACTGGATGACGCAGGATTTCAACGAGAACGCCCGCAAGCTTTATGACCGGATCGGGCAGCTGACGCCGTTCATCAAGTATAGCCGGTAAAGTGTGGAGGGGCGCTGCCCCTCTTGGCCTGCGGCCAATTCACCCCGGGATATTTAAGGCACAAAGGTGAGGGGGCGCGGACCTAGAGGTCGGCGGCGACCCTGAACCCGCAGTTCGAGGTCGAGCTATCGGGGTCGTTCCGTGTCCGCGAGTGGACGTGGTAGCGGTCGCAATAGCTGACGTGGCACAGGAAAGAGCCCCCGCGCTGGATGCGGGGGTGGCCTTCGCTGGGGCCTTTGGGATTGCGTTCGGGGAATTTGGCGGGGGCTGCGCGGGGACCGTAGTAGTCCTGCACCCATTCCCAGACGTTGCCCGTCATGTTGTACATGCCGTAACCGTTGGGCTGGTATTCAGTCACGGGGCAGGTGCCGATGTAGCCGTCCTCTGCCGTGTTGGTATGGGGGAAATCGCCCTGCCATGTGTTCATGGCGTAGCCGCTGGAGGGGACGAGCTGATTGCCCCATGGGAATTTCATATTCTTGAGGCCGCCGCGGGCGGCGCGTTCCCATTCGGCCTCTGTCGGGAGGCGCATTCCGGCCCAAGTCGCGTAGGCGAGCGCGTCGTACCATGCGAGGTGGGTGGCGGGGTGATCGGCGCGGTCGTGCCACGAGGTTCCGGGGCCTTCGGGGGCTGCCCAGTACGCGCCATCGACGCGGCGCCACCATTCGAGGCCGACGGGGTGGTTCTGGAATTTGTCAGGTTCGGCGAGGAGGAGGTGGAAGACGAAGCTCCAGCCTTCGACCTCGGCCACTGTGCGGTAGCCTGTCTGTTGGGCGAAGACCGCGTATTCGGCGTTAGTGACGGAGGTGGGCGACATCAGGAAAGCGTCCACGTTCACCTTGCGGCGCGGGGCGTCGAGATCGTCGGGGTATGTGGATTTGCGTGCGCCCATCTCGAAGATACCGCCGGGGATTTTCCTCAGAGGCTCGCGGAGCTTGGTCTGCGTTTCCGCGCTGGCCTTGGGGACCGCAAGCGCGGCGGCGGTGTAGGGATCGGCGGGGTCGATGACGGAGGCGCGCTTGGCGCCGCAGCAGGCTTTGGCTTCGCTTGTCATCGCATCCTCCGGTCTGATCGGGCCGGAGGGGCAGCCCTCCGCGTTGGAAGGCTGCCGTAGCATGGATCGGGCGTTGCTGCCAGACGTCAGACGTGCAGCGTCTGGGCTGCGATCGTTACCGTGACCTCGTGGGCGATGTCAGCGGCCGAGGTCCCGATGCGCAGGGTGTAGTCGCCTGCGTCCACCTTCCACGTCTGGCTGTCCACATCGAAGTAGGCGAAGTCCCGCGGGGAGAGCGTAATCTTGGCCATGTCGGTCATGCCGCCTGCGAGGGCGAGCTTGGCGAAACCTTTGAGCTCCATCGCGGGGCGGTCCACCGAGGCGGTTTGCGGCGCGATGTAAAGCTGAACGACTTCGGAGCCCTTGCGCTCGCCCGTGTTGGTGACGGGCAGTGTGACGGAGCCTGCGCCTGTCTCGTCAAGCTCCGCGTCGGGCGTGCCGAGGCTGAAGGTCGTGTAGCTGAGGCCGAAGCCGAACGGGAAGAGCGGCGCGGGGCCGTCGCCGCTGTGGTGGCGGTAGCCGATTTCCAGCTTTTCGGTGTATTCGACACGGCCGTCCTCGCCCGGATAGGTGCGCTGCGGGGTGCCGCTGAAGGTGGGCGCATCGTCCAGTTTGACGGGGAAGGTCTGGGGAAGTTTGCCGCCGGGGCTGCGCTTGCCGAGGATCACGTCGGCGATGGCGTAGCCTGCCTCCTGACCGGGGTACCAGCATTCGAGAACCGCATCGACCTGATCGAGCCACGGCATTTCCACCGGACCGCCCGTTTGCAGCAGAACGATGGTTTTGTGCGCTTTGGCAGCGACGGCAGAAACCAGATCGTTCTGGATGCCGGGGAGGGTCATGTCTGGCAGATCCCAGCCTTCGGTGTCCCATTCGGCGGTGCGGCCCACGCAGACGATGGCGACATCGGCGGCGGCGGCGACTTCGACGGCTTCTTCGATGTCATCCATGCCCAGCACGCGGCCGACACCGACCTGATGCGCGTGGAAGAACAAATCGAAGTTCGGCTTGGTCGCGAATTCGAAGCGGATGTCGACGGTTTCGCCTTCCTTGACGGTGATGTCGGCGGTGACGGGATCGCAGCCTTCCTCAAAGAGGGTGCGGCCACGTTCCCAGCTATCCCATGCCTCGGCCATCAGCTTGTCGTTCAGGAACAAACGGCCCTTGCCGGTGCAGTGGAACCCAAAGCGGAAGGTGCCGTCACGCGGCGCGGTCCACGTGCCCGTGGTGCGGGACGAATGGTTGTGGGGATCGACGCCCTCGACAGGGGCGCTGCCGAAGTGTTCGAGGGCGGCGATCTCCTCGGTCTTGAACGGCTCGCCGTCCAGCGCGTCATTGGCGAACCATGCGCGGGTGAAGGTGCCTTCGATGATCGGCTCGAAACGGTCATTGCGGCAGCCTTGGGCAAAGGTGAGGGTCTCCTCGCCCAGTGCATCGACCAGACCGTCCCACGGAGAGACGCGGCGGTAAGCGTTGAGTTGCGCGGAGCCGCCGCCCATGACGCGGGCGGATTTGGCGTTCGGGCCGACGACGGCGATCTTCATCTCGCCTTCGAGCGGCAGCGCGCCGACGTTTTTCAGCAGAACGGCGGACTGCACGCCAGCTTCGCGGATGAGGGAGCGGGTCTCGTCGCGCTCGTTTTCGATCTCGGTGCGTTCGTCCATGTTATCGAGATCGCCGGTACGCTCCAGCAGGCGCAGCACGTTAAGCGCGGCAGCGCGGATCATCTCTGCGGGGACATCGCCGCTCTGGACGAGTTCGAGCAGCTTGTTACCGCGTACCAGCGCAGGGCCGGGCATTTCGAGGTCGAGGCCCGCAATCGCGCCTTCCTTGGTGGAACGCAGGCCGAACCAGTCGGACATGACGAGGCCATCAAAGCCCCAGTCATTGCGCAGCACTTCCGAGATCAGCCACTTGTTGTCGGCGGCATAGGTGCCGTTGATGCGGTTATAGGAGGTCATGACCGCCCAAGCGTTCGCTTGCTTGATCGCCATCTCGAACGGGACGAGGTACAGCTCGCGCAGAGTGCGTTCGTCCACGTCGGAGGAGTTCACCGTGCGGCGGATTTCGCTTTCGTTGGCGATGAAGTGCTTAAGCGTCGCGGCCACGCCCTGCGCCTGAAGGCCGGTCACATAGGCGGCGGCAAGGTAGCCGGTGAGGATAGGGTCCTCGGAATAGCATTCGAAGTTACGACCGTTGAGCGGGCCGCGCTGGATGTTGATCGTCGGCCCGAGGAGGACAGACGCGCCCTTTTCGCGGGTCTCAAGCGCGATGGCCGCGCCGACCTTTTCAACGAGCTCGGGGTTCCACGTCGCGCCGATGGCGATGCCTACGGGGAAAGCGGCGGAATGGGTGCCGCCGTTGAGGCTGCCGCCACCGCGCGCGCCGTTCGGGCCGTCGGTGACACGCAGAGCGCCGATGCCGAGGCGTTCGATCGCGCCGACGTTCCAGAAATCCTCGCCCGACATCAGGCTGATCTGTTCTTCCAGCGTCAGTTCATCTACCAGCCGCTCTGCGCGCGGCGTGCTGTTATGGGTTTTCATGATGATCTCCAGTCTCCTCCGCGGCGCATTCGAGGCGCGGCTTTGTCCACTAGTTATGGGGCGAGGGGGAACGGGTACAAGCGGGAAATCCGTCCAACATTCGCGCAATGCGCGTGCTGGACGAAAAGCGCCTACCGCAAACGTGCTGCGGTAGGCGCTGGGCGATTTAGATGACGATCTCGACGGGGGTGCCTTTGTAGGCGGGGGTCTGTGAGTTCTTTTCGTGATAGCCGAGGGGGACGAGAGGGTTCAGTTCGGGGTAGTATCCCGCCACGCATCCCGCAGGCAGATCATAGCCTGTCACCTTGAGACCCGTGACCGCACGGTAGTTTCCGTCTTCCACTGCACAGCGGAGCGTGACGCTCTGCCCTTCTTCCAGCCCGAGGCGCTCCATCTCGTCGCGGTTGATGAGGACGACCATGCGGGTGCCCTTGAGGCCCCGCAAACGATCAGAGAAGCCGTAGATCGTGGTGTTGAACTGGTCGTTGGAGCGGAGGGTTACGAGCGTCATCACTTTGTCGCCGTCGGGTTCCTGTCCCAGAGCAGACAAAGTGGTCGGCGCGGTAAACTCGGCCTTACCGCTGTCGGTCTTCCAATGGCGGTCCCGCGCTGGGTTGCCGCGATAGAACCCGCCCGGCTCGTGCAGGCGGTCGTTGAAGTCCGCGAAATCGTCGGGGAACGTCTGCGAGATCAGATCGCGGATCAGGTCGTAGTTCGCAGTCCAGTCGTCCCAGCGCAGATGCGGATTGGCGGGCAGGGTCGCCTTGGCCATGCGGGCGACAATCGCGGTTTCGGACAGAAGCTGTTCGCTCGGCGGTTCGGCCTGACCGATGGAGCCGTAGATGTGGGAGAACGTATCCTCCATCGAAATGGCCTGCGGGACGCCGTTCTGCATGTCCTTATCGGTGCGGCCCAGACAGGGGAGGATATAGCTGACCTTACCGGGGAAGAGGTGGGAGCGGTTCGGCTTCGTCGCGATATGCACGGTGACATCCAGCTTGGGCCAGAGAGCCTCCATCCGTTCACGGTCGGGCAGGGCGCGCAGGAGGTTGCCGCCGAGGGAGACCATCGCCTTTACCTTGCCGTCGATAATACCCTCACACGCATGGACGGCGTTCATGCCGTTCTCTGTCGGGGCGTCGATACCAAACAGCTCCTTGAGTTTATCGGCGGGCATATGGGCGGATTTCTCGCCGATACCCACAGTCCGCTGTCCCTGCACGTTGGAGTGCCCACGCACGGGGGAGATACCGGCGCCCAGACGGCCGATATTGCCGCGCATCAGCAGCAGGTTCACATACATGCCGAGGTTCAGCCAGCCGTTGACGTGCTGCGTCAGGCCCATGCCGTAGATGCCGATGACGTTCTTGGCGCTGATGTAGATATCGGCGGCCTCTTGGATCATGGCGCGGGTCAGGCCCGACTGCTTTTCGATCTGCTCCCACGTATAGCCCTGCACCGCGGCGATGGTGTCGTCGTAACCGTGGGTGTGCTCGCGCACGAAGTCATGGTCGATCACCTTGCCCGGATCGGCGGCTTCGGCATCCAGAACGCATTTGATGAGGCCGGTGAGCACGGCAATGTCACCACCCGGACGGACCTGGTAGTATTTGTCGGAGATCTGGGTGGGCTTGCCCACGGTCATCTGCACGGGGTTCTGGGGATCGGTGAACTCGATCAACCCGCGTTCGCGTAAGGGGTTGAAGGTGACGACCTTGCAGCCGCGCTTGACGGCTTTCTTCAGCACATGGAGGAAACGGGGGCTGTTGGTGCCGGTGTTCTGCCCGAAGAAGAAGATCGCATCGCAATGGTCGAAATCCTCAAGCGTGCAGGTGCCGACAGGGGTGCCGATGACGTTCTTGAGGTTCACCGACGTCGTCTCGTGACACATGTTCGACGACTGCGGCAGGTTCTGGTGGCCCATAGCGCGGGCGTAGAGGGCATAGAGGTAGGACGCCTCAAGGCCCGCATGACCCGAAGCGTAGAAAACGGCGGACTTCGGATCATCCAGAGCGTTGAGGGACGCACCGATCTCCTCGAACGCGGTATCCCATGACACAGGCACATAGCGGTCGGAGCCCGCGTCATAGCGCAGGGGATGCGTCAGGCGGCCCGCTTTCTCCAGATCGTGGTCATGCCAGTCCCGCAGATCGCTCACGGTATGGCCGGCAAAGAACTTTGGCCCCGCACGGTGGCTGTCCAGCTCCCACAGGGTCGCCTTCGCGCCGTTCTCGCAGAACTCCACAGGGCCGGCGTCCTTGGGCTTGGCCCACGCGCAGGAGGAACACATGACGCCCTTGGGCTTGTTCAGGCCCGCAAGCACTTTCACTGCGACAGGGGAGCTCTTTTCCTCCGCAAAGATCCGCGAAACGCCCTTGAGCGACCCCCACCCACCAGCGGGGCCATGATCGTAGGGGGTATCCTTATCCTGCTCGGTGGCGGAATGGCGCGGGTCGTTCAGCGGGGATGTCATGGCAATGCTCTGGTCTTGGAAAAACTCGTACACCAACGGATGCCTGACGGATCGGTTCCGTGGAATTTTCATCACGCTCTTGGGATTGCGTAAATCTTGCGCGGTATGCGGTGAGAACATATAGTGAACGAATGGCAAGAAAATCACTGTTGGAAAAGCTCGAGATTCTGGCGGACGCGGCGAAATACGACGCATCCTGCGCATCATCGGGTGGGCAGAAACGCAATTCGAAAGACGGCAGGGGCCTTGGATCATCCGGCGGCGCGGGCATCTGTCACGCCTATGCGCCTGACGGGCGGTGTATCTCGCTGCTGAAGATCCTGATGACGAACTTCTGCATCTACGACTGCGCCTACTGCGTGAACCGCGTGTCGTCGCGGGTCGAGCGCGCACGCTTCACCGTCGAAGAGGTCGTCCACCTGACCATCGAATTCTACCGCCGCAATTACATCGAAGGGCTGTTCCTGTCGTCGGGCATCATCAAATCGCCAGACGACACGATGGCGGACATGGTGCGGATCGCGCGTACCCTGCGCGAGCAGGAGAACTTTCGCGGGTATATCCATCTGAAGACCATCCCCGACGCCTCGCCTGATTTGATCGACGAAGCGGGGCGCTGGGCGGACCGTCTGTCGATCAACGTGGAGCTTCCGACGGAGAAGGGCCTCACCGACTATGCGCCCGAAAAGTCCGCCTCCGAGATCAAGCAGGCGATGGCTTTCGTGAAGACCCAAGGCGAAGCGGCAAAGGAAAAGACGTTTCGCGGTCGAAAAGCAAAACGGTTCGCGCCTGCGGGCCAGTCCACGCAGATGATCGTCGGTGCGGACGGCGCGAATGACGCGTCGATCCTGACGAATGCCTCGACGCTCTATTCGGGTTACGGGCTGCGGCGGGTGTATTACTCGGCGTTCTCGCCCATCCCCGATGCGGCCAAAATGCTGCCCCTGATCCGCCCGCCGCTCCAGCGTGAACACAGGCTCTATCAGGCGGACTGGCTGATGCGGTTCTACGGCTTCGATGCCAAGGAGATCGCGCCGAAAACGGGGATGCTGGACCTTGAGGTCGATCCCAAACTCGCGTGGGCGCTGGGCCACCGCGAACAGTTTCCCGTCGATGTGAACCGCGCAACAAAGGAGATGCTGCTGCGCGTGCCGGGGTTCGGAACACGCTCCGTGCAGCGGATCATCGCGGCGCGCAAGCACCGGACCCTGCGGTACGAAGACCTGCTGGCCATCGGGTGCGTTCTCAAACACGCGCAGCCGTTCATCACCCTGCCGGGGTGGACGCCGCGGATGCTGGATGCGGAAAACCTGCGGGCCAAATTCGCGCCTGCGCCCGAACAACTGAGCCTCTTCTGATGCGGACGGTGTCGCTTCGACGGATCGGTACCGTTGCCGCGTGGCGCAAGGAGGCGCGGATGCTCGCGCTGCAAGGCGTCAGGGCAGAGGATGTGCTGTGGCGCGTGGGCGAGGGCGGGGGCGATCTGTTCGGCTCCTCGGGCGCCGCGCCCGTCGGCCAGCCGATCGAACTGCGGCTGCATAAGGACGCGATTTCCTGCCTTGAGACGGCGCTCTATCACAGTGATCCCGAACGGTTTGCGCGGGGCTACGCGCTGATCCTGCGGCTGGCGAAGGGAGAGGTGCGCTGGGGCGACCGCTCTGACGCGATGCTCAACAAGGTGCTGCATCAGGAGAGGGCCGTGCGCCGCGACGTCCACAAGATGCACGCTTTCGTTCGGTTCCGCGAGGTGACGCCCCAAGGCGCCAACCGCCGCGCCTTTGCCGCGTGGTTCGAACCCGAACATCCCATCGTGGAAAAGGCGGTGCCGTTCTTTGCCAAACGCTTTGGCGATATGGACTGGATCATCAAGACGCCGACCATTACGGCGCGTTTCGAAAAGGGTGATCTGTTGTTGGAAGAAACCCGCGATCTGACCCCGCCGCCCGAGGACGCGACCGAAGATCTGTGGCGCGCCTATTTCGCCAACATCTTCAATCCCGCCCGCCTGATGGTGAGCGCGATGACCTCGGAGATGCCCAAGAAATACTGGAAGAACCTGCCCGAAGCGCGGCTGATCCCCGAACTGATCCGCACCGCGCCCGCCCGCGCGATCGCTATGCAGGAGGCCATGCCCACCATCCCGCCGCAGCGCGCGGCCAAGATCACCGAGACCCTGCGCAAACCCGAAGGCATGGGCGATCTGACGCTGGAGACGCTGAAGCCCGCGCTCGACGCCTGCCGCCGTTGTCCCATCGGCTGCCACGCGACCCAAGGCGTTGCGGGCGCGGGGCGGCGCGATGCGCGGCTGATGGTCGTTGGCGAACAACCGGGCGATCAGGAGGATCTGGCGGGCCGTCCCTTCGTCGGGCCAGCAGGGCAGAAGTTCGACGCCTGTGCGCAGGTCGCGGGGCTGGACCGCAAGGATGCATATGTGACCAACGCGGTGAAACACTTCAAATTCGAGCCGCGCGGCAAGCGGCGCCTCCACTCCCGCCCCAACAATTCGGAGATCGACCACTGCAAATGGTGGCTCGATTTCGAACGGCAGGAGGTGAAGCCCGACCTGATCGTCGCGATGGGCGCCACCGCTGCCTATGCGCTCACTGGATCGGGCGACAGGCTGCTGGCGCGGCGGGGCAAAATCGAACGCGGGGCGGACGGGGCCAACGTGCTGATCACGCTCCACCCCTCGTATTTGCTCCGCATCCCCGACCCCGCGCGGCAGGCGAAGGCGGAGCGTCAGCTCTCCGCCGACCTGCGGCAGGCTATGGACTGGTTTGGATAATCCTTCGGGAACAATCATGAATTGATCGGGTTTTCTTCCGAACGCATGTCGGCTCGCGCCTATTTCGACGCGCCGGCGACTGCCAGCATTCTCGGAAGGTTTCTCATGGATATTCGAATGACGGTTAACGGCGAGGAGCGGTCACTGGACCTCGATCCCCGCACGTCCCTGCTCGACGCGCTACGCGATGATCTGCGCCTCACAGGCACCAAGAAAGGCTGCGACCACGGCCAGTGCGGCGCTTGTACGGTGCTGGTCAATGGCCGCCGCATCAACTCGTGTCTGACGCTGGCTGCGATGCACGATGGCGATGAAATCACCACGATCGAAGGGCTCGGCGCAGAGGATAACCTGAACGAGCTTCAGGCCGCATTCGTTGAGTGTGACGGCTTCCAATGCGGGTATTGCACCCCCGGTCAGATCATGTCTGCCACGGGTATGTTGAACGAGGCCGCCGAGGGAATGCCCTCCCATGTCAGCGCCGATCTGAACGACGGGGTGGACCTGTCGGACGCGGAAATTGCCGAACGCATGAGTGGCAACCTCTGCCGTTGTTCGGCCTATCCGTTCATCCGCAAGGCGATCAGCAGCGTCGCCACGAAGGAGGCCGCGGAATGAAGCCGTTCGAATATGTCCGCGTCAACGATCTGATTTCCGCCGCCGGTGCGCTGGATGAAAAGTCCGAAATTATCGCGGGCGGCACCAACCTTCTCGATTTGATGAAACTTCAGGTGATGGCCCCCGATAAGGTGGTCGACATCACCCGCATTCCCGGCCTCGACAAGATCGAACCCAAGGGTGAGGGCCTGCGCATCGGAACGCTGGTGAAGAACGCCGATCTGGCCGCCGATCCGCGCATTCGCACGGGCTATCCGGTGCTGTCACGTGCGCTGCTGGCGGGCGCGTCTGGCCAGATCCGCAACAAGGCGACCACTGGCGGCAACCTGCTGCAACGCACGCGCTGCCCCTATTTCTATGACCCCGAGATGGCCTGCAACAAACGCGAGCCGGGTGCCGGATGTTCGGCCAAGGGCGGCGTATCGCGTATGCTCGCGATCCTAGGCACCTCAGAGGACTGCCGCGCCGCGCATCCGTCGGACATGGCCGTGGCGCTGCGGGCGCTGAACGCGATGATCGAAATCCGCCGCAAGAACGGCGACACCTATCAGCTCGCGATGGACGATTTCTACCGCCTTCCGGGAGATCGGCCGGACATCGAGACGAACCTCAAAGACGGCGAGATCATCACCGCTGTCATCCTGCCAAGACCCGTCATCGGCGTGCAGAGCTACCGCAAAATCCGCGACCGCGCCTCCTATGCCTTTGCCCTCGTGTCGGTCGCTGCGGTCGCGACGGTCGAACACGGGCTGATCCAGAACGCCTCTGTTGCGTTCGGCGGCATCGGTGCGCGGCCTTGGGCGGACCTCGACGTGAACGCCTTCCTCAACGGCAAAGAACCCAGCGCGGAGCTCTTTGGCGAGGCGGCTGATCTGTTGCTTACCGCCGCGATCACCGACGAGGGCAATGCCTTTAAAACCACAATGACCCGCCGCGCGCTGATCGCCGTCATGTCCGAAGTCACGGGCCTGCGCGAAGCATCCGTCGGCTCCGACCGCGTGGGAGAAATCGCATGAACAAGCATCTGAAAATGGACGCCCCGCAGCCGCGCGTGCTGGACGAAACCCGTCAGGGAATCCTCGGCAAGGGCATATCCCGCACCGAAGGCCCGAAGAAAGTCAGCGGCAGCGCGACCTATGCGGGCGATAACCACCCCGACGGCATGGCGCACGGCGTTCTGCTGCGAGCGGGCATCACCAAGGGCAAGGTCACGGGTTTTGACGAGAGCGCGGCGCAGAAGATCGACGGTTACGTCGGTCTGTTCCATGGCCCGAAATTCATCCGCAACAACGCGCAGGGCATGGCCGACGAGGCCCCCGTGCAGCCCGATTGCGAGGTGCATTACCACAGCCAGCCCATCGGTCTAGTCGTCGCCGAAACCTTCGAAGCGGCCCGCGATGCGGCGCTGGCGATCAAGGTCAGCTATGACGAAGAAGGCGCGCTGGTCGATCCGAAATCCGCTCCGCAAGAGGATCAGGGCGGTCCCGACGTTGGCGATCTGGAGGCCGATATGGGCCGCGCCGATGTGACCGTGGACGAGATTTACACCACCGAAGCGCAGGTCTCTGCCGCGATGGAGCTGCACGGATCGGTCGCGCAGTGGAACGACGGCAAGCTGCTGCTGCAAAGCAGTCTGCAAATGCTGAAGTTCAACCGCAATGAAATCGCGGACTCGCTGGGGATTGACCCCGAGAACGTCCGCATCCTCGCGCCCTATGTGGGCGGCGGTTTCGGCTCCAAGCTGGGGATCGGCGCGGATGCGGTTTCGGCGGCGATTGCAGCGCGCGATCTGGGCCGTCCCGTGCGCGTCATCATGCCTCGCCAGACCGTGTTCGACGCGGTGCTGCGCCGTACGGAGACAGAGCAGCGCGTGCGGCTCGGTGCGCGCTCTGACGGGACGATCACCAGCATCGGCCACGACGATCTGGTGTCCAACCTCGAAGGCGAGGGCTTTGCGGAGCCGACGTCGCAGGCGAGCCAGTTCCTCTACGCCGCGCCGAACCGCAAGATGCAGCAGACGGTGTCGCGCAATCACCGCACGCCGTCAGGCTCTGTCCGTGCACCGGGTGAGGCGGTCGGGATGCTCGGCCTTGAGGTCGCGATGGACGAACTGGCCGAGCGGCTGGGGATGTGTCCGGTGAAACTGCGCCTCCAGAATGTGCCCGAGCGTGACCCCGACAGCGGCGTGCCGTTCACCGCGCATTCGTTGACAGAGGCGCTGAAACGCGGCGCACAGGAGTTCGGCTGGAAGGACCGCAAGGCCAACGGCGCCCGCCGCGAGGGCGAATGGCTGATCGGCATGGGCGTCGCCTCGGCGGCCCGCAAGAACATGCTGCTGCCCGCCAAAGCCCGCGTGACGCTCGACGGCGACAAGGCCGTGGTGGAGACCGATATGACCGACATCGGCACCGGCTCCTACACGATTTTCGCGCAGATCACGGCGGAGGCTTTGGGTTTGCCGATCGAGAACGTCGAAGTGCGACTGGCCGACACTGACTATCCCGAAGCGTCCGGCTCCGGCGGCTCTTTCGGTGCGAGTTCAACGGGTTCCGCCGTGTTCCTCGCGTGTCAGTCGATCCGCGAAGAGATCGCGGCGAAGTGCGGCGCTAATGACTTCACCCTCAAGGACGGTCAGGTGACCGCGGGCGGCAAGACCACCGCGCTGAGCGACCTGCTGGACGCGCCGCTCTCGGCCGTGGGGGAGATCGAAAAGGGCCAGACGTCCGAAGATCACTTGTCCTCGGGCTTTGGTGCGCACTTCGCCGAGGTCGCCGTGAACGAGGTCAGCGGCGAGGTCCGCGTACGCCGTATGCTCGGCGTGTTCGGCGCGGGGCGTATCCTGAACGAGAAAACCGCGAAGTCGCAGCTCGTCGGCGGGATGATCTGGGGCATCGGCGCGGCGCTGACCGAAGAGGCCGCGCACGACCCGCGCACCGGCCACATCATCACCCGCGATCTGGCGAATTATCACGTCGCCTCGCACGCCGATGTGCCCGAGCAGATCGACACTATCCTGCTGGAGGAACGCGACGATTATGCGAACCCCATTCAGGCCAAGGGTGTCGGCGAGCTGGGTATCTCGGGTGCAGGTGCTGCGGTTCTGAACGCGATCTACAACGCTTGTGGTGTCCGCGTTCGCAGCTTCCCCGCCACGCCTGACAAGGTGATGGCAGGTCTGGACGCCATGTGAAACGGCGAGGCGGCCTCCGTAGGGTTGATTTGTCCAATATTGGACATTATATTCAACCTTGAACAAAGGAGGCCGCCATGCAGCTTGTCCAATTCCCGCAATCGGGTCCGCTTTATGCGTTCCAGACAATCCAGAAAGACGACCGCGCACGTGTGAGCGGGCCGTCTTTGCGCACGTTCAGGAACATCGCGGACGAATGGAGCCTGAGTGAGCGCGACCGTATCGCGATCCTCGGCGAGCCGGGGCGGTCCACCTATCACCTCTGGATGAAGAAAGCGGGCGAGGGCGCAGCGCTGTCGTTGCCGCTCGATACGCTGCTGCGGCTGTCGGGCGTGCTCGGCATCTACAAATCTCTCGCGATCCTGTTTTCGGACCCCGCGCAGGGCCACGTCTGGCTGCAAAACCCGCATCAGGGCACGGTGTTCAACGGTGCTTCGCCGCTGAGTTTTGTCATCGACGGCGGGCAGGACGGCATCCTGACCGTGCGCCGCTACCTCGACGCATGGCGCGGCGGTCACATGGGCCACGGCGCGGAAGATTTCGAACCCGTGGGCGAAGACGACGTGGTCTTTGTCTGATGGATGCTCACGGCTTTCCGCTGGTCGCGGCGCCCGAGGGCACATCGCGGCTCGTCCCCTCCCGATTTCCGCCCGTGTCCGCATTCGAGCGCGTTGCTGCGGTGGACGATCTGGAAACGGTGATGGAGCTTGAGGGCTGGACCAACGACCGCCTGACCGCGCACCGATTGTCGATGCTCGACCAGAGCGAATGGGTCTACGGCCGTCCCAATGCCAGCGTCGTCATGGCCGCGTTCATGCACGGCTCGCGCACGGGGATGCGGTTTTCGGGAACGGACCTCGGCGCGTGGTATTGCTCGACCGAGCTGATGACCGCCGTGCTGGAAGTTGCCAATGGAATGCGCAAGGAAATCGCGGTCAGCGGGGTGGCACGGCTGACGTCGGAGTACCGCCAGTACACCGCCGATCTGGCGGGCGATTACGTGGATGTCAGCGGCGATCCCAGTTTTTCCGATCCGTCCGAGGCGACCTATCCCAAGGGGCAGGCGCTCGGCCACGCGGTGCGGTTTGGCGAGGACGCCTCGGGCATCCGCTACGACAGTGCGCGGCGCAAGGGCCATGACAACTGGGTCTGCTATCGCCCGACCCATGTGCGGAACGTCACGCAAGCCGACCATTTCGAAATCGACGTGCCGCCCACGGGCAAGGTCGTGGTGCGCAAACTTTCGGACTGAAACGACTTCAAACAGTCACAGAGCTAGGCCATTGTGCGGCAACCGATTTTCCGAAGGCTGCGCATGTCCGACAAATTCCCCACCTTAGGCGAAGCTACCCGCGTCTGGGCCAAGATCGCCGCGCTCAGCTTTGGCGGGCCTGCGGGTCAGATGGCGGTAATGCACCGCATCCTCGTCGATGAAAAACGCTGGCTCGGGGAGCAGCGGTTCCTGCACGCGCTGAATTTCTGCATGTTGCTGCCGGGACCGGAGGCGCAGCAGCTCGTCACCTACGTCGGCTGGCTGATGCACGGGGTGCGCGGCGGGCTCATCGCGGGGCTGCTGTTCATCCTGCCGGGGATGCTGTCGATCCTCGCGCTGAGTGTCGTCTATGTCCTTTACGGCGATGTCGCTTGGGTAAGCGCGGTGTTCTTCGGGCTGAAAGCGGCGGTGCTGGCAATCGTCGTGCAGGCAGTGATCCGGCTTGCGGGGCGGGCGTTGAAAACGTGGCTCATGCGCGGGCTGGCGGTGGCGTCGTTCGTCGGCATCTTCGCCCTCGGGCTACCGTTCCCGCTGATCATATTGGCGGCTGCGCTGGTCGGCTGGATCGCGGTGAGGGGCGGCGCGTCAGAGGAGGAGGCCTTGGCCGACACCTCTCTGCTCGCTGATATCGAGGTGACACCCGAACGCAAATCCGCCACGTTTCGCGCGGGTTGGGCGGCGCTGGCGGCGTGGCTGGTGCCTGTGCTCGCCATCGTGCTTTTGGCCCCCGAAAGCGTGCTGTCCGAGATCGCCACGTTCTTTTCCACCCTCGCCATGATGACCTTCGGCGGAGCCTACGCGGCGCTCGCTTGGGTCGCGCAGGACGGGGTCGGGGTCTATGGCTGGCTGACCGCCTCGCAGATGGTGGACGGGCTTGGGCTCGCGGAAACCACCCCCGGACCGCTGATTATGGTGCTGCAATTCGTGGGCTTTCTGGCAGGCTACCGCGAGGGGCTATCGGTCGCGATCATCGGCGCGCTGCTGACCACTTGGGTGACGTTTGCGCCCTGTTTTGTCTGGATATTCTTCGGCGCACCGTTCATGGAACGCCTCCGCACGAACCGCCGCCTCCAAGGCGCGCTGAAGGCCGTCACCTCAGCCGTCGTGGGTGTCATCATGAACATCGCGATCTGGTTTGCGGTGCATGTCATCTGGGCCGAGGTCGGCGTGTCCCGCACCGGAATGCCAGTGCCTGACCTGTCCAGCATCAAATGGGACGCAGCGGCGCTTTGCGTTCTTGCGGGCGTCATGGTGCTGGGTCTGAAATGGGGGATCGGGCGGGTGCTGCTCGTCTGCGCGGCCTGCGGGCTGGCTCTCAGCATGGTGTGAGGCCGCCCCGATAACGGAGCGGCCCTGATCGTTTACGCGAGGGTGCGGACCTTCGGTTCGCGGTCCCAATACCGTAGCTTCGCCGCCTCGATAAAGCCGTCGAGGTCGGTGATGCCGCCATCCTTTTCGACGTTGGCGGCGTCCAGCAGCGCGTGTGCGCCGTTGGTGTGGCCGATCGCCTTGAGGTGCGCGAACGCCTGCATGACATAGGTCACGGCGGCGCTGTCCATCGACAGTTTCTTCGCGCTCTCTTCGTTCAGGATCACCGCAATCGCGTCAAAGATCACGGACGGCGTGCCAGCCAACTGCCCGTCGGCGTCCATCTTACCGCCCTTGAGTTTGATATTCGCGACCTGCGGCGCGACGACCATCGCGGTGCCGCCAGCAGCCTTCACGGCGTCGATCATCGCTTCGACCTCGGCCTTGTCCGAACCTTCGGCAATGAGAATGCCGACCTTGCGGCCCTCCAGCGTGGCGTTCCAGTTTTTCTGGATCGACAGCGCGGGCGAGGGGTCGAGGTCCACGGGCTTCTTGAACGGCTCGGCTGCCTTGGGAAGCTTCATGCCGAGGCCGTCAGCCACGCGCTTTGCCAGTTCTTCGGACACCAGTTGCAGGTGCGTCAGGACACGTTCGCGGATGTGCGGCAGTTCGACCTTGGACAACTCGAAGGTGATCGCGGTCGCGATGTGAGCGCGTTCGTTATCGGTCTGCGAGTTCCAGAACATGCGCGGCTGGCTGTAGTGATCGCCGAAGCTTTCATCCCGCACGCGCAGCTTCTGCGAGCCGTCGTTGCCCAGTTCTGAGTTGTCCTCGTAGGTGTGATACTCGGTGCCGGTCGCGCGGGGGCCAGCGTCCTCGCCCGCTTCATCGAGGCTGTTCGGCTCGTAGTTGGCGCGGCCTTTGGGGACATGCGTCTGCATCAGGCCGTCACGCTGCATATTGTGGAACGGGCAGCGCGGTGCGTTGATCGGGATCTGGTGGAAGTTCGTCGTGCCCAGACGCGATTTCTGCGTGTCGAGGTAGGAGAACAGTCGCCCCTGAAGCAGCGGGTCGTTGGTAAAGTCGATGCCCGGCACCACGTTCGACGGCAGGAACGCGGCCTGCTCGACCTCGGCAAAGTAGTTGTCGGGGTTCCGGTCCAGCACCATGCGGCCGACGATGCGGACGGGCGCGATTTCTTCGGGCACCAGTTTGGTCGCATCAAGGACGGAGTAGGGCAGTTCCTCGGCCAGCTCGTCAGAGATCACCTGCACGCCCAGATCCCACTCGGGGTAGTCGCCGTTCATGATCGCTTCGAACAGGTCGCGGCGGTGCATGTCGTTGTCGGCAGACTGCGCGGCGAGGCTTTCGTCCCAGACATAGGACTGCACGCCCAGCTTCGGCTTCCAGTGGAATTTGACGAAGGACGATTTGCCCTCAGCATTTACGAGGCGGAAGGTGTGGACGCCGAAGCCCTCCATCATCCGCAGCGAACGCGGGATGCCGCGGTCGGACATCGCCCACATGACGGTGTGCAGGCTTTCGGGCATCAGGCTGACGAAATCCCAGAACGTGTCATGCGCCGATGCGGCCTGCGGATAGCCGCGGTCGGCCTCCATTTTGACCGAGTGGATGAGGTCGGGGAACTTGATCGCGTCCTGAATGAAGAACACGGGAATGTCGTTGCCGACGAGATCCCAGTTGCCTTCGTCGGTGTAGAACTTCACGGCAAAGCCGCGCACATCGCGCGGGGTGTCCACGCTACCCGCGCCTCCTGCAACGGTCGAAAAACGCGCGAATAGTTCGGTTTTCTTGCCCTTTTCGGCAAAGAGCGACGCTTTGGACAGTTCAGGGATCGGGTCGGTGCATTCGAAATAGCCGTGCGCGGCAGAGCCTCGGGCGTGGACGATGCGTTCGGGAATGCGTTCGTGGTCGAAGTGGAAGATCTTTTCGCGGAGCACGAAATCTTCGAGCAGGGTCGGGCCGAGCGATCCGGCTTTGAGGCTATTCTGGTTGTCGGAAATCGGAACGCCGTGGTTGGTGGTGAGCGTGTCGGTGCCTTTGGCTGCGTATTGGTGCAGTTCGCCACCATTGCCGGTGGTCGGTTTGCGGTCGGCCATGGGAAACTCCTGAGGGAAAACGGGTGAAGCGCGGCGCGTGCCGCAGGGAATGCACGAACCAACGTGCCGCGCCCGTCTTCGTTCCTCAGGTTGTCCGACTATTCCGCTGCTGCGATCACGTCTTTGAGCGCATCCGCCACGCCCGCCGCGCAGGCCAGCACGGGCGCCGGGCGGTCGAGCGGGTGGGGGATGTGATAGCCGCCCGCTTCGGACACCATCAGCAGACCTGCCGCGCAGTCCCACGGGGACAGGACAGGCTCCACAAAGCCGAGGTAGTGACCTGCCGCCGTGTGCGCGAGGCTCAGTGCAGCAGAGCCGTTGCGCTGGAAATTGCCACCCGACGACAAAATACCATGCACGAGGCGGCTGATCTTGTCCGCGTCGCCCGAGCCGATGGCGGTCAGCCCTTCGGTCATGCTGGTCGCCTTCGACGCGGTGAGCCTGCGGTCGTCCTGCCATGCGCCGCGTCCTTTGGCAGCATGGTAAAGGCGGCCCGCGCAGGGCTCCGCAATCCAGCCCGCCATGATGTCGTCGCCGCGCACGACCGCGACCGAGATCGACCAGCTGCGCAGCCCGTGCAGATAGGGCGCTGTGCCGTCGATGGGGTCGATAATCCAGCGCCAACCGCTCGTGCCTGCTTGCAGACCGTGTTCCTCGCCCAGCATACCGTCATTCGGAAAGGCTTTGGCCAGACCATCGCGGATCAGGGTTTCGACGTTGCGGTCGGCCTCGCTCACGAGGTCCTGCGCGTTCTTTTTGGTGTCGATGGTCAGCGTTTCGCGGCGGTTGAAATAGTCCAGCGCCATAACAGCGGCGTCACGCACAATAGCGCCGCCCAGTTCGATCCGGGCGGTCAGGTCTTGGTCGTTCATCATGTTCTCCGGGTGGAGCCGCGACGGACCGGCGTCACGCCGATCCGGATCAGGCGTCCGGTTGTTTCAGGCGCGGCGATCCGTTCCGCCAGCGCATCGAGGCAGGCGCGGGTGAGCGCCTGGGGGTCCTGCCTGAGAGTGGTGAGGTCGTAGGCGGGCCATGCCGCCTCGTTGATGTCATCGCAGCCGACGAGCGCCATCAGGTCCGGCACCGAATGCCCCGCGCGGCGCAGCCCGTCGATAAAGCCGAGCGCGAAGAAGTCGTTGGCACAATGCGCGCCGTCGACCTCAAGCCCTTGGGACAGAAAATCCTCCGCCGCCTCGATGCCGCCCGCGTGGTTCTGGGCGGTGCCGTAGGCCATCCCGACAAGCTCCATTCCGAGGGTTTCGACCTCGTCAAGGAACGCATCGCGGCGCGCGCCGATGGTAAACGAATTGCGGCGCTGACCCGCGTAAAGGATGCGCTTGCAGCCAATGTCGTGCAGCTCCTGCGCGGCCAATCGGCCCGCAAGGTCGGTGTCCTGCATCACCCGCGCGGTGCGTTCGCCCACGGGGGCCTTGTTGACCAGCACGAGCGGCACGCCGTAGCGGGCGCATTCGTCGGCGATCTCGGCGGGGGGCGTGTCAGAGGTCACGATCGCGCCGGAGACGTTATAATTCAGCATCATGTCGATGACGGTCTTGGTGCTGTCGCCTTCGCTCCATGGCAGGAGGAACGGGCGATAACCGTCGGCCACGAGGCCGCGCGCAAGCAGATCGACCGTCACAGCGCGGAACGAGTGGTCCATGTCGGACACCACCAGCGCCACGAGCTTGGATGGCTGGGCGGAGTTCAGGCTGCGGGCCAGATGGTTGACGCGGTAGCCGAGCTTGTCGGCGGCCTCCATCACCTTGGCGCGGGTCTCGCCCGACACGCTGGCGCCGTCGGTGAAGGTGCGGCTGACGGCAGATCGCGAAACGCCCGCCAGCGCGGCCACATCGGCCGCAGTGGGTGGTCGCTTCATGCCATCTGTTCCTTGAGCGCCGCGAGCAGCATATCCGCACGGTCGAGGTTGATCATCTCGGGCCGCCATTTGGCGATCTGCACGAAAACCTCCGGATCGGAGCCGAAATATTGCAGCATCGGGCGGATACCGTGTTCGCGGCAGAGGGGGGCTTCGACCTCCCAATCCTTGACCTGGATTTCGCAGATCTGCGGTTGGAGCTGTTCGACCATCCGCTCGAAACTGCCGTGGTGGACGATGTTCGACTTGATGTTGCAGTCCTTCGACAACGCCCTCATGTCCAGCAGGATCTGCGGGTTCGGCGACCAGAAGAAACAGTCGTCCAAAAAGTCATGGGCGGCCACGAAATCGAGCAGTTTTTGCGGGTCTACCGATTTGTTTTCGATGTAGATTTTCTTGCCGTGCTGTTTGGCGAGCGCAATGGATTCCGACAGATGCGGGATGCGTTCGTGGTGCCAGTGCGGGTCTTTCCAACTGCCCGCATCAAGGTCCTTGAGCGCCTCGCGGGTGTTGTCCGTGATCTTGCCGCTGCCCGAGGTCGTGCGGTCCAGCGTGTCGTCGTGGAGGACCATGATCTCTCCATCCGCGGTTTCGCGCACGTCGAGTTCCAGCCAGTCGCAGCCGAAATCAAACGTCAGATGGGCCGAAGCCATCGTGTTCTCGGGCGCGATATGGTTGATGCCGCGATGGCAGACGACCTCGATACCGGTGTCGGGGATGGAATGGAAACCGCCCATCAGTTCGGGATTGTCGGTGCAGATGCCGAGCACGGGCAGCTTCACCAGATCGGCCAGCACGTCGGGGCGTTCCTCGTGCCAGAGGACGATGCCCAGCCCGCGCTCCTGCGCCCGAGCGATCAGATCGGGCGTCACGAGGTCCTGCGGGCGGTCCGAGGCGTGTTCCCAGCACAGGTGAATGATGTCGGCGTAGGTGGCACGGGCGCGCTCGAACGGGTCTTCACCCGCGCGGACAAGCACGGACACGGGGTAGGGGCAGCTGTTGTCGATGAGCAGTTTCGCCTCGGTATCGTCGAAGGCACCGAGCACGGCGTTGTCGACAACATTTGCCAGTAGCAGGGCCACTGATGGCGCGCCGGAACCCTTGGCCTTGAGGTCCAGATAGAGCGACTGACCGCGCTCGCGGGCCTGTTCGATTGTCTGGTTGAGGTCCGGCAGATCGGGCAGTAGGTCGTGCAGTTCGTCGCGCGAATGGTCGGCCAGCGTGATGCCGTTCTGCACGGGATCGTGGCTGACAAGCGGGACGCCGTCGGACGACAGCCAGACGTCGATTTCCCACATCTCCGACCCGAGATCGGCGGCGAAGTCATAGGCTTTGGGCGTGCCTTCCTTGGCGTGGGCCGAGGCGCCGCGGTGCGCGATGCACAGCGGGCGGCCGTCGGCGCGGCGGGGGAAGGGGAACTTGAGGCTAGGTCTCATAAAGTCTGGCCGTCCATATCGAAAGCAAGCATTCGGTCTACGTCTACGCCCCATGTTACCTCATCGCCCACGCCCACGTCATCACGTACGGGCTGGACAGATCGCAGCACCACGCCGGGTGCGGCTTCAACGTCGAACAGCATCTCGCGGCCCTGCGGTTCGACGAACACGATGCGGCCCGATGCTTGCGCCGTGCCAGTGCTGCCGAAGTGTTCGGGGCGCAGCCCGAGCGAAATGCGCTGCCCCGCAGGCAGATCCCGCAGACGGGACGGGAGCGGCAGGAACAGCCCCTGATCCATCGCGAAACGGCCTTCGGTCGCGGTGTGACCTTCGAGGAAGGTGATCGGCGGATTACCCAAGAAACCCGCGACGAATTTGTTCACAGGATTGCGGTACATCTCGGTCGGGCTGGCGATCTGGAGGATCTCGCCCTTGTCCATGATCGCCACGCGGTCGCACATCGACATCGCTTCAACCTGATCGTGGGTCACGAGGATCGCGGTGATGCCTGTCTCGAGCTGGATGCGGCGGATTTCCGAGCGCATCTCGAGCCGCAGTTTCGCATCAAGGTTCGCCAGCGGCTCGTCGAGGAGCAGCACGTCAGGCTTGCGCACCAAGGCGCGGGCGAGCGCCACGCGCTGCTGCTGACCGCCCGAAAGCTGCGCGGGGCGGCGTTCGAGCAGGTTCTCGATATGGATCAGTTCGGCAATCGCGCGCACTTCGCGGGCGATTTCGGACTTGGACGGGCGCGGTTTCTGCACCGTGAGCGGGAAGGCGATGTTTTCCTCGACCGTTAGGTGCGGATAGAGCGCGTAGTTCTGGAACACGACGCCGACGTTGCGCTTTTGCGAGGGCAGGTCGGACACGTCGCGGTCGCCGAACATGATGCGCCCGCCATCGGCGCGGTAGATGCCGCAGATCGAGAACAGCGTGGTGGACTTGCCGCACCCCGACGGGCCGAGAAGGGCGAGCATCTCGCCGTCTTCGACAGTGAGGTCGAGGCCCTCGATTACCGGCGTGCCGTCAAAGCATTTGGTGAAATTCTGGAGTTGTAGTCGCATTAGCCCTTGGTGCCTCCGCCGAAGATGTTCATGAGCCGGTTCTGGAAAAGCACAAAGAGGATGATGACCGGCAAAGTGTAGAAAACGCCTACGGATTTGAAAAGATTGAAGTCATAGCCGAGCTGGTCGGCCTGAACGAGTTCATTGAGGAACACCGAAAGGACTTCCATGTCTGACCCCGGTGCCAGAATGCGCGGCAGGAGGTATTCGCCCCAGCCGTCGAGGAATGCAAAGACCGACAGTGCCACGAGGCCCGGTTTGACCTGCGGCAGGATCAGGCGGCGGAAGACCGTCAGGCGCGATGCCCCGTCTTGGACGCCAGCCATTTCGATCTCCCACGGGACGGCGTCATAGAAGCCCTTCATGATCCAGATGCCGAAGGGCAGCATGAGCGAACCTTTGACGAGGATCACGCCGATCATGGTGTTGTAGAGGCCCGTGAACTTCAGAACGAAGAACACGCCGATCAGCAGGGTTACCGCCGGAAAGGCGTGCATGACCATGATCCCCGCGAGGAAGAACCGGCGGAACGGCAGGTTCAGACGCGAGACCGCATAGCCCGCCAGCGAAGAGATCGGCACCACGATCACGATGATCGACACGGCGAGGATCAGGCTGTTGCCGGCGGCTTTCCACACATTGCCGACGACACTCGGGTCCCAGAGGAACCGCCAGTGCGCGAGCGTGAAGCGGTCGGGCCACAGCTCTCCCGGAGGGGCGTCGGTGAAGGTGTCGAGGATCAGGAACCCGTACATGACCGCGATCGGCAGGCTGACGATGGTCAGAAGGATGATCAGCGGGAAAATTGCGAAATTCTTGGTCATATCAGAGCTCGATCTTCGGGCGGCTGACAAGTTCGCCGAACTTGAACAGGCGCAGGTAGATGATCGACAACACCAGTCCGACGACGACAAGCACGAGCGCCATCGCAGCGCCGAGGCCGTATTGCAGGTTGCCGGTGTAGTTCGACAGCGCGGTGGTGAATGCCTCCAGCGCCCAGACGGTTGTCGTACGACCTGGCCCGCCGTTGGTGGTCAGCCAGATCTGTTCGTAGGACGACAGAAGCGATAGTGTCTGGTAGCTGGTCACAAACAGGATGGGCCAGCGCATCTGCGGCAGGATGATGCGCCGCACCTGCTGCCAACGGTTCGCGCCGTCGACCTCGGATGCCCAGAGCTGCTGCATCGGAATGGCGCGCAGCGCGCCCGAGAACAGGATCAGGCCGAAGGACGCGCCGATGAAACCGTTGAGCGAAATCATCGTCATCCATGCGGTCACCACGGACCCCTTCATGTAGTTGAAGGACGGCAGGCCAAACTGCTCGGCCACGATGGGCAGAAAACCGTCCTCCCACGTGAACCACTTCCACATGATCG
Source organism: Marivivens donghaensis (assembly GCF_011806565.1). Classification (GTDB taxonomy): domain Bacteria; phylum Pseudomonadota; class Alphaproteobacteria; order Rhodobacterales; family Rhodobacteraceae; genus Marivivens; species Marivivens donghaensis_A. The sequence continues at coordinate 267,815 of NZ_JAATOP010000005.1, forward strand.
CATAGAGTACGAGCGGCGTGATGCGGGGCAGGAGCCAGAGTGTGGAATAGAAGCTGGTGACAGGCTTGGGCGTGTAGAACAGCACGATGGCGAGGAAGAGCCCGAGGCCGACGTTGAACAGGCCCAGAGTCGCCGCAACGTAGAGTGCGGTGTTCCCGATCAGGCGCAGCGTCTCTTTCTGCGTGGCGAGCCGTTCGAAGTTCGCCGTGGTGAAACGTGCACCCGTATACGAGCGGTCGACAATCCACGCGATGGTGTCCGAAGACACATCGGGCGCGACATCGGCAAGCTGCGCGGTCAGCGCCTCGGGGTTGTCGAAGCGGGTGTTGAGAACGCTTGTCTCGAAATACTCGGCGGTCTGGGTCAGCTCGCGCGGACGGCGCGGGGCATTGGGCAGGCCGCGCAATTCGCGAGAAAAGGCGCGCGGGTCGTCAAAGCTCTCTCCGGCAAAGCGGTCCGCGATCTCTGACAGGAAATCGGGGTCGACGCCGCCTTCGGTCGCGCGGGCGATGCCTGCTTCGTCGATTGTGATGCTGACGCTCGCGATGGCGGTCGCGTCATCCTCGGTCAGGCCCTGATCGCCCAACTGGCGCAGCAGGTTCGGCGTGACCACGTATTGGCCGCGCCCGATGCCGGTGGAGGTCGACAGGTCGGTGAAAGCAAAGATGCCGGTCAGGACGACGGGCGCAAAGAAAAAGAGGGTCAGGAGGAAAAGTGCAGGGGCGAGAAGCGCCAGTCCCAGCCCCGAAATACGGGGGCGGCGGCGGTCGGAGCGGCGCGATTTGCGCGCCACTCCGGTGTTCAGGTCAGCGGATGATGACATCGTCGCCCAGAGCCTGCTTGACGGTGGTCTCGACCTCGGCAACCGCATCGTCAACCGACGAAACGCCGGTCCAGGCGGCTTCCAGACCGTCGAACATCGCGGTCCAGTAAACGCCGAAGTCGGAGTTGTTCGGGATCGCGTTGGTGCTCGGTGCGAGGCGCTCCGATGCAGCCGCCAGCCAGCGGTTCTCGGCGTAGAGCGGTACAGTGGTCTCGTCTTCCGAAATCGCGAGGTGGGCGGATTTCACCGCGTGCAGCGCGTTGATTTCGGGGGTCGATGCTTTGGCGATCAGTTCCGCTGCGATCACCGCTTCGTCTTCCGACGCGGCCGAGGTCACAAGGTAGACCAGCGGGTGCGTGATCGAGTTGGCGCGGCCTGCGTCGTTGCCAGCGGGGATCAGCGAATACTGAACGGTGTTGAAGAAGTCCTCCAAACCGAACTGGTTGGTCCACTGGGCGTAGTGCCACGTGCCGCCATGCCATGCACCGTAGTTGCCCGAGGCGGCGTTCTGGTGCCAGACGTCCCATTCGCTGCCGAGGTGTGTGCCCGAGACGACGCCCATTTCGGTCGCATCGACGAAGAACTGGTACATGCCCTTGAGCGCAGCGGTATCGACGACCAGCTTGCCGCTGTCCTCGTCCGACATTTCGCCGCCGAAGGACTGGTAGAACTGCCAGTAGTCGGGGCCGTTCGACACGCGCGGAGCAAAGCCCATGTTGGCGTCCAGAACGCCTTCGTCCTGCATCTTCTTTACGGCGTCGAGCATGTCGTAGAGCGTGAACTCGCCGCTTTCGATACGCTCAGGCAGGCTGTCGATTTCGTCCGAAGACCAGCCGATGGCTTCGAGAGCGGGGATCGACCAGTACATGACGCGCGCTTCGGCGTCCTGCGGAATGCCCCAGATCTGGCCATTGAACGAGGCCACGTCGATCAGGTTGGGGTAGATGGTGTTCAGCGGGTAGCTGTCGAAGAACACGTAGTCTTCGATCGGAACGATGAGGCCCGCTTCGGACCACGGACCGATGTCCTCGTGACCTGAGACGATGATATCAGGCGCGTTGTCGGCTTCGGAGGCGAGGGTGAAGGCTTGCTTGAAATCGTCCCAACCGGTCCAAGCCTGCGATTCAACCGTGATGGTCAGCTCTTCGCCGCGCACGGCGGCTTCGCGTTCCATCTGGTCGGCGGCCATTTCGATGGCTTCCCAGCGGTAGGTGGCGTTGTCCCCGGAACCACCGGCCCAAACGGTGATGGTGTAATCTTCAGCAGCGGCGCCAAATGCGACGCTGGACAGAAGCGCGGCGGTCAGAGCCGTGCGAGTGGCAGTAAAAGTCATGAAGTCTGTTCCTGGCAAATCAATCTGTGCGGTGATCGTTGCACACGTGTGCAAATCCTGTCTACCACGCAGGCGATGACACCCACGCAACACCCACGTAACGGTTGTATGACGGGTTTTTCGACTGGATTTCGCAACTGCGGCGGAAATCGTTTGGCCTAATTCAATGCTTTGCGGGAATAAATGCTGCGTCTGCGCTGGATGATATTGCGGTGCAGCGAGGCGTTTTCGGGTGTCACAATCGGAGCCGTCCGAAAACTTTTTTCGCATGAGAGATGCGGATTTCTCCTCGCTCCGGCCGATTGCTGCACAGCGGCAGAATCGGCCCAAGGGTGAGTCGTCAGAGTTTCTCGATGTGAACGCCGCAGCCGTCGATGGTCAGGCCGCGATGCGTGACGGGGGCGGGGTTGTAGTTGAACCAGATCCGGTGCCCCTGCGTGTCACGGCGGCGGAGGCCGTCGGGCAGCGTTTCGGTCACAATTCCGGCGGCTTTAGCGGCGTCCGACAGGATGTGATGGCAGGCCGCATCGTCGGGCCAGCCAGCGAGGTAACGCAGGTTCCCGCCGACCACGGCGGGCATCCCGTCTTCGGTCTTCAGTAGGACATCGGCGCTCTCCAGTTCTTCGAACCAGCGCTTGAAATGACCTCCACCGTGCAACGAAACGGTGGCACTTGGCGGCAGGCTCTCGACCCGCGCCACGGTGCAATCAAGCCCCGCAAGGTCCGGCGGCAGAGGTGTCGGGATCGCGAAATCGGGCGTTTTGGAGTTGGTGCGGGGGCCAACCAGCACGATCCCCTCATGCGCGGTGATGGCAGCCTTCAGGCTGTCAGGCAGGGTGAACATCGCAGGCACCAGCGCCAGCTTGTAGTCCCCCAGCGCACCCGTATCGGGCGGCAGTATATCCACGTCGATCCCAAGCCGCCGCAGCCCGCGATAAAGGTCGAAGACGATCTGGTAATAGCTGAAATCGCGGCCCTGCGGCTGCGTCTCCCATGCCCACGCGCTTGCATAGTCAAACACGATGGCGGCTTGCCCCTTGGCGCAGCCCGCGTCCTCGCCCAGCTGAGCGATTTCGGCGGCGACCTGCGTGGCTTCGGCCAGCGCCGGCGCGGGCGCGCTGTCGGGGCGGAGGAGACCTGCGTGCATCTGTTCCTGCGCGAACGGAGCCTGCCGCCAGCGGAAATAACTCACGACCTCGGCCCCGTGGGCAAAGGCTTCCCACGCCCAGAGCCGCGGCATCCCAGCAAGCGGCGCGGGGTTCCACGGTGCCCAGTTCACAGGGCCGGGTTGCTGCTCCATCACCCACCAACGCCCGCGCCCGACAGCGCGGTAGAGGTCGTGGTGGAAGCCCTGCAAATCGGGATCGCCGGTACGAAGGTGGTGGATTTTGTGCGCGTCAGACGCCTGCACTTTCTGCGACAGGAATCCGATCGGGTAGCTGTCCCAGCTTGCCACATCGAGGTCCGCGCCGACTTTGAAGTGATCGAAGCTGATCTCGAACCCCATGTAATTATGGATCAGCGGCGCATCGGTGTGGCGGCGCAGGATGTCGGTCTGGACCTTGTTGAACTCCGCCACCTGATCCGAGGCGAAGCGGCGGAAGTCCATCACATGCGCGGGGTTGGGTTCCGTCACCGTAAGGTTCGGCAGCGCGATCTCGTCAAAGCTCGCGTATTCCATCGACCAGAACACGTTGCCCCACGCGCGGTTCAGGGCCTGAGGGGACTGGTATTTGCGGGCCAGCCAGTCGCGGAACTGGACCAGCGCGACGGGCGAGTAGGACACCGTCGTATCATGGCAGGCGTATTCGTTATCGGTTTGCCACGCGGCGACATGGGGGTTCTTGCCGTAGCGCTCTGCCAGTTTGGCGGTGATGCGGGCGCAGTCTTCGCGGTAGCCGTGGTGGGCGAAATCGTAGTGGCGGCGCGAGCCGAAGCCGCGCGGGCGGCCCTGCGCATCGACGGCGTACATGTCGGGATGCTTGGTCCCCATCCAGCGCGGCGGCGTGGCGGTGGGGGTGCACATGACGATCTTCAGCCCCGCAGCGCCGAGCGTATCCACAGCGCGGTCCAGCCAGTCCAGATCGTAGGTGCCTTCCTCCGGCTCCATCCGCGACCACGCGAATTCGGCGATGCGGACCCATTTGATGCCTGCCTCGGCCATGCGGGCGGCGTCTTCGGCCCAGATCTCTTCGGGCCAGTGTTCGGGGTAATAACAAACGCCGATGCTGCGCGTCATGGCAGATCCTTTCAGTGGGCGGCCCGCAGCCGCGACAGATATTCTTTGTGGCTTAATGCTTTGGACGCAGCGGTTTTCGCCTGCTGCGTCAGGTAATCGGTGGTGTCGCGGGCAAAGGCGCGGAGCCGTTTGTCGCGGTCCATCGCGGCGCGGGCGGCCTGTTTGTTCAAAAGGCCGAGCCCGTCGAGGACGGGGAGGTGCAGGAGTTCCTCCACATGCGGCAGGCCGCCGAGGTTGTTGGTAAAGTCGCTGGCGTCTGGCATTTTGCGCGACCACCGTTCCAGCCGCTCGCGGGTCTGGGGCAGGATGAAATCCTCCGCCACATCGGTCCAGAACGGGGTGTCGCGGCGCTCGCTGACGTAGTGCAGGTTGATGAAATCGCGGAAGTCGTCGACCTGTCCGGCGATGGCGTGGTTGTAGGCGTCGCGGCCCTTGGCTCCCGAAAAGTCCGCCAGATGGCGGCGGGCGAACAGCATCAGTTGCACCAGTGTGCCGTGGATCGAGGTCGCCTCCAGCGGTTCGAGGAACGATCCTGCCAGACCGATGGCGAGGACATTGCCGCGCCAGACTTCGGAAAGGCGGCCCGCGTCGATTTTGATGTCGTTGCGGGGTTCGATCTTGCGCCCAAGGATCGCTTCGATCTCGGCCTGCGCCTCTTCGGGCGTCGTGTGGCGGTCGGAGTAGACGTAGCCGCAGCCCATTCGCTCTGCCGTCGGGATCTGCCACATCCAGCCCGAGCCTTGCGCCCATGCGTGTGTGTAGTTCGGAATTTCGCCGTCGCCGTCGCCGTCGCCGTGGTCCAGCCAGAACGGCATAGCACGGTTGACGGGCAGGGCGTCCGCATAGCTGACCCACTCGGCGCCCATTTCCTGCCCGATGAGGGCGCGGCGGAAACCTGTGGCGTCGATGAAGAAATCACCCCTCAGGGTGTCGCCGTTGTCCAGCCGCAACGCGGTGATATCGCCTGTTTCAGGATGCCGGTCCGCGCCTTCGACAATGGCGTCGACAGCGGCGATGCCGTCCGCTTTGCTCCGCAGCCACGCGCCGACCTTGGCTTGGTCAAAATGGTAGGCGTGGTGGAACTGGCTGACGGCGACGGTGCGTCCGTTCACCTCTGCCACGGGCGCTTTGCCCTTGGCCATGAGGGCGGCAAAGATATGCGGATCGGTGACGGGACGGCCTGCGGCGACGCAGTAATTGTCGATCCACATGCCGCCGTTCGGCACCTTGTCGGCGAGGAAATACACATCGTCGATCGGCCCGTCATAGACGTGGCCCTTCCGCCGCCAGTCGCGGTGGCGGATGCCGAATTTTATGGTGGCGTCGGTCTTGGCGAGGAACTCGGCCTCGTCCAGTCCCAACGATTGCAGCAGCCCGCGAAAGATCGCCGTGGTGCCTTCGCCGACCCCGATGGTGGGGATTTTGGAGCTTTCGACCAGCGTGATGGCAAGCGGCAGGGTCTGCCGCTTCGCCTCTGCCTGAAGGATGAGCGCCGCAAGCCATCCGGCGGTGCCGCCGCCGGTGATGATGATCGACTTGGGGTCTGCGGCGCTCGTCATATAGCTCAGGCTTTCTGTTCGTGGATCCACGACGGCAGCCACTCGCCGTGCGCTTCCATCAACTCGTCCATCAGTTCCCAGATCTGGTCGAGGTCGAGTTCGGCGCCGGTGTGCGGGTCCATCATCGCTGCATGGTAGATGTGATCGCGGCGTTCTTCCAAGAGGGCAGCGACGGTCAATTCCTGCACGTTCACGTTCGAGCGCATGATCGCGGCCAGTTGCGGCGGCACGTTGGAAACGCGGGTCGGCTGGATGCCGTTGCGGTCCACGAGGCACGGCACCTCGACCGCGCAGCCGTGCGGCAGCGCCGGAATGTAGTCGGCGTTGCTGACGTTGCCGTAGATGACCGACGGCTCGCCCGTCCAGACCGAGTTGATGATCTGCGAGGCATATTCGACCGAGTTCGGGACTTCGATCTTGTCGGCTTCCTTGTATTTGTCGAGCGTGTCCTTCCAGCGGTCGATCTGTTCGATGCAGCGCTTGGGGTACTCGTCCAGCGGGATGCCGAAGCGTTCGATCAGATCCTCGCGACCTTCCTTGATGAACCACGGGGTGTATTCGGCGAAGTGCTCGGAGCTTTCGGTCGCGAAGTAGCCCGTCTTCTTCATCATCTCGTAGCGCACCTTGTTCGGGCAGCGCTTGTTCCACGAGCTTTCGGGGCGGGGATAGGTGCCTTCGGCGTAGCCCTTCTGGAGGTCGGGATAGAGGTCGCGGTAGCTGCCGTCCTCCATGATTTCCTCGAACTTGAGGAAGAAGGCGACGTGGTTGATGCCTGCCGACAGGTAGCGGATTTTGTCGTCCGCGATCTGGAGGTCGGACGCCAGTTCGTGCGCCGTGCCCTGAACCGAATGGCAGAGGCCAACCTGTTTGATCTGCGGGTATTTCTTGGCAATCGCCCATGTGTTGATCGCCATCGGGTTCACGTACTGGAGCATCAGCGCGTCGGGGCAGACGTCCAGCATGTCCTCGCAAATCGCCCAGAGGTGCGGGACGGTGCGCAGGCCGCGCATGATGCCGCCCACGCCGAGCGTGTCCGCAATGGTCTGGCGGAGGCCGTATTTCTTCGGCACTTCGAAGTCGGTGATGGTGCAGGGATCATAGCCGCCGATCTGGAAGGCGACGACGACGAAATCCGCGCCGTCCAGCGCCTCGCGGCGGTCGGTGTGCAGCGAATGGGTCGCGGGCACGCCGAGCGAGGAGACGAGTTTGTTGAACACGATCTCGGATTCTTCGAGCCGTTCGCGGTTGATATCCATCAGCGCCACGTGGGCGTTCTTGAGCGCGGGACGCTGGAGCACGTCGCCGATGATGTTCTTCATAAAGACGGACGAACCTGCGCCGATGAAAGCGATTTTCGGTGAACCGGTCATTGGGGAAATCCTTATTCTGGCCGCGTCAGGCGGCGACAACATTGAACGCGGCATCCACGAGGCGCTGCGTGTATTCGGTCTGGGGGTTTTCGAGAACGTCGAGCGTCGGGCCTGCTTCGACCATCCGGCCGTTCTGCATGACGATGACGTTGTGGCAGAGAGCCTTGACCACTTTCAGGTCGTGGCTGATGAACATGTAACTCAGGTCGTGACGCACGCGCAGGTCTCGCAGCAGGTCGATGATCTGCGCCTGAATGGACAGGTCGAGCGCGGAAGTCGGCTCGTCCAGCAGGATGAATTCGGGCTTGAGGATCAGCGCCCGCGCAATCGCGATCCGCTGGCGCTGGCCGCCCGAAAATTCGTGGGGGAAGCGGGTCATCGCGTCTGCGTCCATCTGGACCTCGTGCAATGCCTCGCGCACCAGTTCTTCGCGTTCTTTGGCCGAACTGCCGATGCCGTTGACGATCAGCCCTTCTTCGAGGATCTGCCGCACGATCATCCGCGGGTTCAGCGACGAGAACGGGTCTTGGTACACGACCTGGATCTTGGTGCGGAGCGGGCGCATCTGCGAACGGGTCAGATTGTCGATCCGCTGGCCTTCGAACAGCACCTCGCCGCGGGCGTGGGCGGCTCCAAGGCCGATCATCGCCATGCCGAGCGTGGTCTTGCCCGAGCCGCTTTCACCCACGATGCCCAGCGTTTCGCCCTTGCGGATCATCGCGGTGATGTCGTTCACGGCGACCAGCTCGTGGGTCTTACGGGTGAACATGCCGCCAGTCTTGATCTCGAACACCACGCGCATGTCGTTGGCCTGCATCAGCGGGCCTGCGCTTTCGGGCAGCGGTTCGGGACGGCCCTTGGGCTCGGAAGCCAGAAGGTGCCGCGTGTAGGGGTGCTGCGGGTTGGCGAAGACCTCAGCGGTGTTGCCGCGCTCGACGATTTCGCCGTAGCGCATGACCACCACGCGGTCGGAGGTTTTCTCGACCACCGTCAGATCGTGGGTGATCAGGATGACCGCCATCCCGTGCGTATCCTGAAGCTGTTTGAGCAGCGACAGGATTTCCGCCTGAACGGTCACGTCGAGCGCGGTTGTCGGCTCGTCCGCGATCAGCAGGTCGGGCTTGTTCGCCAGTGCCATCGCGATCATCACGCGCTGACGCTGCCCGCCGGACATTTCGTGCGGGTACTGGTTCAGGCGCATTTCGGGGCTCGGCAGCTGCACTTCCTTGAAAAGTTGCAGCACCTCCTTGCGGGCTTCCTTTTTCGAGACGTTGCGGTGGGTGAGGATGATCTCCGCCACCTGATCGCCGACCTTGTAGATCGGGTTCAGCGAGGTTAGCGGCTCTTGGAAGATCATGGAGATCTTGTTGCCGCGGATCTTCTGCATCTCGACCTCGGGCAAAGCGGTGAGGTCCTGTCCGTCGAATGTGATCTTGCTTGCGGGATCGAGGCGGGCGTTGTCGGCCAGCATGGACATGATCGCCCGCGCCGTCACCGATTTGCCCGAGCCGCTTTCGCCGACCACGGCCAGCGTCTCGCCGCGTTTGATGTCGTAGGACACGCCGCGCACGGCTTTGACTGTGCCTGTCACGGTTTTGAACGTGACCGCGACGTCTTTGATATCGAGGAGTGTGTCAGTCATTGGAATACGGGTCCATTGCGTCGCGCATACCGTCGCCGAAGGCGTTGAAGGCAAGCACGGAGATGACGATCATGCCGACGGGAGCCATCAGCCACGGCGCGGCGGCGAACGACTGGAAGTCGCGCACTTGGTTCAGCATGGTGCCCCAGCTGACCATCGGGGCCTGAACGCCCACGCCGAGGAATGACAGGAAGCTTTCGAGCAGGATGACTTCGGGCAGCTGGTAGGTCGCCCAGACGATCATGTGCGACGAGGTGTTGGGCACAATGTGGCGGGTGAGGATGCGGCTGTCTTTGGCGCCCACAGCCTCTGCCGCGCGGACGTAATCCATCGTGCGGATAGAGATCACCTTGCCCCGTAGTTCCCGCGACAGGTCCGCCCAGCGAAGGAGGACTAGGATCGCGGCGAACATGATGAAGATGGTCATAGGCTCGGCCCTGCGCGGCAGAACGGCCACCAGCGCGAGGTAGAGCGGCAGGTCGGGGAAGCTTTTGACGAACTCCACGATCCGCTGCACGATCAGGTCGAACGTCCCGCCGAAGTAGCCCGAGGCGACGCCGACAGCCGTGCCGATCACCAGCGCGGCGGCGGTCACGAGGACGCCCATCAGCAGCGTCACGCGGGTGCCCCAGACCATGCGGGAGAACACGTCGCGCCCCAGCGAGTCCGTGCCGAGCAGGTGGAACGGCGTGCCGTCCGCCGTGCCGAAAAGGTGCGTGTCGAACGTCAGGCCGAGGAACGTCCACTCGGTGCCTTCGACGAACAGCGACAGATCGCGGCGCAGTTCGGGATCGGGGGCAAAGGTGATCTCGTACGTCACGGGGTCCATTTCCTCGCCCCAGCCCATCACGTAGGGGCGGGTCAGGCCGCCGTCCGGCGCGATGATGTGGATGCCCTGCGGCGGCTGGTAGATCGCGGTGCGGTCCTTGGTCTCCACACCATAGGGCGCGATGAAGCCCGCGAAGACGGCCATGATGATCACGATCATCGCGGCGATCAGGCCCACCATGCCGTAGCGGTTACGGACAAAGCGGCGGCGGACGAGTTGCCAGTAGCTGAGGCCGTTGCTGGCCTGTACTTCTTCGGCGTTCATTGTCTGGTCGGTCATGGTGTCCCCCTCACGCACGCGACAGGGTGGCACGGCGCACCCGCGGGTCGATGAGCGCCAGAAGGAGGTCGGCAAACAGGTTGCCGAGGACGAGCAGCACCGCGACCATCATGAAGATCGCTGCGACCACATACATGTCGCGGTCGGCAACGGAACTGAGGATCAGCGGGCCGACGGTCGGAATGCCGAGGACGATCGCAATCTCGATCTCGCCCTTGATCATGTAATCGAAACGGGTGCCGAGGTTCATCACCACAGGGTGCAGCGCGTTCGGAACAGCGTGCTTGAACAGCACCTTGCGCTTGGACAGACCCTTGGCGCGGGCGGTCTCCACGTACTGCATGTTCAGCGTATCGAGCAGGTTCCCCCGCATCATGCGTGTGGTGTACGCCTGACCGGCCCAGATCGACACGAGCAGCACGGGCCAGACGTGTTTGAGGAAGTCCCAGAACTTGGCCAGCGACCAGTGGTCTTGCAGGATGTACTGGGCCGAATTGACGGCGCCGATGTAGGGCGAGTGCCAGACAAAGGCGAGAAGATAGAGGATGACGAGCGAAATCACGAACTTCGGGATCACGATGCCGAGGAAGGCAATGACCGTCGCGACGTTGTCGCCCAGTTTGTATTGGTTCGTCGCGGCATAGATGCCTAGCAGCACGCCGATCACCTGCGACAGGATCACGGTGGAAATCGCCAGAAGCAGGGTGCGCGGAAGTCGGACGCCGATGACCTCGGTCACTGGGCGGTTGTGGCGGAAGGACATGCCGAAATCGAAGTCGGTCACGATGTCCTTGACCCAGACGAGGTACTGGATGGCAACTGGCTGATCGAGGCCCAGACGTTCGCGCATGGCGGTCGCCTGCGGCAGAAGCTCGTCATAGGATTTGCCCGTTTGCGCCTGCGTTGCGGACATCCAGCGGTCCACGTAGTCTCCGGGCACGGCCTGAATGATGAGAAACGAGACGATAGAAATTGCGATAAGCAAAGGGATGGTCGCGGCGAGCCGCTTCAATAGGAAACCGAGTAGGTCCATCACGTAGTCCTGACGAGCATAGCGGTGGGCTTTGTGGTTCGGCCCCCGAAGAGGCCGAACCGTCGGGTGGGATGCAGCCTATTCGTAAACAGCCACGGTTCCCGGGAGGATTTCCTCCATCTGCTGGTCGGCAGGCACCCAGAGGCGCTCGCGGATCACAGCATCTTCTGCCCATTCATACATGAACACAGGCGTGCCAGGGTGTGCGTTCTGGACACGCTTGTTGACCAGAAGCGCAGCAGGCACCTGAACCAGACCGATGTTATAGAGGTTCTCGGTCAGGAGTTGCTCCATCTCGTTGGCCAGTTCGGTCTGCTTTCCGGCGTCGTCGGTCGCGCTCATTTCGCTAGTGATCGCGGTCAGACGCTCTTCGAACGGCAGGCTGTCACGTCCATCGGGGCCCGACAGGTGGAACGGCGGGCAGATGTCCGAAACGGGCAGGTTGCCACAGGTTTCTCGGGTCGGAAGCACAAAGTTCGCACGTTGCAGGATCGCGCTGAAGTCGCCCGCGTTGCGCATCGGGTCAAAGCTGGTTTCGTCCACGGTCTTGGGCAGAACGCGGATACCAACCTCGGCCAGTTGCGAGGTCACGGCGTCCATCTGCTTGCGGTCGTCGGTACGCTGCGGCTTGTAGGTCATGTCGATGACCAGATCCTCACCGGTGCCCGGCATGTTCAGAACGCCGTTGCCGTCGGTATCCTCAAGACCCAGACCTGCGAGCAGTTCCTTGGCCTTGTCCTGATCGAACGGCGTGTAGACCGAATAGGCGGGGTCATAGTACGGCGAGCCCGAAGCGAAGCCGCCGATGTATGGGTAGGCGAACGGACCGCGGGCCAGTGCCTGACCGACCGCATCACGGTCAATCGCGTGGCTGAGCGCCTGACGGAACGGAAGCTCGCGGAAGAGACCGCGCAGTTCCTGCTCGTACGGGTCGTCGGTCATGTTCTGGGCAAAGTTCAACTCGATCCGCCACGACAGGGTGCGCGGGCCGAACTTGGCCGAAACCGGCGAGTTCTCGTCCTGACTCTGCTTCAGCGCCTCAACGAAGTTGCCCGGATTTTCCATGTTCGACCAGTCACCGGTGCCTGCAACGGCCTGCGTGGTGCGGTCATCCCATGTGGTCAGCTTGAAGTGCATCTCGTTGATGTACGGAAGCTGGTTACCCTCGCTGTCGACTTTGAAATAGTAGGGGTTGCGACGCAGAATGACGAGCTCGTCCGGCTTGTGCTCGACCGGAACCCACGCGCCCATGACGGGGATCGGCACCGCATCGGCAGGCATCGCGTTCAGATAGTCGTCGTAGTTCATGTCCGCGTTGTAGTCGGGGTGGAAGTCCTTGAGCACATGGCTCGGACCGGGGCAGCCCTGAATATAGGCGAGGCCCTCGACCACGGTGTTCGACTGTGCGGTCGGGAAAACGAACTTGAAGGTGTAATCGTCGATGACTTCGAGCGACGCGCCGCCGCCGAAGGCGTCCTTGGAAATGCGCGAATTGATGTCCGCGTTCTGCACGTTGTCGTCATACCAGAACGCGATGTCCTCGGTATCGAACGGATCGCCGTCCGACCACTTCGCACCCTCGACGAGGTGCATGGTCAGTTCGGTCATGTCGTCGTTCCATTCCCAGCTCTTGGCGAGGTTCGGAAGCGGACCGGTCTGCTCTTCGGGGCGGACCTGCCAACGCGGACCCTGACGCACGAGGCATTCCTGCGTGGCCATGTTGATGCCGCCCCAGCCCTGATGCTGACCGGCAAGGATGTTCCAGCCCTCGGGGCGGCCACCGATCACGTGGCGGAACACGCCGCCGTATTCACCGATACCGGCCGACATCGCGCCTGCCTGCATGACGAGCGGTTCTGCTGGCAACCGGTCCTCCACCGGCGGCAGCGCACCGCTTTCCACGAGCGCGTCGAGGAACGGGGCCTGATGGTACTCGGGTAGCGCTTCATAGGTCCACAGATCGTCACGGCCGATCAGATCGTATTCCAGACCGGCGAGGCTCTGCTCTTCCGGCATGGGATCCGCTATCGAAGTTCCCGCATAAAGTGCAGCCGCGCAAACTCCGACGGCGAGTAAGCTCGCAAGCTTTCTCGAATCTTTCATTGATAGTCTCCTCCCTAAAGGTCCTTTCATGTGGCCGTAGATCGGTGTCGGAGACTTCCTGAAAATGGCTGTGTGTTTCCGGAAAACTGTGCCATTCTAGAAAAAGAGTTTGAGTTGAGTGGCCATGAACAAGTTCCGACCGACCGATGTCGCCGACGTTGTCCCGTATTCCGAACAGCACGACCGCGAGCGGATGCCGGCGGCAAACGAGTTCATGATCGAGCGGCACGTGCCCGACCTTTTCGACACGCCGTTTCACCATCACACCTCGGTCGAGATCAACTTTCTCGAAGGATGCGACATGGTCTATTCGTTCGCCGGAGTTCCGGTGAAAATCATGCGCGACGAGCTGACGATTTTCTGGGGCGCGCAGCCGCATATGGTCAAGGATGTGATCGGTAAGGGGCGGATAACAAACATTTATCTCTCGCTCGGCCAGTTCCTGCGCTGGGGTCTTCCGGAACGTCTGGTGAAGGCTTTGCAGAACGGCGCGGTGCTGAGCACGGGCCCCAATTGCACCCGCGACAACGCGTTTTTCGAACGGCTCTGGGAAGAGCGTCACCGCAAGGATACGTCATGGCGGCGCACCCATCTGGACGAGATCGCGACCCGCCTTCGCCGCTTCGGATTGGAGGGGTGGACGGTGCGTCTGGACCCCGCCAACGTCGGCTCCGTCATCGAATCCGACGCTCGCACCATGCGCCATGTGGAGGACATTTTGCGGTTCGTGGCCGACAACTTCTCTGCCCCGATTACGGTTGGTGACGTCGCGGAAGCGGTCAACCTGTCGGCCAGCCGCGCGACTTCGGTCTTTCGCGAAGTCATGGGCGTGTCGATCAAACACCACCTCACGCGCACTCGCCTATCACATGCAAGGATGCTGCTGACCGAAACCGACAGCAAGATCGTGACCATCGCGCTCGACAGCGGTTTCCAGTCGCTTTCCAGCTTCTACGCCGCCTTCACAGACGCCAATAATGTCTCCCCCGCAGAGTACCGGAAGGCCGCGCGGGGGAACTGATTAGGCGATGAATTGCGCGGGCGATTGGGTCACCATCTGGCCGCCCAGATTGCGGAACGCGCGTTGGCGACAGGTTAGGACGATGATCTGGATGTCGCTCGCCTGACGGTGCAGCGCGTCGAACATCCGCTCGATCCGGTCGTCATCGGTAAACACCAACGCATCGTCGAGGATCACCGGCGCCGACCGTCCCGCGTTCGACAGCATCCGCGCGAATGCGAGCCGCACCAGCAGCGCGATCTGCTCCTGCGTGCCGCCTGACAGGATCGACAGATCCTCCGCCACCGTTTCCCGTTTGAGCGATGTCGGCAGCAGATTGTCCTCGGACCACTCCAGCTCCGCCTCGGGCCAGAGCAGATTGAGCAGGGGCCGCAGTTCCTTGGCCACCGGCGTGAAATAGCGATCCCGCGCTTCGGTCCGCGCACCTGTCAGCGCGGCCTTCAGGCGCTGCAGCACCGCGACCTCGCGCACGATATGGCGCAGCTTGGTTTCGGCGACCTCCAGTTCCTGTGCGGTCTCGGCCAGTTCTTCTTCTACCGCGTCGCCCGAAGCGTGCTTGATCCGCTCGTTCAGCACGAGGATCTGGCCCTCCAGCGCCGCGATATCCTTCGCGATCATCTCGTCCGCCGATTGCAGCCGCGTGTAGCTCGCCTTCGCCATCTCGAGGTCGGGCGCATTCGCGGCCTTGGCCGTGCACTCCTCATCCAGCGTCAGCCACGTCCGGCGGGCCTTTTCCGCCTCGGCCTGCAACGCGTCCTGATCCGCGCCGCCTTCTGGTAGGGCGGCCAGCGCACGCGCCAGACGGTCGTTTGCATTGTTCAGATTAGCCTGCGCCACGCCGCGTTCGTTCGTCGCCTCGCCAAGCTGGTGGCGGGTGGTTTCGGCCTTTGCGCGCAACTCCTTTTCGGTGGTCTGAGCCGCCTCCAGAGCTTGCGTCGCGGCCTCCAGATCTGGTGCACCGTCAGCCTCCTCGGGCTCCGGCAGTTTGGCCAATTGCGCACGGATCGCATCGATGCCGGACGGGGCGAGGGCATTGAAGGACGCCTTTGCCTCGCGGTGTGCGACCTCTGCATTCTGGCGCAAAGCTGCCCTCGCGCGGGTTTCCTCAATGGTTTCCGCGCCGAGTGCTTCCAGTGCCACCCGCAGCGCGGCCTCTGCCTTAGCGACCTGATCGGCGTTGCCGCTTTCCGGTGGGCGGATGTCCAGCGAGCCAATCCCCGGTACCGTGATCCGCGTGTTGCGGCTGATCGGGATAAGT
Source organism: Marivivens donghaensis (assembly GCF_011806565.1). GTDB lineage: Bacteria > Pseudomonadota > Alphaproteobacteria > Rhodobacterales > Rhodobacteraceae > Marivivens > Marivivens donghaensis_A. The sequence continues at coordinate 283,304 of NZ_JAATOP010000005.1, forward strand.
TTCCCGTTTTCAATGTCTTGGCCGTCGATGTTGAACGCGGTGCCGCCGTCATAATGCGCCACGATATTCGGTGCGCTGGCGTCACGGATGGCGATCGTGTTCGCCACATTGCGGGCAAGGTCTTCGACATTTTGCAGCGCTTTCGCGTCGGGGCCGGTGATCGCGGCGGCGGTGGTTTCGACCTTGATCCGCGCATCCTCGGCGGCCTTGATCCGCGCTTCGATCTCCTCGCGGCGGGCCGCGCTTTCCTTGGCGCTGGCGGCACGTTCGGCGCGGCGCAGGTCGGTGGCGGCTTTGGTCGTGGCGGCGGCGGCGATGTCGACTGCGCTCTTGGCGGCGTCATCGGCCTCCAGCGCGTCCTCGAATTTCGCTTCGGCGCTGCTCGCCTTGTCGACGGCATCCAGCACGAGGCGTTTTGCGTCCTCATGCTCCGCTACAGCGGCCTTCACCCGTTCGCATTTTTCGGCGGCTTGCTGATGCGTGAGCTTCGCCAGATCGGCCTTGCGCTGCAAGCCTTCGAGATCGGCGGCGAACTCGGTCGCGGCCTTGAACGCGGTCTTTGCGCCCGCCAGTTTGACCTTCCGCGCCTCGGCCTCGTCGGGGTCGTTCAGGCTGGCGAGGCGTTTGCGGGCGGCGGTGCGGTCGCGCAGTGCCTCCGCCAGTTGGTCGGCGGAGGTTTGCAGGGCATTCCGCCGCTCGCTCAGCTCTGCCACGCGGTCTTCGGCAGCCTTCCACGGACCGCCCGCGCGGGCTTTGCCGCCTGCGGTCGCGAGCACGGCGAGGTCTTCTTCGCAGCGTTTGAGGGCGGCGTCCATGCGGCGGCCGCCGGTCATCAGTTCGACCTCTTCGCTGACCGACGACATCAGATCGCGACGCGCTTCGAGCGAGTCCTTCGCCCCCGTGCCGAGGTCGGTGAGGCCCTGACGCACCCACACCAAACCCGCGGGGCCGGTGCCGTCCTGACCCAGCAGGCGGCTGATCCAGTCCTCCGCCGCGTCGGCCTGCGCGATGAGGGTCGCGCCTTGGAACACCTTGGTTTCGGCTTTGGAGAACCAGCGCTTGCGGATGGTGAACACCTCGCCGCTGGTTTCGACCTCGACCCCGATGGACACCGCGCCGCCGCTGTGGGGGCGGAGCGCTTTGATGTCCTTCGCCGTGCTGCCGGATTTCGTAAAGAAAACAGCGTGGAGCGAGTCGAAGATGGTGGATTTGCCGAACTCGTTCGCTTCGCACAGGACGTTCAGGCCATCGCCGAAATTGTCGATGCGGACGGGGTCGGTGAAGCGTCGGACGTTGTGGAGTTCGATGGCGCGGATCTTCATTGCGCGTCCTCCTTCACGTAGCTGTAGAGGCGGGCAAGGGCCTCTGCCGCGATGGAGCGGTCGTCTTCGGACAGGGTGTCGTCGCCGGCTTCGGTCATCAGTGCCTCGGCGGTGATGCGGAGCGCGCCGCCGCTGCTGTCGATCTCGTCTAGGTCGGTCGGATCATAACGTGCCCGCAGCGCCTCGGCCCGCAGATCGAAGCAGGCGAATTCGGGGCCGGCCTTGATGACGGCGCGTTCCAGTTCGGCGTGGTCGGCGAGGCCCGCCCAGCCCGTCGCGCGAACCCGCAGCAGCACATTGCGGCGACCGGAGGCGGGGAGCAGGCGCTCCAGTTCCTCGGTCGGGTTCTGACCGGACACGAGGTCCATCGGCACCTCCTGCCACAAGAAATGGCCGGTTTCGATCTCGGTCACTTCAGGCTCTGCACCGGCATGGGCTTCAACCAGCAGACACAGCCCGCGCCGACCGTGTTTATAGCGGTCCTGTTCGGGGCTGCCGGAGTAGTGGACGCGGGGGCTGACGGCGATGCGGCCGTGCCAGTCGCCCAGCGCCAGATAGTCGAGGCGGGCGGTGCGGTCGCGGTCGACGGCGATGACCTCTCCGCTCTCGGTGAAATCGGTGATGCCGCCGTGGGCGAGACCGATGCGCAGCGCGCCTTCGGGCGTTTCCATCCGGACGAGCGCTTCGGTCGGGTCGGTGCCGCTGGCGCGATACTGGACGGGACAGGGCAGCAGGTAGACGTTCGTTTCAACCTCGATCGGGGCGGCTTCGGTCACGGCGCGGACGTTCGCGGGGCCGTCAGATGCGATCATATCCCACAGCGGTTCCGCGCCGCGCAGGTTGTCGTGGTTGCCGGGGATGATCCACCACGTCACATCGCTCGCGTCGCCCATCGCGGCCAGCGCCTGCCGGACCAGCGAAGGCGAGGGCGTCGGCGTGTCGAACGTATCGCCCGCCAGCAGCACATGCCCGGCGCCGTTATCACGGGCGGCAGCGGCGAGTTTCTCGATCGCGTTGTGCCGCGCTTCCATCAGGCGGCCACGGATATTGCCGTCGGCATCCTGCGGGATGTTGGCGAATTTGCGACCGATATGAAGGTCGGAGGAATGGATAAACCGGAACGACATCTGTGCTCCCCGAAATTAAGGCATGCGTGCCGGACATATACCGTTCGGGGTTGCAACGTGACAGGCCATACGCCCCAAACCGAGAATCCCATCATGGCGGATGTGGTTAGGGTAAAACAAGAACATTTCTGAAAAATGAAAAGGCGACCAATTGCTTGGCCGCCTTTCGGGATTTCTCAGCGATTGCGCGGGTTACGCGTGGAACACGAAGGATCGCATCGAAACAGAACCGAGGTCGATCGCGTCGGTCATGAAGGTCAGCTTGTCCTTGTCATCGGACGCGCCGGCAATCGTCAGCGCGGGCATGTAATGATCCACGGACGGGTGCGCCATCGTCAGGAGCGAGCCGAGCTTATTCCGGTCGGCAAGGTGCGCCAGATCGCGGTCTTCCAGCTTGTCCTTGAACAGCGTGTCGAACTCGGTCGCGAAGTCCTGCGGCGCGCCGCCCGGACGCATGGCGCGCAGGTTGTGGACGACGTTACCCGACCCGAGGATCAGCACACCGCGGTCGCGCAGTTCGGACAGGGTGCGGCCAATCTCAAGCTGGTGATCGAGGTCACGGCCCATGTCGATGGAAACCTGGAACACAGGCACATCGGCGTCGGGATAAAGGAACTTGAGCACGGTCCATGCGCCGTGATCGAGGCCCCATGTGTCGTCCTCTTCGGCGTGGTGGCTGGCGAGCAGGCTGGCCACGGTGCGGGCCAGTTCGGGATCGCCCTCTGCCGCGTATTGCTGGTCATAGAGCGCCTGCGGAAAGCCGTAGAAATCGTGGATCGTGCGCGGCATCTTGGACACGTCGACCAGCGTGGTGCCTTGGGTCATCCAGTGGGCGGAGACCACAAGAATGGCTTTGGGACGCGGCAGGCTCTGGCCAAGTTCGGTCCAAGCGCGGCTGAACTGCGTGTCTTCGAGCGCGTTCATCGGGCTGCCGTGGCCGAGAAAGACCAATGGCATCCGATCGGACGGAGCCAGACGGTCGCGTAAATTCTGAAGATCGGTTGCGATAGTCATCTTATCTGCTCCTGCGAGGGTTGGGCCGCCTTGGGGGCGACCCGATTGGTTTAGGCGAACTGGCCGAGCGACTTTTGCAGCGCGGGGATGCGGACAGCATAGGCGCCTGCGCCCAGAAGGACGAGCGAAGCCTGTGCAACGGTCCAGAACAGCGGGTATTCCCAACCGCCGCCTGCTGCGGAGAAGCTCCAGCCGTTGCCCGCGTGCGCCCAGGTTGCGCCGAGGAGGACGGGGATCAGGGCGAGCGAAACAAGGCGGGTGCCGATGCCGAGGATCAGAAGCGCGCCGCCGCCGAGTTCGGCGATGATGGTCAGGTAGGCGAGGAAGCCGGGCAGGCCGAGGCTTTCGAAGAAGCCCACAGTGCCGGGAATGGTGAAGGTGAAGACTTTCATCAGACCGTGGGCGAGGAAGAGGATGCCCGTGCTGACGCGAAGGATAAAGGCGGCGTAGTCCGCTTGGGTGTTGGTGTTCATGTCTTGGCTCCAGATGTGGTGTGCCGCTTGCGTGCGGCTTTGTTTGTCTGACGCTCAAAATACGTATTGCGGATGTGGTATAAAATGGCGAAGTTACCGAAATACTTTCCACGATATGTTCCGAATATGCCATGGACCTGACCGAAGAACTCCGCGCCTTTGTCGCCACGGCCCAGACGGGATCATTCACCGCTGCGGCGGACCATCTGGGCGTCTCGAACCGCCTGACGTCGAAATACGTGGCCGAGCTGGAGGCCCGTCTGGGCGTGCGTCTGTTCCAGCGCACCACGCGGCGGGTGGGGCTGACACCTGCGGGCGAAGACCTGCTGGCGCGCGCACCTGCGCTGCTGGACGATCTGGACGAGTTGATGGCCGAGGTGTCCTGCGGATCGCGGGGGCTGACGGGGATGATCCGTGTCTCGGCCCCTGTCACTCTGGGCGAGATTTACATCTGCGGGATGCTCGGGCGCTTTGCAAAGGAACATCCCAAACTGGAGATAGACCTGCGCCTCAGTGACACCTACGTCGACCTTGCCAGCGACGGCATCGACGTGGCCTTCCGCATGGGGCTGTCGGAGCGCCTGTCGCTGAAGACCCGCAAGCTGGGCGCGTTCCAGTTGATGGCGGTGGCGAGCCCCGAATACCTCGCGGCGCATGGCACACCCGAAACGCCTGCGGACCTCGAAAACCACACCTGCATCATCGACATGAACCGCCGCCAGCCGCGCCGCTGGACGTTCCGCAAGGATGGAGAGGAGTTCGCGGTCAACGTCTCGGGTCAGTTCCGCGTCAATTCGGCAGTGGCATCGTGCGAGCTGGCCTGCGCGGGCCTCGGCATCGTCTACACGCCGCGTTTCGCCATGTCCAAAGCGCTGGCCAAGGGCGATCTGGTGCCTGTGCTGCCGGACTACGACACCAACGCAGGGCCGCTCAGCGCTGTGTACCTAGAGGGCAGGGCGCTGCCCCGCAAAATCCGTGCGCTGATCGATTTCGCGGCCGAGGACGTGAAGTCCTCCGGCATCCTCTAGCCCATCGCGTACTGCGGGATTTCCAGCTCGCTCGGCTCGATGAAGTTCAGAAGCTGCCGCCCGTGCGCCATGCGCCGATAGGCAATCCGCCCGATCATCACGTGTTCCTTGCCGCGCGGGAGGCCCTCGCGCCACGGCAGGATCTCGATCACCTTGTCGATGGCAATCGCGGCGAGGGCGTTCGGGTTGAAGACAAGGCAGTTCACCTCGTTACTGTCGACGGTCTTGGTGTCGGTATAGAACATGCCGGCGGCGTCCTGCTTGTGCGACAGGTGGCGGAGCTTGACGAACTCCTGATCGGCGTGGAGGCCATCGAAGTCGAGCATGATGAAGTGGTCCTCATCCCCGCGCGACACTGATCCCTTGGCCAGACCGGAGCGGATGTTCATCCCCGGCGGGATAGGACCGATTTCGCTGCTGGACAGACGGATGATGTCGGTCACGCTATCGACGCGGAGGGCGATGCGCTGGTCGCCCAGACCTTTGACGATGACGGCAGAGCTGTTCGTCACCGCTTTACGCTCGGGCGCGAGGCCGAGGAGGGTGAACACATCCACCAGCGCCAGACGGATGCCGTGCGAGCGGATCATGCCGTAGCAGATGCGGCTCTCCGCGCCGACTTCCTCGACATAGGAATCCGCAACTCTGCCGGTCGCAAAGTCGAGCGGCATACAGAATTGCACGCCGTCGGTCTTGAACAGCAGGTAGCGGTCGCTGAGGCTCCAGTCCCGCTGCTCGCTGGCGTTAAGGCGAACGGCGGGGATGTTTTCGTCAAAGAGCGCCGCGACATCCAGCATGGGATAGATCGCCTCGCCGTCGTGGATCAGTTGCCCCGTCACGGTGGCCGTGCGGTGGTTCGGGGCGTGGCGCACAGGCTCGATGGTGCAGGCGTTGCCATGCACAAGGCGCGAGGTGCTCTTTGCCCGCAGCCCGATCAGGTGGCTGTCATGCTCCACGATGACCACGATGGCGTTGGTGCGCGACGGCTCGTCAGTCACGCCTAGGAAAACAGGCAGGTCGATGACGGGGATGATCTGCTTGCGCAGCATGAAGGCCCCGACCACGCCATTATCTCCGCTCGGAACGGGCTGGTAGCGGTCCGGCGCGTTGACGACCTCTCGCATGTGCAGGACTGAAATGCCCAGCAGCGTCGGCCCGAGGTCCATGACCGCGAGCGTCTCGTGCTGTGGCAGGTCGATTTTGCGCTCGCCGCTGGCCGTGTCGGCTGGCACGGTGTCAGCCTCCTCGCTCATCAGTTTTCGACCGACCGGATCTTATAGTCCGAGGCGTTCACTTCGCTCATGGTCGAGACCTTGGAAAGATCCTCTATCAGCGTGACGACAGACTGGGACACATCGTCCTGTTCGCGCGCGAGGGTGGAGATCGACGAGATGACGTCCGCGGTGTTGTTCACGGCATCCACAATCTCGCCGAAGGCATTGCGGGCGGTCTGCGACCGTTCCGTGCCTAGCGTCACGCGGGCAGAGCTTTCGCTGATCAGCTTGGTGATTTCCATCGCGGCGCTGGAACTGCGCTCGGCGAGTTTGCGCACCTCGTCCGCCACCACCGAGAAACCGACGCCGTATTCGCCGGCGCGGGCGGCTTCGATGGCGGCGTTGAAGGCCAGAAGGTTGGTCTGGTTGGCGATGTCACCGATGACGCGGACCATTTCGGCGACCGAGTTCGAGGACTTCGCCATGAGGTCGATCGCCTCGATCGCGTTGGACAGCGAGCTGTTGCCGTTATCCGCGCTGCGTTTGGTATCGTGGGAGAAGTGCAGCGCCTTATCGGCCGAATTGTTGATCGACATGATCGAACCGGCGAGGCGGGACACAGTGCTTGTCATCTCGTCGGTCTTGCCGCGGATTATGCACTCCAGTTCCACCTGTTCAGTGATGTCATACGCGTATTTGATGACGCCGACGGTGACGCCTTGAGAGTTCTTGAGCGGCGAGTAGGTCGCGTGGATGAACACGTCGCGTCCGAACTTGCCGATGCGGTGGAAGCGGCCCGAAATGTACTTTGACGCTCGCAGATCGGACCACAGACGGCGGTACTGTTCGGAGCGCGCATATTCGGGCGTGCAGAAGATCGCATGGTGCTGGCCGAGCACTTCGCGCATTGAATAGCCCATGACTTGCAGGAAGTTGTCGTTGGCGCCGAGGACATTGCCGTCGAGGTCGAATTCGATAACGGCCTGGCTGGCGTTGATCGCGTTGAAGCGGCTTTCGAATTCGGCGTTCTTGCGGCGACGTTCGGTGATGTCGGTGGCGAGCTTGAGGATCTTTACCGGATTGCCGTCGGCATCGAAAATCGGGTTGTAGGTCGCTTGGATGATGACCTCTTCGCCCGCTTTGTTGAGGCGGTAGTATTCGCCGCGCGAATATTCACCGCGGCGAAGCTCGTTCCAGAACTCCATGTAGTCCGTCGACTCCGCCTGCTTCCGGTCGACGAAAATGCGGTGCGGCTTGCCGATGATTTCCTGCGGCATGTAGCCCATCAGGCGCAGGAAATTGTCGTTGGCATCAAGGATCGTGCCGTCGAGGTCGAATTCGATCATGGCTTGCGAGCGGTTGATGCCTTCGACTTTGCCCGTCTGGTCAGCGCGCGCGATCATGGCCTCGGTCACATCGTGGCCGACCTCGAAAATCTTCAGCAGGCGGCCGTCGATGTCGTAGACGGGCGAGAAGGTGGATTGGAGATAGAAGTCCTTACCTTCCGCACCGAAGCGGCGGTATTCGCCCGCGACCGTCTTGCCGTCCAACACCTGACGCCACAGACGCGAGTAGGTGACCGAGCTGCCGCCCTCGCGGGTCCACAGGTGCTGCGTTTCGAGGGTTTCCATCTCGTGTCGGGCATAGCCGGATACGTCGAAGAATTTTTCGTTTGCGGCCACAATCGTGCCTTCGGGCGAATATTCGATGGTGACCTGACCCTGCTGCACGGTGTCGAGCAGGCGGAGCAGTTCGTTGATGCGCTTTTTCTCGGCGGTGATGTCCAGCGCCACCTTGATGACGCGGATCGCCTTGCCGTCGGGATCGACGATGGGGTTGTAGCTCGCCTGCATCCAGACGATGTCGCCCTGTTTGTCGATGCGCTTGAATTCACCGGCTTCGAACGTCTCGCGGGCAAGGTTGTCCCAGAACTGTTTGTAGGATGCCGTATCGCGCTCGCTCTTCGGCATGAACAAGCCGTGGTGTTCGCCGATGACCTCTTCCTGTTCGTAGCCCATCAGGTGCAGGAAATTGTCGTTCGCCGTTTCCAGATGACCCGACAGGTCGAATTCCGCCACGGCCATGGCAGAGCTCATCGCGGCAAAGCGGCTGTTGTTACGGGTCGCCTCGACTTTGGTATCGGTAACGTCCATCGCGTATTTGACGATGCGGGCGATCTTGCCGTCGGGGCCGATGATCGGGTTGTAGTTCGCGCGGATCCATACCGACGAGCCGCTGCGGGTCACCCGCTCGAATTCGCCGTCGTAGTAGTTGCCCTCGCGCAGCGTCTCCCACATCTCCTGATATTCTTTGGAATTCCCGAATTTCGGCTTGCAGAACATGCGGTGGGGGCGGCCGACGACTTCGTCGAGTTGGTAGCTGAACAGTTCGAGGAAATTCTCGTTCGCGTCCAGCACGTTGCCTTCGAGGTCGAATGACCGGCTTGCCTCCGACACGGTCGTCTTGCCCTGGATGATCTCGATCACCAGAGCCGTCTTCCGCTTCGCTGTCCAACGCTTGATGCTGTCGTCCATCGTCATACTCATTGCTACGTTCTCCCTTGTAGCATGAGCAGGTTTTCACTGGGTCGATACATACCCGCTACCGCACGACGAACTGGTCCGACTATAACGCCTCCCTAAAGCGGCGAGGATCGTTGTCCATCTGGTTCGATCCTGAAATGCTCTGGCAGGCGGAGCAAAGCGGCAAGCGTGGCCA
>NZ_JAATOP010000006.1 GCF_011806565.1 Marivivens donghaensis
CAGATCCGCATCGCCATCATGAACCGCTGCTCGGCCCTGGAAAGGGCCGAGATCGAACCCGTCGCCTGACGCCCACGAGGAAAGGGGCGGATGATCCTGACGTCCGATTAGCGCAACAAGGTCGTTGTGAAGCTCGACGAGCTGGCGGCTGAGAACGCGCAGAACGTCCTGGGCGAGCTCTGGGACCCGGACTGCTTGCCCTCGATGATCCCTTTCGCAAAATCGATGGCCCGCGCGACGCCCCGAGCAATGGTGATCCCGAACTCCACGGCCAGGCTTTGGAGCTGTTGATCAACTGGGTGCGCTGTCGAACCACGAAGTCCCGTGCGCGATGCATGGAGAGAAGCGCCTGCTGGTCCTCTGACTTGATCTCGACAAAGCGCATCGTCGGCCGCGTTGCGGCTTCGCAAATCGCTTTTGCATCGACCGCGTCGGACTTGCCCCGTTTCACTTAGGGTTTGACGTACATCGGCGGCATCAGCCGGACAGTCTGACCGAGCTTCATAAGCTCGCGGCCCCAGTGGTGGCTCGATGCGCAGGCCTCTATGCCAATGAGGCAGGGCGACAGTCGCTCGAAGAAGGCCAGCACCTGCGCCCGGCGCAAAGGCCGATTGAAAGCGACCTCTCCGGTCTCGGCAACTCCGTGGACATGGAAGATGTTCTTGGCCAGGTCGAGGCCGACAGTGGTAACTTGCATGGGGTGGCTCCTCTCAATTGCAGATTCTGACACCTGCAATATGGCGCATTGCGACGCCGGGAGCGGGAGACATCCACCCCATGTGCTTACCGCCCTTCGGGACCGCGCCACGCTTGACGCCGCGGAGAGGTGCGACCGTTCACTTTGGGTTGGCTCCGGCCGATCATTACCGTTGGCGCGGGCGGCGAGAGCGGGTACCGGCCGATCGGGTGTGCCGGCATCTAGTTTGCAGCTGATTGGCGCCTATCTACTAGACCATGAGCACAACACCCATCATCGGCCCGATCCTGTTCTTGGACGACATAGACGACACCTCGATCAAGATCGCGGCGCTCTTCATTGCACCGAGAGGCGTTTCGGTCCCTCAAGTGAGGGTGGACGGGGCATCCCTGCCCGCCGGGCGCCTGGCGGAGTTCAAGGACGCGACTGTCTGGCGCGTGCGGTTCGGCCTTCCTCTTGGCGGCCGGTCGGAATACGAGTGGAACGGCACCCGCTATCCGGTCTGCTGCGATTTCTCGGGCAAGCCCCGCATCGCCTACGTATCGTGCAACGGGGAAGAGATCGGAGACCTCCTCCGCGAAGGTTCCGAGCGGAACGCCATGTGGGCTCGCCTCAGGGACAACCATCAGGCGCAGGAGTTCGCACTTCTGCTTCATGGCGGTGATCAAGTCTATGCCGATGAGGTCACCGAGGTGCATGCCCTCAGCAAGGGCTGGCCGGACGCCATCCCGGAGGACCCGTCGCACGAGGAATTGGCCGATCTCCGTGAGAATTTGAGGGAAGCTCTCTTTGAACGCTACGCGACGCTCTATGCTTCGCCGGAATTTGCTTGGCTCGCCGCGCGCGTGCCGTCGCTGATGCAATGGGACGATCATGACATCTGCGATGGTTGGGGATCCCTGCCTTCGTCCAAGACGCATTCCGGCGTGGGTCAGACACTGTTCTCGGCCGCTCGCGAGAGCTTTCTTATTTTCCAGCATGCTGCAGTCGATGGCGATCTGCCCGGCCGCTTTGCGGACGAGGATGGTCAGCACCTCGGCTGGGCGGTGCGCACCACTGGCCTGCGGATTGTCGCTCCGGATCTGCGCTCTGAACGGAGCCGCCGTGCGGTCATGGGGCAAGGCGGCTGGCAGATGATGGAGGAGGAAGCAAAGCGCCCGGCTCCCGGGCACACCTTCCTCATGTCGAGTGTTCCCCTCCTGGGGCCAAGGCTCTCAATCCTCGAGGCGCTGATGGTCATGGTGCCGAGCATGCAGAAATACGAAGACGATCTTCGCGACCAGTGGCAGAGCCGCGCCCATCGCGCGGAGTGGCGCCGAATGCTTCGGCTCGTCCGCTCCATGGCGCTGCCGGACGGACAGAGCCTTACAGTGGTGTCGGGAGAGATCCACCTCGCGACGCGTGGGAGCATGGATCTTGGTCACGGCCAGCGGATGCAGCAGCTGGTCGCCTCAGGAGTCGCGCACCGCGCGCCGCCGAAAGCCTGGGCCAACCTGCTGGGCGCATTGTCATGGCTGGGTGACTCGCCACTAAGGGGGCATCCGATCCGCATCGAGCGCCTACCGGGGCACGCGTCGCGCTACGTGGCCGAGCGGAACTATCTGATGCTCGAGCGCAAGGCAGACGTCTGGAACGCGACCTGGGAATTCGAAGAGAGCGGAACCACGGATCCCTTGCCGCTCTGAACGGTCGGGTGACAGTTTCCGCCAGCAGAGCTTGCTCAGTCATGCGGAGGGTTTCACCGATGTCGGCAAGCAGTTCAAAGCTGTCCTCCTTGGCTGTCGCAGCATGACGCCAGGCGCCGCCACGAAGGGCGGAAAGCTGGCATTCGCTTCGTTCGCGAACGCAGTCCGGCCGCACCGCAGAAGCGGACATTCAGGCGATGACCGAGGCCGAACTCCGTTCGAGCGACGCCAGGGGCGGAAAGCTGTCCTTGGCTGCATCCGGTGCGAATATCGGTGATGCGAACAGGTCAGACATGAAAACCTTCCTCCAGCTTGGGTTCTGACTTCCCGACGCAGACGGCCATGGCATCAATAGCGCCCGCCAAAGGGGATAGAACTTTATAGATCGAAAGTCGCTGGGTTCGATCTGCCAACAGGGGGCACCGCCAAGGCAACTCAACGAGCGAGGCGCTCCAGCGGGATTTGGACGAGATCGTCTGGCGACGGAACCGCCGTGTCCCAGAGGCCAAGGAGCGGACGCGGAAGTCTGCATTTGACCGTCCATCAACCCAGACCAAAATCGCCTGGGGGCCGACCATCAGTCCTTTCATTCTGGGCAGCATCAACAGAGCGAGCACCGTCGCGATCGTGCAGAGCACGAGCGCCAGAATCAGGGGATCATCCCGCATGTAGCCAAAGAGGCCATGGAGGGCGAAGCCCATCACGTGCCCGACGATCAGGATCGTCAGGTAGGCCGGGCCATCGTCGGCGCGATGATGGTGCAACTCCTCGCCGCATTCGGAGCAGGTGTCCTTGTATATCGGAGGGTTGTCGAAGTGCCTTGGAGGCGGATTGCGGCTCGCCTACAGCGTTGCACCCTCCAGCCGGTGTGCCCTCAGCCTGGGGCACGCCATGCGAAGCACGGCCGTCATGGCTTCACCGATCTCCTCCGCGCTGGCAAGCCGCTGGATCGAGGACGGCACCGCCGATGAGATCATCGGCTACATCCGTGCAGAAAGCGCGGCACGACAGGCGATCGCAACCGAGCTGCTCACCGGGCTGGAATATCGATACGCGCCGAATGCCTTCAACGTTGGACCGCGGCCGCCCAAGAGCTCGGACTTCATAGCGGGAACACCAGTGCTCTGAAGGAAATTAGTCGCTCACACCGGCTGGAATACCGAGCTGTTTCTTGTCCGTTCTGCGGCGAAATCAATGAATGCACGGGTGGCCGCGGGTAGGTTCTTTCGGGACGCGTATAGGGCGTAGAGCGAAAAGTCTGCCGGGGCCCACCCTGGCAGAACGCGCACAAGCGTGCCCTTGGCGATGTGCGGGGCAGCCGCGAAGGCCGGCAGCATCGCGATGCCGATGCCCTCAAGCGCGCCGCGCAGCAGCAGATAGGCCTCGTTCGTTTGCAGCGGCCCTGTAATATCGACCTTCGCAGTGCGGTCGGGGCCGGACAGCGACCAGGTCCGGCCGCCAAACTGCGCGTAGCTGATGCAGGGACGCTCCGCGAGGCCTTCGGGCGCGTCTGGCTGGCCGAACTGCGCAATGAGATCAGGCGCGGCACACAGGAAGGAGCTGACACCGCCGAGCCGTCTCGCGATCACGGCCCGATCGAGCGACGCGGTGATGCGCAGCGAGACGTCGATACGGTCCTGCACGAGGTCGACCAGCCGGTCGGTGATCCGCAGATCGATAAAGACCTTCGGGTAACGCTTTGCGAACGCGGGAATGAGGGGAAGGAAGACCGCATCCGCCAGCACGCCGGGCATGGCGACGCGGAGATTACCATGTGGCGCAGCCGCATCGGTTGATTGCCCGGAAATGCTCTCCGCGACCTCGATCAGCCTGCGGCAACGGCCAAGTGCAGCCTCCCCGGCCGGCGCCAGGGACAAGTGACGTGTTGAGCGATGCAGAAGGCGCGTGCCGGCCCAATCTTCCATCGCGCTGAGATAGCGCGAGGCCATGGCGCGGGACATGCCAAGCGCCTCGGCGGCAGCGGTCGCGCTGCCACGCTCGACCGTTTCAACGAAGACCTTCGCGGCGATGATCCTGTCCAACATCTATTCGCTCACTTCATGCAACACTGCCGTGCCCACTTTACTATATTAAACCAAAACAAGAAACATCATCTTAGCGTGGCAAGACAAGGACACGCCATGACCTCGACACTTCAGCTCACCTACCTTTTCGATCCGCTCTGCGGCTGGTGCTATGCATCGGCTCCCGCATTGAAGCGGATCTCCGACACCCACGGAGACCGGCTGCGCCTAATGCCGACCGGCCTTTTCGTAGACCCGCGCCCGGTTTCGCATATCGCCGATCATGCCCGCACGAACGATGGTCGCATCCAGGAGATAACCGGCCAGGCATTTACCGAAGCGTATCATCAGGGTGTGATGCGCGCCCCCGGTGGCGTCTTCAGTTCCGCGGCCCTGACCCGTGCGCTGGTCGCGCTGGGGCAGATCGCCCCGGCACTCGAGCCGGTGTTTCTCAATACGGCGCAGACGGCCCGCTATGTCGACGGACAGGACACGTCCCGCGCTGACATCGTGGCCGAACTTGCCGCTCGGGTCGCCTTGGATGCGGGCGTCGCGCTCGATGCGGACATACTACGTGTCCAGATCGAGGACGATCCGGCGCTCGAGATCGAGACCGATCGCCGGATTTCGGAGGGTCGGACGACAATGGCGGCTCTCGGCATTCGAGGCATTCCGCAGCTGGTCATTACAGATGCCCGCGGCACCCGGACTCTCGACAGCCAGACCCTCTATGCGGGCGGAGATGCCGTTCTCGCAGCGCTTCGCGAACCTGCCTAACACTCAAAGAAAGGAGATATCATCATGAAAGTCGCTGTTATCGGCGCCTCCGGCAATGCCGGACAACGTCTTCACAAAGAACTCGTCGCGCGCAACCACGACGTGACCGCAATCGCACGCAACCCCGACAAGATTGAATTGCTCGACAGGACAGAGGCCGTGGCCGGAGATATCGACGCGCCCAAGACGCTGGCCAAGACCCTGTCCGGCCACGATGCCGTGATCAGCTCGGTCATGTTCCGGATGTTCGATCATGAGAAGCTGCTGGAAGCCGTCATCGACTCCGGCGTGCCGCGCTACCTTGTCGTCGGCGGTGCCGGCGGGCTCGAAGTCGCGCCCGGTGTCCGGTTCCTCGACAGTCCCGATTTCCCCGAGGCCGCCCGGCCCGAATCCGAGGCAGGCATCGCCTATTACGAACGCCTGAAGCAGACCGAGAGGCTCAACTGGACGTTCCTCGCCCCGTCCGGGATGTTCGGACTCGGTGCGCGAACCGGCGCGTTCCGCTTGGGAACCGATAAGCTGCTCGTCGGATCAGACGGTAGCAAGATATCCTACGAGGATTTTGCGGTCGCCATGGTCGACGAGCTCGAAGAGCCCGAGCACAGCAGGGCGCGGTTCACCGTCGGCTATTGACGAGGGCCTCAGGTGCCACCCGGGTCGGGGTGGCACGCCATGACACCCGGAGTGACAGCAACGCACCCGGACCGCTGTCGCGGAATATCGAAGATGACATCGCCCCCCACCCAAACCGTGTCCGAACGCGAAGTGAAGCCCGCCGTCCTGCGCGGACTGAAAGAGCGCTGCCGGAACTGCGGGAAAGGGAAGCTCTTTTACCAGTATCTCAGGGTCAACGATAGCTGCCCTTACTGCGGCGCGGAACTCAACCACCACCGCGCGGATAACGGCCGGGCTTACCTCACGATCCTGATCGTCGGCCCCATCATGGGGTTCGTGCTGCACGGCACTTGGGGCTATGTGCGCGACGACCACCTGATCCTCGCGCTTTTTCTCTGCGCGGCAGCGATGAACCGGCTGGCGAACGGCAGCAACGGGCCGGGAGCGATGCCGCGCAGGGCAGGGGCAGCCGTTTGCCACTTTGGAGCTGCATGGCGGACTGAAGTGCTAACCCTATGGGGTCATTCGAGCGGTCGATGATCTGCCGCCGCCGTTCGCATCCAATTCAGCAGCATCTTTGAGGCGCTCGTGATCCGCCGGTCCTTGGGCACCGTCAGCCAGTAGCTTCCAAGTGTCACCGTCGTAGCAAAAGGGCGTATCAGCCGACCCGAAAGCAGATGACGTTCGAACATCGCGACGTGCAGCAGCGCGATGCCGAACCCCTCGGTCGCCACATCGGCGAGCCCGATCGAGCTGTCCAGAACCGGCCCCGTGAGGGGAGGGCAGGCCTCTGTGGCCTGGGCAAACCAAGCGGTCCACTCATCGGCGCGGTAACTGCGCAACAGCGTGTGCCGTCGCATATCGGCTGGTGTCTGGATGTCCAGTCTCGGGGAGCAGAGCGGCGTCATCGGGGCATCCAGGCCTTCGCGGGCGATCTCCACGCGGTTGTTATGCGTGGACAGCCGCAGCTTGATCCCGGGATGCGCCTGGTCGAAGGCCTGCAGTCGGGGAATGAGCCAGCCCACCGCAAAGGTCGTCACCGCCCCGATGTTGAGCGCTTCGGTCGGCGGCCCGCCTGCCAGACGGTCGAGCACGCGGGCAATGTCGTCCAGCCCCCGTTCCATCACCGGAAACAGCGCCTGGGCGGCATCGGTCATGACCAGCCCCGCCGGGGTGCGGTGGAACAGGGTCACGCCCAGCACATCTTCCAGCCGCGCGATCTGGTGGCTGACGGCGGCTTGCATGACGCGAAGTTCGATGGCGGCGCGGGTGAAGCTGCCCTGACGGGCGGCCACCTCGAAGGTGCGCAGGGCGTTCAGGGTGTTGTCGGGACGGCCTGGCATGAGCTGAACTTATGCGCAGTTCAATATGTTGTCGTCTTCTTATTGTCCGCAGCCCCGGATATTTCCAGT
Organism: Marivivens donghaensis; assembly: GCF_011806565.1. GTDB lineage: Bacteria > Pseudomonadota > Alphaproteobacteria > Rhodobacterales > Rhodobacteraceae > Marivivens > Marivivens donghaensis_A. Next base: position 7,211 of record NZ_JAATOP010000006.1, read on the forward strand.
CTCGAACAATGACATGGACCAGACATGCCCCCCCCTTTGATCCTCTCCACCCTGATAGTGACCGCTTCGTTCACGAACGTTCTCGCGCAAGACAGCCAGCAGGCGTTCGAAGCCAACGCTGCTGCAAGTTTCGAGGCGGCGATCGCGGATTACGACATCCCCGGCCTGATCGTGGGGGTGACCCGTGACGGGCAGCACCGGTTCTACCAGACCGGACTGGCATCGCGCGAAGACCAGCGCCCCGTGACGCCGGACACGCTGTTCGAGCTTGGCTCCATCAGCAAGATATTCAGTGTCACACTAGCGGCCCTAGCCGATGAGCGCGGTCAAGTATCGCTCGATGCCCCGGTTTCGAGCTATCTTGCGCCCCTGCAGGGGACGCCCGCCGGAGCATTGACGCTGATGGATCTGGCGACGCATCATTCCGGTGGCCTGCCGCTGCAAGTCCCGAGCGAGGCCGAGAATGTCGATCAGCTTGTGAAGTGGCTGGGGAATTGGCAGCCCTCCGAGCCCGGTGCGCGCAGCTACTCCAACCTCAGCATCGGCCTGCTGGGCCACATCACCTCCGACGCCATGGGCATGAGCTACGCTGATGCCCTGCAGAAGGACCTCCTTCCTGCGCTCGGGCTGAACAATACGTGGATCAATGTTCCGGGCGACGCGGCGGACTCTTATGCCTTCGGCTATGACCGCAAGACGAATGCGCCGATCCGTGTCACGCCCGGTGTTCTCGACGACGAAGCCTATGGTGTGAAATCGTCTGCTCGCGACATGCTGAAACTTCTGGATATCGAGCTTTTGAATGCGGATGTCTCCGCCGAAATCCAGGATGCAGTGTCGCGCACCCAAATCGGACAATTCCAGACCCGGCTCTTTACGCAGGCGATGATCTGGGAGGCCTACCCATGGCCTGTTGAGCAAGAACGCCTGGTCGGTGGAAATGGCTATGATTTCATCCTCAAGCCCCAGCCGATGCAGGAGGTGGCAGGGCTGCCCGACCGGGATGTCATCCTGAACAAAACAGGGTCCACGAACGGGTTCGGCGGCTATGTCGCGATGGTGCCGGGCGAAAATCTGGGGGTCGTGGTCCTTGCAAACCGCAACTACCCCAACGAGGCCCGGGTCCGCGCGACCCACGACCTGATCAACCGCATGCTCGGGAAATGAGTTGAAGTGACCAGCGGCGGTCGGCGCGTGCTTACGAGCATGCCGACTGTCCGCTCTGTCCGTTCGCCCGACCATCACCCAAGAAAAAATGCTACGCGTCGCACGACTGGCTGCTTTGGTGTGGATGCGACGGCGCATCGACGGTTGCCTCGAACGGCAGCAACGGGCCGGTCGCGCCTTCCGTCGCTTCAGGGGCGAAGGTCAGAAACGCGCCGCTTTGGTCAGCCCCCGGCTCAAACAAACTGGGGGCCCAGGAGTGGCATGGCACATCCTCGAGAGGGTGGCGTAGCCTGAGAAATTACATAACGCGCGAAACGGCGAAGCCGCTGAAACCGCCCATGCCGAGCTCGGCGAGTTCGGTCAGTGCGCCGGTTTCAAGATCCACTGAATAGAGCCCGGCTGTATCTTCGCCATCGAACTGCAGAAGCGCATAGGCCATGTCGGTGCCTTCCTCGGGCGAGACAATGTCGAAGCCACCCCAGTCGCTCACGTTGACCTTTTCGCCGTCGAGCGTCAGGTATCCGACGCTCGCAAGCTCGCCTGCATTGTTTGCCAAGGTGACCAGCGCATTGGCCTGCGCGTCGATGGCGTATTGGGCCGTCGATCCGGCCGTCTCGCTGGAGATCGCATTGGTGTACGCGTTGGCGAAGATCTCGGGTTCGGCGTCGGCCGACATGTCACCGTTGACGTAGAACGCGTCAGTGAAGCGGCGGACCGAGTTGGCGCGCTCGTCGCCGTCTCCAAAGCCTTCGGGGAAGTAGACGAGGTTGGAACCGTCTGCGCCCACGGTGCGGACCGCGTCGATCTGGTTGTTGAAGTCGAACGCGACGGCGCCTTCCCCGATCGTGGCGTCGTCCATGAAGGTGGCGCCGAGATCGGTCAGCTCACCGGACATCGGATCGACCTCGTAGATCATGCCGTCGGCAAACCCCAGGAGCTGGCCCGTCACGGGACGATACGCAATGGCGCGGAGCGGGTTTTCCGGCGTGTAGGTTTCCACGTCACCCGGCTGGGTGATATCGGCCATGGTGACGAGCGTCCCGCCGTCTTCGGCCAACGCGTAGCCCATCATGCCTGCATCGTCCTGGGCCAGAGCGCTCGAGCCGAAAGCGAGTGCAAGAGCGGTAACGGGAAGCGTGGTCTTGAAAAGCATAGGTCATCCTGTTGTTGAGATTGGCCAGCATCAATCTGGCCAGATGCAGCTAGCCACGGATGAACCGGCGGCACGGTTTCAGCCCAATGAAGTCTTTTTCTTGCGGGATAGAAACGCACAGGCGCTTCGAAAACCCGTCTCGCACTTCTTTGTTGAGTGAGAGCGGCTTTCTTCGGGAAGCATGCTGCGAAAGCGATGATCCTTGGACGTGTGCGGGCTTCGCGCAGAAGGCGGTGTCGAGCCTGACGTGGGGAGGGTGGCATCTACGGCCATCCGTCAGGCTGGCTTTGCTATGACAGCGCAATTTTGAGTAAGTGCTGCGTATGGCAGCTTTTACTGGCTCTACCGCAGAGATCCGGTTCAGTGACGAAGGTCGGCTCAGGGCCGTGAGCGACGGGCGCTGCGGCTCGTCAGGTGCGCGGCGGCAGGTCCGCTTCGCGCCCAATCTGACCGCGGCGCTTCTTATCCTCGTTGCATTTGCTAGGAGACGCACCTCGTCGTGCCCGGACCTGCTCGGTCCTTCAAGCCAGCCACAGCGGATCACCGGTGCCAGTTTCAATAGCCATCTGGAGGGCGTTGTTGCACAAAGGGGCGAGGGATTCACCTCGCGAATCCAATGTAGTAGCCGGAAGGTATGAGCAGACCTCCGAAGACGACCTACAAGACCACCAACTGGCAAAGCTACAATCAGGCGCTGAGGCAGGGCGGATCACTGACCGTTTGGTTCGATCCCTCGATGCACTGGGAAGCCATTCCGTCGGGGCGTCGCGGCCGTCAGCAGGCCTATAGCGACGCTGCGATCCAGGCCTGCCTCACCTTCAAGACACTCCTTGGGCTGCCGCTCCGCCAAGGCGTGCCGTTGTCCGCCATTGGTCCGAGGACAATGGCACGCGGTTTCGTGGCGAGCCTGCTCGAACTGTCCGGGCTCGGCTGGTCCGTGCCGGACTTCAGCACTCTGTCACGTCGCCAGAAGACCTTGAACGTGACGATCCCGTATCGCGGTTCCAAGGGGCCGCTGCATCTGCTCGTGGACAGCACCGGCATCAAGGTGGAAGGCGACGGCGAGTGGCACACGCGCAATCATGGCGGCTCGAAACGAAGGGTCTGGCGCAAGCTCCACCTCGGGATCGATGAGGAGACGCTGGAGATCCGGGCAGTCGAGGTCACCTCCAGAAATGTCGGCGACGCGCCGGTGCTGCCGGACCTGCTTGTCCAGCTGCCCCCGGATCAGGAGATCGCCACCGTTACAGCAGACGGTGCCTACGACACGCGCGCCTGCCACGACGCCATCGCTGACCGCGGTGCGGCAGCAATCATTCCGCCCCGCCGCAACGCGAGACCCTGCAAGCCGGACACGGCAGGAGCCCGAGCGCGCAACGAGATACTGCGGACGTCAAAGCATCTTGGCCGGGCGCTGTGGCGGAACTGGAGCGGCTACAACCAACGGAGCAGGGTGGAGACGAAAATGAACTGCGTAAAGCTACTCGGACAGAAGCTGATGTCCCGCGACTTCGACCGCCAGGTTGCCGAAGTTCAGATCCGTGCGGCGGTAATGAACCGCTTCACTGCCCTCGGCATCCCAGTCACCGTGGCACTGGGATAAGTGTGTCCGGAGAAAGGGGAACTGCGGTCATCATTTGATTTGTACAACAGCGCCTTATGGGGCATACAGCCCTCACCATGTATGCCCCTCTGATTTTCATACGAGACGCAAGGACCATTTGAATGCTTAAGCCACTATCCATTGCCCTCTTAGTTTCTGGTCCTGCCTTCGGTGCCAGTGATGATGCTTGGTCCGCCTTCGCAGCCGAGGTTGAAGACGCTTGCCTCGCTGCTGCCGGCAATGCGCTTGTTGATGCGTCAGCAGTTGTCGATTCTTTCGGAAGCGAAAACTACGGAATGGCTATCGTCACGGGGCGAACTGTTAATGACCGTAGCGCGAGCATGATATGCGTTATGGACAAAGGAACGCGCGCTGTTGAGATCGGCAGTGAGCTTGAAATCGCGGTCACAAGGACAGGGCTGCAACCGCTGTCAGAGCAGGACTTTGAGAGTGCGAGTTTGGCGGGAGAACTGTTTTGTAGCTTCGAGGCCGAAACCGGAACATTACTGCTTGCTGGGGGTTACGTTGCCTCGGACCAGCCGGCAGAAGCGGCGGTGAAGCCGTTCAGCCAGCTGATGAGGTTGGAGGCTCAAGGTGGATTTGATGCGATCATTGACGGCGCGGTATTCACCAACAACAGCAACAGCAACTCTGCGACGGTCGAGGTGACGGTCGAGGTGACGGGTAATGCGACTGAAGGCGGCGAGTCCCCGGCGCTTCCGGCAACGCTGACAGTCAAGTCAGAAGATATGGCTGACGTGACTTCTGACGGGTTTTGGCGCTGCGGACCGTGATGACTGTTGCAGGGCACGCTGAGGTCTCAATACGTTCCAAGTTCTTTTGACAAAAGGGAATCACACCACAGCGCGGGCGTGATTCAAGCTGGTATCTGCAACGGAGACCAACTTGGCACGAGACCTGATGTCGGACGAGGAATGGAAGTTTTTTGAACGGTTCATCCTGACAGTCCGCGCCCCGAACGGACTCAAACCTACCAACCATTGCCTTGCTCTTGATGGGATTTTCTGGATCGCGCGCACGGGATCTCCTTGGCGCGATCTGCCGGAAGAGTTCGGCAAGTGGTCAAGCGTCTACCGCCAGTTCTGGCGTTGGACACTGGCAGGGCTCTGGGAGCAGATGATGGACGCCCTAAACGAAAGTGACCTGCCATTGAACTTTCATCCAGCTGCGACTTGAGCCCGGTTGATGCTTACGCCGATTGCGGTGGTCAAGGCCCGCGCATAGTCAGCCGGGGTTTAGTAATTCAATGCCGAATGGGGACGCTCGGTGTTGTAGTCTGCGGCCCAAGCCGCGATCACGACGCGCGCATGTGCCAGATTGCGGAACGTTGTCTCGTTGAGCAGCTCGTCGCGGATCCGCCCGTTGAAGCTTTCGACGAAACCGTTCTGCATGGGCTTGCCCGGCGCGATGTAATGCCATTCGATCCGGTGCTCGGAACACCACCGCAGGATCGCGTTACTTGTTAGCTCCGTCCCATTATCACTGACAATCATGTCGGGTTTGCCGCGGCGCTCGATAAAGGCCGTCAGTTCACGCGCTACTCGGCGCCCCGAGATCGAGGTGTCCGGGATCGCCGCGAGGCACAACCTGGTAACATCATCGACCACGTTGAGCACGCGGAAGCGCTGGCCGTTGGCGAACTGGTCATGGACGAAATCCAGTGACCAGCGCGCATTGGGCCGCGCCTCGATCAGGATTGGTGCCCGTGTCCCGACAGCCTTGCGCCGGGCCTTCCGCTTGCGCACCGTCAGTCCTCCCTCGCGGTAGAGCCGTTAGATCCGGTTGATGCCGGAAGGCTCGCCTTCGCGGCGCAGCAGCACGAACAGCCGTCGATAGCCGAACCGCCGGTGCTCGTTGGCCAGCTCCCGCAGCCGCCCACGCAGCTCCGTATCCGGATCACGCCGCGCCTCGTAGCGGACCATCTTGCGATCCGCACCGGCAATCCGGCACGCCCGCCGTTCCGAAGGCCCGAGCATGGACCTCAGATGCGCGACCGCCTCGCGCTTCTCGACAGGCGTCACCACTTTTTTGAAACTAGCTCCTTCATCGCCGCCAAATCCAGCATTTGCTCAGCCAAAAACTTCTTGAGCTTGGCGTTCTCGTCCTCGAGCGCCTTCCGTCGCTTGGCCTCCGACACCGTCATGCCACCGAACTTGGCCTTCCAGTTGTAGAAGGTGCCTTCCGACATGCCATGCTTCCGGCACAGGTCGGCGCACTTCGCGCCTGCCTCGTGCTCGCCCAGAATGCCGATGATCTGCTCGTCCGTAAATCTCGTTCGCTTCATTGTCCGTCCTCAGGTTGGGGCGGACTCTAATCGAGCGTCGAGGACCAGCATTGCATCCCCATCGACCACGGCGGGCATTCGCTGCTCCGGCGTCAGCGGCATGGACTCGACGGTATCGAAGAACTCTTTCCAGTCCGTCAGCTGCTGGTTGATGAAGGCTGCGATCGACGCATTGCGGAGTTGCTCTGGATTGCGCGCGAGTTCCATGATCGGAGCCAGCCGCGCCATCGCTTCGTCGCCCAGGGCTGCCGGGGTGAGCTTCTTCAGGACGCGGGCGTCGAGGTCGGCGGCCTGGCTTGCGACTGGGTTTACCAGGCAGGCTGCTGGATACATCGCCGGTGCATTCAATCCTTCGATCGCCGTCAGCAGGGCCGCAATCGCGTCGTCTTCGTTGGAAAGCTAGGCAAGATTGTAGCCCGACCAGGCTGCCTGGACAGCTTGCGCGCAGGCTCTGGCGGGTGCCTCCTGGACCCCGGGCAGCAGGACGCAGGACTGGTTGCCGAGATCTAGGGTGAGGCGGGCGGAGACACGGCCACGCTGAACGACGGGAGCTGCTGCGATTTCCGAGAGGTGAACCCTAGCATGCGCGCCGCCAGACGCCGCAATGGTGTCGTCCTAGAGGGCCAGCGCTAGCGGGTGCTTGCGGAAGGGGTCGAACAGGAAGGCAGGCAGTGGGCGCGATACGAGTTTCATCGAAATCCAGAGGTCAAGTTCGGATCCAGACATACCAGATGTACCCCAAGGGGGAAGTGTTCCATATCAATGGCGAGTAGGGGCTCGCATAGTGAGGCATCGGTCTGCTGCCGCAGACGTCTCGTGGCATCCGTCAAAGGGGATAGAACGTTTTTACTACATCGGTTCCGGGGAGTGGTCGTCCGACGTTCCGGGTATCTCAATTTCCACCTCCCTGAACTTCTGACGCCAGGCTTTGGCGAACTGGGTGACTTCACCTTCCTCAGGCGCGTTGACCAGGACGCCGCCGATCACCTCGGCAACGCTTCCATCCCGGAACGTTACTTGGATCCCTGATTTGTCCAAGCGGCGCCAGCTCCATCCACTGAAGCGCACATGCAGAAGCCGGAGAAGCTGCCTGAGCTGCTGACCAAAGGTCAGTCGACCGGACTGAACATCAGGCAGTGGATCTCGGAGATCTGCTGCTTCAAGCTGCGGTTCTCTGCCCGGATCTCCTGAAGCTGCCCCGAGATGGTCTTGAGCATCTGTGACAGTGCGGCGTTGGTCTCGTTCGCCTGATCCAAGGCTGCGCGGTGCTCTTCCCTGAGTTGCGTCGCCTTCCGCAAATCCTCGGCGATCCTCTGGAGCGCCTCGATCAGAGCTTGGCCAAGTTCCGTCATCGGATGGTCCGGCTCGTTCAGCAGATCGAGCAGACGGAGCAACTAAGTTACCTTCTCGTCCGTGGTGAGAATCGCCTTCAGCAACACTTCGTATTCCTGGGGCAGGGTCAGAGTTGTCGGTTTCTTGTCCATGTTCAAACTCCATCAAGGGTTTCGCGTGGGGCCGGAGAGCCGCGAGAACAATCTGGGCGCTGAGGCCCATTCGAAGGCGGTGAAGGGCATCTGCATGAGCGAGACGCTCCTCGAGATGTCACGGCTCCCAGGCCGGCCCCAACTCGCCTCCGAAGATTTTGGCTCCATCCAGGCTGAACAGGTGGCTCGTTGTCCCATGCGTATTCTGGGTCGCGGTGCGCAGGATGGCAGGGGATTGCCTCGCCAGGGCACGATCGAGGTCGCCGAGGGTTCTGGGTCTTTCGGTTGTGAAGATGGTTCTGAGGGCCTCGCTCAGCCTTTTCTTGGGCGCCGTGGTTAGCCGACGGGTGATGATCGGTGGGTCGAGGCGCGGGATCTGAGCGTTGAAGTAGTCGGGTACGGGCAAGCCGAGGCGCCGAGTCAGCATCTGGTGATTGCGACTTGTCCTGATGTCGCCGGTCTCGGGGCGCAGGCGGGACCCGTCAAAGCCACGCAAGGCGATGGCAACATGCACATGGTCGCAGTTGGCATCCGTATGACGGGCCGCGACCCACGGAGTACGCAGGGCGGGCAGGCCAATAAGGTGGAGCTGCGCCATGACAATCGCATGCCATGTTTCGCGACTGGCCTGCAGTCCTACGGGCAGTGACAATGTCATGTGCATCACTCCCGCACCATCCGCGAGGTTGTCCAAGCGGTCGCGCATGAACACGGGATCCGCGCGGAGGATGGTGCCACCGATGAACTCCGCACCGTCGCGGAGGTCATCGTCGGGTAGTACGCCGGCCGTTTTGGGGAAGGTGTTATGCGCACGCATCGATCAGCCTTTCTTAACCCTGCGGAGCTCCAGCGTGAGTTCTTCGAGGAGAAGCGCCAAGTGGTCGAGCTGTTTGGGAGCGATATCTTCGGTGTTCAGCGTCACACCGACCTGACCGATAAGATCCGCGATCGCCTATGTGCCGATTTCGGGTTCCAGAGCCCGTCTGCGGATGAACAGAGCGCGGCTCTCCGATCTCGCAGACTGGCGCAGCGTTTCCAGCAGCGAGAACTCCTCCTGCGAGAAGCGCACCTCTACGAGCTTGTCTCGCAGGGCGGTCATGCAAGGCCCCAGTCAGTGTGACCGGCGATCTGGGGGGACATACGGTGGGGACGGGCGCAGATGCTGGCCGGATTGTCGGTCAACGTGGTTGTTCTTTTTGCAGTTTCTCTGGCCGACATGATAACTGTTGCAGGGTTGCCCAGCCGAGCCCGAATGGCGGTGCGAGCCCGCCTCACGTCGCTATAATGTGGATAACTGCGCTGGCCTGGTGGGCCGAGTGGCTGGTGAAGCGTCCGGCATGTGCCGGCTGAGATGACCTTGACGGGAAAATCCGTATTTTTCGCCAAGGGTGATTACCGTTCAGAATGGCCCCGACCAACATGTTTATCGGATCGCGATTGTCGCTTCGTGCCGAGCCAGGGATGCTTGCGCGCGTAAGAACCTAAGGGGGAGGGGCCTCTGGCGGGCAATCGCGAGCCGAAGTATCCGATATGTCGAAAATGATTTTCTGATCCTGATGTGACCATTCGCGCCATTCGTCATCATGTTCGGTAGGCCCGCCAGGCAGTGATCTCGTCAGCGCGTCAGAACAATCGCGGCAGCTTTGCGACCACGCCACTCATCGCGGGCATCGGCGTGGCGACATCATATTGCTCGTCATGCACGTCACCGCCGCTGTGTCCGACAAGGTCAAGGCGATGCTTCTCGCTGACCTCGGGTAACTCCTTCAGGTGGGCAATGGCATAATGGCGGAACGAGTGGAAGCAGAGCTCCCTCGGATTACCGTCCAGCTGCAGCACCAGCGCCTTCGCCCAGTTGTAATAGATCTTGTCACCGAAGGACTGGCTATCATTTGTCGCGATCAACTCGGGGAAGAGGGCCGTGGCACCGCGCTTGCGCATGTGGTCGACATGTCTGAGAAAGCCCAACTCGATCAGGTACTCGTGAATTGGAACCAGGCGCTCCGAACTGAAGGTCTTGACCCCGCGGTGCACGTTGTCTCGGATGTGGTAGCAGGGAATGCCGTCGACGGACACGACATCCCGGGGTTCCAGCCCGAGAACTTCCTCCCGGCGGGCGCCGCTGTAGCCAGCCAGGATCGGCCCCCAGTAGAGCCCATCCGCCTTTACGATGTTGCCGCGCTCATGGCGCCGCGACGTTGACCTGCAGCCCGTCCAGATCGGGTGCCGGAAGACCTGCTGCAGTTCCGGCAAGTTGAAGGCTTCGCGCTTGTCGCGGTTACGCTTGTCTTCCCGGACGCGGAGCAGGCCGAGCTCAATCGTGTCGGCAATCGGGATGCTTTCGCTCTTGGCGAACTGGAAGATGAGCTTGAACCGGTCCAGATGACCGTTGATCGTGCGCGGCGAGAGGCCGACCTTATTCTCGGGAAGATCCTCTGCGCGTGCCAGAATCTCATCGATGGTCCTGTCCGCGTCTATCGGGCTTTTTCCGTAGCTCGTAGGCAGTCGCTGCAGCATCGACTTGTAGAACTTGAGGTGACCTTGCGTGATACCTCGAACGTCGGTGACGCCCGTAGCCTTGACGAAGAGGTGCGCCTGCGATGAAAGCTGCTTTCTGGTGTCTTCCTTGATATGCTCGCGGTCCTTCTCGGCGTTGATGCGCTCTACGAGCGCGACAATGTCCGGATCGAAACTGAACTCTGGCCTTTGGTCTGAGACTTGAGGTGGGGTAGGTGCCTCGATCAGAGTGGTTTCCCCGGAGATGTGAAGGGGCTCTCGGGGATCGATGATCTCGGCAGGCGCGCGCGCTTGTTCAAGGCTAGGATCTTCCCGACCTTCAGATGCGGACCAGGCCGCGGCTTTTCCCGCCAGCAGCAGTTGCCGCAGAGAGAGAATCGTCTCGGCCGCAGGGTTCAAGGTCTCGCCTGTCGCCGTTTGAATGCTGTCCCGCGCGGCGCGTAGCATCTTGTTGACGCCCGCCTCGGACAGTACGTCGCGCGACAGGATGCCAAGCATCGCCTCTAGCGACGCGATGTCTGTCTCACTCGAACCTTCGTTGAGTACGGTGCGTCGGTCTTGAGCAGAAAGCTGCGGATGCAGTCCCTTGCTCGCCAGGTGAGACCAGGCGCGCGCCGTCGCCCAGTCGAGACGCTGGGCTTCCTCGGATGAGCCCACCGGGTCCATCCGGGTGATCATGCGCTGGCGCTCGATGCGATCAAGCTCGCTGCGGACAACAGAGGTCAGCCAGGCCTTGGCCTGGGCTGGGGGCAGCTTTCCATCGGTGATTGCATCCAGCATCCGGTCGCACTCGTAGTTCAATCTGCGTGCGATGATACACGCGATCGACCGGTCCGTGGTGCGCAGAGACAACTGCCAATGTCGGGTTTTTGTGGAAAACTCAGGCACGCGCCGACGCCAGCTCCAGGTGGAGCCGCGTTGTAGGAGGTAAGGGGTGGTCGCCAAGATGCGGCCTCCAGAATTGGAGACGAGCGACCCGCATTTCAGGAAGTTGTGCTACAGTGCTGTGTGACACTGTACCTGCCAAATTCAGCCTATGCCTTGAATATTAAGGGCTTAGTTGTTGAATTGGCTCCGGCGGTAGGGATCGAACCTACGACCAATTGATTAACAGTCAACTGCTCTACCGCTGAGCTACGCCGGAATGCCGTTCGCGTCTATGTTTGAAACCCTGATGCGAGAGGGTTTGAGATGGCTCCGGCGGTAGGGATCGAACCTACGACCAATTGATTAACAGTCAACTGCTCTACCGCTGAGCTACGCCGGAACATCTGCGGCGGTGTATAGCCATGGTGTTCAGGGTCCGCAAGAGGGGAGATGCAAGTTTTTTGAACCTTCCGTGAAGGGGCTTTCAGAGCCTGAAAAACTTGGCGTCCGGCGTCAATTCGCCGTCGGGTGAAACGCGGTTTTGCTTCGTGAGATCAACGAGATGCGCGATCACGTTGCGCTTGGCGGCTGGCCAGAGCGATTCCTGCACATCGGCGTAGATGCGGCGGGTCAGGGTGTCCGCATCTGCGGGGCCGTCCAAGAGTGCGTCCATGATCTGCGCCTCGCGTTCGAGGCGGTGTGCGATGAGCCAACGGACGCGGTCGTGCGGCTCTGTCACGGGATCGCCGTGACCGGGCAGGTAGCGAGTGCTGGGGATGGTCAGCATCTTGCGGCAGGACGCCATGAAGTCGCTCAGATCGCCGTCGGGCGGCGAGACCATCGAGGTCGCCCAACCCATGATATGGTCGGCGGTAAACATGACCTCTCCGCGCTGTAAGCAGATGTGGTTGCCCATGTGGCCGGGGGTGTGGTGGACGGTCATGCCCAAAACGGTGTCGCCGTCCGAGACGATGACATCGGGGTCGAAATCGTGGTCCACACCTTCGCCGCCGCGCACCAGTCCGCGTGCGGCGAGGTCGGTCATCATGTCGGAGCGGCCAGCCTCTGCGCGGCCGAAGGCATAGACCTTTGCGCCTGTCTTATCGGCCAGCGGGCGGGCCAGCGGCGAGTGGTCGAGGTGCGCGTGGGTGACGATGATGCCGTCCACGAGGCGGCCCGCGATCTCGGCCAGCAGGGCGTTCAGGTGGGCGTCACTCGGCGGGCCGGGGTCGATGACCACGACGCTCTCTGTGCCCACCACATAGCTGTTCGTGCCCGTAAAGGTCATGGGCGACGGGTTGTCCGCGCGGACCAGAACGATGTCGTCCGTGATTACTTGCCGCATCGTTTCGCTTTCTTCTTTGCTGCGTGGCGGTTAGCCTTCGCGCATGAGCTTCAAACCGCTGAAATCCTATCTGCCGAAAAGCCTTTACGGGCGGGCCGCGCTCATTTTGCTCTTGCCGGTCATTTCGCTCCAGCTTCTGGTATCGGTGGTCTTTATTCAACGCCATTTTGAGGGCGTGACGGTTCTGATGACCAAAGCGGTCGAGCGGGAACTGACGTTGATCCTCGACAGTCCGCCCGCCAGCCAGAGCGCGCTGGCAGAGGCGTTGGAGATCGAGATAAGGACGGTCGAGGACGCGCCCACGGTCGACCGACGCGGGTTCTTCGATTTTTCGGGGCGGGCGATGATTTCGACCCTGCGCGACCGTCTCGACGGCGTACTGGCGGTGGACCTGTCGAACCGCCGAGAGGTGGTCGTCTGGATCGAACGCGGGCCGATCTACAGGCTGGAATTTCAGCGGGTCAGGGTCTCCGCTTCGAACCCGCACCAGCTGATCGTCATCATGGTCGTCATGGGGACGGTGCTGACCATCGTCGCCTATATCTTTCTTCGTAACCAACTGCGCCCGATCCGCAGGCTGGCCAATGCGGCGGCGGAGTACGGCAAGGGCCGCATGGTGACCTATAACCCCGGCGGCGCGAACGAGGTTCGTGCGGCGGGTACGGCGTTCATTGAGATGCGCAGCCGGATCGAACGCCTGAACCAGAGCCGGACGATGATGCTTGCTGGGATCAGCCACGACCTGCGGACACCGATTACGCGGCTGCGGCTCGGGCTGTCATTGATCGACGAAGACGACGCCTCCCCGATGATCGAAGATGTGGCGGACATGGAAAAACTGGTCGCGGCGTTCCTTGATTACGGGCGTGCGGACGCTGGCGAGGTGGCAGAGCCGACGTCTCCGCTGACGCTCGTCACCCGCGCGGTCGAGGACGCGGTGAGGGCAGGGCAGAACGTGACGCTCACTGACACGGGCAACGTCAGCCCGTCGATGGTGATGCCGCTGCGCGAACTGGCGCTACGCCGCGCAGTCGAGAACCTCATCGGAAACGCGCTGCGCTATGGCGCGACGAAGGCCGAGGTGTCCATGGTGCTGACCGAGCGCACACTGCGCATCACGGTCGAAGACAACGGCCCCGGCATTCCGTTCGAGCGGCGCGAAGAAGCGATGCGGCCCTTCGTGCGGCTCGATCCCGCGCGCAATCAGAACAAAGGGACGGGCGTGGGGCTCGGCCTTGCCATCGTGGCAGACGTGGCGCGACTGCACGGCGGGACGCTGCGGTTGACCGACAGCGAAAGGCTCGGCGGGCTACAGGCGGATATCGTTATCGCGCGCTAAGGCGGAAGCGGATGTATTTTGACGCCAGCCACACGCACATTGCCCACGCCGCACCCAGCGTCCAGCCTGCCAGAATGTCCGAAGGCCAGTGCACGCCGAGGTAAAGACGGCTGAGGCCGACCAGCATGATCAGCGCACTCGCAAGGACGAAATAGAACACCTTGAGCCGCCGCATTTGGGTCACGCTGGCCAGCATCACGGCGAGGGTGAGGTAGGTCACGCTGCTCATCAGCGAATGGCCCGAGGGGAACGACGCGGTCGCGACCTCGACCGCGTGGGGCACCAGATCGGGGCGGGGGCGCGAAAAGCCCATCTTGAAGATCGTCGACAGGATTTGCCCGCCGATCACGGACGCCAGCAGGAGCAGAGCCGAAGCGCGGTTGCGCGACATCAACAGCCACGTGAACACGGCCACCGTGATGATCGTCAGCACAGTGACGCCCCCAAGCGCCGTGAGGTCGCGCATCGCAACCTCGATCTGCGGCCCGCCGATAGGATTCGAGGGATCGTTCGGCTCGCGCAGCAACATGAAAATGTATTTGTCCATGTCGCCCAAATCGCCCTCGACCATTTCGTCTGCGAGTTTGCCGAACAGAAGGAACCCGCCCGCCGCCAAGAAGGTGGCAATCAAGGTGACAGGTTCGAAACGGGTGATCTGGCGGGGTAGGCTGCGAAGGAAATCAATCATAACAATCATCTCTGGGGTTGCCCGAAGAGATGGAGCCTGACGCGCGGATGGCAAGGAAGAAGTCGACAGAGAATTCTGCGCAAAATTATCGGAAAAATCGAAAGACCGATTTCGCGAAATAGTACGCTAGTTTCGAAATACCGCTTGCTAAATATCCGAAACTCTGTCAGACGGGGGCTGCTTACGTTACTTCTCTTCGAAATGCTAAACCCGACTATCCGGTTTCAGTTGATCGACTTGGATCGACTTTCGCCGAAGCTGCGCAATCACGCGGGCAGCATTTTTTATAGGAGACACGGATATGGCCACCGGCACCGTGAAATGGTTCAACGCAACCAAAGGTTTTGGCTTCATTCAACCCGATCAGGGCAGCAAGGACATCTTCCTGCACATTTCGGCTGTCGAGCGCGCTGGCATCAGCCGCATCGAAGAAGGCCAGAAGCTGAACTTCGAAATCCAGACCGGCCGTGACGGCCGCGAGTCCGCTTCGGACATCGAGCTCGCTTGAGTTCGAAACTGGAAGACCTGCTGGCCGGTGTTCCGGCTCAGAACGGGAATAACGGCGAAGTCCCTTCGCCGACTTTCCCCGACTTGAAGGCATCAGCCAGCCGCCAGACCCAGCTCGATAAGACGACCGCCATTGTCAAACAGGTGCTAGATGACGAGCAGGCTGCTCGTGCTGAAGAGCGCCGCCGTTTGAAAGAGGCGCGCGAAAATCGGGATAAAGGTTAGTCTTCCGCCTGATCCGCACATCTGGTTGCGGCAAAGAATTTCGGACTGGCGCGTTGAGCTTCATTGATCTCGGTTGGATCGGTCGAGGTTCCGCTGATGCCGGACCGAAGGGGCCACGGCGGGCAACTGTCCGCCGCGGCACCCCAAATAAAAATATCCGGCAATATTGAAATTCGGATTTCCGCGCTAAATATAAAAAGCAGCGGCGAACGAAATAAGTTGTCCGTTTCGCAAATCGGCACGAATGCCATTTGCCACGAATTACACCCTCAATGTCTTTGAGCGAGCGACCGCGGTCTAATGGGCCGTTGGGAGATATCTGCGCGCTTGGACAAAACGAATGGAAATAGAATGATCGAGATTAACTGGGGCCAACCCGTCCACCTTGTCCTGAATGATGCCGGCGAAACCGAGCGTTTCTGCACCATCGAAAAGGTCCAGTACTGGCTGAAACGCAAGTGGCCCGTCGCTGACGGTGCGCGAATCGATGCGCTGCGCAATGTCGAGGACGCGATGGACTGTATCCGTCCTGTCGCCGATGCGCGCAACGCTTTCATCAACGCCGCGCGCTCGGCAGGGTATCAGCCGCAGGCCGCGGCTTAATCCACGAGTCCCTTCAGCACCTCTGCTGTGATTTCGAACGAGCGGACACGCGCGGCGTGGTCGTGGATCATGCCGGTGACGATCAATTCGTCGGGTTGGTAGGTCGATACGATCTGTGAGAGCTGCGTTTTGACCGCCTCGGGCCCGCCGTTTGCCGACACCGCCAGCATCCGGTTCACCTGCGCCATGACGTGCGAGGGCGTGACCTCTGCGATGTTGTCGACAGGGCGGGGCAGCTTGCCGCGCTTGCCGGTGATAATCCCGCTAAATGCCTGAATTTGCGACGACCGCAGATACTCCGCCTCGGCATCGGTATCGGCAGCGCAGACGCTTGCAGCGACGATGGCGTAGGGTTTGTCCAGATGCTCCGACGGCTGGAAGTGGTGGCGGTAGACCTCTAGCGCTTCACCCAGCATATCAGGGGCAAAGTGCGACGCGAACGCATAGGGCAGGCCGTAGTAGGCCGCAAGCTGCGCGCCATAGAGGCTCGATCCCAGAATATAGACCGGCACCTTCGTGCCCATTCCCGGAATGGCGCGAACAGGGGAGCCTTCGGGCATATCGCCGAGGTACGCCATCAGCTCCTGCACATCCTGCGGGAAGGTGTCCTCTTGAGCCATGTTGCGGCGCAGCGCCCGCGCGGTGCCCTGATCGGTGCCAGGTGCGCGGCCAAGGCCGAGGTCGATGCGGTCGCCGTACATCTCTGCCAGCGTGCCGAATTGCTCTGCCACCATCAGCGGTGAGTGGTTCGGCAGCATGATCCCGCCCGAGCCGATCCGCATGGAGTTCGTCACCGACGCCAGACGACCGATCAGAACAGCCGTCGCGGAGCTGGCGATACCGATCATGTTGTGATGCTCGGCCACCCAGAAGCGATGATAGCCCGCCTTTTCCGCAGCAACCGCTAGGTCGGCAGAATTGGCGAGAGCCTGAGCGATGGAGGACCCTTCGGCCACGGGTGCGAGATCGAGGAGCGAGAATTTCTGCATGGAAATGCCTTTTCGAGTGGAGGCGCGGCGGACCCCCGTCCCACATGCGCGAGGACAATTCCCGCGCGGCACGGGCGCCGCATCTCCCCACCTGTGACCCGCGCTGCGGCATTTCAAGGCGAGCCGCAGATTGACGCGAGGCCAAGGCGTTCAGAAAAGCAGGGGAAAATGGTAGGCCCACCAGGATTCGAACCTGGAACCAAAGCGTTATGAGCGCTCTGCTCTAACCGTTGAGCTATAGGCCCCCGCGCAGCAGATACCCCTACTGCGCGAGCATGGTCAAGAACCTGCCGAACGGTTCGTGCGCGCAGCGTCGTTATTGTGCGATGTTACATTGCCCTAAGGTGAATATTGGGCTATCGGAGCGCCAATTCATTCAAGGGGACAGCGATGACTGGCAAGAATGGCCTCACTTACGCAGATGCAGGCGTGGATATCGATGCAGGTAACACTCTCGTAGAACGTATCAAACCGGCGGCGAAACGCACCGCCCGTTCTGGTGTGATGGCAGGTCTTGGCGGCTTTGGCGCGCTGTTCGACCTCAAGGGTGCGGGCTACAACGACCCGATCCTCGTGGCGGCCACCGACGGCGTGGGCACCAAGCTGCGCATTGCCATCGACACGGGCAATGTCGACACCGTGGGTATCGACCTCGTTGCGATGTGCGTGAACGACCTCGTTTGTCAGGGCGCTGAGCCGCTGTTCTTCCTCGACTATTTTGCCACCGGCAAGCTGGACGTCGATAGCGCCGCCCGCATCATCAACGGTATCGCCAAGGGCTGTGAAGACAGCGGTTGCGCGCTGATCGGCGGCGAGACGGCCGAAATGCCTGGCATGTACGAAGCTGGCGATTTCGACCTCGCAGGTTTCGCTGTTGGCGCGATGGAGCGTGGCACCGACCTTCCGGCTGGCGTCAAGGCCGGCGACGTTCTTCTGGGCCTCGGCTCGAACGGCGTTCACTCGAACGGCTATTCGTTCGTGCGCAAGGTTGTCGAAATGTCGGGCCTCGCGTGGGACGACAAAGCTCCGTTCGCGGATGAGACGCTGGGCGAGGCGCTGCTGGCGCCGACCCGCCTGTACGTCAAGCAGGCGCTGGCGGCTGTCCGCGCTGGCGGCGTTCACGCGCTGGCCCACATCACCGGCGGCGGTCTGACCGAAAACCTTCCGCGCGTTCTGCCCGAGGGCCTCGGCGCGCAGATCGACCTGTCGAGCTGGGAGCTTCCGGCCGTGTTCCGTTGGCTGGCCGAAACCGCCAACATGGAAGAGGCGGAACTGCTCAAGACCTTCAACTCTGGCATCGGCATGATCGTTGTCGCGGACGCGGAGCAGGCCGACGATCTGGAAGCGCTGCTTCTGGCATCGGGCGAAACCGTCGCGCGTATGGGCAGCGTAGTCGAAGGCGAAGGCGTTTCCTACTCGGGCAACCTTCTGTGACCAAACGTGTCGCGATCCTGATTTCGGGCGGGGGCTCCAACATGGTGTCCCTCGTTCAGGATATGCAATCGGGTGACCATCCCTGCGAGCCCGTGCTCGTGGTGTCGAACGTGCCTGACGCCGGCGGCCTCGCCAAAGCCGAAGGCATGGGTGTTGCGACTGCTGTCGTGGACCACAAGCCCTTCGGCAAGGATCGCGCCGCGTTCGAAGCGGAACTGACCCGCGTTCTCGAAGAAGCCAAGCCGGACATCATCTGCTGCGCGGGCTTTATGCGTATCCTCACCGAAGGCTTCACCGGCCGTTGGGGCGGGATGATGCTGAACATCCACCCGTCGCTGCTGCCCAAGTACAAGGGCCTGCACACCCATCAGCGTGCCATCGAAGCGGGCGATGCGGAGCACGGCTGCTCGGTGCACGAAGTGACGGCGGAACTCGACGGTGGTCCGATCCTCGGTCAGGCGATCGTGCCTGTGCTGGACGGCGATACATCGGACGTTCTCGCGGCCCGCGTCCTGCCGATGGAGCACAAGCTCTATCCCGCAGTGCTGCGCAATTACGCGGCGGGCGACCGTTCGATGATCGTGCTGCGCTAGGCGCATCTGCAACACAAATCAGAGCAGCCGCGCGCTGCTCTTTTCAACGCTCCGCCTTTGACTTATGACAGTTCCGTTACTGGCGGAGGAACCACCACAGATGAAGACAATCACGACGACCGAGGCTCTTGCCGACTTCTGCCTCGAAGCTGCCAAACGTCCCTATGTGACTGTCGACACTGAGTTTCTTCGGGAACGCACCTATTACTCCAAGCTCTGCCTCGTGCAAATGGCCTACCGCGACGACGCGGGTGAGGACGCTGTCATTATCGACCCGCTGGTCGATGGCCTTTCGCTGGAGCCGATGTACGAGCTGTTCCGCAATCCCACCGTCACCAAAGTTTTCCACGCGGCCCGTCAGGACCTCGAGATTTTCTTTGTCAACGCAGGTCTCATCCCCGCGCCGCTGTTCGACACGCAGGTCGCGGCGATGGTCTGCGGTTACGGCGAGCAGGTCGGCTACGAGACCCTCGTGCGCAAGATCGCGAAGGCTGACCTTGATAAATCGAGCCGCTTCACCGACTGGTCGCGCCGCCCGCTGACCGATGCACAGCTGAAATACGCGGTCGCTGACGTGACCCACCTGCGCGACATCTACGAATCCCTGTCGGAGCGTCTGAAGAAATCCGGCCGCGCCCGCTGGGTGTCCGAAGAGATGGCGGTTCTCAACGATCCAGCCACCTACAAGACCGAACCCGAAGACGCGTGGCAGCGTGTGAAAACCCGCACCACCTCGGGCCGCTTCCTGTCGATCGTCAAGGAACTCGCTGAATTCCGCGAAGCCTACGCCCAGCGCCGCGACATTCCGCGCAGCCGCGTGTTCAAGGACGATGCGCTTGTCGAACTGGCCTCGACCAAGCCGCAGAACGAAGGCGATCTGGGTCGCTCGCGTCTGCTGCTCCGCGAAGCCCGCAAGGGCGAGATCGCCGACGGCATCCTTGCCGCGATCAAGCGCGGTCTGGAAACACCGCCCGAAGATGCGCCGAAGATGCCCAAAGGCCGCGAAAAGCTACAGGTGAACCCCGCGCTCGCCGATCTGCTGCGCGTGCTGCTGAAGGCCAAAGCCGACCGTGAAGGCGTGGCGCAGAAGCTTATCGCGACCTCTGCCGACCTCGACGCGATTGCGGCGGGCGAGCGTGATGTCGACGCGCTGCACGGCTGGCGCCGTGAGGTGTTCGGTGACGATGCGCTGGCGCTGTGTGACGGCAAGGTTGCGCTCGCCGTCAAAGGCAACAACGTCCAGACAATCCAGCTCTGATCAGCGGCTGGTGCGCTGCGCTCCCGTGGCGCCGCGCACTGTGACGCTGCGCGTTGCGGCAAGCTCCGCATTGGTGAGAACCGTCGCGACGGTCACGCGGCCATTGCCCGAGGTATTCGACGGCATCACGCGGAAACCGTAGACGAGGTTCCCGCCATCGACGCTCTCCAGCACCAGTTCGGCATTATATGACCCGCCAGTAGCGCCGTAGCCCGTCGCTCGGATGATCGCGCCGTCTGGCATCCGTTCGATCCGCACGTCCGTGACGGTGTCGATCAGCACGCGCTGGTCCACGGTCACGGTGCGGCGACCTTCGGGGACGAGGGGGCGGATGTCCTGCGGCTGCGCGGCGACTGCCTGACTGCGGCCGAACCAGTTCATCGGATTGAGCCGCGATTCCGCGATGCGCGCACACCCCGTCACCGTGACACACACCAGACCCGTCAAAACCAATCGTCGCAGCATACTTTCGCCTCCTGACCTTCCCTTGGGTCAAATTGGTAGCCGAACCATATGCTTCTGGGAAGCCTCCTCTGGACCTTTCGCGGCGCGTTCCCTAAGTCCTAGGACGAACGAAAGGACGCATCATGGCCACCGCAGCATTCGAAGATATCGCAGACACGTTCGACTTCCTCGACGACTGGGAAGACCGCTACCGCCACGTGATCGAACTGGGCAAGGAGATGCCGCCGCTCGAAGACGCGCTGAAGGTTCCGGCGACCAAGGTGGACGGCTGTGCGAGCCAGGTCTGGCTCATGCCGCACGAAGAGGGCGGCACTTTCACGTTCCGCGGTGACAGTGACGCGATCATCGTGCGCGGCCTGATCGCGATCCTTCTGGCGCTCTATAATGGTCTGTCGGCCAAAGAGATCCTCGCCGTCGACGCCCAAGCGGAACTCGGGCGTCTTGGCCTGAACGAGCATCTGTCGTCGCAGCGCTCCAACGGCGTGCGCGCGATGATCGAGCGCATCCGCCAGACGGCTGCTGCCGCTTAACGCGGCAGGCTGTCCATCTTGATGCCCAGACGGTCGGCCAGTGCAAAGGCCGACATCTCGTGATCCTCGATAGAGGGCAGGCCGGAGATGCCGATCGCGGCAATCACGCCCACGCCCTTGACCGTGACGGGGAAACCGCCGCCGTGGATCACGAAATCCTCGTAGCGCAGGCCCACGTCCGGCCACTGCTCGCGGCCTTCTGCGTTGTATTCCAGACCCGCACGCATGGATGATTTGTAGGTCCGCAGTACGGTGTTGATCTTGCGGCGGCCCCAGTCCTGATTTTCAGGCGTTGCACCGGGCAGAGTCGCGAAAAAGAAACGGCGCGAGGACGAACGGATTTCGATGCTAACGGGCGCATTCACCGCCTTGGCGCGGGCGCGCAGGTCGCATCCGATCTCGAACGCGATATCTTCGTCGAAGGCATCCAGAACGAGCCGCTGTTCCTGTTCTTTAATGGCATCAATCAATTGCTGGGACATGGTTGCTCCTCCAAAACGAGGCCCACGTTAGACGTATCCCGTTCCCTCGCAATCGAATTGAGAGAGCGCGGCGCAAATCGTGTCAGATTGGTTCAAGCGTTCGCGAGCGCCGTGGCAAGTTCGCCGTAGCCGGTGAAGCGACGCTCGAACGTCAGGCCCATCCGCTCCGCGCAGGCTTCGGCCTTGGCGGTGAGCGCGGGATCATCGGTCTGCGCCATGTAGACGAGCGTCTCGTAGTGGCCGAAGTACATTTCCAGCAACTGCGGGTGACGGTCGAGGCCGAGGGGTTTCCAGACGAAGGCATCGAACTGCCGCGCGAGGAAGTCGGTCAGGTAGAACGACGTGATCTCTCCGCGCTGCTCGAACGCATCGACGCCCTCGAAGAAAGCGTAGCAGTGCGGACCGCGGATCATCTCCACGCCGAGCTTCTTGCACGCCGCTTCCAGATAGCCGCCCGTACCGCAATCGGCGTAGGCGACGAACACGCGGGCATAGTCGGCGCGGTGTTCCTCGACGGCGGCAACGACCGCGTCGGTGATCTTTTCGGGGTGGTTATGCAGGATCGCGGGCAGGCACTGGAGGTCGAGGTGATCCCAACCGTTCAGGCTTTTGAGCGCGACAATCTCGTGAGCCAGCGCACCGCAGGCCACAACGAGAACGCGGCCCGCCCCGGAAGGGGGCAGACCGCGCTCTGTCAGAATGTTGTCTGAAAGATCAGGCATTCATCTGGTTGTGACGGCGAGCGCAGAATTCCTTCGCGGTCTCTACAGCAACAGCCGCGTCACGGCAGTATGCGTCGGCGCCGATGGCCTTGCCGAACTCTTCGTTCAGCGGCGCGCCGCCAACGAGAACGATGTAGTCGTCACGGATGCCCATCTCGACCATCGTGTCGATGACGGTCTTCATATAGGGCATGGTGGTGGTCAGCAGAGCCGACATGCCGAGGATGTCCGGCTTTTCAGCTTCCAGCGCTTCGAGGTAGGCTTCGACAGCGTTGTTGATGCCGAGGTCGACGACTTCGAAACCGGCGCCTTCCATCATCATCGAAACGAGGTTCTTACCGATGTCGTGGATGTCGCCTTTGACGGTGCCGATGACCATCTTGCCGACGCGCGGTGCACCGGTTTCGGCCAGAAGCGGCTTGAGGATGGCCATGCCGCCCTTCATCGCGTTCGCAGCGAGCAGAACTTCGGGAACGAAGAGGATGCCGTCGCGGAAGTCTTTGCCGACGATGGTCATACCGCCAACCAGAGCTTCGGTCAGCACGCGGTAGGGCGCCCATCCGCGGCCCAGAAGAATGTTGACGCCTTCTTCGATCTCTTCCTTGAGACCGTCGTAAAGGTCGTCGAACATCTGTTCGACCAGTTCTTCGTCATTCAGTTCGGAGAGGATGATCTCGTCGTCTTCAGCCATGAAGCTATCTTTCGCTAAAAAGAGGGCGTTTTTCTTCCTTTCCCCCATATGCGACAAATGGTCTGGACCGATTGCGACTTCGGACGTAGCGGAAACGACCGCATGTACAAAATTAACAACTTTGCGAAGTTCCTGTTTTGTTCTATTTTGCAGGATATGCAGCTTCCGATCCCCAAAGACAGGCGCAAAGGGCGCGCCGCGACGTACAATCCTGCCAACCGTTTCGACCGTTTCTCATCGGTGGCGGAGGATGACGGCTGGGACATAGAAGAGGAGGTTCCTCCGCTGCGGACAACCGTCACCGAGGAGGTGCCGCGCAGGGTCATCACCCGCAACACCTCGCCCGACATCCCGTTTGATCGCTCGATCAACCCGTATCGCGGCTGCGAGCACGGCTGCATCTATTGCTTTGCGCGGCCGAGCCACGCCTACCTTGGATTGTCGCCGGGTTTGGACTTCGAGACGCAATTGATCGCGCGGCCCGACGCGCCAGAGGTGCTGGCGCGGGAGCTATCCAAGACCTCCTATGTGCCTGCAACCATTGCGATCGGGACCAATACCGACCCGTACCAGCCGATTGAAAAGGACCGCCAGATCATGCGGCGGCTCTTGCAGGTGCTGTCTGATTTCAACCATCCCGTGGGCATCGTGACCAAGGGGACGCTGATCGAAAGGGACGTGGATATCCTCGCCTCGATGGCGGAGCGGAACCTCGTGCGGGTGGGGATTTCGGTGACGACCTTGGACCCGAAAATCGCGCGGGCGATGGAGCCGCGTGTGCCTCATCCCAAGCGGCGGCTCCAGACGATCAAACGGCTGTCGGAGGCGGGGATACCCGTGCGCGTCATGGCCTCTCCGATGATCCCTGCGCTGACGGATCACGAGTTGGAGCCGATCATGGAGGCGGGGGCCGCAGCGGGTGCCTTGGCGGCGTCCTATATCGTGCTGCGCCTCCCGCGAGAGGTGTCGCCACTGTTCACCGAGTGGGTGGAGGAGAACTTTCCCCTGCGCGCCCATCGCATCATGGCGCGGGTACGCGAACTGCACGGGGGCAAGGACTATGACCCGCAGTGGGGCCAGCGCATGACGGGGCAGGGCGAGTGGGCGGACCTTCTGCGCGCACGGTTCAGGATCGCAAAGCGGCGCTATGGGCTCGACAAACCACTGCCTGAGCTGCGGACGGATCTGTTCTGCAAGCCGCCGCAGAAGGGCGATCAACTGAGGCTGTTCTGAACGAAAAAGCGCCCCGCAATGCGAGGCGCTTTCCCTAGGTTACCGATTGCCTTAGCCGCGGCGGCGGCTGCGGCGGGTCGGGGTCGGCTCGTCGCCGCCCGTGCCGTCCGATGCCGACGAGAAACCGCCTAGCTTTTCGGAGATCTCTTCCAGCGACGGACGCTCGCCGCGCGGACGGGTTTCCAGCGCTTCCTTCATGGCGCGCAGGTGCTCGGGCGTGGTGCCGCAGCAACCGCCGATGATGGTCGCGCCGCAATCGCGGGCCAGAACGGCATAGTCGCCCATCAGTTCCGGCGTGCCGTCATAGTGGATGTGACCGTCGTGGTATTTCGGGATGCCGGCGTTACCCTTCGACACGATCGGGGTGTTGGTGCCGGTGGCCGAGAAGCCCAGAACGGTGCGTAGCAGGTCGGACGCGCCAACGCCGCAGTTCGCGCCGAATGCGAGCGGCTTGTAGTCCAGCTTTTCGACGATCTTCGCCAGATCGGCCGAGGTCACGCCCATCATGGTGCGGCCAGCGGTGTCGAAGCTCATGGTGCCGCACCACGGCATACCCGCCAGCTTGGCGGCTTCTGCGGCGGCTTTGTATTCTTCGGTGGCCGAGATGGTTTCGACCCAGAGCACGTCTACGCCGCCTTCCTTGAGGCCCTCTGCCTGCTCGTGGAACATCTCCACAGCCAGTTCATGCGTGAGGTTGCCCATCGGCGCCATGATTTCGCCGGTCGGACCGACGGAGCCCGCAACGATGACCTGACGGCCCGATGCGTCGGCGACTTCACGGCCCAGCTCTGCCGCAACGCGGTTCAGTTCGCGCACGCGGCCTTCGGCGCTGTGCAGCTTCAGACGCGATGCGTTGCCGCCGAAAGTGTTCGTCAGGAACAGGTCGCTGCCCGCATCGACGGCACCGCTATAGAGTGCCTTGATCTTTTCGGGGTGGTCGACGTTCCAGAGCTCCGGCGCGTCGCCCGAGTTCAGACCCATATTGAACAGGTTGGTGCCGGTCGCGCCGTCGGCCAGAAGCCAGTCGCGGGTTTCGAGCATGCGGGAAAGAGCATTCGTCATGTCTGACCATCCTTGGAGTCGTTTCAGTCCCGCCATGGCACGAGCCAGCAGGGTTTTCAAACACCAATTATAACGCGAAACGCCTATGGACCACGAAAAACGCTCAAACCTGTCCAAGCGGTCAAAAACGCCTGCAAAAGCTATCGCAAAATAGCAATGCCGTTATGGCCCTGCATTCTTGCAGGTTTTGAGACCTTGCCCTATACGCACCGCCATGACTCACGCCGCGTAAATGCGGACAGACGAGGGGACCTCCATGGCGCGTCGCAAGAAAATCTACGAAGGTAAGGCTAAAATCCTGTACGAAGGCCCGGAGCCGGGAACGATCGTCCAGTACTTCAAAGATGATGCGACTGCTTTCAACGCCGAGAAGAAAGCCGTCATCGAAGGCAAGGGCGTATTGAACAACCGCCTGTCCGAATTCTTCATGACCGGATTGCAGGGCGTCGGTATCCCGACCCACTTCATCCGCCGTCTGAACATGCGCGAACAACTCTGCCGTCAGGTCGAGATCATTCCGCTCGAAGTGATCGTTCGTAACTACGCCGCCGGTTCGATGGCCAAGCGCCTCGGCATGGAAGAAGGCCGCCAGCTGCCGCGCCCGATCGTTGAATTTTCGTACAAGAACGACGCTCTGGGTGACCCGCTGGTTCCCGAAGAATACATCGCCGCTTTCGGCTGGGCCTCGCAGCAGGACATGGACGACATCGTCGCCATCGCTCTGCGCGTGAACGATTTCATGTCGGGCGTCATGCACGGCGTCGGCATCAAGCTGATCGACTTCAAGATCGAACTCGGCCGCGTCTGGGACAACGATTTCATGCGCCTCGTCGTTGCTGACGAAATCAGCCCCGATAGCTGCCGCCTGTGGGACATCGAAACCGGCCAGAAGCTGGACAAGGACGTGTTCCGTCAGGACCTTGGCAACCTCACCGACGCATACACCGAAGTCGCACGCCGTCTGGGCGTTCTGCCTTCGAACGTCACCCACGCCCACAAGCCTACGCTCATCAACTAAAAGGATACGGATCGATGAAAGCCCGCGTTTACGTAATGCTCAAAAACGGTGTGCTCGATCCGCAGGGCGAGGCTGTTCGTCACGCTCTGGGCGCGCTTGGTTTTGATGGTGTCGAAGGTGTCCGTCAGGGCAAGGTGATCGAGCTCGATCTCGCTGAAGGCACCACCGAAGAGACGGTCAAGGAAATGTGCGAGAAGCTGCTCGCGAACACCGTGATCGAAAGCTACAAGGTGGAGCTGTCGGCATGAAGGCAGCAGTCCTCGTTTTCCCGGGGTCCAACTGCGACCGCGACATGAAAGTCGCGCTGGAGAATGCCGGCGCTGACGTCACCATGGTCTGGCACAAGGACGCCGCGCTCCCCGAGGGCGTCGACCTTGTTGCGGTTCCGGGCGGTTTCTCGTTCGGTGACTACCTGCGCTGCGGTGCGATTGCCGCCCAGTCGCCGGTCTGCAAGGGCCTCGTCGATCACGTGAACCGTGGCGGTTACGCTCTGGGCGTTTGCAACGGTTTCCAGGTTCTGACCGAA
This sequence comes from Marivivens donghaensis, assembly GCF_011806565.1. Classification (GTDB taxonomy): domain Bacteria; phylum Pseudomonadota; class Alphaproteobacteria; order Rhodobacterales; family Rhodobacteraceae; genus Marivivens; species Marivivens donghaensis_A. Next base: position 34,017 of record NZ_JAATOP010000006.1, read on the forward strand.
ACCCGCCTTCTGCCGGGCGCGCTGATGCGCAACGCCGGTCTGAAGTTCGTGTGCAAGTCGGTCGGCCTCACCGTCGAAACCGCTGACAGTGCGTTCACCCAAGGCTATGCCAAGGGCGACGTGATCAGCGTTCCGGTTGCGCACCACGACGGCAACTACACCGTTGACGACGAAACGCTGGCCATGCTCCGCGATCAGGACCGCATCGCGTTCACCTACACGGAGAACGTCAACGGTGCTGTCGGCAACATCGCCGGTGTCCTGTCCGAAAACCGCCGCGTTCTCGGCATGATGCCGCACCCCGAACGCGCCATCGACGCCAACCACGGCGGCACCGATGGACAGGCGCTTTTCCGCGGATTGATTGACCAAGTGGTCAGCGCCTGATTGCCGATCCCAAGGGGCGAGCGTAAACTCGCCCCATGGCCGCGAAGACCCCGATGAAAGCAGATCCCATAACGCTAGGGCGTTGGCTCGCACGCATCAGCGTGGTCTTGCTTGTCATCGTGGCAATGGTGGTGATCTATTTCACCAACCTTCTCCTGACAGAACGCTTCACGGAATCCACGCGCAACCGCGCCGAGGTTCGTATGACGCTCTACGTCGGCAACCTCACGTCAGAGCTTCAGCGCAACTCCATCGTCCCTCAGCTTCTGGCCCGTGACCCCGAGCTGATCCGTGCGCTGTCGGCGCAGGAATACTCGCTCTCCACTCAACGCCTTCTGTCGTTCGTGGACGAAATCGGCGCCGCGTCCCTGATGCTGTTCGACCGCGATGGCCGCACCGTGGCCGCGACGGACCGAACCCGTCTGGGGGAGACGCATCGCAACGACCAGTTCTACATCAATGCCCTGCGCTCGAACGCGACGATCTTCACGCTGCTCGAAGCCGAAACGGGCGGTTATTCCTTTGTTTACTCGCGCCGCATCGATGGGCCAACGGGCGCGCTGGGTGTCATCGCGATCGAGGTGGACCTCCACAAGCTCGAACGCAGTTGGGCGAGCATCTCGGACGCCGTGTTCGTGACTGACAGTTCCGGCACCGTGATCCTGTCGACCGAACCGCGTTGGCGGGGCCGGACGGAGGCCGAGGCGCTCGCCGTCCAGTCACCGAAATCCGCGATCGAGCGCGCCCTTCGCGCCACGCAGGACTGGTCGATTATTCCGATCGACGGCTACCTTCAGGGCGAAGCCGTGCTGCGGATGGAGACCCGCGTCCAGTTCCAAGGCTGGCGCATGGTCAGCTTCACCACCTACGATTCCGTGCGGGAAAAGGTGAACGGCTTCCTCGCGCTCGAAATCATGGGCTTCGCGATCCTGCTGGCGCTCGGCTTCTGGGTATCATCCCGCAAATCCGCGTCGCGCGTGGTGTTCTTCCAGCGCGAATCCGCTGACCTTCGTGCGCTGAACATCCGCCTCCAGCGCGAGATCGCGGAACGCGAAAAGGTCGAGAAGACCCTCGAAGTCGCAGAACAGACCCTCGCGCAATCGTCGAAACTGGCCGCACTGGGCGAGATGTCTGCTGCCGTCAGTCACGAATTGAACCAGCCGCTCGCCGCGATGAAAACGTACCTCGCGGGCGCGCGTCTGCTGCTGCAACGCAAGCGGTCGGAAGAAGCGCTGGCCTCGTTCCAGCGCATCGACGACCTGATCGACCGCATGGGCGTCATCACCCGCCAGCTGAAATCCTACGCCCGCAAAGGCAAGGAAGCGTTCGAGCCCGTGGACGTGCGCGATGCCGTGTCGACCGCGCTGTCGATGATGGAGCCGCAACTGAAAACGCGGAAGATCTCGATCTCCAGCGCGATGCCGGCAGAGCCCGCGATGATCTACGGCGACCGTCTGCGTCTGGAGCAGGTCATCATAAACCTGCTGCGCAACGCGCTCGACGCGACCAAGACCGCGGGCGATCCGTCGATCGACGTTCTGCTGTCCGTTGGTGACAGCGTACATTTGACCGTTCGTGATAACGGGGCAGGGATCGACGATCTGGACGCGCTATTCGAGCCGTTTTACACCACAAAACTACCCGGAGACGGGGTCGGATTGGGCCTCGCTATCTCGTCAGGGATCGTAAAAGACCTAGGTGGTCGTCTTACCGCACGAAATGGTGCGTCGGGCGGGGCTGTCTTTGAGCTTTCGCTCCCTATCTTTAAGATCAACGATATTGAAGCTGCAGAGTGAGGAACCATGAGCAAGGCCATGAAGATTGCGATCGTCGATGACGAGAAAGACATGCGTCAGTCGATCAGCCAGTGGCTGGCTCTGTCGGGTTTCGACACCGAAACCTTTGCCTCGGCCGAAGATGCGCTGAAAACGATGACCGCCGATTACCCCGGTATTATCGTCAGTGACATCAAGATGCCTGGCATGGACGGTATGCAGTTTCTGCGCAAAATGAAGGGCATCGACAGCTCGCTGCCCGTCATCATGATTACCGGCCACGGCGACGTTCCGATGGCGGTGGAGGCGATGCGGATCGGGGCCTATGATTTCCTTGAGAAGCCGTTCAACCCCGACCGGATGACCGAGCTGGCGAAGAAAGCCACCAACGCCCGCCGCCTGACGCTAGACGCGCGCGCGCTGCGCCGCGAGCTGTCGGACGGCTCGGCCATCATGAAGAAGCTCATCGGTGTCAGCCCTGCGATGGAGCGCCTGAAAGAGGACATCCTCGACCTCGGCCAGTCCGATGGTCACGTCCTGATCGAAGGCGAAACCGGCACCGGCAAGACGCTGATCGCACATGCGCTTCACGCCGTAAGTGCCCGTGCCAACAAGAAATTCGTGCTGCTGGCCTGTGCTGCCTATGACGAAGACAGCCTGACCCGCCGCCTGTTCGGTCCCGTCCGCGAAGACGAGCCGATCCCCGCGATGGAAGAAGCGCGCGGCGGTACGCTGGTGCTCGAGGATATCGAAGCGCTCAGCCCCGCTCAGCAGGCCCGCCTGATGACCGCGATCAACGAGCAGGGCACGCCGTCCGAAACCCGCATTATCGCGATCTGTAACCTTCAGGAACAGGACCGAACCTGCGAAAGCTCGCTGCGTGCCGACCTGTTCTACCGCCTTGCAGCGCTGCGTATCACTGTGCCGCCGCTGCGTGCGCGTGGTGAGGACATCCTGACGCTGTTCACGTCGCTGACCGAACAGTTCTCCGAAGAATACGGCTGCGACGCGCCGCAGGTGAATGCGCAGGAAGCAGCCCAGCTGCTGCAAGCGCCGTGGCCGGGCAACGTGCGCCAGCTGATCAACGTGGCGGAACGCGCCGTTCTGCAATCGCGCCGCGGGTCGGGCACGATCACCTCGCTGCTGATGAACGACAGCGACGATACCTCGCGCCCTGCGATGACGACCGAGGGCAAACCGCTCAAGGAATTCGTCGAAGCGTTCGAACGCATGCTGATCGACAACACCATGCGCCGCCACAAGGGCTCGATCGTGTCGGTGATGGACGAGCTATGCCTGCCGCGCCGGACCCTGAACGAAAAAATGGCGAAATACGGCCTTCAGCGCGCGGATTACCTGTAACCGCCGCTGAAATTTCGTTGCGTTGACGGATCATTAAACTTGATCATTGTAATTTATCCCCAACCCGTATTAGGTGGGGGATACGTGATGGCGTCCACAAAGGCGTGGCCGACACCGGAAAGTTTCACTGCCTCAGGCCAGCGAGTTGATACGTGGCCTCTGGCAGACGGCATTTGGCCTGTATCAGGCCAGAAGAACGCCCTGGCTGCGCGAGTTAATCGGACGCGCCGGGCCTTAAACGGGCGCCCCTCGACGGGCGTCGGAGAAGAACCGCGATGCAACGCGCGCTGAACACAGGCAGAACGATGATGGCCCCGAGGGGCCTCTCTGTCTGCGTAGCGCCCATCGCCCCTAATAGACACGCTACATCTGCCGCCGCCCCGCCAGGGTGGGCGGCCATGTGCCGTGCAATTGGATCAAATGGCAAAGAAAATGCTCATCGATGCCACCCACGCGGAAGAAACCCGCGTTGTGGTGGTGGACGGAAACAAAGTCGAAGAATTTGATTTTGAAAGTCAGTCCAAACGGCAGCTCGCCGGTAATATCTACCTCGCAAAGGTAACTCGCGTCGAACCGTCGCTTCAGGCGGCCTTCGTTGACTATGGCGGCAACCGCCATGGCTTCCTCGCGTTTTCGGAAATTCACCCCGATTACTACCAGATTCCGGTCGCCGACCGCGAAGCTCTGTTGGCCGAAGAACGCGCCTACGCTGAAAGCCTCGCCGCCGAGAACGACAAGGATGACGACGAGGACGACAAGCCCCGCAAGGTAAACCGTTCGCGCCGTGGTCGTGGCCGCTCCAAGGCGAAAGCCGCAGAGAGCAACACCAACGATCCCGTCGCCACCAAAGAAATCTCGGGCATGGAAACCATCGACCTCGACGAGGGCGAAGATGGTGAAGGCGAGGCCAAGTCGGACAATGACGACGACGCCGTAAGCCCCATGGAAACCGTTGCCGAAACGCCGGTCGACACCCCGTCGAACGACGAAGAGGAGCAGCCCGAAACCGCCGAAGCAGAGACTGCCGAAACGGAAGAAAGCGCTGACGAGGCATCGGAAGAGGCGTCGGACGACGAAGACGATAACGATGACGACAAGGACGACTCGATCGAGTCCGTTGCTGACGAAGACGACTCCGAGGACGTGCGTCCGGTGCGCAAGCCGCGCCCCAAGCGCTATAAGATTCAGGAAGTCGTCAAAGTCCGCCAGATCATGCTGGTTCAGGTCGTCAAGGAAGAGCGCGGTAACAAAGGCGCTGCGCTGACCACCTACCTGTCGCTCGCAGGCCGTTATTGCGTCCTGATGCCGAACACCGCGCGTGGCGGTGGCATCAGCCGCAAGATCACCAACGCAGCCGACCGTAAGAAGCTGAAGGAAATCGCGAACGAGATGGACGTGCCGGATGGTGCAGGTCTCATCATCCGTACCGCCGGTTCCCAGCGTACCAAGGCGGAAATCAAGCGCGACTACGAATACCTCCAGCGCCTGTGGGAGCAGATCCGCGAACTGACGCTGGAATCCTCTGCCCCTTCGAAAATCTACGAAGAGGGCGACCTCATCAAACGTACGATCCGCGATCTCTACTCCAAAGAGATCGACGAAGTGATCGTTGCGGGCGACGAAGGTTACCGCACCGCGAAGGCGTTCATGCGTATGATCATGCCGTCGCACGCGAAGAACGTGAAACCCTACGCCGACCAACTGCCGCTCTTCGCGCGCTATCAGGTCGAGGGTTACCTTGCCGGCATGTTCAATCCGGTCGTTCAACTGCCGTCGGGCGGTTACATCGTCATCGGCATCACCGAAGCTCTCGTCGCGATTGACGTGAACTCGGGCCGTGCGACCAAAGAAGGCTCGATCGAGCAGACTGCGGTCAAGACGAACCTCGAAGCTGCCGAAGAGATCACCCGCCAACTGCGTCTGCGCGACCTTGCCGGTCTGATCGTCATCGACTTCATCGACATGGACGAGCGCAAGAACAACACCGCCGTTGAAAAGCGCCTCAAGGACAAGCTGAAAACCGACCGCGCCCGCATTCAGGTCGGCCGCATCTCGGGCTTCGGCCTGCTGGAGATGTCGCGCCAGCGTCTGCGTCCGGGTATGCTCGAAGCCACGACCCAGCCGTGCTCGCACTGCCACGGCACAGGTCTGCTGCGTTCGGACGACTCGGTATCGCTCGCCATTCTGCGCCAGCTCGAAGAAGAGGGCGTTCGCGGCCGTTCGAAAGAGGTTCTGGTCAAGGCACCGACTGCGATCGCCAACTTCCTGATGAACCAGAAGCGCGAACACATCGCGGCCATCGAAATGCGCTACGGCATGGCTGTGCGTATCGAGTGTGATCCGTCGATGATCTCGCCCGATTTCGAGATCGAGAAGTTCAAGACCGCAACCCGCATCGTTCCCGAAGCCCAGCCGGTGATTTCGACCTCGTCGGTATCCATGGCCGAACTGGACGAGGAACTCGACGATATCGTCGAGGAGACCGAGGACGAAGAGGCAGAGGTCGAAGCGAAGGCTCCGGCTGCCGAGGAAGAAGAACAGAAGCCCAAGAAGCGCCGTCGTCGTCGCCGTCGTCGTCGGGGTGGCAACAACAACGATGAGGACTCGGATCAGTCGGATGACAATTCGGACGACTCCGAGGGTTCGGACGACAGCGAAGCCAAGGTCGAAGAGACCGCAGCCGCTGCCGAGCTGACCGAAGTTGTCGAAGCCAAGGCTGAAGAGGCTACTGCCGAAGCGCCCGCCGAAGAAGCGGTTGCCGAAGAGAAGCCCAAAAAGCGTACTCGCCGTTCGCGCAAGAAGGTCGAACCGGCTGCCGAGGGCGAAGAAAAGCCCGCCGAGGCTGCCGAGGCACCTGCGGAAGCTCCGGCTGAAGAAGCCGCTGCCGAAGAGAAGCCGAAGAAGCGTGTTCGCCGCTCGCGCAAGAAGGTCGAAGAGCCGGTTGCCGAGGTCACTGCTGCAGCGCCGACCGAAGCCGCTGCCGAAGCGCCTGCCGAGGAAGCTCCCGCCGAGCCGGAAGCCCCCGAAGCGCAGCCCGCGCCGGAAGTCGTGGACGTTGCCGCTCAGGAACCCGAAGAAGTGGTCACGACCGCTGCCGAAGTGACCGAGGCCGCAGAGCAGGCCGAACAACCCAAAGCGGAAGAGCCTGCAGCCGAAGAAGCCAAGGCCGAAGAGCCCGCGGCGGAACCTGTTGCAGAGGCCGCTCCGGAAGAGCCGAAGGAGCCCGAACTGGTCGCAGCGGAAGAACCTGCCGCACCGCCCAAGCCCAAGCGCACCGGTTGGTGGTCCCGCTAAGAACACGAAACGCCGCCCCGAGGGGCGGCGTTTTCATTTCAGCCATTCGCCAAACTGTGACGATCTGCGCGGGCGTTTCCGGCTGACCTCGCTCCGGCTTTGAGTTATCCAAAAGACGGAATGTTTAAGGGGACATGATGGAAAACTTCGCCTCGACCCAGTCGCTCGTCGATGCCAGCCTCATTCTGGCCATGCTCGTTGCTGCGCTTGCGGGTCTGCTGTCGTTCCTCAGCCCATGCGTTCTGCCCGTCTCCGCGCCGTACCTCGCCTATATGGGCGGCGTCAGCGTCAACGAGATGGACGAAGACACCGGCGCGCGCCGCCGCGTGATGGTCGCTGCGGTGGCCTTCGTGCTCGGCCTGTCGACGGTGTTCCTGTTCCTCGGCTACGCGATGTCGATGGTCGGGCAGTTCTATTTCGAGATTTCGGACAAGGCGAACATCTTCTTCGGCCTGATGATCATGCTGTTTGGCGCGCATTTCGTCGGCGCGATCCGCATCCCGCTCTTCATGCGCGAAGCCCGCGTGGACGTGAAGGATCAGGGCGGCTCGATCCTTGGCGCGTACCTTCTGGGCCTCGCGTTCGCCTTCGGCTGGACCCCGTGCCTCGGCCCGATCCTGTCGGCGATCCTCGCGGTGGCCGCCAACGAAAGCTCCGCCACGCGCGGCGCGATCCTGCTGTTTGCTTACGCTATGGGCCTCGGCATCCCGTTCTTGCTGGTTGCCGCGTTCTTCTCGCGTCTCAAGGGGCCGATGGCATGGATGCGCCGCCACATGGACCGGATCGAACGTATCTCGGGTCTGCTGCTCTGGACTGTCGGTCTGATGCTGCTCACGGGCCGTTTCACCGACCTCAGCCGTTGGCTGCTGGAGGCATTCCCCGTTCTCGCCAATATCGGTTAAGTCTTACTCTCGCCCGTTTTCGTCGCTAAGGTCCGTGAAAAGACACGCGGAATCTGGAATGGCGCAAACTGGGCAGGGTAAGGTCGAACGGCGGCGGGTGTTCTACATCCCCGGATACGACCCGATCCATCCGCGCCGCTACCGCGAACTTTACCGCAAAGAATCCGCCGAACAATCCAAGGTCTCCGGCTACGAGATCGCGCTCCAACCCAAAGCCACGGGCGGCGCTTACGGCTGGCAGGCCGACGCGGTGATGGACGGGCAGGCGGCCCATGCCGACATCGACGTGCTGGTCTGGTCCGACATCGTGCGCGGCTCCATGAGCCAGTCGATCCCCGCCACCTACCGCCAACTGGTCGAGACCGCGTGGGTCTATATCTCCACCGGCGCGTTGTTCCGCCTGATGCAACTGCGCAAAGGACCGGTGATCGCCGCCTTGTACCCCGTGGGGGCGCTGCTGGTGCAGGCTCTCTTGGCGCTGTTGCTCGTGTGGCTCTGCATCGAAATCGGCGGGCTGGTCCCGTTCGGAGAGATCATCGGGCTGGCTGTTGGCACATTCCTTGGCTGGCGGCTCCTGAACTGGTTCAAGGCCAAGGACGGCAAGTTCTTCGCCTACTACCTCATGCACGACTACGCCTATTCGGCACACTACCGCGGTGCGAACCCGCCCGAACTCGAAGCCCGCATGGCCGAATTTGGCGATACCATCGCGGAGGCGCTGACCGCCGACTATGACGAAGTGCTCGTGGTCGGCCATTCGTCGGGCGCGCACCTCGCGGTGTCGATCCTCGCCGATCTGATCCGCGCGAGCAGGGTGCCAGAGGGCAAGCGCCTGTCGTTCCTCAGCCTCGGGCAAGTGGTGCCGATGGTCAGTTTCCTGCCCAAAGCGGACCGCCTCCGCGCCGATCTGGCGTATCTGTCGGAGCGCGGCGAGCTGACATGGGTCGACGTGACCGCGCCAGGGGATGGCTGCGCATTCGCGCTCTGCGATCCGGTGGCAGTGAGCGGGGTGGCGACGGCGGCGCAGAAGTGGCCGCTGGTGATCTCGGCATCGTTCACGCAGACCCTGTCGCCCGCGCGGTGGAAGGAACTGCGCTGGCGGTTCTTCCGCCTGCATTTCCAGTACCTCTGCGCCTTCGACCGGCCCAAGGACTACGATTATTTCCGGATCACAGCGGGGCCGGTGGCCTTGGGCGACCGCTACGCCGAACGCACCCATTCGCGCAGCCGCATGACCAAGCCGGTGAACAAATTCACCTCGGTCCGCGCATGACGAAGCCGCCGAAACCAGAGGCGCGGCCCGAAAAAGTCAGCCTCCGCCGCTATGTGCGCATGTTCCGGCAGGACATCCTGAGCGCCCAGCCAGCGCGGCTCTATCGGGCGTGGATGGCGGAGTTCAAAACGCCGTTTTTCCGCAGCTACATGTGCAACGATCCCGCGTTGGTGCGGCTAGTACTGAATGAACGGCCCGACGACTTTCCGAAGTCGAACCGTGTGGGGGCCGGACTGCGCCCGCTGCTCGGCAACTCGGTGTTCCTGACCAATGGCGAGACGTGGAAGCGCCAGCGCCGCATCATCGACCCCGCGTTCGAGGGCGGTCGCCTGCGCGATACCTTCCCCGCGATGTGGGCGGCGGGCGAGGCGATGGTGGCGCGCGTGGATCACTACGCCAACGGCGAGCCTATCGAGTTCGAGCAGGAGGCCAGCCACGCCGCCGCCGACGTAATCTTTCGCACGCTATTTTCGATCCCGATCGAGCATGACACGGCCGCCCGAGTATTCCACGAATTCCGCCTGCACCAGCGGACGATGCCGATCCTGAACCTCGCGGCTTTCGTTCCCGGACCGCGCTGGATGCCGCGCTTTTTCAGGCGCGAGACGAAGCGGACGGCCAAGGTGATCCGGCAACTCATCAGCTCTCTGACCGCCGAACGGCTGGAACAGATCGAGGCGGGCACCGCGCCTGACGACCTCGCGACCAAGATCATGACGACGACCGACCCGCAGACAGGAGAGAAATTCAGCGTCGAGGAGATGGTCGATCAGGTCGCGATCTTCTTCCTTGCGGGGCATGAGACAAGCGCCTCGGCGCTAGCGTGGACGCTCTATCTGCTGGCGACCCACCCCGAATGGCAGGACAGGATCGCCGCTGAAGCTGCTGATATGACGGAAAATTTCTCGCAGGTGTCAAAGCTGAAAACGGCTCGCGATGTGTTCCGCGAAGGCCTACGGCTCTATCCGCCCGTGCCGATGATGGTGCGCGAAACAACCTATCCCGAAACCTTCCGCGATCGACCAGTGAAGGAAGGCGCGCAGGTCGTGCTGTCGCCTTGGCACCTGCATAGGCACGAACGGCTCTGGGAAAAGCCCGACGATTTCGACCCTGCGCGCTGGCACACCGAAAACGGCAAGACCTGCATGCGCGAGGCGTTCATTCCCTTCTCGTCCGGTGCGCGGGTATGCACGGGCGCGGGTTTCGCGATGGTCGAAGGGCCGCTGCTGCTCGCGATGCTGGTGCGCAAATTCCGGTTCGAGCCTGCCCCTGACCGCACGCCGATCCCCGAGGCGCATCTGACCGTGCGCTCTGCCAACGGGATCTGGCTGATGATCACGCCGCGCTAGGCGAGTTTGGCTTGCAGGCGCGTCAGGATGTAGACGCGGATCGCCGAGCCAAGGCCCACGTCGCCGCGCGTCTCGTCAATCTCTGCCGTCAACTCATTGAGGCCCTTGCCGTCTTCCTTGGCCGCCGCGCGGAAGGCGTCCCAGAATTCGGGCTCCAGCGAAATGGACGTGCGGTGTCCGTGCAGCGTGACCGAGTGCTTGACGGGGCGGGTGGTCATTCGTCGTCCCGCTTCAGCTCGTCGAGCCGTTTTGTCGTCAATTCCGCAATCGCTCCCTCGCGTTCGCGCTCGGCCTTGGTGCGTCCGAACTTCACAGCGTTCTGGTCGGCCTGACGCTTGGCGTCGGCCTTTTGCTTTTGCTTGCGGAAACGGTTGAGGTTCACAACATCTGCCATGGCGCGACCTTACGCCTGCTGCGCGCAAAGAAAAAGGCCGCCCGTTGCGGGGCGGCCTTTGCATTTTCTCACAGACGCGATCAGTCCTTCGGGCCGACCATGTCTTCGGGGCGTACGATGCGGTCGAAAGTTTCGCCGTCGACAAAGCCGAGCGCGATGGCTTCCTCGCGCAGGGTGGTGCCGTTCTTGTGCGCGGTTTTGGCGACCTTGGTGGCGTTGTCGTAGCCGATGGTCGGGGCCAGCGCGGTGACCAGCATCAGCGACTCTTTCATCAGCTTTTCGATGCGGGCGGTGTTGGCTTGCGTGCCGACGACCATGTTGTCGGTGAAGGCCGAAGCCGAGTCGCCCAAGAGCTGCATGGATTGCAGCACGTTGTAGGACATCATCGGGTTGTAGACGTTCAGTTCGAAGTGGCCCTGCGAGCCTGCGAAGCCGACGGCTGCGTCGTTGCCCATAACGTGCGCGCAGACCATGGTCAGTGCTTCGGCCTGGGTCGGGTTCACTTTACCCGGCATGATCGACGAACCCGGTTCGTTTTCCGGCAGGATCAGCTCGCCCAGACCCGAACGCGGGCCCGAACCCAGCAGACGCATGTCGTTGGCGATCTTGAACAGCGAGGCCGCAACGGTCTTCAGCGCGCCCGAGAGCATGACCATCGCGTCGTGTGCGGCCAGTGCTTCGAACTTGTTCGGCGCGGTGACGAAGGGGAGGCCGGTGATTTCGGCCATGTTGCCGGCGACCATCTCGGCCCAGCCTTTTTTGGTGTTCAAACCGGTGCCGACAGCGGTGCCGCCCTGCGCCAGTTCGTAGATGTCACCAAGGCAGGCCTCGACGCGCTCGATGCCCTTGCGGACCTGATGCGCGTAGCCCGAGAACTCTTGACCCAGCGTGAGCGGGGTGGCGTCCTGCGTGTGGGTGCGGCCGATCTTGATGATGTCCTTGAACTCTTCCTGCTTGGCTTCGAGAGCGGCAAGCAGTTTGCGCAGACCGGGCAGCAGGACGTCACGCGCCTGCATGGCGATGCCGACGTGCATGGCGGTCGGGAAGGTGTCGTTGGACGACTGGCCCATGTTGCAGTGATCGTTCGGGTGGACGGGCTTTTTCGAACCCATTTCGCCGCCGAGCATTTCGATAGCGCGGTTCGAGATGACCTCGTTCGCGTTCATGTTCGACTGGGTGCCCGAGCCGGTCTGCCAGACGACCAGCGGGAAGTTGTCGTCGAACTTGCCGTCGATGACTTCGCCAGCGGCGGCGATGATGGCGTCAGCGATCTCGGCGTCCATGGTGCCGAGTTCCTTGTTCGCCATTGCGCAGGCTTTTTTCACCACGCCAAGCGCGCGGATAATCGGCACGGGCTGCTTTTCCCAGCCGATGGGGAAGTTGATGATGGAACGCTGGGTCTGTGCACCCCAGTACTTGTCGGCAGGAACTTCGAGCGGGCCGAAGCTGTCGGTTTCGGTGCGGGTAGCGGTCATAGGGCTCTCCTCAACAAAGGGTTGCCCTGTCATACTCCATACCCAACCGAAAGCAATACGGTATACCGTGGGATACCGCGCTTTAACGCTAACAAACGAGTGGGTTCAGACGCTTATTTGCGGAACTTGTCGAGCGAGACGATCTCGGCTTCCTTGCGCGGCTCGTCCTCGTCGTCCTCGACGATTTCCATCGGCGCTTCGTCGTCATCATCGTCGTCGTCATCGCCTTCGTCGGTGTGCGTTTCAAAGCGCAGGCCGAACTCCACCGATGGGTCCACGAATGTGCGGATCGCGTCGTAGGGGATGTAGAGCGGCTCGGGCTTGTCACCGAAGTTCAGGATGACAGAGAACCCTTCGTCCGTGACCTCAAGACCGTCGAACCAGTGTTCGAGCACGATGGTCATTTCGCCTGGATAACGGTCCGAAAGCCAGTCGGCCAGTTCGGCGTCGGGGTGCTGCGTGTCGAAGGTGATGAAGAAGTGGTGCTTGCCGGGCAGACCCTCTTGGGAAACGCGGGTGAGGACCTTCTGGATGAGGCCACGCATCGCGTCGTGCATGAGGTTTCCGTAGTCGATAGAGCGGCTCACGGTCTGTCCTTTCGGCTTGTCTTTCTTCCAGCATACGGGATTCGGAATGGGAGGAAAGTGAAACCTCACAAAGCCCAAAAGCCCGTCGCGGCGAATATGCCGAATGTCACGCGCACTGCAACCGCATTTGCGGATATGGGGCGTTCTATAAAGGGAGGAGGAAGTGGAGGTTTCTGTTGCCAGGTACCTCCGAACCCCGCCTTACGCTGCTAGGCGCAAGGGCTTAATTTTCGGTGTTTCGCACTGCTTACGCAGCGAGAGCTACCGGAGCACGGTTGTCATTTGCAACTATACTGTTTGAACCGATAACGGTGGTATCTCACCGAGACAAAGCAAACCCCTTTAGACGTTCGTCGATCCTATTTCGGCCCCATGATCCCCAAATGAAGGATGTATGGTGGAGCCGCCGGGTACCGCCCCCGGGTCCGATCCGCTTATTACGAGCGCGTTTATGTCCATAGTCGCCGAAGCGACAGGACAGATATAGTGGACGGAGGGGTGACGCTCAAGGGGTGAGCGGCAAAAGAAAATTGTGGAAATTTAAGTTCTTGGCCGATCCAAGGCGTCGGGTCGTGCGTATTCTTGTCAAAACCCCGCTGCGCCACAAATTGTGCGGTATCCCTTCGACCGGAGACCTTATGTCCGACAACCGCCCCGTACTTATGTGGTTCCGCCGCGATCTGCGCCTTTCCGACCATCCCGCACTGACCGCCGCCTGCAATTCGGGTGGCCCCGTCATTCCGGTTTTTATCCATGACGAGATTGTCGAAACCACGGGCGCCGCCGCACGGATGCGCTGGGGCATGTCGATCGAGGCGCTGGCGAAATCGCTGGAGGAGAAGGGCAGCAAGCTGATCCTGCGCAAAGGGAACGCGCTGGAGGTTCTCAAAGACCTGATCAAGGAAACCGGAGCGGGGGTCGTCCACTGGTCGCGCCTCTACGATCCGGCCTGCCGCGAGCGCGATACTGACGTAAAGTCGGCGCTCAAGGACATGGATATCGAGGCCGAAAGCCACTCCGGCCACCTGCTGTTCGAGCCGTGGACGGTGGAGACAAAGGACGGCGGGTTCTACAAGGTCTACACGCCGATGTGGAACGCGGTGAAGGGGCGCGAACTGCCCTCGCAGCTGTCGGCGCCGTCGAACATCCCCGCGCCCGATAGTTGGCCGAAGTCCGACAAGCTGGACGACTGGAACATGGACGTGGACATGCGCCGCGGCGCTGATATCGTCAAATCCTATCAGGTCGTCGGAGAAACCTCTGCCCGCAGCCGCCTGTCGTCCTTCACCGCGCACCGGATCGAGACATACAAAGAAGAGCGCGATTATCCCGCCATCGACGCAGGTTCGCGGCTGTCGGAAAACCTCACCTACGGCGAGATTGCTCCGCTTTCCATCTGGTACGCCGGCCAGCGCGCTCGCGACGAAGGCAAGGCGGGGGCCGAGCATTTCCTCAAGGAACTGGTCTGGCGCGAGTTTGCGTATCACCTGATTTACCACACGCCGCACATCACCAACGATAACTGGCGCGAGAAGTGGAACGACTTCCCTTGGAATACCGATGAGCGCAAGAAAGAGGTGAAGGCGTGGAAACAGGGCCGCACCGGCGAGCCCTTCGTCGACGCCGCTATGCGCGAGATGTACGTGACAGGCACGATGCACAACCGCTCGCGCATGATCGTCGCGTCCTACCTGACCAAGCACCTGATGACCCACTGGGACGTCGGAATGCGCTGGTTCGAGGATTGCCTGACCGACTGGGACCCTGCGTCGAACGCACTCGGATGGCAGTGGACCGCAGGATCGGGCCCCGACGCAGCGCCGTATTTCCGCATCTACAACCCCGCGACCCAATGTGACAAGTTCGACGAGAACGGCACCTACCGCGACACGTGGATCGCCGAGGGTCGCAGCAACCCCGCCAAGGAGGCGCTGCAATACTTCGATGCCATCCCCGAACGCTGGAACATGTCGGCGGATGATGCGTACCCGGGCCGGATCATCGACCTCGACGAAGGTCGTCAGCGGGCGCTCGAAGCCTACCAAGGCTACAAAGACTGATTTTCTGTAACCATTTTTTGCGGTTTGCGTGACAAGTGTGTCCAAACCGCTAATCTCAAATTGATTGGACGAGGGGATTTCGATGATTTTGACTTCGACAAAGGGGCAGTCGGATCTTCCGCGCTATTTCCCGCAGGTGTTCGACGTCGTTTCCACCATGAAGCGGGGCCGCGTGGACATCACTCTGCCCGACGGGCGGGTGTTCCGCGCCGAAGGCAAAGAGCCCGGATTCGTGGCCGAATTGAACATCCACAACAAGGATTTGTTCAGCCGCCTCATCCGCGAAGGCGATCTTGGCTTCTGCGAAGCCTATATGGACGGCTGGTGGTCGACGCCCGATCTGATGACGTTCATGGATTTGATCCAGGACGAAGCCGACGAGATTTTCGACGGATTCCCGGGTCAGGCGCTGGTGCGGATGTACGAGCGGATGCGCTTCTGGCTCCAGTCGAATACCAAGACGCAAGCGCGCAAGAACATCAGCTATCACTACGATCTGGGCAACGATTTCTACTCGATCTGGCTAGATGACAGTATGACCTATTCGTCCGCGCTGTACCTCACCGGACAGGAGGATCTGGAGAAGGCACAGGAGCAAAAGTACGCCTCCATGATCGACCAGATGGGCGTGAAAGCGGGCGATCACGTGCTGGAAATCGGCTGCGGCTGGGGCGGCTTTGCCGAGTACGCAGCGAAGGAACGCGGTCTTAAGGTGACCGGCCTGACCATCAGTCAGGAGCAGTTAAAGTACGCGCAGGAACGTATTGAAAAGGCAGGTCTTTCCGACATGGTGGAGCTGCGCCTTCAGGACTACCGCGACGAAAAGGGCAAGTACGACGGCATCGCTTCGATCGAGATGTTCGAGGCCGTGGGCGAGAAATACTGGCCCGTCTATTTCGGCAAGATCCGCGAGTGCCTCCGCCCCGGTGGTAAGGCGACCCTCCAGATCATCACCGTGCAGGACCGCCGCTTCGAGATCTACCGCAAGAGCGTCGACTTCATCCAGAAATACATCTTCCCCGGCGGTATGCTTCCGGGGCCGACCGTGCTTCGCCAAGAGGTTGAAAAATCGGGCCTCAACGTCGACAAATCCATCGAGTTCGGCGAGAGCTATTCCGTCACGCTGCGCCGCTGGTATGACACCTTCAACGCCAAGTGGGACGATATCGCAGCACTAGGATTTGATGAACGTTTTAAGCGTATGTGGAACCTTTATCTTGCCTCGTGCGCCGGAACGTTCCACGGTGGGAACTGCGACGTGACGCAGATCACGGTTTCTAAACCGGCTTAACTTAATGTATCTGACTTTATCCCGTTTAGCGGGAGCTTTGTGCCTCGGCGCAGTGATGGGAGCTATTTCGATCCCGACTGCGCCGCTTCTACACGGGTATATGCGACTTCCGTTCTATTTCGAGGTCAACGTGCTTTGTGGTGTGATCATCGGCTGGACGGTGCTGGGACGCCGTATGCCGACTTTTCTTGCTGGCGGCCTCAGTAACGGCATTTCGGGCGGTATTCTCTGCCTCGTCTTCGCGCTTCTGGCCAACGGCTTTATCCGCATGATCGATCTGGCGCTACAGATGCGCTATGACAATGTGCTCGAAGCGGTGGTGAGCATTGTCGACCTTGGCCTTGATGTGCTGGTTGTCATTGCGCAGCCGAGCACGCTGGGTATGTTCGCGGTAGGAGCATTGGCCGCAGGACTTCTTTCTCAATTCGTGGCCAAATACGTCGATTGATGACTGCTATTTTTGTTTATGGAACGCTGCGCGATCAGGCGCTTCGCGAAACCCTTTGCCGTGGGCCGATCACATTCGAGCCTGCGGTTCTGCCTGATCATATCGTTTTGGTTGAAAAAGGCACCGGCCTTCCTGTGCTTGTAGAACGCGCCGGAGCAGAGGCCAAAGGGCTGCTGCTCACGGGGCTGAGCGATGCGGAGTCCGATGCGCTCGACGCCTACGAGGTGCCGTTCGGCTACGACAAGGTCACGCGCGAAGTGAACGGGCAGGCGGCGACCGTCTACATGCCGCCCGAAGGTTCGGTGACGGGCGACGTGTGGGACCTGACGATCTGGCAACGTGAGCATGGCGAAGTCAGCCGCTACGCCGCCGAAGAGATCGCGGCGAACAATCCGCCGCTTTCGCCTGATGAACTGAAGCGCTGGTGGGACCGCATCCGCCACCGCGCTTTCTGCCGCTACCGCGCCGTACACAACGACGGCACGGCCAGGGTGCGCCGCGAGGCAGGTCACGCAGAAATCGTAGTCACGTCAGGATTTTACGGGAATTTCTTCAAGTACCGTGAGATGCAGGTCCAACACGACACCTTCACCGGCGGCATGTCTCCGAAAATGCCACGCGAAGGGTTTCACGGTGCCGATGCCTCGCTCATTCTACCGTATGATCCCAAGACCGACCGCGTGATGATGGTCGAACAGATGCGCGTCGGGCCGCTCCTGCGCGGGGACCGTAACCCGTGGATGCTGGAGCCGATCGCGGGCATGGTCGACGCGGGCGAAACCCCGCTGGAGGCCGCCGTGCGCGAGGCCGAGGAAGAGGCGGGCCTCAAGCTGGACAAGGTCATCACCCTTTTCGGTGGATATCCGAGCCCCGGTAACGCTTCGGAGTACCATTATTGTTTTGTCGCACTAACTGATCTTCCAGAACGTGACAGCTACACAGGCGGTCTCGAGGAGGAACAGGAGGACATCCGCGTGCACACCATTCAACTGGACGATGCGCTGGACCTCGTCGACAGCGGCGAGATTACGGTTCTGCCTTTCATCGCGATGCTCAACTGGGTCGCAAGAAAGCGCGAGAGCTTGCGGACATCGGCTTGAGTTCCCACCTCAGCAGACCTACACAAGAGGAAAGCAAGAAAGGCCCTCGAATGCAGATCAAACCAGACCTCGCCGCAGCTATCGGTAACACGCCGCTCATCAAGCTTCGTGCCGCGTCCGAGGCGACGGGCTGTACCATTCTGGGCAAGGCCGAGTTCATGAACCCCGGCCAGTCGGTCAAGGACCGCGCTGCTCTCTACATCATCAAGGACGCCATCGAACGCGGCGAACTTAAGCCCGGCGGCACGATCGTCGAAGGCACCGCCGGTAACACCGGTATCGGCCTCGCGCTGGTCGGTGCGTCGATGGGCTTCAAGACCGTCATCGTCATTCCCGAGACCCAGTCTCAGGAAAAGAAGGACATGATCCGTCTGGCGGGCGCCGAATTGGTGCAGGTTCCGGCGGCTCCGTATCGCAATCCGAACAACTACGTCCGCTACTCTGGCCGTCTGGCCGAAGAACTGGCGAAGACCGATCCAAACGGCGTGATCTGGGCCAACCAGTTCGACAACGTCGCAAACCGTCAGGCCCACATCGAAACCACCGGCCCCGAAATCTGGGAACAGACCGGCGGCAAGGTTGACGGCTTCATCTGTGCGGTCGGCTCGGGCGGTACGCTCGCGGGTGTCGGCATGGCGCTCCAGCCCAAGGGCGTGAAGATCGGTCTGGCCGATCCGGACGGCGCTGCGCTGCATTCGTACTACACCACGGGCGAGCTGAAATCGTCGGGCGACTCGATCACCGAAGGCATCGGGCAGGCGCGTATCACCGCCAACCTCGAAGGCTTCACCCCCGATTACAGCTACAACATCTCGGACAGCGAAGCGCTGCCGGTTGTGTTCGACCTTCTTGAAAACGAAGGCATCTGCCTTGGTGGTTCGTCGGGCGTCAACGTTGCCGGTGCGATCCGCATGGCCAAGGAAATGGGTCCGGGCCACACCATCGTCACCATCCTGTGTGACTACGGCACCCGCTACCAATCCAAGCTGTTCAACCCCGAATTCCTCAAGGCCAAGGGCCTTCCGGTTCCGGGTTGGATCGAGCAAGGCCCGTCGTCGATCCCTGGAGTCTTCGAGGACTAATGACCTCTATTCGCAAGTTTTTCTGGCTGGTAGCAGTGGTATTTACCCTGCTGCCAGCCTTTTCGTATGCGCAGGACGGAACCGGCTCGCTGGCCGATATGGCGACCTCGGCGCTTGATGGACTGACCAACACCGATACGCAGAGCGCTGAGGGTGACAGTAGCGGCGAAAGTTCGGACAGCTCTTCGGACGGCGGCGAAGACGTCGCAGCCGAGGACGAACCCGTGCCCATCGACACTTCCGCCCAGCCCGCGATCGAGCAGCTCTCTGCCGAAACCGGTCCCGACTACGAGGCGTGGGAACGCGTTGCGGTCAGGGCAGAGCAGGGACTGGCGAACGAGACCGTGTCCAGCTTTGCGCTCGACCGTCTGCGGTCCGAAATCGTCAACTGGCGCGATGACCTGCTTGAGGCGGAGTCGACCAACTCCACCCGCATCGACACCGTCAAAGCTCAGATTTCCGCGCTCGGTGAAAAGCCGGCCGACGGCGAGAGCGAGCCGCAGGCGATCGCCGACCGCCGCACGACGCTGAACACGCAGCTTGAGACGCTGATGGCGCCCGCCGTTCTGGCGCAGGAAGCCTTCGTCCGCGCCAATGGCCTTGTGGCAGAAATCGACGCCGTGATCCGCGAACGCCAGACCCAGCACCTGATCGAACGCGGCCCGCTGCCGCTCAATCCTGTGCACTGGGTCGATGGCGCGACCGCCATGTGGAACGCCGTCACCAGCATCGCGAGCGAGACCAACGCTCGTATCATTAGCCGTTTCAGCTCCGGTCGCATCTGGGAAAGCTTCATTCAGGCCGCCCTGATGTTCGTGGTCGGCACCGTGCTGATCGCGCGGGGGCGCAGCTGGATCATCAGTATGCAGGACAGGGTGATCAAGGGTGCGGGCACATGGGCTGACGCGCTGCAATTCATCATCTCGCTCGGTCAGATCCTGCTGCCGCTGCTGGGTGTGTGGATCATCACCACGGCTGCCAATGTGTCGGGGCTGCTCGGGTTCAGGGGGCAATTGCTGGTCGAGGCGCTGCCCTATGCCTCGCTCCACGTCATCATCGCCAAGTGGATTTCGTTCCAATTCTTCCCCGAGGACACCGAAAAGGACTCGCTCCTCGGCACCCCGGGAGAGGAACACAGACGTGCCCGCCGCATTGTCTGGAGCCTCGGCTGGCTGCTGACCATCGGCTACCTGCTGACCCGCCTTGTCACCGTCACGGACGAGCCCGACACCATTGCGGGCGTCGTGCTGCTGCCGATCGAGCTACTGCTTGCGTTCTTCCTCTATCAGTTCGGCCGCCTCCTGTTCCGCACCTCGAAAAAGGAAGAAAACAAAGAGGTCTACCGCTACCGCTTCTTCGCCGTGGCGGGCCGTATCGCGATGGTGATCGCTGTCGTCGGCGCGTTGCTGGCGCTGGCGGGCTATGATGTTGGCGCGCGTGCGCTGCTTTACCCTGCTGTGCGGACCCTGTCGGTGCTGGCTGTCATCATGCTGATCCAGCGCCTGATTATCGACCTCTACATCGTCTGGACCGGCTCGCCCGATAGCGCCGCAGATGCGCTGATGCCGGTGATTTCGGCCTTCCTGCTGATCGTGGTTTCGCTGCCGATCCTCGCCCTGATGTGGGGCGTGCGCGAAGCCGATCTACTGGAGCTGTGGAGCCGTTTCCGCGAAGGCTTTATCATCGGCGAGACGCGCATCTCTCCCGGAGATTTCGTGACCTTCGCCGCCGTGTTCGCCATCGGCTACAGCATCACGCGGTTCATCCAGAGCACGCTTCGCTCGACCGTTCTGCCTAAAACCCGCCTTGATATCGGCGGGCAGAACGCTGCTGTGTCGGGCATCGGCTACCTCGGTATTTTCCTCGCGGCGGTCATCGCGATCACCATGGCGGGCATCGACCTCTCCAGCCTCGCCATCGTGGCTGGTGCGCTGTCGGTCGGTGTCGGTTTCGGCCTTCAGACCATCGTATCGAACTTCGTGTCGGGCATCATCCTGCTGATCGAGCGCCCGATTTCCGAAGGCGACTGGATTCAGGTGGGCGACCAGATGGGCCACGTTCGGAGCATCTCTGTCCGCTCGACCCGTATCGAAACCTTTGACCGCAAGGACGTCATCATCCCCAACGCCGACCTCGTGTCGGGGCAGGTGACCAACTGGACCCGCGGCAATTCCGTTGGCCGTGTCATCGTGCCTGTGGGCGTGGCCTACGGTACCGACAGTCACCGCGTGGAGGAAATCCTGCGCGAAGTGGCCGAGGCGCACCCGATGGTGCTGCTGAACCCGCCGCCGAACGTTTATTTCCGCGGTTTCGGTGCGGACAGCCTCGACTTCGATATCCGCGCGATCATCCGCGACATCCACTTCATTTTCCAAGTGCAGTCCGAGATGAACCACGAGATCAACCGCCGCTTCTCGGAAGAGGGCATCGAGATCCCGTTCGCGCAGCGCGATCTGTGGCTCCGCAATCCCGAAGCGCTTCGCGAAATGGCGCGGTCGCAACCTAGCGAGGCCGAGCAGACAGAGATCAAGTCGCAAGCGGCAGAGCAGAAGGCGGTCACATCCGAGCCGCCGCAAGAGCCGATTGCGCCTGATGTACCCGATAAAAAAGACGACGATAACGATAATGAGGGGGATGAAATTTCATGACCGAACTCCTTTTCCGCGAAGACGCCTACATGCGCGAAGCCACCGGCACGGTGGTTGAACTGACCGACCAAGGCGGCGTGGTTCTGGATCGTGCGCTCTATTACCCCACCTCCGGCGGCCAACCCGGCGATAGCGGCGAACTGACGTGGGAGGGTGGGTCGTGCAAAATCGCCACCGCCGTGAAGGCCGAGGGCGAAACCGTCGTGCTGGTCCCTGCGGACGGTGAAACGCTCCCCGAAGTCGGCACCGAAGTCACCCAGACGCTCGACTGGGACCGCCGCCACCGCCACATGCGCGTTCACACCGCGCTGCACCTCCTGTCGGTCGTGATCCCGCTGCCCGTCACCGGCGGCCAGATCGGTGCGGAGAAGGGGCGCCTCGACTTCGACATGCCCGACGCGCCTGAGGACAAGGAACTGCTCGAAGAGCGCCTGAACGACCTCATCTCCCGCGACCTGACGATCTCCGAAGAATGGATCACAGACGCCGACCTCGACGCGAACCCCGGACTGGTCAAGACGATGTCCGTCCAGCCGCCGCGCGGTTCGGGCAAAATCCGCCTCGTGCGGATCACCGACGGCGACAGCCAGATCGACCTCCAGCCCTGCGGCGGTACGCACGTGAAATCGACCGCCGAGATCGGCAAAATGCGCTTTGGCAAGGTCGAGAAAAAAGGCGCCCGCAACCGCCGCGTCTCCATCCATCTGACCGAGTGAATTAACCGCTCAAAACCATACGAAAAATCAGCGGTGCCCCCCTTGCATATGGGCGCCGCTTGCGGGTAAACCCCGCTGCACGGACAGTTGGCCGAGTGGTCGAAGGCGCACGCCTGGAAAGTGTGTAGGCGGGGAACCGTCTCGAGGGTTCGAATCCCTCACTGTCCGCCATTACCCTTCATTTGTAGACCTTTGGGCGTTACCATCTCGGTTGCGCGCGCCAGAGCGGAAACGAATCCGCTTGCTCGGCCCGTGCGCGGGGCGTTTTCGCTAACCTATCCCGATGCTTGCGTGACATTTTGGGTGCTCACGTTGCAAGCGTGTACGCAATTATTGCCGCCACACTGATGGAGAAATCTATGACCGTGATCCGCGAAGATGATCTGCTGGAAAGCATCGCAGAAGCCCTTCAATTCGTGTCCTACTACCACCCGAGCGACTTTATCCGCGCGATGTCTGCCGCGTACGACCGCGAGGAAAGCAAGGGCGCGAAGGACGCGATGGCGCAGATCCTCGTCAATTCGCGCATGGCGGCGATAGGCAAGCGTCCGATTTGTCAGGACACCGGCACGGCCAACGTCTTTATCGAGATCGGCCACAAGGCGCAGCTTCAACTGTCGCGCCCGTTGCAAGACGTCGTCGACGAGGCGACCCGCCGCGCCTATGCAGCCGACACCAACCCGCTGCGTGCCTCGGTCGTTGTCGATCCGTTCGGCACCCGCAAGAACTCGGGCGACAATACGCCTGCGATGCTGCACATCTCTATGATTGAGGGCGAGAACGTCTCCGTCCACGTATCGGCCAAGGGAGGCGGGTCCGAGAACAAAGCCAAGTTCACCGTGCTGAACCCTTCAGCGTCCGTTGCTGATTGGGTGGTGAACACGGTCGAGACGCTCGGCGCTGGTTGGTGCCCGCCGGGCGTGCTGGGCATCGGTGTAGGCGGCTCGTCCGACCGCGCGATGCTGATGGCGAAGCAGTCGCTGAACGACGCGCTGGACATGCAGGACCTGCTGCGCCGCGGTCCCAAGGACAAGACCGAAGAGTTGCGGATCGAGATTTACGAGCGCGTTAACGCGCTGGGAATCGGTGCGCAGGGCCTCGGCGGTCTGACCACTGTGCTCGACGTGAAGGTGCGCAGCTTCCCGACCCACGCGGCGTCTTTGCCCGTTGGTCTGATCCCGAACTGCGCTGCCACGCGCCACGTCCACTTTACGCTTGACGGCAGCGGCCCTGCGCGTCTGACCCCGCCGAACCTGTCGGACTGGCCGGAGATTCTGCTCGACAAGGCCAGCGCCGGTGCGCGCCGCCTCGACCTCGACACGCTGACCGACGCGGACATCGCGACCCTCACGCCGGGGGAAACGCTGCTGCTGAGCGGTACGCTCTACACCGGCCGTGACGCGGCGCACAAACGGATGGTATCGATGCTGGACGCGGGCGAGGAACTGCCCGTCGACCTCAAGGGCCGCGCGATCTACTACGTCGGTCCGGTCGATGCCGTGGGCGACGAAGTCATCGGGCCCGCCGGTCCGACGACCTCCACCCGCATGGACAAATTCACCGACCGCATCCTGACCGACACGGGCCTCAAGGTCATGATCGGCAAGGCAGAGCGCGGGCCGGAAGCCATCGAAGCGATCAAGAAGCACAAAGCTGTCTACCTGATTGCGGTCGGCGGCGCGGCGTACCTTGTGTCCAAAGCGATCCGCGAGGCGGAACCGGTCGCGTTTCAGGACCTCGGCATGGAAGCGATCTACAAGCTGCGGGTCGAGGATATGCCCGTGACCGTCGCCGTTGATAGCGAGGGCAATTCGGTCCACAAAACCGGTCCCGCGCAATGGAAACGGATGCCGCAACTGGCGTAACCAATCAGCCCCGCTTCGGCGGGGTTTTTCGTTTCAGCCGAACAGAACGGGCGCGTCGCCCTCTTTCCACGGGGTGAACTTCGGCATGATCGCGGCAAAGCGGTCGCTGTCCGTAAACCGCACCAGCCACGCCTTCAGCGCGGGCCAGTCCTGCGTGTCGAACCACTCGCGATCAATGTTCGCGAACTGGCGCACAAAGGGCAGGGTGGCGAGGTCCGCAATCGTCGGACGGTCGCCATAGAGCCACTGCTGGTCCCCCAGCATGTCGTTCATACCCATCAGGTGCTGCACTGCCTTTTCGCGCTCCGCAATCGGGTCGAGGTCAGGATAGCGCACAGCATATTTCGTGTGATCGAGCGCGGCCTTGAACGGGCCGTCGTTGGTACGGATCAGCTCCCAGCCATCATCTGGCATGTCCAGCAGCCCTTCGGGATCGCGCTGCCGCAGGGCGTGGACCATGATGTCAAAGCTCTCGTCCAGCACCTGATCGCCGTCCTTCATGCACGGCACCGTGGCGGAGGGAGAGGTCGCGAGAAAGGCCTCGGGTTTGTCACGCAGCAGGATTTCCCGCAACTCGACCTGAACACCGGAACTGAGCACAGCAAGGCGGGCGCGCATGGCGTAGGGGCAGCGGCGGAAGGACCAGAGGATCGGAAGCGTATCAATCATGCCGCCTATGTAGGGCAGCCCCGCGCGATTGGAAAACTATTTAGCGGCCTTCTGTCTGACCTGCGCTTCGCGGATATAGGCCATCGTCGCGCCCTTGGTTTCGCGTTTGCGGTGGAGCATGAAAAGCGAGGCTTGCCTGCTGAGTTCGGGGATCGGTCTGAACGCCAACCCCGGCACGCCAAGCTGTTCGGCCTGCTCAGGCGCCAGCGCAACGCCCATACCCGCCGCGGCAGCCGCGATGATGGCGAGCGTCGAGGGCAGTTTATGCACCATCGCGGGCGTGTAACCGTGCGCGCCCAGCCCTTCGAGCATCCCGTCCATCTCTGCCCCGTAGAGCAGCAGGTCCACGCCCGAGAGGTCTTTGATCGTCAGCTCGTCCATAGCAGTCAGCGGGTGATCGACGGACATCGTGGCGACCACGGTGGATTTCTGCACCGGCAGCGCCTGAAGTTCAGGTTCATTGCCGGGGAAGGACATGTAGGCGACGTCGATCTCCGATAATTGAAGGCCGTCGCGGAGCGCCTTCGGTGCGGCCTCGGCCAGCGTAATTTCGACCTTGGGATGCGCTTTGCGGAAGGCGCGCAGGTCCTCGACAAGGATGCCACTCAGCACCGCGTTGCCGACAAAGCCGATGCGGATCTGCCCCATATCGCCGCGCAAAGAGCTTCGGGTCACGTCGTCCGCGTGCGAAACCATCGACAAGATGCGCCGCGCTTCGGGCACCAGCGTGCGCCCCGCGTCGGTCAACTCGACACGCCGCGTGGTGCGGGTGAACAGCGGACCGCCGAGGTTTTCCTCCAGCGCCTTGATCTGCATTGATAAAGCGGGCTGCGCGATATGCAGTTTTTCTGCAGCGCGGCCAAAGTGGCATTCGTCTGCCACGGTCAGGAAATAGCGTAGTTGTCGGAGGTCCATGAGTTCTCACTGATCAGCGATCACTATTAATCAATCAGATCATTTATGAACCGGGTGTCACTACATCTCTGATCAAAGGAGATGACACAATGACTACTCTCGAAGACAGAACCGAAATTGGCGAGCTGATGAACGGCTGGCTGCATCGGGATCTGGGCCGCTGGGACGACCTCGCGGCGCTCTTCCATGATGATGCAACAATCGAAATCACTTGGTTCAAAGGCACCGCGTCGGAGTTTGTCGCCGGATCGCGCAGGATGGGGTCCAGCGATCTGACGAGCCGCCACGTCATCGGGTCGCCGATGATTACCAAGCGCGGGAATCGTGCCTTTGTCGAAACGCCCGCGATGATCGTCGGGCAGCACAATACGCTGCACCTCGGGGCGACGTCTCACGGGCGGATGCTGGACCGCGTGGAAAAGCGCGGCGGGCGCTGGGGCATTGTCGAGCGGCATTGCAGCTACGACATCTCCAGCTTCGACTACCCGCGCGGGCCTGTCGATATCGACTGGAGCATCGTGGGCGCGCATCCCGCCGAATACGCGCCGCTCGCCTATCTGCTGACGGTCGCGGGCTATCCCGTCGAAGGGACGTTCCCGACGCGCTTCTCCTCCCTTGAAACTAAAATCCGGTCGGACGCTGACGTCTGGCTCAATGAAGAGGTCTGACATGACGAACTATGTTGAAAACGAAGGCGCAAAGATCGCCTACACGCAAATGGGCTCCGGTCCGCTGGTTGTCCTGATCCCAGGCGCGAACGGCGAGAGCGTCCGCTACACGCCGCTGATGATGGCGCTGAAGGATGACTTTACCGTCGTACGCCTTGATCGCCGCGCGGCTGGCGAAAGCACAGGTGATGCGGGTGCTGCGCTGGATCTGAAACAGGCTACCCGCGATGTGAAGGCAGTGATCGAAGCGATGGACATGGGCCCTGCGATTGTCTTTGGCAGCAGCGCCGGTGCCGTAATTGCTCTGAACGTAGGGGAACAACACCCTGAAATCGTGAAACAATTGCTCGTCCACGAGCCGCCCGTGACCGAAATTCTGCCCGAGCCGCAGGCGACCGAATGGCGCGAACTCTTCATCAAGGTGAAGTACACGTTTGACACCGATGGCGCGCTGCCCGCAATGAAACTGTTCATGAGCGAGACCGTCGGCCTCGGCGTTGCGGCCCAACCGGGTGACCAGTCCGAAAGCACGCACGACCGTTTCCTGCGTCACGAATTCCGCGTCATCAACAGCTTCAAGCCTGATCTGGGGCTGCTGAAATCGAACGCCATTCCTGTGGTGATGCAGGCTGGCGACCTGAGCGGCGATGCGTGCTACGCGGAAACCGCCCGTTACATCGCGAAGTCCATGCCGTGCGAGCTGGCCGTCGTGCCGGGGCACCACATCGGTTACGTCAGCCAACCGGCTGAATTCGCTGATGCATTCCGGAAAATCACCGCCGACGTGCTTTAAAAAGGAAAGGCCCGCGATCTGCGGGCCTTTTCGCTTATTCGCGGTATGTTTTGTGGCAGCCCGCACAGGCGCCGCCGACCTGTTGGAGCGCGGCGCCGAGGTCATCGGCAGAGCTGACGCTCAGGCTCCCCGCCGCCACCTCCAGATCGCCCGCTTTGGCGACGAAATCGTCCCAGTTTTGCCAGATGGCGGGCAGCGCCTCGGAGCCTTCGACGAGCACCTGCTGTTCGAAATACGCGGGGATTTCAGCGGCTTCGGCCTGAATGGCGTTCAGCGCGGTCTGGACGGCATCGGCGTCGAAGGCGGCTTCACCTTTTGCCATGTCACCGATGACTTTGACGTTGCCGCCGATACGCTTCATCGCTTCCATACGGGCAAGGACGACCGGATCGGTGACGCCGTTATGGGCGAAAACGGCGGTGGCAGTGACGATCGCGGCGAGGGCGGGCAGAACGTATTTCATGGGATCTCCAATGGCTTTGGCCCTATTGTAGACGGAGATTTGCGACGGTCACGTGAAAAGATCGCGCAGGGTGAACGAATGGGTTGTGCACTGGAGTGATAGCGCTAACAGTATGCGCATGAGTAACGATTCCCCTTTGTCCGGCATCGGACTGCGCCTGTTCGCCGTGTTCCTGATGACCGCCATGTCCGCCGTCGTTCACGGCGCTGCTGAAACCGTTTCGGTCGGCCAGATCATCTTCTGGCGGTCGTTTATCGCGCTACTTCCGATCTGCGCCTACATGGCGTGGAAGGCCGAATTTCCGAAGGCCATCGGCACCCGCTATCCGCGTCTCCACCTGACGCGGGGGTTGTTCGGGGCGTTCTCGATGGCGCTGTCGTTCATCTCGCTCGCCTATCTGCCGGTCGCGAATGCGCAGGCGCTGGCTTACCTCGCGCCGGTGATCACGCTGCCGATGGCGTCGTGGATGCTGCGGGAAAAGCTGGGGCCGCGGCTGATCGTTGCGGTCGCGTTGGGTTTTGGCGGCGTGGTCGCGATGCTGTGGCAAGCGATGGAAATGCCGGGCGAGGGCGCAGTCATCGGCGCACTGGCGGGCATCGGTTACGCTGTGACGATGGCGTTCGTGCGCGTGCACATCAAGAATATGACCGCAACAGAGAAGCCGTCGACCATCGCGTTCTGGTTCGCCGTTGTCTGTTCGGTCGTGGGGCTGCTGACCATGCCGTTCGGCTGGTCGGTGCCGGATGCGGGGATGCTGGTGCTGCTCTGCCTCGCGGGCCTCTTGGGCGGCGCGGGTCATATCGCGGCGGTAGAAGCACAAGCGCGAGCGCCGGTTTCGACGCTCGCACCTTTTGAATTCACGGGCCTGATCTGGGCTTTGGGCTTCGATCTGGTGCTGTTCAACACCGCGCCGGACCACTGGGGTCTGATCGGCGCGGTTCTGATTACCTTGGCCGGTATCGTGGTGACGCTTCAGCCCTCGGGGAAGAAGCAGGCCGCCTGATGTTCGCCGCCGTCGAGCTTTGGCGTCTCTGCACGGCACTTGTCCTGCGCTTTCCAGCAGCGCGGCGCGAACGCACAACCCGGCGGAACGGCGAGCGGTGAGGGCAGTTCGCCCGTCAGCTTGATCCGCTCCTTGCGAAGTTCGGGATCGGCCACCGGAGTCGCGGACAGCAGAGCCTTCGCGTAGGGGTGGCGCGGGTTGCCGAACACTTCCTCTTTCGTGCCTTTCTCGACCGCGCGGCCAAGGTACATCACGATCACATCGTCAGCGACGTGCTTCACCACGCTCAAGTCGTGGCTGATAAAGAGGTAGGCGAGGCCCATGCGTTCCTGAATGTCGATCAGCAGGTTCAGGACTGACGACTGAATTGACAGGTCGAGCGCAGAAACGGGCTCGTCGAGCACCAGCACCTTCGGCTCCAGCATCAGAGCGCGCGCAATGGCGATCCGCTGGCGCTGACCGCCCGAGAACATGTGCGGGTAGCGGTCGAAGTGCTCGGGGCGCAGACCGACGAGACGGATCATCTCGCGGGCTTTCTCCTCGCGGTCCTTCTTGGACATGTCGGGGCGGTTGATGACCAGCGGCTCCATCAGGATCTGCCCGATGCGCTGACGCGGGTTCAGCGAACCGTAAGGGTCCTGAAACACGATCTGCACCGACTGGCGCAACGAGGCCCAGTGCTGGGGCAGAACGTCCTTGCCGTCGAGTTTCAGCGAGCCGAGGGTCGGCTCTTCGATCATGGTCACAAGGCGCGCGAGCGTCGACTTGCCGCAACCGGATTCGCCCACTACGGCCAGCGTTTTGCCGGCATAGAGTTCGAAGTCCACCTGCTGCACGGCCTTCAGCACTTGCGGCTTGCGGAACAGACCACCACCGACCTCGTAATGACGTGCGAGGTTTTCTGCGGTCATAACGGGGGCTTGGCTCATGACACTTTCCTTTGGTCAGTGTTGAGGGGGTAGTGGCAGCGGGCGTAGCCCAGCTCCGGTCCACGCGGGGCAGGTTCGACAGCGCGGCAGTGGTCGTCAGCGAACTGGCAACGCGGGCTGAACAGGCAGCCCTCGGGGCGGTCGAACTGGCCCGGCACCACGCCCGGGATCGTCGGCAGACGCTTTTCCGTCGCACGCTCGGGCAGCGCGTCCAGAAGGGCGGCGGCGTAGGGGTGGTGCGGCGTGCGGAACAGATCGCCCACTTGGCGCTCTTCGATCTTCTGACCGGCGTACTGGACGCTCACGCGCTCTGCCGTTTCGGCCACGACGCCCATGTCGTGCGTAATCAGAACGAGGCCCATGCCGCTTTCCTCGCGCAGCGAGGTCAGCAGGTCGAGGATCTGCGCCTGAATGGTCACGTCGAGCGCCGTTGTCGGTTCGTCCGCGATCAGCAGCTTGGGACGGCAGGCAATCGCCATCGCGATCATCACGCGCTGGTTCATACCGCCCGACAGCTGGTGCGGGAAGGACGACAGGCGCTTTTCGGGGGCAGGGATGCCCACCTGTTCGAACAGCTCGATGGCACGCTTGTGACGCTCGGCGCGGCCCATACCGAGGTGGATGCGCAGCGCTTCCTTGATCTGCCAACCCACGGTGAAACACGGGTTGAGCGAGGACATCGGCTCTTGGAAGATCATGGCGAGGTCTTTGCCGACGATGCGGCGACGCTCGCGCGTGCCCATGTTCAGCAGGTCATGCCCGTCAAAGGTCAGCTCGTCCGCGGTGACTTTCGCGGTCCACGGCAGAAGCCCCATCAGCGCGAGCATCGACACGGACTTACCCGAGCCGGACTCGCCCACGATGGCGAGGATTTCGCCTGCGGCAACGTCCTGATCCACACCGTCCACGGCACGGAACATGCCCGACGCGGTCTGGAACTCGACGCTGAGGTTACGAATACGAAGGAGGCTCATGGATCAGCTCCTCTTCAGTTTCGGGTCGAGTGCGTCACGAAGACCATCGCCCATCAGGTTGATCGCCAGCACGGTGATGAGGATCGCCACGCCGGGGAAGGTCACGACCCACCATGCGCGCAGGATGAACTCGCGTGCTTCGGCCAGCATGGTGCCCCATTCGGGCGTCGGCGGCTGCGCACCCATGCCAAGGAAGCCGAGCGCGGCGGCGTCGAGGATCGCGGTCGAGAACGATAGCGCGGCCTGAACGATGATCGGCGCGAGGCAGTTCGGCAGAACGGTCTTGAACATCAGGCGCATACGGCCCGCACCGGCAACGCGGGCAGAGGTCACGTAGTCCTTCTGCTTTTCCGACAGCACGGCGGCGCGGGTGAGGCGGACGTAGTGCGGCTGGAGCACGATCGCGATAGCGACCATGGCGTTGATCAGCGACGGCCCGAGGATCGCCACCAGCACGAGCGCCAGCAGCAGCGACGGGAACGCCAGAACGATGTCCATGATGCGCATGATGATGGTGTCGAGCCAGCGCGGCGCGAAACCTGCGATCAGGCCGATGATGATGCCGCCGAACGACGCGATGGTCACAACGACCACGCCGACGAAGAACGAATAACGCGCGCCTTCGATCAGGCGGGAGAGCATGTCACGGCCCAGCGGGTCGGTGCCCAGCGGGAACGCCCACGAGCCACCTTCGCTCCATGCCGGCGGCTGGAGGATGTGGTCGCGGAACTGCTGCGTGGAATCGTAAGGGGCAATAATCGGCGAAAGGGCCGCGACGAGCAGGAAAAAGCCGAAAACGTAGAGGCCGATGACGGCCCCGCGGTTTTCGCGGAAATAGTACCAGAACTCGCGGAGGGCGCTCGGGCGCTTGGGTGCGCTTTGTGCTGTATCAGTCATCAGCGTTTCCGGATTTTGGGGTTGATGATGCCATAGAGGACATCGACAGTCAGGTTCACGACCATCACCATCACGGCGATGAGCAGCAGGCCGCCCTGAACGACGGGATAGTCGCGGCGGAAGATGCTATCGACCATCCACTTGCCGATACCCGGCCAGCTGAAGATGGTCTCGGTCAGGATCGCACCTGCGAGCAGCGTACCGACCGACAGGCCGATCACCGTGATCACGGGGATCAGCGCGTTACGCAGGGCGTGGATCGCGTTGACGCGGCGGGGCGACATGCCTTTGGCGCGGGCGGTGCGGATGTAATCCTCGCCCAGCACTTCGAGCATCGCCGAACGGGTCTGACGCGCGATCACCGCGAGCGGGATGGTGCCCAGCACGATGGTCGGCAGGATCAGGTGGCGCACGGCGGACGATAGCGCTCCGCTCTGGCCCGATGCGATCGCGTCCCAGATCATGAAGCCCGTGGCGTTCGGGAAGTAGTATTGCAGCCCGATACGGCCCGACACGGGCGTCCATTGCAGGTTGCCCGAGAACACGATGATCAGGAGTAGCGCCCACCAGAAAATCGGCATCGAGTAGCCGACGAGGGCGGTCGACATCAGCGCACGGTCGAAGAACTTGCCGCGGTTTACAGCGGCGATCACGCCTGCGGGCAGGCCAATCAGGATCGCGAAGATCATCGCGCAGAGCGACAGTTCGAGCGTGGCGGGAAACAGGGTAAAGAACTCGTCCCAGACCGGTTTTTTCGTCACGAAGGACGTTCCAAGGTCACCTTGGAGAACACCGGTCAGGTAGTCCCAGAACTGTGCCAACATCGGACGGTCAAAGCCGTATTGCGTGGTCAGTTCGGCATAGCGTTCTTCGCTCATCCCGCGTTCGCCCGCCATGACGATAATCGGATCGCCCGGCAGTACGCGGATGAAAGCAAAGGAAATCAGGGTCACGCCGATAAAGGTCGGCACGAATGTAAGCAGACGGGAGGCGAGGTATTTCAGCACGTCGGCACCTTCATGTCTGTGATTTGATTGATCAGTCTTTTCATGGGGTTAACGTGCGGCATTGAAGCTGCCATCCGTCCCTCGCAAATAAGGGAACCGGCGCTGGATAGCGCCGGTTCGGTTGATTTGGAATTCGCTTAGTTGGACAGGCCAACCGCGTTGAAGAAGTGGCCGCCGAGCGGGTCGATGACGTAGCCGTCAACTTCCGGACGCATGGTCATGTAAACGACCGAGTGAGCGATGGTTGCCCACGGAGCCTGCTCTTTGAAGATAACCTGAGCTTCTTCGTACAGAGCAGCGCGCTCGTCCTGATCGGAGATGGTCTTGGCTTCCTGGATCAGATCGTCGAACGGCTCGTAGCACCACTGGGCGCGGTTCGAACCGCCAACACCGTCACAGCCCAGAAGAACTGCGAGGAAGTTGTCCGGATCGCCGTTGTCACCGGTCCAGCCGAGCAGAACAGCGCCGTCACGGTCGGTGTCCTTCGAACGCTCGAGGTACTCACCCCATTCGTACGAAACGATTTCGACGTCGACGCCGATTTCAGCGAAGTCGGCCTGCATCAGTTCGGCCATACGGCGTGCGTTCGGGTTGTACGGACGCTGTACCGGCATCGCCCAGATCTTCAGGTCGAGGTCGGTCACGCCTTCTTCTTCCAGCATGGCCTTTGCGGCTTCCGGATCGTAGCTGTCGTCTTCAACGGCGTCGTTGTAGGACCACATGGTCGGCGGGATCGGGTTCTTGGCGATCTGGCCCGAGCCCTGGAATACGACGTCGATGATGGCCTGCTTGTCGATAGCCATGTTGAGCGCCTTACGGACGTTCGGGTTATCGTAGGGAGCCACGTTGGTGTTGTATGCGAGGTAGCCGACGTTCAGGCCTTCCTGTTGCATGACTTCAACGCCTTCGTCCGACTGCATCGCTTCGACGTCAGCGGGGTTCGGGTAGGCCATGACGTGGCATTCGCCAGCCTGAACCTTCTGGTAGCGAACCGAAGCGTCCGGCGTGATCGCGAAGATCAGCGCTTCGACCTTGGCCGCATCACCCCAGTAGTCGTCGTTGCGGACGAAACGGATGACGGCGTCTTTCTGGTAAGCCTGGAAGCTGAACGGACCGGTGCCGATCGGCGCCTGGTTCAGCATTTCCGGAGTGCCGGCTTCCATCATCGCGTCTGCGTATTCTTTCGAAACGATCGACGCGAAGTCCATTGCCATGTTCGCCATGAACGGCGCTTCCGGACGGGTCAGGTTGAAGACGACGGTGTAGTCGTCGACCTTTTCGATCGACTCGATCAGGTCGGGCATCGACATGGCCGAGTAGTATTCCCACGAACCGCCCGAAACGCCGTTGTACGGGTTGTCCGGGTTGCCCTGACGGTCGAACGAGAAGATCACGTCGTCAGCGTTGAAATCGCGGGTCGGGGTGAACTGGTCGTTCGAGTGGAATTTGACGCCCTCACGCAGGTGGAAGGTGACGGTCAGGCCGTCTTCCGACACTTCAAAGCTCTCGGCCAGAGCCGGGTTCACTTCGGTGGTGCCGACTTCGAATTCGACCAGACGGTTGTAGATCGGCTTCGACGAGGCGTCGAAAGTGGTGCCCGAGGTGTACAGAGCGGCGTCAAAGCCCTCCGGCGAACCTTCCGAGCAGTAGACCAGAGCTTGAGCCGAAGCGGCGCCGGCGCTCAGCGCCATTGCTGCGGTCATGCCCAGCAGAGTTGTCTTGAATTTCATTTCATCAACCTCCTTGTTGACTTCATGTGTTGCGGCGACGTTGCGCCGAATATCATCCGTTTTAAGCGGAATCTTAGTTGCCCGCGCCCACGATCTGGGGGCGGTTCGAGGGTGGCACCTTGCGGGTGCCGCTTGCGTTCAGGACGGTAAGCCGTCCCGACCACAAAATCTTGGCTTCGTTGTCCGACGGGTTCGCCCACGAATGCGGAACGGTTCCGCTATAGTGCAGGCTGTCACCGGCGGTCATCGAGAAGGTCTGCCCGTCGAGCGTCTGCTCGATGGTGCCTTCGAGAATGAAGATGATTTCCTCGCCCTCATGCGACACGGTTTCCGACGTGTACTTGGCGGGCACGTGCATGATGTAGCTGGAGATCTCGGACCCCGGATAGTCGTTGCTCAGGGCCTCGTAGGTGATCGACGATCCCGCGATGGAAAACTTCTCGCGGCCGGAGGCGCGGCTGAGCGCATCGGCGGGTTTCGTGGATTTGACGAAGTAGTCGATGGACACGTCGAGCGCATCGGCGAGCTGGGCGAGGGTGCCCAGCGAAGGCACCGCCATGTCGCGCTCGATCAGGCTCAGATAACCGGCGGATACACCCGCACGATCCGAGAGGACCTTGAGAGTGAGTTCCATCTGTTTGCGACGTTTGCGGAGCAGTCCGCCGAGCGCGAGTGCAGGATTGGCAGGTGTGGGTGAGCTCATCAGGTCCGATTGAGTAAACAAATTTTACTGTCACCAAAATTGTCACATGAATTTAATCAGACAGTCAACCTGATGTGTAGAAATGTTTCAACCTTCCGTGTCGTCAAACAAAAAAGCCGCCCGTTTAGGCGGCTTTTTCGAGAATTTCATCGCAGGAAACACTACCGGACGAGGAACACCGGTACTTTGCAGGCGCGGACCATTTCCGTGGTGTGCGATCCGAGGAACAGCGACCGCACGCGCGAGTGGCTGTAAGCGCCCATGACCAGCAGGTCGTAGCCCTCTTTCGCAGTCATTTCAGACAGCACATCCGATGCGCTGCCGTCGCGGTAGTCGATCTGCGCGTCGTATCCCCCAGCGGCCAGCGTCGCCTTCGCACGCTCCAGCGCGGTGTCCATTTCGGACGACTGCTTGCCGACGTGGACGAGGTGCACTTCCTGACCGGCGAAGGCGCTGTTGCGCGCAAACATATCGACCGCTTTGAGCGCATTCGCACCATTGTCGAACGCAATCAGCACTTTCTGGATCGGCTTGAACGCACGGTTGGCGACGAACACCGGCTTGTGGCTGGCGCGCACGACACGCTCCAGATTCGACCCGAGGTGATCGGAGGCCAGCCCCGCCGCTTCGCCGCGCTTGCCGATGATGATGATGTCGCCTTGGTCTTCTTTCGCGGTCAGCGTGTCGAGCAGATCGCCCTGACGCAAACGGGTCGAGACTTCGACGCCGCTCTCTCGGATGATGTTCGCGGCGTCCTCAAGAATCGCGCGGCCAACTTCGTGCGCGAGCTTGCTGCGCTCGGCGTCCAGTTGCGACAACTGGTCGAGCAGGGCAGTGCGGGCACCAAGGCGGATCGCACCGCTCAGGTCCGACTGCGCCACAGCCTCGCGGCGGCCCATGACGTGATAGACTTTGACGTCGGCGCCCGAACGGCCCGCGATCCAGCCCGCGTGGCGGCAGACGCTCTCCGCATATTCGGACCCGTCGACAAAAGCGATAAGTGTGGTGCTCATTGTATCCTCCGTCAGTGGCCCAGCATTTCGTCCATCGCACCCGGTTTATCGTGAACCGCGAGGCGGTCGACGATGGTTTCCGAGGCCTTATTCAGGCCGACGATGTCGACCTCTGCGCCTTCACGACGGAATTTGAGCACGACCATGTCCAGCGCGGCAACAGAGGAAATGTCCCAGATGTGCGCGCGGCTGACGTCGATGGTGACCTTTTCGGGGGCTTCGTGGAAATCGAACGCCTTGGAGAAATCTTCCGACGACGCAAAGAACAGCTGGCCGAACACGCGGTAGGTGCGGTGGGTGCCGTCTGCGGTGATCTCGCTCTCGACCTTGAACAGCTGCGCGATCTTCCACGCAAAGAAGATGCCCGACAGCAGCACGCCCACCAGCACACCGATGGCGAGGTTGTGGGTATAGATCACAAAGAACACGGTCGCGAGCATCACGATCGATGACGACTTGGGGTGGGTGCGGAGCTGCTTGATCGACGACCACGAGAAGGTGCCGATCGACACCATGATCATGATAGCGACCAGCGCGGGCATCGGAATGATGCCGACGACATCACCGAGCGCAACGCAGAGGATCAGCAGGTAGATACCGGCCGCAAAGGTCGACAGACGGCCGCGGCCACCCGATTTGACGTTGATGATCGACTGGCCGATCATCGCGCAACCGGCCATACCGCCGATGAAACCGGTGCCGATATTGGCAAGACCCTGACCGACGCACTCCTGATTACGGTCCGAGGAAGTGTCGGTCAGATCGTCAACGATCTGCTGGGTCATCAGGCTTTCCAGAAGGCCGACAACGGCAACAGCGGCTGCGTAAGGGAAGATGATCGACAGCGTCTCGAGGTTCAGCGGCATCTGCGGGATCAGGAAGACGGGCAGGGTGTCCGGCAGCTCGCCCATTTCGCCGACCGTGTTCACATCCCAGCCCATGACGACGACGATGATGGTCATGACGATGATATTGACCAGCGGCGACGGCACGATTGTGGTGAAGCGCGGCAGGATGTAA
This sequence comes from Marivivens donghaensis, assembly GCF_011806565.1. Taxonomy (GTDB): domain Bacteria; phylum Pseudomonadota; class Alphaproteobacteria; order Rhodobacterales; family Rhodobacteraceae; genus Marivivens; species Marivivens donghaensis_A. Next base: position 70,809 of record NZ_JAATOP010000006.1, read on the forward strand.
ATGATTGCCAGACCGAACGCCACGAGCGGGAAGGTCAGGAACGGCACAGTATTCGGATCAAGCTGCGGCAGCTGCGCCATAAAGATCAGGATCGCGAGCGCGTTCACAAAGCCGGTCATCACCGATTTCGACACGAACCGCATCACATAGCCCAGCCTCAAGAGACCCGCGCCGATTTGCAGGATCCCCGCAAGGATCGTGGTGGCGAAGAGGTACTCAAGGCCATGATCGCGCACCAGTGTCACCAGAAGAACCGCCACCGCAGCCGTCGCCGCAGAGATCATTGCCGGACGCCCGCCGGTGATTGCGGTGATCACCGCAATCGAGAACGACGCATAAAGGCCGATCTTGGGGTCGACGCCTGCGATGATGGAAAACGCGATGGCCTCGGGAATGAGGGCAAGCGCAACAACAAGGCCCGAAATGAGGTCGGCCCGGATGTTGTGCGTCCACTGGTGACGGTATTGAGAGAGGGTGATCATGCGCAGCTCACTGTCCTTGGCCGCATGTTCTACGACCATTTTCTTTAGATTTGGTTTCGTTCGGCTGGTCGGCATTTGAAAGGCGCCGAGCCCTTGTTTGCTTTGGCGCAACATACGCAAGCAGCCTGCGGGTGCAATGCGCGATGCAGCTTTCATGAGCGATGGTGCATCAATGCGGCAGTCGTCATGCTTAAAGAGAGTGCAATTCTTTGCATACAATTTGAGCGTGCGCCCTCCTGCTGCGACGCAGCAGGGCTCGCTGATAGTGAGAATCGATTCGCGTTAGGGTGAGTGACCTTGGGTAAGGAATACTGGTATTTTCCGCTAACGTAAGTTTTTCTGCGGCTGCAAAATTGAGCGGAAACGATCCCCGAAAATCGCAAATTAGGCGGCTTTCTTCCCAATATTGCCTAAAAATTTACCTTTTGGTGTGATCCTGATTGATACGAAAGGGTTAACGCTGTAGCGAAGGGGTAGATCGGTTGAATACAGCTTTCGAGACAGCTCGCCAGCCACAATGCAATTAACCAGGTCTCGGCAAATTTCACGAGTGCGATCCAGTTCCGGAGAATTTCTATGACTGATATTTCGAATTACGAAGCGACAACACAAAGTGACGTCTCAGTCTCCGCGTCCGGCGGCATCTATGAAAAATTCGGTAAGCGTGTTGTGGACCTCGTCCTGTCGCTGATGCTGGCGCCGCTGATCGTTCCGGTCATTGCGGTGCTCTGGTTCATCGTGCGTCGCGACGGATCGGCTGGCTTCTTCATGCAGGACCGCGTTGGCAAAGACGGCAAGGTTTTCTCGTGCATGAAGCTGCGCACCATGGTGCCGAACGCTGAAAAGGTGCTCGACGACATGATTGCGTCGGACCCGAAGGTCGCTCATGAATGGCACGTGCACCAGAAGTTGGAGCGTGACCCACGCATCACCAAAATCGGTCGACTTCTACGCGCAACCAGCCTCGATGAATTGCCTCAGTTCTTCAACGTTGTCCGCGGCGACATGAGCTTCGTCGGCCCGCGTCCGTTCCTTCCGTCGCAAGAGCAGCTCTATGTCGACGCTGGCGGCGAAGGCTACTACCGCGTTCGTCCGGGCATCACCGGCCCGTGGCAGGTCGACGGCCGCGGCATCACGACATTCTGTGACCGCGTGGCCTACGACGAGACTTACGTTGACGGCCTGAGCCTGAAGGGCGATGCCACCTTCATCTATAAGACCGTTGGTGTGGTTCTCAAGCGCACCGGTCACTAAGATTATCTGCAAATTGCAGTGAAAAAGCCGGGCGATTGCCCGGCTTTTCTCGTTATGGCGTGTAGTTCAGAACCGGAGCCAGCCAGCGTTCGGCGTCTTCCTTGGTCATCCCTTTGCGAACGGCATAGTCGGCGACCTGATCGGCCTCGACCTTGCCGACGCCGAAATAGTAGCTCTCCGGATTGCCGATATAGAGGCCGCTGACCGATGCGGCTGGCCACATGGCGTAGCTTTCGGTGAGCGTCACGCCGGTCGCATTCTCGGCGTCCAGCAGATCCCAGAGCGTTGCCTTTTCCGTATGGTCGGGTTGCGCGGGATAGCCAGGGGCGGGGCGGATGCCTGCGTAGGGCTCGCGGATCAGCTCTTCGGGCGTGTAGTGCTCGGTCGCGTATCCCCAGAGCTCCGTGCGGACGTATTGATGCAGCCGCTCGGCGAAGGCTTCAGCAAAGCGGTCGGCGAGGGCTTTGACCATGATCGACGAATAGTTGTCGTTGGCAGCTTCGAACTTCGCTGCGATGTCGTCCTCTTCAGGGCCTGCGGTCACGACGAAACCACCCACGTAGTCGCCTTCGGGGGCGACGAAATCGGACAGGGCGACGTTCGGGCGGCCATCACGTTTCGCGGTTTGCTGGCGGAGCGTGTGCAGCACCGCGCGGTCCGTCCCGTCCTCGGCGAACAGCTTGATGTCATCACCATCCGCCTGCGCAGGCCAGAAGCCCACGACTGCTTTGGGTTTCAACCACTGCTCGTCGATGATCTGCTTCAACATCGCCTGCGCGTCGTCAAAGAGGCTGCGCGCCGCCTCGCCGCGTTCGGGATGGTCGAGCACCGCCGGATACTGGCCTTTGATTTCCCACGTCTGGAAAAACGGGGTCCAGTCGATATAGCGGGCAAGTTCCTCCAGTGACCAGTTGTCAAACACGCGGGTGCCGAGGAACGACGGCTGCTTCGCATCATACTCCGACCAATCCAGCTTCAACGCATTGTCGCGGGCCTGCTGCAACGTGATACGGCTCTTGCCGCGTTCGCCGCGAGCGTGACGTTCGGCGATATCGGCGTAATCGGCGCGGGTGTCGGCCTTTACCTTTTCGGCGTTGCTGCCGAGGAGCGACGACACCACACCGACCGCACGCGAGGCGTCGGTGACGTACATGGCCTGACCGGCCACATACTTCGGCGCGATCTTCACGGCGGTGTGGACCTTGGACGTGGTCGCGCCGCCGATGAGCAGCGGCAGGTCCATGCCCGCGCGCTCCATCTCTGCCGCAACGTGGACCATCTCGTCCAGCGAGGGCGTAATCAGGCCGGATAGGCCGATGATATCAACGTTCTCGGCCTTTGCCGTCTCAAGGATTTTCGAGGTCGGGACCATGACGCCGAGGTCGATGATTTCGTAGTTATTACAGGCCAGTACTACGCCGACGATGTTCTTGCCGATGTCGTGGACGTCGCCCTTCACCGTGGCCATCAGGATCTTGCCCGCCGCCTTGGCGGAGCCGTCCTTTTCCGCCTCGATATAGGGAGTTAGAACGGCCACGGCCTGCTTCATTACGCGCGCGGATTTAACGACCTGCGGCAGGAACATCTTGCCCGAGCCGAACAGATCGCCGACCACGTTCATGCCGTCCATCAGCGGGCCTTCGATCACGTTGAGGGGGCGGGTCGCGCGTTGGCGGGCCTCTTCGGTATCGCCTTCGATGAACTCGGTGATGCCGTTGACCAGCGCGTGCTCCAGCCGTTTTTCGACGGGCAGTTCGCGCCACGACATATCCTTTTCCTTGGCCTGCGCACCGCCTTGTCCACGATATTTCTCGGCCAGTTCCAGCATCCGCTCGGTCGCGTCGGAGCGGTGATTGAGCACCACATCCTCGCAATGTTCGCGCAGTTCGGGGTCGATCTCGGAGTAAACAGCGAGCTGGCCTGCGTTCACGATGCCCATGTCCATGCCATTCTGGATCGCGTGGTAAAGGAACACGGCGTGCATCGCCTCGCGCACGGCCTCGTTGCCGCGGAAGCTGAACGACAGGTTCGATACGCCGCCCGAGATGTGGACGTGCGGGCAGGTTCCGGTGATGCGTTTGGTCGCGTTGATGAAGTCGACGCCGTAGTTGTCGTGCTCTTCGATACCCGTGGCGACGGCAAAGACGTTGGGGTCGAAAATGATGTCTTCGGGCGGGAAGCCGACCTCTTTGGTCAGCAGTTTATAGGCGCGCTGGCAGATGGCGACCTTGCGGTCCTCGGTGTCTGCCTGACCGTCCTCGTCGAAGGCCATGACGACGATCGCAGCGCCATAACGGCGGCAGAGGCGCGCATGGTGCAGGAACTGATCCTCGCCTTCCTTCAGCGAGATCGAGTTGACGATGGCCTTGCCCTGAATGCACTTCAGACCGGCTTCGATGATGTCCCATTTGGAGCTGTCGACCATGATCGGGACGCGGGCGATGTCGGGTTCAGCGGCGAGGAGGTTGAGGTAATCGACCATCGCCTGCTGGCTGTCGATGAGGCCCTCGTCCATATTAATATCAATGACTTGTGCGCCGTTCTCGACCTGCTGGCGGGCGACGTCGAGCGCGGTTGCGTAGTCCTTGTTCGTGATCAGCTTGCGGAACTTGGCGGAGCCGGTGACGTTCGTGCGCTCGCCGACGTTCACGAACGGGATGTCTTTGGTCAACGTGAACGGCTCCAGCCCCGACAGACGCATCAGCGGGATGGCATCGGGAATGGCGCGCGGCGTGTGGCCTTTGACGGCCTCGGCAATCGCGCGGATGTGCTCGTAGGTCGATCCGCAGCAGCCGCCGACAACGTTGAGCAGGCCCTCTTTCGCGAAGCCTTCGATCTGCGCGGCCATCTGCGCGGGCGTTTCGTCGTATTCGCCGAACTCGTTGGGCAGGCCCGCGTTCGGATAGGCGCAGACATAGGTGTCCGCCGCGCCCGAGATTTCAGCTAGGTGTTCGCGCATCGCATTCGCGCCGAGTGCACAGTTTAGGCCGATGGTGAAGGGCCGCGCATGGCGCACAGAATGCCAGAACGCGGTCGGTGTCTGGCCCGAAAGGGTGCGGCCCGACAGGTCGGTGATGGTGCCCGAAATCATGACGGGCAGGATGGTGCCGGTTTCCTCGAACACTTCTTCCGCGGCGAAAATCGCGGCCTTTGCGTTGAGCGTGTCGAAGATCGTCTCGATCAGGATAATATCCGCACCGCCGTTGATCAGGGCGCGGATCTGCTGGGCGTATGCGATGCGTAAATCGTCAAAAGAAACAGCGCGGTAGCCGGGGTTATTGACGTCAGGGCTGATGCTAGCCGTGCGGTTGGTCGGGCCGACGGCACCGGCAACAAAACGGCGGCGACCGTCCTCTGCCTCGGCGCGGTCCATGGCCTTCCGCGCCAGACGCGCGCCTTCGGTGTTCAGCGCATCGACCTTGTCTTGTAGCGCATAGTCCGCCTGCGCGATCGTGGTGGAGGAGAACGTATTCGTCTCCACAATATCCGCGCCCGCCATCGCGTATTGATAGTGAATTTCCTCGATCACGTCGGGGCGCGTCAGGTTTAGCAGGTCGTTGTTACCCTGCTGCGGCTGGTCGGAGTGGATGTGACACGCGCAGCCCGCGCCATGGCCTGTGAAGTCGCCTTCTTGCAGACCAAGCTTTTGGATTTGCGTCCCCATCGCGCCATCAAGCACGAGGATGCGGTCTTTCGCGGCGGCTTCGAGGGCTGCAAAAACGGGGGAACGGACGGGTTGCGGCATAACGGTCTCCTTCAAGCGGAGGGCTATACGCGGGTCAGTTCAATTAGTGAAATTCAAGTCGATCAAGATGATTATGAAATTCGCTCACGTACTGCGGCCCCTTTCCCAGACCTCGAACTCGGCCGGTTTCTTGCGGCGCAGTTTCTCTTCGACACGCGGGGACAGCGTCAGCTCCATCGGCGGAGAGACGTTGAGCGCTTTGGTCTCCAGCTTCATATCCAGCCGTTCCTCAAAGAAACGGTAGAGCGGTTCCTGCGACTCATAGCGAAACAGGTGATGGCAATCGACGGAGCCCTCGCCGTCGCCAACGAACTTCGCCTGCGAGCCGACACCGGCATAGGGCTCAGGTTTGCCGCGACAGTATTCTTCTACAAACTCGTCAAACGTTTTCCCCCGCGTGCTGTTCTGATGACCGACCAGATCGTCGCGGTGACGGTACCTGTACCACGACCCCAGCCAGCTTACGGGGTGGCGTACCACGGCAAGGGTTTCCAAATCGTTATCGCCCGCCTTTTGCAAAAGCGGTAGCACGAAGCGTTTGTAGCGGTATATAGGTGTGTGCTTCAGGATCGGCGGATCGCGGAAAACCGCCGCTGCTTTGGGCGCCAAGGCCCCTTCGAGGGCGGTTGTTCCGGTCTTGGGAACAGCGAGGAACACGAGTTTTTCGCGCCAGAAGACAAGCATTTAGCGTCCGATCACCTGTATGTCGTTGGCAGTAAACTACCTTTTAACGAAAGGGGTGCAATAACCTGTTCCACATAAAGCTTGAAATGTTCTCCCTTTGTGCTCATATTGCGTGAGAACAAGAGGCGAACATAAAGTCATTGCCGCCCGGCAGCGGGTGTGGGATAAGGAGCCAAACATGGCAACGGCAGACATACTGAGCATGAACGACAAGCGCACCGCCGATAAGCAAAAGGCACTGGATTCAGCACTGGCCCAGATCGAACGTCAGTTCGGCAAGGGCTCGATCATGAAACTGGGCAAGGACAGCCCCGTTCAGGATATCGAAGCGACCTCGACCGGCTCGCTGGGCCTCGATATCGCTCTGGGCATCGGCGGCCTGCCGAAAGGCCGTATCATCGAAATCTACGGTCCGGAATCGTCGGGTAAAACCACGCTGACGCTCCACGCGGTTGCCGAAGAGCAGAAAAAGGGCGGCGTCTGCGCATTCGTCGACGCAGAACACGCTCTCGATCCGCAATACGCGAAAAAGCTGGGCGTCGATCTGGACGAGCTGCTGATCTCGCAGCCGGACACCGGTGAACAGGCGCTCGAAATCGTCGATACGCTTGTCCGTTCGGGCGCTGTGTCGCTCGTCGTGGTCGACTCGGTTGCCGCACTGACGCCGAAGTCGGAGCTTGAAGGCGATATGGGCGACAGCAGCGTTGGCGTTCACGCCCGCCTGATGAGCCAAGCGATGCGTAAGCTGACCGGCTCGATCGCACGTTCGAACTGCATGGTGATCTTCATCAACCAGATCCGGATGAAGATCGGCGTGATGTTCGGCTCGCCCGAAACCACCACCGGCGGTAACGCGCTGAAGTTCTACGCGTCGGTCCGCCTCGACATCCGCCGCATCGGTTCGGTGAAGGACCGCGACGAAGTCGTCGGCAACACCACCCGCGTGAAGGTCGTGAAAAATAAGGTCGCACCGCCGTTCAAACAGGTGGAATTCGATATCATGTATGGCGAAGGCATCTCCAAGACGGGCGAGCTGCTCGACCTTGGCGTCAAAGCCGGTGTTGTCGATAAGTCCGGTTCGTGGTTCAGCTATGGCGATGAACGGATCGGGCAGGGGCGCGAGAACTCCAAACAGTTCCTACGCGATAACCAGCACATCGCGATGGAGATCGAAGACAAGATCCGCGCGGCACACGGGCTGGACTTCGATGCGTCCGATAGTGACGGTTCGGACGACGATCTGGTCGAAATGTGATCGACAATATTCGAATGAAAGGCCGGGCAATTGCCCGGCCTTTTGCATTTGGCTTTACGATGGGAGCAGAGGCAGCTATTCCACTCAAAACGCTTAAATTGATGGACCGCCATGACGAGCCTTGCCGATATCCGCTCCACATTTCTGAACTATTTCGAGCGCAACGGGCACACCATTGTTCCGTCGTCGCCGCTGGTTCCGCGCAACGACCCGACCTTGATGTTCGTGAACTCGGGTATGGTGCAGTTCAAGAACTGCTTCACCGGCGTCGAAAAGCGCGATTACACCCGCGCCACCACATCGCAGAAATGCGTTCGCGCTGGCGGTAAGCACAACGACCTCGACAACGTCGGTTATACCGCGCGCCACCATACGTTCTTCGAAATGCTCGGCAACTTCTCGTTCGGCGACTATTTCAAGGAAGGCGCGATCAACTACGCCTGGGAACTGCTGACCAAGGACTTCGACATCCCGAAGGACAAGTTGCTGGTCACCGTTTACCACACCGATGACGAAGCCTTCGACATCTGGAAGAAGGTCACCGGTTTCGAGGATCACCGCATCATCCGCATCCCGACCATGGACAACTTCTGGCAGATGGGCCCTACCGGTCCCTGCGGTCCGTGCACCGAGATTTTCTTTGATCACGGCGAACACATCGCCGGTGGCCCTCCGGGTTCGCCGGATGAGGACGGTGACCGTTTCATCGAAATCTGGAACAACGTTTTCATGCAGAACGAGCAGTTCGAGGACGGCTCGATGGTCGAACTCGATATGCAGTCGATCGACACCGGCATGGGTCTGGAACGTATCGGCGCGCTGCTTCAGGGTAAGCACGACAACTACGACACCGACCTGATGCGCGCGCTGATCGAAGCGTCCGCACACGCGACCTCGACCGATGCTGATGGCGCGAAGAACGTGCACCACCGCGTCATCGCTGACCACCTGCGTTCGACCTCGTTCCTGATCGCTGATGGCGTGATGCCGTCGAATGAGGGCCGCGGCTATGTTCTGCGCCGCATCATGCGCCGCGCGATGCGTCACGCTCACCTGCTGGGCGCGCAGGATCCGGTCATGTACCGTCTGGTCCCCGAACTGGTGAAGCAGATGGGCGCCGCCTATCCGGAGCTGGTTCTCGCACAGCCGATGATTCAGGAAACGCTGGAGGCGGAAGAAACCCGCTTCAAGCAGACCCTCGATCGCGGACTGAAACTGCTCGACGAAGAACTGACCGGCCTCCCTTCGGATGCAAACCTGCCGGGCGAAACCGCGTTCAAACTCTACGACACCTACGGCTTCCCGCTCGACCTGACGCAGGACGCACTGCGCGAAAAGGGCCGCGCTGTGGACGTGGACGGCTTTGACGCTGCGATGGCTGAGCAAAAGGCCAAGGCGCGCGCCGCTTGGGCCGGCTCGGGCGAAACCGCGAACTCGCAGATCTGGTTCGAGATCGCCGAAGAGCACGGCACGACCGAATTCCTCGGCTACGATTCCGAAAAGGCCGAAGGCCAGATCCTGACGGTCCTCAAGGACGGCGCTGCAACCGCCGAAGCCAAGGCCGGCGACACAGTCCAGATCGTCGTGAACCAGACCCCGTTCTACGCGGAATCGGGCGGTCAGGTCGGCGATTCCGGCACCATCGGCACCGACACCGGCTCGGCCAAAATCACCGATACCAAAAAGGTCGCGGGCGTCTTCATCCACTTCGCCGAAGTCACCGAAGGCACCGTGGGCAAAGGGCAGGCCGCGCGCCTGAATGTCGACAGCACCCGCCGCGGGTTTATCCGCGCGAACCACTCGGCCACGCACCTGCTGAACGAGGCACTGCGCGAGGTTCTGGGTGATCATATTGCTCAGCGCGGCTCGCTCAACGCGCCGGATCGTCTGCGTTTCGACTTCAGCCACAACAAGGCGATGTCGGGCGACGAGATCGCCAAGGTTGAAAGCGAAGTCAACGCGATGATCCGCCAGAACACCAAGGTGGAAACCCGCATCATGACTCCGGACGAGGCCCGCGGCCTCGGCGCGCAGGCGCTCTTCGGTGAGAAATACGGCGACGAAGTGCGCGTTGTTTCGATGGGCCGCAAGGCGAAATCGGGCAAGGGCACCTCGGGCGACGTCTACTCGCTCGAACTCTGCGGCGGTACGCACGTCATCAGCACCGGCGACATCGGCGCATTCGTTCTGCTGTCCGACGGGGCATCTTCAGCCGGCGTCCGCCGCGTCGAAGCGCTCACCGGTCAGGTCGCGATTGACTACCTCAAAGAGCAGGAAGGCCGCCTCAACGCCGTCGCCGCCGTCCTCAAAGCTCCGGCTAATGAGGCCGCCGACCGCGTCAAGGCGCTGATGGACGAACGCAAACAACTCGCGAACGAGGTCGCCCAACTGCGCCGCGAGTTGGCGATGTCTGGTGGTGCCAAGGCTGAAGAGCCTGCCAAGGAAATCAACGGCGTAGCATTCAAAGCGCAAGTGCTGTCCGGCGTTACCGGCAAGGACCTTCCGGGCATTATCGACGAGATGAAGTCGGACTTCTCCGGCGTCATCCTCCTGATCGCTGACGCCGGCGATAAGGCCGCAGTCGCTTGCGGCGTCACCGATGATGTCAAAGGCAAGGTCTCCGCTGCGGATATCGTGCGCGCTGTCACGCCGGAACTCGGCGGCAAGGGCGGCGGCGGCCGTCCCGACATGGCGCAGGGCGGCGGCGCATCGACCGAAAACGCCGAAGCTGCTATCAAGGCAGCCGAAGCCGTCATCGCAGGAGCCTGATTTATGCCGACCGCACTCTGGATCGCACACGTCCACGTCACGAACGAAGACGCCTACATGGAATACGCAAAGCGCGCGACCGGCGCGATTGCTGACCACGGCGGCGTTTTTCTGGCCCGTGGCGGCAAATACGAACAGCTCGAAGGCAACGACCGCAAACGCAACGTCGTCGCCCGCTTCCCGAGCCTTCAGGCCGCTCACGATTGCTACTACTCGGACGCTTATCAGGAAGCGCTTAGCTTCGCCAAAGGCGCCAGCGAACGCGACCTCGTGATCGTCGAAGAAGCCGAGTAACTACAGCTTCCAACCAATAGCAAAGGGCGCGACGGAAACACCGTCGCGCCCTTTTGCCTTTGTGCCCCAAATATCCCGGGGGAGCCTGCACCGCAGGCGGGGGCAGCGCCCCCATACTCACATCAAACAAAAACGGGCCCGAAGGCCCGTTTCCGTATGGCTTATGCCGAACGCGCTTGGCGCTTGCGCTCGTGCGGGTCGAGGAAGCGCTTGCGCAGGCGAACCGCGTTCGGGGTCACTTCCACCAGTTCGTCGTCGTCGATGTAGGCGATAGCCTGCTCCAGCGACATAACGGTCGGCGGGGTGAGGCGGACGGCTTCGTCGGTGCCCGAGGCGCGGACGTTGGTCAGCTTCTTACCCTTCAGCGGGTTCACTTCGAGATCGTTGTCACGGCTGTGCTCGCCGATGATCATGCCCTGATAGACCGGCTCCTGCGGGTTGATGAACATCTTGCCGCGATCTTCGAGGTTCCACAGCGCGTAGGCAACGGCGGTACCGTCTTCCATCGAGATCAGAACGCCCTGACGACGGCCAGCGATCGGGCCCTTGTGCGGGGTCCAGCCGTGGAAAATGCGGTTCATGATGCCAGAGCCGCGCGTGTCGGTCAGGAATTCGCCGTGGTAGCCGATCAGGCCGCGCGACGGAACGTGAGCGACGATACGGGTCTTGCCGTTGCCGCCGGGGTTCATCTCGACCAGATCACCCTTGCGCGGGCCGGTGAGCTTTTCAACGACCGAACCGGTGTACTCTTCGTCGACGTCGATGGTGACTTCTTCGACCGGCTCCATGCGCTGGCCGTCTTCCATCTGGAAGATAACCTGCGGACGCGAGATCGACAGCTCGAAGCCTTCGCGGCGCATGTTCTCGATGAGTACGCCCATCTGGAGTTCGCCGCGGCCCGATACGATGAACGCTTCACCGCCCGGAGTGTCTTCGACTTTGATCGCGACGTTGGTTTCGGCTTCTTTCATCAGGCGGTCACGAATGACGCGCGACTGGACTTTCTTGCCGTCACGGCCTGCGAGCGGGGAGTCGTTGATGCCGAAGAGGACCGAGATGGTCGGCGGATCGATCGGCTGTGCGGGCAGGGCGGTGTTGATCGACGGATCGCAGAGGGTATCTGCAACGGTCGCGACCGACATACCTGCGACCGAAACGATGTCGCCCGCAACGGCTTCGTCGATCGGCTGCTGCGACAGACCGCGGAACGCCATGATCTTGGTGGCGCGGAACTGTTCGATCTTGGTGCCGTCACGCGACAGCGCCTTGAGCGTGTCGCCGGTTTTCAGGGTGCCGGTCTCGACGCGGCCGGTCAGCAGACGACCGATGAACGGGTCGGCGCCGAGCGTGGTGGCGATCATCGAGAAAGGCTCGTCCTTGTTCGCCTGCTGCTTCGGCGGCTGGACGTGCTTGACGACCAGCTTGAACAGGGCATCGAGGTTTTCGCGCGGACCGTCGAGGGTCTCGTCACACCAGCCCGAACGGCCAGACGCGTAGAGGTGCGGGAAGTCCAGCTGTTCGTCGTCAGCGCCGAGGTTGGCGAAGAGGTCGAAACATTCGTCAAGCGCGCGATCCGGCTCTGCGTCCGGCTTGTCGACTTTGTTCAGAACGACGATCGGCTTGAGGCCGAGGGCCAGCGCCTTCGAGGTCACGAACTTGGTCTGCGGCATCGGGCCTTCGGCAGCGTCGACGAGGAGGACAACGCCGTCGACCATGCTCAGGATGCGTTCGACTTCACCGCCGAAGTCGGCGTGGCCGGGGGTGTCGACGATGTTGATGCGAGTGGTGCCCCACTCGACCGAAGTCGCCTTTGCCAGAATGGTGATCCCGCGTTCACGTTCGATATCGTTGCTATCCATGGCACGTTCTGCAACGGCCTGGTTTTCGCGGAAGGCACCCGATTGCTTGAGGAGTTCATCAACCAGCGTCGTTTTGCCGTGGTCAACGTGCGCGATAATCGCGATATTACGGATATCCATAGGTCAGCCTTTTTCGGAAGTTGGCTGGCCCATACCGTGCAAATGCAGCAAAGGCTAGTCCTAAAGGGCCTAACCGTGGCTGGCTGTGTCCGAAAACAGGTTAATCACGACAATTCCGGCGAGGATCAGGCCCAGCCCGATGATTGCCCCAAGGTCAAGTTTCTGCCCGAACCAGAGCCAACTGATGATAGCGACAAGCACGATACCGAGCCCCGACCAGATCGCATAGACAATACCCGTGGGCATGAAGCGGACCGCATAGGCCAACAGGTAGAACGAGATCGCGTAGCCGATGACCACGATGGCGGTCGGGCCGATTTTGGTGAACTGGTCCGACGCCTTGAGCGCGGACGTCGCGATGGTTTCCGCGACGATGGCGAAGAGCAGGGCAATGATGTGGGTGGGCATGGCCGGACCTGTCAGTCTGATTTGCGGCCAGCCTAGATTTCCGCATTGCGGCGGGCAAGCGTATACGCCCGCACATACCGCTCTCAGGTCGCGATATAGCGGTCTTTGCGGTGGTTGATTGCAATGACGAGGTTCACGACGAGCGCACCGATGAAGCTATAGAACACGGTCGGCACATCGCGGATCGTCAGCGCGATGGCAAAGAGCGCGGCGTCGAACAGAAGCTGGGTCCAGCCCGCGCGGAAGCCCGTTTTCTCTTGCAGGTAAAGCGCGAGGATGCCGATCCCGCCGAGGCTGCCGCCGTGACGGAAGAGGGCGATGAGCGCCGAGCCGGTGACGAGGCCGAAGAGGATTGCCGCAGGGATCGGGGCCATAAACTCGAACGCGATCATCGACGGCATAAAGCTGACGAGGACCGACAGCAGCGCGACCGACAGGAACGTCTTCATCACGAAGGTCGGGCCGAGGCGTTTGTAGCCGAGCCAGTAGAACGGGATGTTCACCACGAAGAACACCGCACCGAAGCTCCATCCTGTCGCGTAGGAGATCAGCAGGGCAAGACCTGCCGTCTGGCCCGTCACGAACCCCATGAAGGTCAGGATCTGGAGGCCGAAGGACGCGAGGATCACACCGAAGGCGATGCCTTGGGCGTCTTCGATCAGGGAATGCTTCTTGGGGTCGGTCATGATGCACCTCTTTAGGTCAGCAATTCGTACCCAAAAGCATCACAAAGGAAAAGGGCGACCGCGAGGCCGCCCTTGATATTTTTTAGCCGACGAGCGCTTTGTTGAGGTACTCGTCAACCTTTTCGAGAAAGCCCATCGTCGTGAGCCACTTCTGGTCGGGGCCGACCAGCAGGGCGAGGTCCTTGGTCATCCAGCCGTCTTCGACGCACTGCACGGTGACTTTCTCCAGCGTCTCGGCAAAGCGCATCAGCTGCGCGTTGCCGTCGAGCTTTGCGCGGTGCTTCAGACCGCCGGTCCACGCGTAGATCGACGCGACCGAGTTGGTCGAGGTCGCCTTGCCCGCCTGGTGATTGCGGTAGTGGCGGGTGACGGTGCCGTGGGCGGCCTCGGCCTCCACGATCTTGCCATCGGGGGTCATCAGCTGCGACGCCATCAGGCCCAGCGAGCCGTAACCCTGCGCCACGGTGTCGGATTGCACGTCGCCGTCGTAGTTCTTGCAGGCCCAGACGAAGCCGCCCGACCATTTCAGCGCGCAAGCGACCATATCGTCGATGAGGCGGTGTTCGTACCAGATGCCAGCGGCCTTGAACTTTTCTTCGAACTCTTCCTCGTAGACCTTCTGGAACAGGTCCTTGAAACGGCCGTCGTAGGCTTTGAGGATGGTGTTTTTGGTCGACAGATACACCGGCCACTTCAGCGCGAGGCCGTAGTTCAGCGATGCGCGGGCGAAGTCGATGATCGAGTCGTCGAGGTTATACATGCCCATGTAAACGCCGGCGGAGGGCGCGTTGTAGACCTCGCGTTCGATCTCCGTGCCGTCTTCGCCGACGAACTTCATGGTCAGCTTGCCTGCCGACGGGAAATGGAAGTCGGTCGCGCGGTACTGGTCGCCGAATGCGTGGCGGCCCACAACGATCGGCTGCGTCCAACCAGGAACGAGGCGCGGGACATTGCGGCAGATGATCGGCTGACGGAAGACAACACCGCCGAGGATGTTGCGGATCGTACCGTTGGGCGAGCGCCACATCTTCTTGAGGCCGAATTCCTCGACACGCGCTTCATCAGGGGTGATCGTCGCGCATTTGACGCCGACACCGTATTCCTTGATCGCGTTGGCCGCGTCGATGGTGATCTGGTCTTCGGTCTCGTCACGCACTTCGATGCCGAGGTCGTAGTACTTCAGATCGAGGTCGAGGTACGGGAGGATGAGCTTTTGTTTGATGAAATCCCAGATGATGCGGGTCATTTCATCGCCGTCGAGTTCGACGACCGGATTTTCCACCTTGATCTTGGTCATGAGGCGACTCCGTGTATGTGTGAGTATGAGGCGTATCTAGCGCGGCCCGAGGGTTTTGACCAGACTTTGTATGCCAATGTATACCGAGTTTAGCTGCCCGCGAAAAGCGGATAACTCTTTAACATCCGGTCCAGCTCTTCCCACACCGCGGGCGCCCCGCGAGAGATCGGCTTTCCGACACGTTCGACCAGTTGCGCGTAGCCCACATTATAGTCCACCCAGCTTCCGCCGCCATTGGCGAGGTTCGCAAGCGGGGTCGAGGTGCGGTCGATAGCCTTGCCATAATGGGCTTCGGGGCTCGTCGCTTCTTCGAATTCGTCCCATAGGGCGCGGAATACGGCGTTCTGCGGTTCGGGGAGGATGTTGAACAGACGGTCAGCGGCGGCGAGTTCGGCGGCCTCTTGGGCTGCGTGATCGACATTGCCGTGGATCGGATTGTCGCCCGCGTCGATCTCAACGAGATCGTGGAGGACAAGCATCCGCACGGCTTTTTCGACGTTGATCTCGCGGGTCGCGTGCTCGGCGAGAATGTAGATGTGCAGCGCACTGTGCCAGCTATGCTCCGCGCTGTTCTCGTGGCGGCTGCCGTCATGGAGGCGGGTCGCGCGGTAGATGCCCTTGAGCTGGCACGCTTCGTTGACGAAAGCGAGTTGGCTCAGGAAAGCGTCGGTGGCAGTGCTATCTGCGCCGTTCAGTAGAGCGGCGGCGTGCTCGTATGCCTCGGCCCAATGCTCGGCCAAGGGGCGCGCGCGGCCACCGGACATGTTATCACGCACGATCTCGATATGGTCGGGGCGGGGGCTCGCGCCGCAGATCGTCTGGAACATCGGCTGCGCGATATCGCAGCGGCGGGCGAAGGCGGCGGTCGGGGTCTGGCCCGCTTCGAATTCGTCCCAGATCGCGCGGAGATGCGCGCCCTGATCATCGGGCAGAATACCGAACAGGCGGTCGGCGGCCTTTTTTTCGGCAGCGGCGACGACGGCGGGATCGCGGTCCAGATGGATCGGATGGTCGCCTGCGTCGATCTCCACCAGGTCATGTAGCATGAGCATCAGGATCGCGCGGTCGACGTCGACTTCGGGCGGCTGGCCCGCGCCGAACACCATCGCGTAGAGCATCAGGTGCCAGCTATGCTCGGCACTGTTTTCTTCGCGGCTGCAATCAAGGATCAGGTTGGCGCGGTCGACGCCTTTCAGGCGGTCTGCCTCGTTCAGAAAGGCAAACTGGCGGGCAATGCGGGATGCGGCGGCCATTACTGGTCGCCGCGCGCTTTTGCGATGCGTTGTTCGAGGTACCGGCGGGCGCGGCGCTCGGAGTTGATGACGCGCACAGCCGTCATGAACGCTTCCTGCGTGGTCTGCGAGGACGCGCCCAGTACATTGGACACGTCCTGAACGAGGTTCGGGTCTTCCATTGCGTCGGCTGCGTTGATGGTATCAAGCGCGAGCTTTTCGGCCAGCTCGTTGGTGAGCGACATGGATTACCTCGTATTCTCCGTCAGGCGGCGACGGACGTAACCTTTGACGGAATCGCTCATGGTTTCGAGGTGTTCGTCGTCAAAGAAGTGGCCCGCACCCTCGACAACCTCGTGAGTGATGGTGATGCCCTTCTGGTCGTGCAGCTTGTTTACGAGGCTGACGGTATCGGCGGGCGGTGCGACGCGGTCGGCGCTGCCGTTGATGATCAGACCCGAGGACGGGCAAGGCGCGAGGAACGAGAAGTCGTACATATTCGCGGGCGGCGCGACCGAGATGAAGCCGGTGATTTCCGGACGGCGCATCAGAAGCTGCATACCGATCCACGCCCCGAACGAGAAACCTGCGACCCAGCAGTGCTTCGAGCCGGTGTTCATCGACTGGAGGTAGTCCAGAGCCGATGCCGCATCCGAAAGCTCGCCGATGCCCTGATCGTATTCACCCTGACTGCGGCCAACGCCGCGGAAATTGAACCGCAGAACCGTGAAGCCCATGTTGTAGAACGTGTAGTGCAGCTTGTGGACCACGCGCTGGTTCATCGAGCCGCCGAACTGGGGGTGCGGGTGCAGAACGATGGCGATCGGAGCGTCACGATCTTTCTGCGGGTGGTAACGGCCTTCGAGCCGGCCTTCGGGGCCGGGGAAAATTACTTCGGGCATTCGGGTCCCTGTGCAGTTGGTGTCCGGATTTCTTGACGAAATTCATCGGGCATCTTAGAAGGATTCTAAATCCGGCCTACATGATGGGCCGGGGCTGGGTCTCGAAGTAATGACGTCAGCCGCATCCGTCAATATTGTAACGCTTTATCGGAGCCGTCTGAAAGCTATGAAACTGAGCACCAAAGGCCGTTATGCTGTTGTCGCGCTTGCCGATCTTGCTTTGCAGCCTGCCGGCTCGCTGGTGACGCTTGCCGAAATTTCCAAGCGTCAGAACATCTCTCTGCCGTACCTGGAGCAGCTTTTTGTGAAGCTGCGCCGCGAGGGTCTGGTGGATTCCGTCCGCGGTCCGGGTGGTGGTTACAAGCTGGCAAAGGTTCCGTCGGACATCCGCGTGGCCGATATTCTCGCTGCGGTTGACGAGACCGTAAGTGCAATGCACAAAGGCGTTGGCGCATCCGGCGCGAACTCCGGCACCCGTGCGCAATCGCTGACGAACCGCCTTTGGGAAGGTCTGTCGGCGCATGTCTATGTGTTCCTCCATCAGGCGCGTCTGTCGGATGTGGTGAGCAATGGCCTCGCACCGTGTCCGGCAGTGCCGTCGCTGTTCGAAGTGGTCGACGAGTGACTTTTGACGCCGCATATGTGGGGGCTCTGCCCCCGTCCGCCGTTGGCGGCCTCCCCCGAGGTATTTTTTTCAAAGTGAAAGGGGCCGCGGCGTGAAGCGGGTCTATCTCGATCATAATGCGACGACGCCGCTGCGCGCCGAGGCACGCGATGCGATGGTTGCCGCGATGGATGTCGCGGGCAATCCCAGTTCGGTGCATTCCGAGGGCCGCGCTGCGAAGTCGCTGATGGAAAAAGCGCGCCGTCAGGTGTCGGAAGCTCTGGGGGCAGGGAACGCGGATATCGTCTTCGTCTCCGGCTCGACCGAGGCTGCGGCGCTGGCTTGTGCGGGGCGCGGGTTGCAGGGGTCGGAGATCGAGCACGAGGCCGTACTGTCGTGGGTCGAGCCCTCGCTTGATGTGCACGGTGATGGTGCTGTGGCTGTGAGTGATCCTGCGGGATCGACGTTGCAGCTTGCCAATTCGGAGACCGGTATCATCCAGGATCTGCCCGAGGGGCTGGCGGTGTCTGATATCACCCAAGCCTTTGGGAAGATCCCGTTTTCCTATGCGTGGGCCGGTGTGGGGATGGTGTTTGTCTCCGCTCACAAGCTGGGCGGTCCGAAGGGTGTTGGCGCGCTGGTCATTCCGCAGGGCTATGATCTGTCCGCGCAGCTGGTTGGCGGCGGGCAGGAGATGGGGCGCCGAGCGGGCACCGAGAATATCATCGGGATCGCAGGCTTTGCCGCTGCTGCTGAAGCTGCGCAGAAAGATCTGGCGGATGGCCGCTGGGACGAGATCGCAAGGCTGCGCGATTTGATGGAAGAGCGCATTGCTGATGGCGCGGGCGTACCTATCTTTGTGGGGAAGGCCGCCAAGCGGTTGCCGAACACGTCCTGCTATGTGACACCCGGCTGGAAGGGCGAGACGCAGGTCATGAATATGGACCTGTCGGGGTTCGCCATCTCCGCTGGCTCGGCCTGTTCGAGCGGCAAAGTGAAGGCAAGCAAAGTGCTCCGCGCTATGGGATTTGACGAAGCGGATGCCGCGTGCGCGACGCGGGTTTCGCTGGGAATTGAAACGACTGAAGCCGACGTGTTGGCCTTCGCCGACGCTTGGGTTGATCGCTATAAAAAGATGCGCGCAAAAGCCGCGTAAGAAAGGGAAAGGTCATGGCTGCACTGGACCGAACCGAAGTGAAGGAAGGGGTCGATCAGGAAACTGTCGATGCCGTTGCAAAGCTTTCGGGCAAATACAAATACGGTTGGGAAACCGATATCGAGATGGAGTACGCGCCCAAGGGTGTGAACCCCGATATCGTGCGTCTCATCTCGGACAAGAACGAAGAGCCCGAGTGGATGACCGAATGGCGTCTGTCGGCTTTCGAGCGTTGGGAAACCATGGAAGAGCCCACTTGGGCGATGGTGGACTATCCCAAGATCGATTTTCAGGACCAGTATTACTACGCGCGTCCCAAGAGCATGGTCGAAAAGCCCAAGTCGCTCGAAGAGGTCGACCCCAAGCTGCTGGCGACCTATGAAAAACTCGGTATTCCGCTCAAGGAACAGATGATCCTTGCTGGCGTCGAAGGCGCCGAGGACTACAAGGAAGGTGACCGCAAGGTTGCTGTGGACGCGGTGTTCGACTCCGTTTCCGTCGGCACGACCTTCAAGAAAGAGCTCGAAAAGGCCGGCGTGATCTTCTGCTCGATCTCGGAAGCGATCCGCGAGCATCCCGAACTGGTCAAGAAGTACCTCGGCTCTGTCGTTCCGGCGACCGACAACTACTATGCCACGCTGAACTCGGCTGTGTTCTCGGACGGCTCGTTCGTCTACGTACCGCCGGGCGTTCGCTGCCCGATGGAACTGTCGACCTACTTCCGTATCAACGCGGAGAACACTGGCCAGTTCGAACGCACGCTGATCATCGCGGACAAGGGCTCTTACGTGTCCTACCTCGAAGGCTGCACCGCACCGCAGCGCGACACCGCGCAGCTTCACGCGGCAGTTGTCGAGATCATCGTCGAGGAAGACGCCGAGGTGAAATACTCGACCGTTCAGAACTGGTATCCGGGCGACGAGAACGGCAAAGGCGGCATCTACAACTTCGTCACCAAGCGCGCGGACTGCCGCGGCGACCGTGCGAAGGTGATGTGGACGCAGGTCGAAACCGGCTCGGCTGTCACGTGGAAATACCCGTCGTGCATCCTGCGCGGTGATGACAGCCAAGGCGAGTTCTACTCGATCGCGATTGCCAACAACATGCAGCAGGCCGACACCGGTACGAAGATGGTGCACCTTGGCAAGAACACCAAGTCGCGCATCGTCTCCAAGGGTATCTCTGCCGGTAAGGCGCAGAACACCTACCGCGGTCTGGTGTCGATGCACCCGAAGGCGAAGAACAGCCGAAACTACACCCAGTGTGACAGCTTGCTGATCGGCTCGGAGTGCGGTGCCCACACGGTTCCGTATATCGAGGTGAAGAACAATTCCTCGCGCGTCGAACACGAAGCGACCACCTCGAAGGTGGATGACGACCAGCTCTTCTACTGCCGCCAGCGCGGTATGGACGAAGAAGAGGCCGTGGCGCTCGTGGTGAACGGGTTCTGTAAGGAAGTGCTTCAGGCGCTGCCGATGGAATTCGCGATGGAAGCGCAGCAGCTGGTTGCCATCTCGCTCGAAGGATCGGTCGGCTAATGGAGCACAGTGTTCTCGTTGATGAGTTAAAGCGTCGATATCAGTCCGCCTCAAAGTCTGAGGTGGCATTGTCAATTCACCTCTTCGGAATTGAGTTTGCCGATGCGCTACAAGGCGCTTCGGTACATCTCATCGCTGAAGAAGCAACCGGACATCCAAGCTACGGCACAGAAATCCGCAAGGGTATGCGATTGGCCAAGTATGTTCAGTTGAAGACGGAGAAATAAGATGATCGTCACCACCACCAACAGCATCGAAGGTCGCCGCGTGACGGGATACCACGGTATTGTCACCGGCGAGGCCATCATGGGCGCGAACGTCGTACGGGACATCTTTGCCTCGATCACCGACGTGATCGGCGGGCGCTCGGGCGCTTACGAGGCGAAGCTCGCCGATGCCCGTGAAACCGCCCTGCGCGAGATGGAAGTCCGCGCGGCCGAATGCGGTGCCGACGCGGTGGTGGGTGTCGATCTCGACTACGAAGTTATCGGACAGATGCTCATGGTTTCGGCCTCGGGCACTGCTGTCTCGCTGGATTAATCGCGCGTCTCGCGCTTGGAATGAACGGCCTCGGGCCGATGTGCCGCACCGGCGGCTAGGAGAATTAAATGCTGGAAATCAAGAACCTGCACGTCAAACTTGAAGAAGAGGATAAGCAGATCCTCAAGGGCGTCGACCTCAAAATCGGCGCTGGCGAAGTCCACGCCATCATGGGCCCGAACGGTTCGGGCAAGTCGACCATGTCCTACGTCCTGTCGGGCCGCGACGGCTACGAAGTGACCGAGGGCGAAGCGACCCTCGACGGCGTGGATCTTCTGGAAATGGAACCGGAAGAGCGCGCTGCGGCTGGCCTGTTCCTCGCGTTCCAGTACCCCGTCGAAATTCCGGGCGTTGGTAACATGACCTTCCTGCGCACCGCTGTGAACGCACAGCGCAAGGCACGCGGCGAAGAAGAATACAGCGCTGGCGAGTTCCTCAAGATCGTCCGCGAAAAGGCCAAGACTCTCAAGATCGACGCCGACATGCTCAAGCGTCCCGTGAACGTCGGTTTCTCGGGCGGTGAGAAGAAGCGTAACGAGATCCTGCAAATGGCGATGCTGGAGCCGAAGATGTGCATCCTCGACGAGACCGACTCCGGCCTCGACGTTGACGCGATGAAACTGGTGTCGGACGGCGTGAACGCGCTGCGCGACGAAGGCCGCTCGTTCCTCGTCATCACGCACTATCAGCGTCTTCTGGACCACATCAAACCGGACGTCGTGCACATCATGGCAAACGGCCGCATCATCAAGTCGGGCGGCCCCGAACTGGCTCTCGAAGTTGAAAACAACGGCTACGCAGACCTTCTGGCGGAGGTGCAGTAATGGCGCTGCCGAAGCTCAAAGCTGACGCGACCGAGGCCCGTCTGGCCGCTCTGACGCTGCCGGAAGGCGCTGCGTGGGCGACCGAACTCCGTCAGGATGCGCTGAACCGGCTGACCGCTATGGGCCTGCCGATCAAGCGTGACGAATACTGGCGCTACACCAACCCCGCGTCGCTTGTCGCACCCGAAGCGCCCGTCGCTGCCGTGTTCGACAACGGTGACGAAGCTCCGCTGTTCGCCGGTGCCGATGCGCTGAAGATCGTATTCGTTGACGGCGTGTTCGATGCCGCGCAGTCGTCCGATCTGTCGCAAGAAGGTCTGGAGATCGCACGTCTGTCCGACGCGATGTCCGCCGATATCCACTGGGTCAAAGACCTCTACGGCAAGCTTGAATCTGCGGGCCAGACCCCCGTCGAGCGTCCGTTTGCCGTGCTGAACACCGCGTTCGCGACCGATGGCATCGTCATCCGCGCAACCGGCAACGTCAGCCGTCCGGTCCACATCCAGTACCTGCACGAAAACGAAACCTCTGACGCGATCCTGCACCACGTTGTGAAGGTCGAAGAGGGCGCTTCGGTCACTCTGCTGGAAAACGGTCCCGCTGCGGCCCGCTTCAACAAGGTCACCGAGGTCGACGTGGCCGACACCGGCGCGTTCCACCACATCCGTGCGCAGGGCCGCGACCACGAACGCCGCGCTGTGACGGGTTTGTTCGCCCGCCTTGGCACTGAATCGGCGTTCAAGTCGTTCACCATGACCGTCAACGGCGTGCTCACCCGCAACGAGACTGTTATCGAACTGACCGGCGACGATGCGATTGCGCATGTGGCTGGTGCCTGCCTCGGTGATGGCCGTGATTTCCATCACGACGACACCGTGTTCATCACTCACGACGCCGAGCGCTGCGAAAGCCGTCAGGTGTTCAAGAAGGTGCTGCGCAACGGTGCGACCGGCGTGTTCCAGGGCAAAATCCTCGTGAAGCAAGGCGCACAGAAGACCGACGGTTACCAGATCTCGCAGGGTCTGCTGCTGGATGACGACAGCAACTTCCTCGCCAAACCCGAGCTGGAAATCTACGCCGACGACGTGGCGTGTTCGCACGGCTCGACCGTTGGCGCGATCGACGAGACCGCTCTGTATTACCTGCGTTCGCGCGGTGTGAGCAAAACGGAAGCGACCGACCTGCTGACGCTGTCGTTCCTCGCCGAAGCGGTCGCTGAGATCGAGAACGACGACCTTGCTGCCGAACTGACCGAGCGTCTGGCTGCTTGGCTGGAGCGCCGCCGCGCATGAGCGTGAGCCGTGACATGATCCGCACGTGGCGCGCGCCGCGTGCGGTGATGCGCAAACTGCTGGCAATGGGGAAACGCGAAGACCGTGCACTGGCCTTCCTGATGGGCGGATGTTTCATCGTCTTCATTTCCCAGTGGCCCGCGCTGGCCCGTCAGGCCCACATCACCGGCGAAGAGATGAGCCAGCTTGTGGCCTACAGCCTGCTCGGCTGGATCTTCATGTGGCCGCTGCTGTTCTACGGCCTCGCGGCCGTCGCCCACCTCATCGCCAAGGTTCTTGGCGGGAAGGGCACGTTCTTTACGGCGCGGCTCGCGATGTTCTGGACATTGCTCGCCACGTCGCCCGCCGGACTGTTCTACGGGCTGCTGCTCGGTCTGAACGGCGCTGTTCCGGGAACCCACTTTATCGGTGGCCTCTGGCTCGTGGCATTTGCCATGATCCTGCTGCTGACTTTGATCGAGGCCGAAAAGGGGGCCTGAGATGTTTGACGTAAATGCAATCCGCGCCGATTTCCCGATCCTTAAGCGCGAGGTGAACGGCAAGCCGCTTGTCTACCTCGACAACGGCGCATCTGCGCAAAAGCCGCAGGTGGTGATCGACGCGATCACGCGCGGTTACGCCGAGGAATACTCCAACGTCCACCGCGGCCTGCATTTCCTGTCGAACCTCGCGACCGAGAAATACGAGAGCACCCGCGACATCGTTCGCAAGTTCATCAACGCGCCGAGCGAGGACGAGATCGTCTTTACCTCCGGCACCACCGAGGGGATCAACCTGATTTCCTACGCATGGGCCGCGCCGCGCTTTGAAGCGGGGGACGAGATTGTGCTGTCGGTCCTCGAACACCACGCCAACATCGTGCCGTGGCATTTCCTGCGCGAACGTCAGGGTGTGGTGCTGAAGTGGGTCGAGCCGGATGCCAACGGCAACCTTGATCCGCAGGCCGTTCTGGATGCGGTCGGCCCGAAGACCAAGCTGGTCGCGGTCACCCATTGCTCCAACGTTCTGGGCACGATCGTCGATGTGAAAACCATCTGCGCCGGTGCCCGCGAACAGGGCGTTCCGGTCCTTGTCGATGGCTCGCAAAGCGCGGTTCACATGCCCGTCGACGTGCAGGACATCGGCTGCGATTTCTTCGCCATCACGGGTCACAAACTCTACGGTCCCTCGGGCTCCGGTGCGATGTTCATTGCCAAAGAGCGTATGGCCGAAATGCGCCCCTTCATGGGCGGCGGCGATATGATCCGCGAAGTCGGTCGTGACGAGGTGTCCTACAACGACGCCCCGATGAAGTTCGAGGCCGGCACCCCCGGTATCGTGCAGACCATCGGTATGGGCGTAGCGCTCGACTACCTGATGAACATCGGGATGGAGAACGTCGCCCGCCACGAGCACGATCTGCGCACCTACGCGGACGAAAAACTCCGTGGTCTCAACTGGTTGAACCTCCAAGGTAATCCGCACGACAAGGCCGCGATCTTCTCGTTCACCATCGACGGCGCGGGCCATCCGCACGACATCTCCACGGTGCTGGACAAAAAAGGCGTCGCCGTGCGCGCAGGCAGCCACTGCGCCATGCCGCTGATGGATCACCTGGGCATCAACGCGTCCTGCCGCGCTTCCTTCGGCATGTACAACACGCGCGAAGAGGTCGACAAACTCGTCGACGCGCTAGAGCTCTGCCACGAGCTCTTCGCCTGATTTTGCCATTGCGGGCCTATAGCTGCGAAGCTATAGGTTCCCATACGCAACTTGGCCATAGGCACCCATAGCTCAGCTGGATAGAGCGTCGCCCTCCGAAGGCGAAGGCCACAGGTTCGAATCCTGTTGGGTGCGCCATTTTCCTCATTTCCCGCGTCCTGCTGACACGTTTTGCGATACCCGCACACGCTGCGGACGGTGTCGGACAGCGTGGGTCTATTTTGATCACTCCGTCCTATACCCCTGCGCGATAAAGAGTGCCGTATCTATGCCGTTTCCACTCGAGCGGAACCATGGAACGTGCTCATGAAATTGTCTCAGGCTATCGTCACGAAACTGCCCATCGGGCGGCTTGCTGCGCTGGTGATCGGACCTCTTTTTGCGTGGATCGGGTGGGTCAGTTTTCACGACCTGTCGAACCACTACCGTGACTATGCGAATGCGCAGGATGCGGCGCGGCGGCTTGCTGTGCTCGAAGCAGCGCGGGAGGTCGTGAACAAGACCGAGATCGAATATATCGCCGGTTTCGCCTATGTGGTGACGCGGCTGCCTGAGGCGGCCGCTCTGTTGGCGGCGCAGCAGTCGGGGACCGACAATGCCGTGGCCGAGGCCGAATTGCTGGAATTCGGGCCCGAGTATGAGGAGCTTGGGGTGCTCGACGAGTTCGGCAACATCGTCGAATTCGCCCGGACGATCCCCACCATTCGCGAGCAGGCGCAGCGTGAGGATTTCAACGCGCTTGAGGTCGAGGCGGACTTTGCCGCGTTTTTCGATGAATACCGCAAGCTGCAATCGCAGCTTTTTGTCGGTCCGAGCGGCGACCTCCACGCGGAATTCGAGCGTGTGCGCGAAGTCTCTCAAGCGATTCGTGAGTACAAGAACCTGATGATTCAGGAGATCAACATCCTCGCCAGCGTGGACCGCACCAAGGTGAACGCGAGCGCCTTGCTCCGCTATGGCACGTATATCAAGAGCATTGTCGCGCCGCTGGAGGACGATGCCCTCTATGCCGATATCGTGGCCGAATTCCTTGAAGTCGACACCGCGTTTACCGAGGGGTTTCGGCGCGGCACGCTTGATGGCGGCGAGGTCGACACCGGCAGCGTGGTCCAGGTGCTATCGCTGGGCCTCGAACAGCTGGACCGGCTCATCAGCATTCAGGACATCGCGTTTGGAGAGCTGGCGAGCAGTGCGGAGGCACTGTCGGGCGCGCGGCTGAGAACGATCTACGGTCAGTTCGGTATGGCAGTCATCGGTTTTGCCGTGTTCGCTGTGCTGGTCGGTTTGATCGTGAATGGGTTCCTGACGGTCTTCGCCAGAACCGCACGGGCTGCCAAAGAGGGCGTCCACGATGGGACGTCCGGCTATCCCGCGCGCGGCAGTAACGAGATCTCCATCATGATCGACGCGCTGGAGGAAGCGCAGGCCGAGGTTGCGGCTCAAAAGGCGAAGACGCAGCGCATTCTCGACCAGCGCAGCCGCGAGTTGGCGGAGACGAACGAACTTTACGAGCGGACGCAGACGCGGTCGGTCCATATCTCCGACCAGATGGTAAAGCTGACCGAACAGACCAACACGATCCTTGAAACCGTCAAGAAGGTGCAGAGCTCGCTTCACGACGCAGCAGAGGATTCCGCGCATATCCGCGAGACGACGAGCAAGGGCGGCAACGTCGTTGATGCGGCGAACGTGCGGATGAAGGAAATCGCGGCCTCGACGCTCGACATGGGCCGCTTCGTCAAGGACATCGAAGAGATTGCGTTCCAGACGCACCTCGTCGCCATCAACGCACGGATCGAAGCCGCGCGGGCAGGGAGCGCGGGAAAGGGCTTTACCGTCGTCGCGGGCGAGGTCCAACAGCTTGCAGCGCGCGCCACCAAGGCCGCAGGCGAGATTGACGAGCTGATTCAGCTGGCGCTCGGGCAGGTGGAAAACAGCGTGAAGGTGGTCGAGGATAGCGCCCACGCGCTGCGGTCGTCCTCCGACAACGCCCAGAAGATCGCGCAGCGGATCAGCGAGTTGAACGACATTTGCGCCGTCGAGATGCGGAACATGAACCAGCTCTTCACCGCGATCCACGACGTCGAAAGCGCGGCGGGCCAGATTGCCGACGAGACAGCGGCGAATATCGCGGCGCAGTAACGCTATTGAGGGATGTCGAACCCGTCGGGGGCGAGCACGAAGCCCGCGAACCGGAACGCAGGCGAGACGGTGCAGCCGACCAGCGTCCAGTCGCCGGTGCTCTCGGCGGCCTGCCATTCATGCGGCGCGACGATCAACTGCGGCGCGTCACCGGCCATGACATCCGGGCCAAGGCGGCGCGTGATTGCGGGGCCTTCGTCCGTGCCCGACGTGCGGAGCAGCAGCGGCGCGCCAGCGTAATAGTGCCAGATCTCGGCGGCATCGACCTTGTGCCAATGGCTCCGCTCGCCCGCCGCCAGCAGGAAATAGATGCAGGTGCCAGCGGGGCGTCCATCCCCGTCCGCGATCCACGTTTGGCGGTAATGCCCGCCCTCGGGGTGGGGTTTGAGGTCGAGTTTGCGGATGATGTCGGATGCTGTGGTCATGCCCGCATCCTGACCATGCGCGGCCGCTTCGGCAAGACTTTCGGGGCCGTTCCCAATACCGATGAGACCCGCGCCACCCCTGTGCCACGGTACAGTTCTTCGCCTCGCTCGCCCAGACTGGAGCCCGAGAGACATCGGATGTTGCAATGACAGTCATCAATTACATGGACGCCGACGCCAACCATTTCGCCAGCATCGCGGACGTGATCGACGGCGATACGTTCACGCCCTATCTGCTCTCCGACATGGCAATCGGGGGCATCACGGCGCGGGATTGGGTGGTTGTGACGTATGACGACACCGATTGGGGCATCGCCTTTGGCGGCTACAACTTCATGACCGACAGCGACGGCGCGCTCATAGCGGGCGCGATCACAACGCTCGTAGAGGGCGAGATGGACGGCAGCACCTTGAACGCGATTGGCAGTTTCTCGGACTTCCTGATTGACGCCGCGCAGTTGGTGAATGCGCTGAACGCGTCTGATTACTCCGACGAATACGATCTCCTGATGAGCCTTTTCGACAGTGACGACGAGATCACGCTGAAGTTCGACGGCGTGTATATGAAGGGCTTCCAAGGCAACGACACGATCAGAACGGGCCGCTACGACGACAGCCTTATGGGAGGTCTCGGCAATGACAAGATCATCGCGAACGGCGGCGACGATGTGCTCGACGGCGGTTTCGGCAACGACAAACTCGACGGCGGGAAGGGGGCCGACCACTTCTACGGCAACAAGGGCAAGGACACGATCAAAGTTGGTAAAGACCGAGATGTGGATCACGTCCACTATGGCGACGCCAATGAAAGTGCGGGCAATAAATACGACCGTGTGAAACAGTTCGACAGCGGCGAGGATGTGTTCGATTTTCGCGGCATGGACGGCGACGCCAGCACCAGTGAATTCGACGCACTGGAGTTCTCGGCTACGGCGGCGGCCAATGCGGTCTGGGTCGACAATTCCGGTAAACACGCGTGGGTCTATGCCGATGTCGACGGGGACGCGTCGGCTGATCTGAAGATCAAGGTTCTCAAGCAGGACGTCGTCGAGGGCGATTTCCTGTTCGAATACATCTGATCAGGGCAGATCACTGCCGTCTGCGCGCTGCATGGAAGGTCATGCGGCGCGCCGTTTCCAGTTGTGCGAAGAGGTACTTCATTTCCCCTGCTTGCATACGTTTGATAGCTTTTGCTGCCCCTTTGACCCTGCGCATCTCCGCTGCCCGTCTGGTTAAGTTGACCTAACGGAAAAATATGGAGCTACCCAATGGTCAAAGTGGTCTATACAGGCGTTGAATTCCCTGCCGATTTCTCGCTCGAAGCATTTGGCGAAGCCGATGAATTCCTGACATTCCTCGATTACAACTTCGATCTGGGCGGCGACAATGTCAGCGATGCCTTCGCGGCGGCCTTCTATGATTACGATTGGGCAGTCGCGTTCGGCGGCGAGAATTTCGTCATCGACAGTTCGAACATCCCGCAGTCGGGCACGATCACTGCGTTGATCGAAGCGGACATCTCGGGTGATGAACCGGCTATCATGGGCTACATCTACGGCCTTGATATCGACATTGCGGATCTGATCTCTGCGGTGCTCTCGCCCTCCACCGATGACGACGAAGCGATCCTTGAAAGCGTGTTCGCGGGCAACGACAACGTCCGCCTGATGTACGGCGATAACATGTTCTACGGCGCGGGAGGGAACGACAAGATCACCAGCGGCAACGGCGATGACTTCTTGATCGGCGGCAAGGGCAACGACAAGATCAAGTCCGGCAATGGCGACGACGTACTTTGGGGCGACGGCGGCAAGGACAAGCTGGACGGCGGGAAGGGCGCTGACGTGTTCTATTCCGGCGGCGGCAAGGATCTGATGGTCGCTGGCAAGGATCAGGACGAAGACGTCTTTGTGTTCTGGGAAACCAGCGACAGCGCCAACAACAAGAAGGCTGACAAGATCAAGCAGTTCGACAGCGGCACGGACAAGCTTGACTTCACCTGGATGGACGGCGACAGCACCACCGACGATTTCGAAACGCTGTTGATCTCGGAAACCGGCGCGGCGGCGAACTCGGTCTGGTGGAGCAATCAGGGCAAGCACGCCACTGTTTATGTCGATGTGGACGGTGATGCCGTCTCCGACATGCAGGTCATCGTGATGAAGACCGATCTGGACGTCGATGATTTCGGCGCAGGTTCATCCGACTGGCTTCTGGCCTAAACGGCCGCAAAACAAAAAAGCCCCGCAATCGCGGGGCTTTTCGTTTTTCGGGGTGGACCGAAATTACTTCTTCAGGATCGAGGTACCTGCGTATTCGGCAGTGGTGCCGAGCAGTTCTTCGATGCGGATCAGCTGGTTGTACTTGGCCAGACGGTCCGAACGCGACAGCGAGCCGGTCTTGATCTGACCGCAGTTGGTGGCAACTGCGAGGTCGGCGATGGTCGCGTCTTCGGTTTCGCCCGAGCGGTGCGACATCACGTTGGTGTAGCGCGCGCGGTGAGCCATATCGACGGCCTTCAGGGTCTCGGTCAGCGAGCCGATCTGGTTCACTTTGACGAGCATCGAGTTGGCAACGCCCTTTTCGATACCGTCAGCCAGACGGGCGGGGTTGGTCACGAAGAGGTCGTCACCAACGAGCTGGACCTTCTCGCCGATCTTGTCGGTGAGCAGCTTCCAGCCGTCCCAGTCGTCTTCTGCCATGCCGTCTTCGATCGAGATGATCGGGTAGTCGTTGCACAGCTCTGCGAGGTAGTCGGCGTTCTCTTCCGAAGTCAGCGACTTGCCTTCGCCCTTCATCTCGTACTTGCCGTCGACGTAGTATTCGGTCGAAGCGCAGTCGAGTGCGAGGAAGATGTCTTCGCCGGCTTTGTAGCCTGCCTTGTCGATCGCGGTGAGGATGAAGTCGAGTGCCTTGCGGGTCGATTCCAGTGCCGGAGCAAAGCCGCCTTCATCACCGATGCCGGTGTTGTAGCCAGCAGCCGACAGCTCTTTCTTCAGGGTGTGGAAGACTTCCGAACCCATGCGGATGGCTTCTTTCACGTTGTTTGCCGAAACCGGCATGATCATGAATTCCTGAATGTCGATCGGGTTGTCGGCGTGTTCGCCGCCGTTGATGATGTTCATCATCGGAACGGGCAGAACGCGGGCCGAGGTGCCGCCGATGTAGCGGTAGAGCGGCTGGCCGGTGAACTCGGCAGCGGCCTTGGCAACGGCGAGCGAGACGCCGAGGATCGCGTTGGCGCCCAGACGGCCCTTGTTCGCGGTGCCGTCGAGTTCGATCATGGCATTGTCGATTTCGACCTGCTCCAGCGCGTCGTAACCGACGAGAGCTTCTGCGATTTCGCCGTTCACGGCAGCAACTGCTTCCAGAACGCCCTTGCCGAGGTAGCGCGACTTGTCGCCGTCACGCTTTTCGACGGCTTCGTGTGCGCCGGTCGAAGCGCCCGACGGAACGGCGGCGCGGCCCATGGTGCCGTCTTCGAGCGTGACGTCGACTTCGACGGTGGGGTTACCGCGGCTGTCGAGGATTTCTCGTGCGTGGATGTCGATGATGATGCTCATGAGACGTATCCTTGTCGGTCAATAAAATAAAGTTTCGCGAGTGCTATACCCGTACACTTGACGATAGGGAAGCGCGGCGCGCCCGGGACTCGCGATAGAACGTATAGATTCCGGACATGACAATAATCGCACAGCCCACCAGCATGTGGAGTTCCAGCGTCTCGGCAAATACTACAGCACCCACTGTTAGCGCAAACAGAATCCGCGTGTAACGGAAAGGAGCAACCACAGCGAGCTCTCCGATCCGGCTCGCGAGGATCAGAAGATAGTAGGCGACGACCCCGATAGAGATGCAGGCGAGCAGGTACACATACTCGATCCCGCGCGGCACAACGGGCGTTTCGCCTTGCAGCACCATCATCGTCGCGCCGAGCGGAATGATTGTCACAAAGCCATAGGCCGCCAATTGCAGCGAGTGGATCTGGCCGCGCAGCGGGCGGGTGATGACATCGCGCGATCCGAGGCCGAGCACCGCGACCAGCGCCAGAAGCGCCAGCGGATCAACGCCCGACGGCTGCGGGTTGATGATGATCACCACACCGATAAAGCCAACGAAAATAGCGGTCCAACGGCGCCAGCCGACCTGCTGGCCAAGGAACAGCGCACCGCCCATCGTGACGACCAGCGGCAGCGCCTGCATGATCGCGGAAGTCGTCGAAATCTCGCCGAGCGTGAACGCCGCGACGAAAGCGCCTGTGCCGACGAACTCGGCAATGTTGCGCAGGACCACGCCGCGTTCGAAGAACACGCGGCTGAACAGCGGCACACCCTGACGGCGGAGCGCGACCCAATACAGTAGCACGCCGCCGACGCCGAGGATCATCAGAACCTCGCCCGCAGGCAGGTGGGCGGAAAGCAGTTTGATGAACATGTCTTCGATGGCGAAGCCGAGCATCGCCAAGACCATGAGAATGGAACCGCGAACGTTGTCCATAAATCGACCTTTTGGAAAATATCTTGTGCCAAGCCTTAGCGGGTTCGGACGTGCGGCAAAAGGTCCGCCTTTGCCTTGCGGACTGCATAGGCGCACAAACCGCCCGCAGAACGCAAAACGCCGCCCCCGAAGGAGCGGCGTTTGAATTGGTTTTCGCTCGGATCAGCCCAGCGTGACGAGCGCGTGGCGCTTCTTGCCCGCCGAAAGCTTCAGCGGCTCGCCCAGATCGGCGGCCGAGAACATGCGGCCCGCATCGGTGCAGGTCTCGTCGTTCACCTTCAGACCGCCGTCACCGATCAGGCGCTTGCCTTCCTTGCCGGTCTTGGCGAGGCCCGAACGCACCACGAGCTGCGCGAGCGAGATGCCGTCAGTGACTTCGGCTGCCGGAATGCTCAGGGTCGGCAGGTCGTCACCGACGCCGCCCTTTTCGAACACTTCACGCGCGGTGGCTTCGGCGGCTTTCGCAGCCTCGGCACCGTGCAGCAGCGCGGTCACTTCGTTGGCGAGGATGATCTTCGCCTCGTTAATCTCCGATCCGCCCAGCGCGCCAAGACGCTCGCACTCTTCCACGGGAAGTTCTGTGTAGAGCTTGAGGAACCTGCCGGTGTCCGCGTCGGTGGTGTTGCGCCAGAACTGCCAGAACTCGTAGGCGGACAGCAGGTCTTCGTTCAGCCAGATCGCGCCGTTCTGCGTCTTGCCCATCTTCTTGCCGTCCGAAGTGGTCAGCAGCGGAGTGGTCAGGCCGAAGATCTGGTGATCCAGAACGCGGCGGGTCAGGTCGATACCGTTGACGATGTTGCCCCACTGGTCCGAGCCGCCGAACTGCACCAGACAGCCGTAGCGGCGGTTCAGTTCGAGGAAGTCATAAGCCTGAAGGATCATGTAGTTGAATTCGAGGAACGACAGCGACTGTTCACGGTCGAGGCGCGATTTCACCGACTCGAACGACAGCATCCGGTTCACCGAGAAGTGGCGACCGATATCGCGCAGGAACTCGAGGTAGTTCAGACCATCGAGCCATTCCGCGTTGTTCAGCATCAGCGCGCCGTTCGGCGTGGTGTCATCGTAGTCGATGTAGGCCGAGAAGACCTTTTTGATGCCGGCGATGTTCTCGTTGATCTTGTCGTCGGTCAGCAGCGGGCGTTCGTCCGCACGGAACGACGGGTCGCCCACCTTGGTGGTGCCGCCGCCCATGAGGGTGATCGGCTTGTGACCTGTCTTTTGCAGCCAACGCAGGGTCATGATCTGGATCAGCGAGCCGACGTGCAGCGAACTCGCTGTCGCGTCGAAGCCGATATATCCCGGAACCACCCCTTTGCTTAGTTCCTCGTCGAGGCCCTGATAATCCGTGCAGTCCGCGAGGAAGCCGCGTTGCATCATGACATTCATGAAGTCGGATTTGGGATGGTACGTCATCATTTCGTCCTTGGTTTGAGTACGGGGCACTCTATAAGCGTGGTAATGGACAAGGGAAAGCCAATGTTGAAGGCAGGGGCAGTCAAAGCGCTTGGCGCTATGTCCGGAACGTCACTCGACGGCGTCGATGCCGCAGTGATCGAGACGGACGGGACTGAGATTTTATCGTTCGGAGAGGCCGCATTCCGGCCCTACACCACAGAAGAAACCGCCATCCTGCGCGCCGCATTGGGCAAATGGCAGGGCGATGCGCTTGTTGCCGCCGCAGAGGTGGTTGAAACTGCGCATTGCGAGATCCTCGAAGGTTTCGCGGACGTCGATCTGATTGGCTTTCACGGCCAGACCGTCGCCCATGAACCGCGCGGACGCGGAACGCTGCAAATCGGGGATGGCGGGCTGCTGGCGGCTGCGCTGGAAAAGCCGGTCGTCTGGGACTTCCGCAGCGCCGATGTGAAGCTCGGGGGCGAAGGCGCACCGCTTGCGCCGTTCTACCATTTCGCACTGGCCAAGTTCATCGGCGCGACCGAGCCGGTCGCTTTCCTGAACCTCGGCGGTGTTGGCAACATCACCTGGGTCGATCCCGACTACGACGAACCGGAGGAAGAGGGCGCTTTGCTGTCCTTCGACACCGGCCCCGCGAATGCGCCTGTGAACGACCTGATGACCGCGCGGCTCGGCCTGTCTCATGACGAGGACGGCGCGCTGGCGGCGCAAGGCAATGTGGACGATGATATTGTAGCGAACTTCCTTGAGCATCGGTACTTCTACCGCCTGCCGCCCAAGTCGCTCGACCGCGACCAGTTCAAAGGTCTGAGCGATGCCGTAGCGGACCTCAGCGACGCTGACGCTGCGGCAACCCTTACGGCTTGTTCCGTGATGGCGGTCGTTCAAGGGCTGCAATACTGCCCGACCGAGCCCACAAAGATGCTCGTCTGCGGCGGCGGGCGGAAAAATGCCACGCTGATGAAGATGCTCCAAGCGGCGATGGATTGCGAGGTTCTGCCGGTCGAGGACGTGGGCCTCGACGGTGACATGCTGGAGGCGCAAGCCTTTGCATACTTGGCTGTTCGCGTGGCGCGGGGGCTGCCGACATCCTGCCCGTCGACCACGGGCGTGAAGGCAGCTGTAGGTGGTGGAACGGTGAGCACCCCACCCAAGGGTTGATGTATTTTTACCACATCACAAACTATCGATGGAACAGCCGGAACTGATCGCCGCGCTGCCGCATTTCCCTTTCCGAACACGGGTTCACACCCAGAAAGGAAATACAATGTTCATCAAAAATATTCTGCTCGCCTCCACTGCTGTTGCTACCCTCGCTGGTCCGGCTCTGGCTGGCGGCATGGCTGCTCCCGCACCGGTCCAAGACGTGGTCGTGGTCGAGCCCGCACCGGTTATGGGTATGGATTGGACCGGTGGTTACGCCGGTCTGTCGCTGGGCTACGCTGACGTCACTGACGAAGACGAAGCCGACGGCGCATCCTACGGTGCATTCGCGGGTTACCAGTACGACATGGGTTCGTGGGTTGTCGGTGGTGAAGTCTCCTATGACGGCTACGACATCGAAGACGGCAACAACTCGGTCGACAGCGAAATGGCTGCCAAAGTCCGCGTTGGTTACGATGCCGGCCAGTGGCTGCCCTACGCAACCGCAGGTGTCTCGCAGCTGAACACCACCATCGGCGGCACCGAGTACGAAGATGACGGTTACGTCTACGGTATCGGTACCGACTACGCTTGGAACGACAGCTGGACCGTTGGTGCAGAAGTCCTCAAGCACGAATACGAAGACTACGCAGGTTCGGGCGACGATATCGACATGACGTCGGTTGCTGTTCGCGCCAGCTTCAACTTCTAATCCGGTCCTCAGACTGGATGGCAGGCCGCGCTTTTGCGCGGCCTGTTGCGTTTTAAGAAGCCGTTTGCCACGCTGCCCGCAACCAGAGGGGGCGGATATGCAGGCATACGTGGCGCTACTGCGCGGCATCAACGTCGGCGGCAACAACAAGGTGCCGATGGCGGAACTGAAGGCGCTTGCGGCAACCTTGGGCTGGCAGAACGCAAAGACATATATCGCGTCTGGCAACATGACATTCGCAGCGGAAGAGGCAGACGCTGCGGCTCTGCAATCGGCGATGAAGTCCGCATTCGGCCTCGATATCCCGACGCTCGTTTATGACCGCGAGACCTTTGACGCGCTGGCCAATAGCTGCCCCTTCGACCCCGAACAGGGCAAGCACGTCCACGGCTTCTTCTGCTTCTCTAGGCCGACCGTCGACCAGGACGCGCTCGCTCAGTTTAAGGCGGAAAGCGAAACGCTCACGGCATCTGGGCAGATTGTCTGGCTCCATGCCCCCGACGGTATCGGCCGCTCCAAACTGGTCGAAAAGATGCACAAGGTCACCACGGGCACCGACACCACGGCTCGTAACCTCAACACCATTCGCAAGCTGCAAGAAATGCTGGACCAGACCGCAGACGGGTGCTAACCCTTTGCACATGAAGAGCAACGCAATCATCATTTGCTGCATTATTACCTGCTGACAAAGTCACGCGGGCCGCTCTTTCACGTTTCCACCGAACAGGATAGTTGCTAAAGCCCGCAGGCGAAAACCGTGCGCGAGAGAGGCCGTATGACGACGATCCGACTCCACAATACCAAGTCCCGCAAGAAAGAGGACTTCGTACCGATCGACCCGCAGAATGTGCGCATGTACGTCTGTGGCCCGACGGTCTACGACCGCGCCCACCTTGGCAACGCGCGTCCCGTTCTGGTGTTCGATATTCTCTATCGCCTGCTGCGCCACGTTTATGGCGAAAAATCCGTGACTTACGTGCGGAACTTCACGGACGTCGATGACAAGATCAACGCCCGCGCTGCCGCCACGGGCCGCCCGATCCGCGACATCACCGACGAGACGATCGGCTGGTATCACGACGATATGGACAGCCTCGGCGCGATGCGCCCCGATCAGGAACCCCGCGCGACCGAGTGGATTGGTGCGATGATCACCATGATCGAGGATCTGATCGCCAAGGGCCACGCTTACGAAAAAGAGGGCCACGTCCTGTTCCGCGTCCGCTCATACGAAAACTACGGCGCGCTGTCTGGCCGCTCGGTCGATGATATGATCGCGGGTGCGCGGGTCGAGGTCGCTCCGTTCAAGGAGGACCCGATGGACTTCGTCCTCTGGAAGCCGTCCGATGCCGACACCCCCGGTTGGGACAGCCCGTGGGGCTATGGCCGTCCGGGGTGGCACATCGAATGCTCCGCCATGTCCTATGAGCTGCTCGGCGCGTCCTTCGACATCCACGGCGGCGGCAACGACCTCCAGTTCCCGCACCACGAAAACGAGATCGCCCAAAGCTGCTGCGCCCACCCCGAGGGCGGCTTTGCCAACTACTGGCTGCACAACGAGATGCTTCAGGTCGAGGGCAAGAAGATGTCCAAGTCGCTGGGCAACTTCTTCACCGTCCGCGACCTGCTGGATCAGGGCATCCCCGGAGAGGTCGTGCGTCTGGTGATGCTCGGCACTCACTACGGCAAGCCGATGGACTGGACCGACAAGAAGCGCGCCGAGGCGGAGCAGACGCTGCGCAACTGGCGTAACCTGACCGCCGATGTGGACGTGGGCGAGGTCGACGCCGAACTGGTCGACACGCTGGCCGATGACCTGAACACCGCCGGTGCCATCGCGCGCCTGTACGTTCTGGCCAAAGGCGACGCGGCCACGTTTAAAGCCTCCGCGCGGTTCATGGGTTTCCTGACAGACGAACTGGGCGAATGGGCAGCGGGCGTCGATCTGACCGCCTATGCCGACAAACTCGCCGCTGTCCGTGCCGCGGCGATGGAAACGAAGGACTTCAGCGCGGTCGACGCGTTGAAGAAAGCGCTGATGGACGCGGGCGTCGAGGTCCGCATGTCCAAGGCAGGCGTTGAACTGTTACCCGGTGCCGGATTTGACGCCGCCAAGTTGGAGGGCCTCTGATGTCCAAGGAAAAGCTGTATCTCTACGACACCACGCTGCGTGACGGTCAGCAGACCCAAGGCGTGCAATTCTCGACCGCGGAAAAGCAGAAGATCGCGACCGCGCTGGACAAGCTGGGCGTTGATTACATCGAAGGCGGCTGGCCCGGTGCGAACCCGACCGACAGCGATTTCTTCAACGCTGTGCCGGACCTGAACACGGCCACGCTCGCCGCCTTTGGCATGACCAAACGGGCAGGGCGCTCGGCTGAAAATGACGACGTTCTGGCCGCCGTAATGAACGCGAACACGCCCGCCGTCTGTCTGGTCGGCAAGACCCACGATTTCCACGTGAGCACCGCGCTCGGCATCACGCTCGAAGAAAACACCGAGAACATCCGCGCATCCGTCGCGCATGTCGTCAAATCGGGCCGCGAGGCGCTGTTTGACGCGGAGCATTTCTTTGACGGTTACAAGGCCAACGCACCCTACGCCATTGAGGCGATCAAAGCGGCCTACGACTCCGGTGCGCGCTGGATCGTGCTCTGCGACACCAACGGCGGCACGCTGCCCCACGAGGTGCGCGAGATCGTCGGCAAGGTGATCGAGGCGGGCATCCCTGGCGATCACCTTGGCATCCATACCCACGATGACACCGGCCACGCGGTCGCCAATTCGCTGGCCGCTGTCGATGCAGGCGCGCGCCAGATCCAAGGCACGCTGAACGGTCTGGGCGAGCGGTGCGGCAACGCCAACCTCACCACGATCATCCCGACGTTGCTGCTCAAAGAGCCGTACAAGTCGGCCTATGAGACGGGCATCACCGAAGAGGCGCTCGCCGGTATCCGCAAGGTGTCGCGCCTTCTGGACGACATTCTGAACCGCGTTCCGGCGAAACAGGCGCCCTATGTCGGCGCCTCGGCCTTCGCGCACAAGGCGGGTCTGCACGCGTCGGCAATCCTCAAGGACCCGAGCACTTACGAGCATATCGAGCCGAACCTCGTCGGCAACAGCCGCATCATCCCGATGTCCAATCAGGCAGGCCAGTCGAACCTGCGCCGCCGTCTGGCCGACGCTGGCTTCGACGTCGATCCCAAAGATCCCGCGCTGCCGCGTCTTCTGGACGAAATCAAGGAACGCGAGGCGCTCGGCTATTCCTACGACACCGCGCAGGCGTCGTTCGAACTGCTGGCCCGCGAGATGCTGTTCGAGCCGCGTCCGTTCTTTGACGTGGACCGCTACCGCGTGATCTCCGAACGCCGCCGCAATGCGAAAGGCGAGGTCGTGACCGTGTCAGAAGCCGTGGTTTCCGTCTGGATTGGCACCCAGAAAGTCACCAGCTTCTACGAGAACGATCAGGCCGACCGCGAAGAGGACGCAGGCCCCGTGAACGCTCTGTCGAACGCGCTGGCCAAGGACCTCGGTCCCTATCAGGCGATCATCGAGGACATGGAGCTCGTCGACTTCAAGGTGCGTATCACCAACGGCGGCGTCGAAGCTGTGACCCGCGTCATCATTGATTTCGAGGACTCGACGGGCCGCCGTTGGTCCACCGTCGGCGTGAAGCAGAACATCATCGACGCGTCCTTCGAGGCGCTGCTCGACGCGGTGAACTGGAAGCTCTTCCGCGACGGAGCCGTGGCCGTATGACGCTGACCGCTTGCGCCGAACTGGTTGAAAAGGGCGATCCGGACCGCTTTCTCGCTGCGATGTCCGCACCGCCCGAGGCGCGCGAGCGGCTATTCCCGCTCTACGCCTTCAACCTCGAAATCGCGAAGGCACCGTGGATCACCAAGGAGCCGATGATCGCGCAGATGCGGCTTCAGTGGTGGCAGGATATTGTCGGTGAAGCGGCCGAGGGCGCAGAGCCCCGCGCGCACGAAGTCGCCGGCCCGCTCGCCTCGGTCATCCAGTCGGCCCAGCTGCCGGTGTCGGTTTTCTCGACCATGATCACCGCGCGGTACTGGGACCTGAACGGCGATCTGTTCACCTCCGAAGAAGACGTGATCGGCCACATCGACCGCAGTGCGGGCAGCCTGATGGTGCTTGCCGCGCTGGCTCTGGGAGCCTCCGAGGATCAGGAAGCAGACATCCGCGAGGCGGCCATCGCTAGCGGCATCGCCAACTGGTTCATGGCCGTGCCGGCGGTTGAGGCGGCAGGCCGCAAGCCCTTCGCCCACGGCACGCTGGCCGAGGTGAAGAATATTGCGGACTACGGTTTGCGGATGCTGGACAAGCAGCAGTCAACCGATTTCGGTGCGGCGACCCCCGCGCTGCGTGCCGGATGGCGTGCGCGTGCGCTGCTGAAAAAGGCGATCGCCGACCCGCAGGCAGTGCCTGAAGGTCGGCTCGATACGTCGGAGTTCCGGCGCAAGGGCAGCCTCATGCTCAAGGCTGCTGCGGGCCGCTGGTAATTAGCCCTTCGGCTTGAACGCCAGCCAGATCAGCGCGCCGCCGGCGAGCGTCAGAAACGGCACCATCGCGAGGTTGACGGCGGTCCAGCCGTCAATCGCCGCGCCGCCCGAACAGTTCATCAGACCGCCCGATGCGACTGACGCCACAGTCACTCCGCCGAATACAAGGAGGTCATTGAGGCCCTGAATGATGCCGCGTTCCTGCGGGGCGTGCGATTTCGCGAGCAGCGTGGTCGCGCCGATAAAGCCGAAGTTCCAGCCCACGCCCAGCAGGATCAGCCCCGCATAGAAGCTGAAGAGCGACGGCGCCGCAGCCTCGTCCGCCAATTGCACGCCTGCCAGCGCGGCAAAGCCTGCGGCTGCGAGGATGACCAGACCGATGCTCATGATGCGGATTACTCCGAAACGGGCGATCAGGTGGCCGGTAAAGAACGACGGGACGAACATAGCGAGGACGTGGGCCGTCACGATGTTGTTCGCCTGCTCGGTCCCGTAGCCGCAGCCGACGACCGCGAGCGGCGTGGACGTCATAACGAGGTTCATCAGCGCGTAGCTGACCATGCCGACGATGATCGCGACGACGATCGACTGGTCGCGTAACATTTCCTTGC
This sequence comes from Marivivens donghaensis, assembly GCF_011806565.1. Lineage (GTDB taxonomy): Bacteria > Pseudomonadota > Alphaproteobacteria > Rhodobacterales > Rhodobacteraceae > Marivivens > Marivivens donghaensis_A. The sequence goes on from NZ_JAATOP010000006.1 coordinate 110,923, forward strand.
GGGAGCGCGGCGCGGGCAGGGCGGCAACGCTTTCGGGCGCGCGGCGGCTGCCTTTGGGCAGGTCGAGACCGAGGAACAGGAAGAGACCGAACAGGTTAATCCCGATGATAATCAGGTAGCTGGTGAGGAACGGGATGTAGCTCATCGTGCCGCTGGCGAAGTTATTGAGCTGCGGCCCAACGATGGCGGACACGAGGCCCCCCGCCATAACGTAGGAAATCGCCTTGGGTTTGAAGTCGTCCGACGCGGTGTCCGTCGCTGCAAAGCGGAAGAAACCCTGCGAGGACTGGTAGATACCCGTGAGGTACGACCCGATCAGGAAGATCGCGAAATTACCGAGGTAAAGACCCGCCGCCGAGATCATCGCGCCGATCATGCCCGCCGTCGCGCCCAGCATAAATCCTGACTGGCGACCGTATTTCTGCATGAACGGCGACAGCCACGGCGCGGTGGTCATGGACCCGAAAACGATCATCGAAATCGGGAGCGTCGCGAAGCACGCATTTGAGGCAAGCTGCTTACCTGCCAGACCGCCGATCGCGAAAATCATCGGCATCTGGGCGCCCAGCAGCGCTTGGGCGATGACCAGTACGGTCACGTTGCGTTTGGCGCGGGCGTCGTTCGTCAAAACAGAGTCGGTCATCGTTACCTCGAAATATGGCCCGACCTTCTTAAGCCTTTATGAACGCGGATCAATCAGGTGCGCGAAGGAACCGTATGCGCGACCTTGTCGCAATCCCATAGGTGGCTGCGCGTTGCCCTCTGCATCCTTGGCGGTAAAGAGCGGCTCGCCCTCGGCCTTCAGCGTCGTAGCGTAGTGGAATTCGTGCGCGGCCCAGTGGCCGGTGAACGGGCCGCGCTCTGCGTGGACACCGCGGTAGCCGAGGTGGAGCTTGCGCTTGGCAAACGAGGTCTCCAGCCGCAGAAGGCCCGCCATCTCGTGACGTGTTCCCTCGGCATCGGTGAGGCCATCGCCCAGCACCATGTATCCGCCGCATTCACCATATATATCAGTGGTTTCAGCGGCACTCTTAAGGCTTGCAATGAAACCCGTCAGCTGGCCAGCATAAAGCTCGGGATAACCGCCCGGAAGGTAAATCAGGTCCGCCTCGGGGATCGGGTCATTGGCGAGCGGAGAGAACAGACGCACCTCGGCGCCCGCGCTCTGCCAATCCTGCAAGAGGTGCGGATAGCTGAACGCGAATGCGCGGTCGCGGGCGACGGCGATGCTCTGGGCGGGTGGCTGAATAGGTGTACGGCGCGCTTGGGGGAGCGGCTCGGCCAGCGCGGTCAGGGCATCCACATCAACCGACCCAGCGACATGATCGGCGGCGAGGTCGAGGAACGCTTCCAGATCGGTGCGCTCTTCGGCTTGGACCAAACCCAGATGGCGCGAAGGGGTCACGATCCCCGTTTGCCGCATCACGGCGCCGAGGACGGGAATGCCCATCGGCTCGAGCGCGTGGCGGAGCATCGTTTCGTGGCGCGGACTGCCGACCTTGTTCAGGATCACTCCGCCGATGCGGACGTCGGGCGCAAAGCCCGCGAAGCCAGCGACGAGCGGAGCAATCGACCCCGCCATGCTCGCCGCATCGACGATCAGAACGACGGGCAGACCGAGGTGACGGGCGAGGTCGGCGGTTGCGCCGCGTCCATCAGGCGGCGCGCCGTCGAACAGGCCCATCGCGCCCTCGATCAGCATCAGATCGTCGCCCCACGCGATGCCCTTGATCCGCTCCGGCGTCATCGCCCAAGCGTCGAGGTTCAGGCACGGCTGGCCCGTGGCGGCCTCATGGAAACGCGGGTCGATATAGTCGGGGCCGGACTTGCCGCTGCGCACGGGGATACCCATGCGCGCCAAGGCCCGCAGGATGCCGAGTGTAATCGTGGTTTTGCCCGAACCGGAGGCCGGAGCCGCGAGGATCAGCCCAGCGCTCATGCGCTTTCGGCAGGCTTGCCGCGGCCCAGCGGATCGAGGTTGCGCGGCGCTTCACCGTTGGCCATGCCTTGCCAATCGAGCACCTGACGCATCAGCACCGAACGGCCGACGCAGATGATCGCGGGCGGCTCTAGTCCGGCGGCGGCGATGTCGGCCTCGATGGTGCCGAGCGTCGTCTCCAACACCTGTTGGTTCTTGGTCGTGGCGTTCGTCACCACGGCAACGGGTTCGCTTGCGGGGCGGCCCGCATTGCGCAGCGACTCGGTGATCTGGGCGATGTGCTTCATGCCCATGTAGATCACGAGGACCTGCGAGCCCTTGCTGATCGCTTCCCAATCGAGCGATTGCGGCGTGTTGCCCGACTGGTCGTGACCCGTGACAAACGTGACCGACTGGTTCACATCGCGGTGGGTAACGGGTACGCCAGCGTAGGCCAGGCCGCCGATGCCTGCGGAAATGCCGGGGATGATGCGGACAGGAACGCCGTGCTGGACGAGCGTCTGGGCTTCCTCACCGCCGCGACCGAAAACGAACGGGTCGCCGCCCTTGAGGCGGAGAACGCGTTTGCCCTCTTTGGCGAGGTCCACGAGGCGCAGGGAGATGTCGCGCTGCTTGGCCGACGGCTTGCCGCCGCGCTTGCCTGCGTAGACGTGCTCGGCCTGCGGAGCCCAGCTCAGGATCGCCTCATCAACCAGCGCGTCATAGATCACCACGTCTGCCTGACGCAGCGCGTTGACGGCATGGAGCGTCAGCAGACCCGGATCACCCGGACCAGCGCCGCAAAGCCATACCCAACCGGGTTTCATTTCGGGCCAGTCGTGGCCGGGAAGTTTGAGCGATTCATCCATGCGGTGCTTATGCCCCGACAGATCGGTTTGGAAAAGTCGACAAACGACGCAATTCGCCGGATTGGCGGCGGCTCGCACAATGCATATAGTCCGCCTCATGACGCGCAAACCCGATGGACCGTTGCGCCGTGGCTGGACCACGGGCGCTTGTGCAACCGCCGCCACAAAGGCGGCGTTGATGCGTTTGTGGGGCGGTGAATGGCCGTCCAGCGTCGGGATTACACTGCCGCGCGGAGAGACGCCGGTGTTCGAACTGGCCCACACCGAGGCAGGTGACGGCTGGGCCGAAGCGGGCATCATCAAGGACGCGGGCGACGACCCCGACGTGACCCACGGCGCGTTGATCATCGCGCGGGTCGAGGCGTCCTCGGGCGGCGTTCAGTTCAAAGGCGGGCAGGGCGTCGGCACCGTGACCAAGGCGGGTCTGCCCATCGGCGTCGGCGAGCCTGCGATCAATCCCGTGCCCCGCGCCATGATGGATGAAATTGTCGCCGAGATGGCCAGCGAGTACGGGCAGTCGCCCGACATCCAGATCACCGTTTCCGTGCCGAAGGGCGAAGAACTGGCCAAGAAAACATGGAACCCGCGCCTCGGGATTGTCGGCGGGATTTCGATCCTCGGGACGACGGGTGTGGTGAGGCCGTTCTCTTGCGCCGCATGGATTGCGTCGATCCATCGCGGGGTTGATGTGGCCGTGGCGAACGGCATTCCGCATGTGGCGGGGTGCACGGGCGCGACCTCCGAGACGGTGGTTCAGGGGCTCTATGATCTGCCCGATTTCGCGATGCTCGATATGGGCGATTTTGCGGGCGGGATGCTGAAGTACCTCAGGAAATACGATGTGCCGCGCCTGACTATCGGCGGAGGTATCGGAAAGCTGGCAAAGCTGGCGCAGGGTGCGGTCGATCTGCACTCGGGCCGTTCGCAGGTCGATTTCGATATGCTTGCCGACTGGATGGGCGACGACCGCCTGCGGACCGCCAACACCACGCTCGAAGCCTACCAGATCGCGGGCGCTCCGCTGGCGCAGACCATCGCGGACAAGGCGCGGAAGCAGGCTGCGCAAATGCTCGGCGATGCGCCTACCGCCGTGGATATCGTCGTGATAGACCGCGCGGGAAATATCCTAGCGCGGAGCAATCCATGATCCTGCTATTGGCCGGAACGACCGAGGCCAGAAAACTGTCGTGGCTGCTGAACGACTACGGGCTTGAGGCGATGGCCTCGCTCGCTGGTGAAACGTCCGAACCCGCGAAACTCGGCATTCCCACGCGGGTGGGCGGCTTTGGCGGCGCGATGGCGTTTCGCGCTTTCCTCGACGACAACAAAATCAGCGCGGTTGTCGACGCCACGCATCCGTTTGCCGTCAGCATCACGCGCCGCACTGCCCGTATTTGCGAGGAAAAGGGCGTTCCCTACATGCAGCTCGAACGCCCGATGTGGGAGCCCGAGCCCGACGACGAATGGTGGTTCGTTGGCGATCTGGCCGAGGCGGGAAAGCACATTCCCGAAGGCGCAAAGGTGTTTGCCGCTGTGGGCCGTAAGGCCGCAGAAGAGCTCGATCTGCCGAACCGCGAGCTTTACGTGCGCACCGTTGATCCGCAGGAAGACACCGACACCATCAAGTTCATCACCGGTCGCCCGCCGTTTGCGCAGGCCGAAGAGGTGGAACTGTTCAAATCGCTCGGTATCGACTGGCTGATCGCCAAGAACTCCGGCGGGGCGACTGACGGCAAACTGCTGGCTGCGCGCGAACTCCACATGCCCGTTCTGATGCAGAGCCGCCCCAAAGCGCCCGTGACGCAGTGCCGCGAGCGGGTGCAGGATGTGCTCGATTGGCTGCTTGACCTATGAGGCTGATCGAGAGCGATAACTGCGTCCTCGAAGGCGTCGAATGGCTGGCAAAGTCCGAGCCGCGCTTTGCCTACGCCTACGAACAGACGGGCCCGCTGCCGCTGCGCCTTCGGCCCGACGGGTTCGACCGTTTGCTGTCCGCGATCGTAAGTCAGCAGGTCAGCGTGGCGTCGGCCACCGCGATCTGGAACAAGCTCGAAGTGGCGGGGATGACCTCGCCCGCGTTGATCCTCCAGACCAGCGACGAAGACCTCCGCGCACTTGGGCTGTCGCGGCAGAAGGCCCGCTATGCCCGCGCCTTGGCCGAGGCGGACATCGACTACATCGCGCTGCGCGAAATGCCGACCGATGACGTGGTGAAAACGCTCGTAGCCGTGCCTGGTATCGGTATCTGGACGGCAGAGATTTACGCGATGTTCGCGCTCGGCCACGCGGACGTGCTGCCTGCGGGCGATCTGGCGCTTCAGGAAGCTGCCCGTATTCTGTTCGAACATGACGAACGGCCCAAGGAAAAGGCGTTCCGCACCATGGGCGACGCTTGGGCACCGTGGAGATCCGTTGCAGCGCGGCTTCTGTGGGCCTACTACGCTGTGGCAAAAGAGAGAGAAGGTATCCGATGACACGCGCACTTCAGGCAGACAAACGCGATCCGCTTTCGGGCGAACTCCGCTCCGCAGTGGTGTTCCTGCACGGCTACGGCGCCAACGGTGCCGACCTCCTAGGCCTTGCCGATCCGCTGGCAGAGCACATGCCCGACACCATGTTCATCGCACCCGATGCCCCCGAGAACTGCAACGGCGCGCCCTTCGGTTTCCAGTGGTTCCCGATCCCGTGGATCGACGGATCGAGCGAAGAGGAATCGCGCGAGGGTCTCTATCGCGCCGCTGGCGATCTGAATGCTTTCCTTGATGGCATCATGGTCGACTACGATCTGCTGCCCGAGCAGGTCATGCTGTTCGGTTTCAGCCAAGGCACCATGATGTCGCTGCATGTCGCCCCGCGCCGCGAGGACGCTGTGGCAGGCATCGTCGCGTTTTCGGGCCGTCTGCTTGAGCCGGAACTGCTGGAGGACGAGGTCCAGTGCAAGCCGCCGGTCCTGCTGGTTCACGGCGACATGGACGATGTCGTCCCGCCCCAATCGCTGCCCGAAGCCGCCGAAGCGCTGCAAAAGGCCGGTTGGAAAGAGGTTTACGCCCACATCATGAAGGGCACCGCCCACGGCATCGCGCCGGACGGTCTTCAGGTGGCGCTGGCCTTCATGCGCGAGCGCCTCGGCTACTAAGCTGCCACGTTTTTCAGCACTCTATACAGCGTGACGTCATATAGGCGTCACGTTACCGTTTTATCCGTTCAGTCAGCGCGGCTCTGCATCTTGTACCACTTGTCACAGTGTCCACGAGATATATAGTCGAGTTATGGTCGGAGCGGGTGCTCCCGCTCTGGTGCTATCTAGCAGTCAGGGCAGGGGAGATTTGGTCCCATGGACGGTGATTTCAGGACAAACTTTGTCAGAGAAGGCTCGGGGCGAAGTCACCCTGCGCTGGTTCTGAACGCGGATTTCAGGCCGCTTTCGTATTATCCGCTGTCGATCTGGCCTTGGCAGGAAGCCGTGAAAGCCGTCTGGCTGGACCGTGTGGATGTCGTCGCCACCTACGACGAGATGGTCCACAGTCCCTCGACCGAGTTCCTCATACCCTCGGTTGTCGTCCTCAAAGATTATGTAGCTCCTCAAAAGCGCGTGGCCTTCACGCGCTTTAATCTTTTTCTGAGGGACGGTTTCTGCTGCCAGTATTGCGGATCGCGGGGCGATCTGACCTTCGATCACGTCGTACCCCGTGCCCGCGGCGGCATTACGAGCTGGGAAAACGTGGTGGCTGCCTGTTCTCCGTGCAATCTGCGCAAAGGGTCGAAAAGCCTGCGCCAGTCGGGTCTGAATTTGCGCAAACCACCCCGTCAGCCTACCGCAGAGCAACTTCGGCAGGTGGGGCGTAAATTTCAGCCAAGCCACGTTCACCATACGTGGATGGACTACCTCTATTGGGATGCCGAGCTGGAAGCCTGATATTCAAATTCGCTTTAATAATCCGGCTGCTGCGCTAGACTTTCTCCTGCTGTCATAATAGGTAACAGTCGTTAGCGCTAACGAGCGCATATGACCAACAGCGGAGAACTTCTATGGTTTCGCGAGTCATTCCGGTCGATGCTTTCGACCTCGTTATTTTTGGCGGCACAGGCGACCTTGCCCGCCGCAAGATCCTCCCCGGCTTGTTCCGCCGTTTCCTCTCCGGTCAGATGACCGAGGATTCGCGCATCATCGGTGCCGCACGTTCGGACATGGATGCCGACGGCTTCCGCCAGTTGGTCCGTGACGCGATTGCCGAGTTCGGCGGCGCGGAATCGAAAGAAGCCGAAGCGATCGACAAGTTCGCTGCGCGCCTCGACTACGTGTCGATCGACGCGAAAGGCGAGGGCGGTTGGTCCGATTTGGCCGGCAAGGTCCGCGACGGCGTCGTCAAAGCCTTCTATTTCTCGGTCGCGCCGAGCCTCTTCGGTGATTTGGCAGAGCGTCTGCACCTGCACCACATCGCCGACGCCGAGTCGCGCATCGTGGTCGAAAAGCCGTTCGGCCGTGACCTCGAAAGTGCCCGCGCACTGAACCAGTCGCTGGCAGAGCACTTCCAGGAATCGCAGATTTACCGCATCGACCACTATCTGGGCAAAGAGACCGTCCAGAACCTAATGGCGATCCGCTTCGGCAACGTTCTGTTCGAGCCGCTGTGGAACAACCACTACGTCGACCACATCCAGATTACCGTTGCCGAAACCGTCGGCGTGGGCGGTCGCGGGTCCTACTATGACAAAGCGGGCGCGATGCGCGACATGGTCCAGAACCACCTGATGCAGCTCCTTTGCCTCATCGCGATGGAGCCGCCGAACAAGTTCGAGGCCGACGAGGTGCGCACCGAAAAGCTAAAGGTCATCCGTGCCCTCCAGCCGGTCGATCACCACCATATCGTGCGCGGCCAGTACGACAAGGACGGCGACGAGCCGTCCTATCGCGAAGACGCGGAAAACCCGCGATCCTTCACCGAAAGTTTTGTCGCCATGAAGGTCGGCATCGACAACTGGCGTTGGGCCGGCGTGCCGTTCTACATGCGCACCGGCAAGAAGCTGAAGTCGCGCGCGTCGGAAATCGCCGTTGTGTTCAAGGACCTCGGCCACTCGATCTTCGAAGGCGACGAGGCCCGTCACCGCAACATCCTCGCGATCCGTCTGCAACCGAACGAAGGCATCGACCTTCAGGTCACGATCAAGGAACCGGGTCCGGGCGGTATGCGCCTGATCGACGTTCCGCTCGACATGACCTTCTCGGAAGCTCTCCAGCTTGAGGCCGACGAGGCGCCGGATGCTTACGAGCGCCTGATCATGGACGTGATCCGTGGCAACCAGACGCTGTTCATGCGCGGTGACGAGGTCGAGGCTGCTTGGGCTTGGACCGATCCGATCATCAACGGCTGGGAAGCCCGCAACGACGTGCCGAAGCTCTACGACCAAGGTTCGGCTGGGCCGGACGATGCGCTGATGCTTATGCATCGCGACGGTCGTCGTTGGCGTGACATCAAAGGCTAAGAAAACAAAGCAGGCGGGGACTTCCCCGCCTCTCTGCTCCTAAACGCAGGAAAAGACTATGGAACTAATCGAATACGCAGACGTCGACATGCTGATGATCCAGCTCGCGAACAAGATCGCGGGCCAGCTTCGCGAAAGCCTGCAATCGGAAGACTTCGCCACGCTCGCCGTTCCGGGTGGCACCACCCCCGGTCCGATGTTCGACTCGCTCTGCGCCGCCGAACTGGACTGGTCGCGTGTGAAGGTCATGCTGACCGACGAACGTTGGGTTCCCGAAACCTCGGACCGCTCAAACACCCGCCTCATCAAAGAGCGCCTGCTGACCGACCGCGCCGCTGCCGCGACCCACCTTCCGCTGTTCGCCGAAGGTGGCACCGCCGAAGAAAAGCTGCCCGAAGTCGCTGGCCCGATCGAAGCGAACCTGCCGCTCTCCGTTTGCCTTCTGGGCATGGGTGCCGACATGCACACCGCTTCGATCTTCCCCGGTGCCGACCGTCTGAATGACGCGCTGACCGGCACCGACACCCTTTATCCGATGCGTGCTCCCGGTGCGCCGGAACCGCGTATTACCCTCTCGGCTCACGTGCTGAACAACGCGATGCGCCGTCACATCCTCATCATCGGGCAGGAAAAGCGCGAGGCGCTGGAGAAAGCCCGTCACCTTTCCCCGCAAGAGGCACCCGTGGCCTCGATCCTCCAGGGGACAACCGTTCATTGGGCAGATAAATGACCATTTTTGACGCACTGAAAGCGCATCAGGCGACCGTTGCGGATCGCCGGATCGAAACCATGCTGGACGCAGGCCGTGCCAAGGATTTCTCGGCTTCGGCAGGCGAGTTGCTGTTCGATTACTCCAAGACCAACATCGACGGCGAAGGCCGCGCGCTGCTGATCGACCTGCTCGAACAGACCGGCGTTGCCGCCAAGCGCGACGCGATGTTCTCGGGCGAGAAGATCAACGAAACCGAAGGCCGCGCCGTGCTCCATACCGCGCTGCGCAACATCGACGGTAAGCCTGTCGTCGTTGACGGCGAAGACGTGATGCCGGGCGTGCTCGAAACGCTGGCCCGCATGGAGAAGTTCGCGACCGAAGTCCGCGACGGCATCTTCGAAGGTCAGGGCGGCAAGATCACCGACGTGATCAACATCGGCATCGGCGGCTCCGACCTCGGTCCGGCGATGGGTTACCTCGCGCTGGCGCCTTACGCTGACGGCCCGCGCTGCCACTTCGTATCGAACGTCGATCCCGCCGACATCTTCCAGACGATGGAAAAGTGCGATCCAGCAACGACCCTCGTGATCGTCGCGTCGAAGACCTTCACCACCATCGAAACGATGACCAACGCCCGCACCGCCAAAGAGTGGATGAGCGAGCAGGTCACCGACGCGTCGGCCCAGTTTGCCGCGCTGTCGACCGCGATGGACAAGACCGCCGCCTTCGGCATCCCCGCCAACCGGGTCTTTGGTTTCGAGGACTGGGTCGGTGGCCGCTACTCCATGTGGGGTCCGATCGGTCTGTCGCTGATGATCGCCGTCGGTCCGCAGAACTTCCGCGAGTTCCTGCGCGGCGGTCAGGAAATGGACAAGCATTTCTGCTCCACCGAGTGGTCGCAGAACGTCCCCGCGATGCTGGCTCTGGTCGGTCTGTGGCACAATCAGGTCTGCGGTCACGCGACCCGCGCCGTGCTGCCCTACGACAACAACCTCGCGCGCCTGCCGGCATACCTCCAGCAGCTCGAGATGGAGTCGAACGGCAAGGGCGTCAGCATGGACGGCGAAGACCTCGCGTTCAACAGCGGTCCGGTTGTCTGGGGTGAACCCGGCACCAACGGTCAGCACGCCTTCTACCAGCTGATCCATCAAGGCACCCGCGTGATCCCGTGCGAATTCCTCGTTGCCGCCAAGGGCCACGAGCCGGAACTGCACTACCAGCACCAGCTGCTCGTCGCGAACTGCCTCGCGCAGTCCGAAGCGCTGATGAAGGGTCGTTCGCTGGACGAAGCGCGCGGTAAGGTCGCTGACAAGTTCGAAGGCGCAGAGCTGGAACGTCAGGCCAAGCACCGTGTGTTCGTCGGCAACCGCCCGTCGACCACGCTGGCCTACCCGCAGCTGACGCCGCTCATGCTCGGTCAGATCATCGCGCTCTATGAACACCGCGTGTTCGTTGAGGGCGTGGTTCTGGGCATCAACTCCTACGACCAGTGGGGCGTCGAGCTGGGCAAAGAGCTCGCAACCGCGCTTCAGCCGGTCGTCGAGGGCAAGGAAGATGCGGCGGGCAAGGACGGCTCGACCGCTGCGCTGGTCGGCTTCCTGCGTGGCAACGGCCTCTGATTTTCCATCAAAGAACGCAAAAAGGGCCGCCCGATGGGGCGGCCCTTTCCGTTTGTATCTCTGGGAGATTACATTACGGGGGTCATGACGTTGTCGATGACGTGGATGACGCCGTTCGACTGCTTCACGTCAGCGATGGTGATGGTGGCCATGGTGCCGTTTTCGTCGGTCAGGGTCACAACGCCGTCGTCATAAGCAGCGTCGAGGACACAGCCGCCGAGGGTCGGGACTTCGTGCATGCCGCCGTCATCGGCGATCATACCGCGCAGGGCGTCCGACATGACTGCCTTGTCAACAACGTGGCAGGTCAGAACTTGGACCAGCATGTCCTTGTTTTCCGGCATCAGGAGCGATTCAACGGTGCCTTCCGGCAGGCGGTCGAATGCAGCGTTGGTCGGAGCGAATACGGTGAACGGGCCTTCACCCATCAGCGTTTCGGCCAGACCGGCGGCCTGAACTGCAGCGACGAGCGTGGTGTGATCTTCGGAGTTGAGTGCGTTTTCAACAATGTTCTTGTCTTCGTACATCGCAGCGCCGCCAACCATCGGGTTATCAGCGAGGGCAGCAACCGGAGCAGTCAGAGTAGCGATCGAAAGGGCGGCAATAGTAGCAAATTTATTCATTTCGTAACCTCATGGGTTTGCGTTGGTAGTGCTGAGGTTTACGGGGGTCGATCTCGGTTGGATCTGTGAATTTCTTCACGAAATCCAAACGATAACGTGAGGAATTAAGCTGCAACTATTCCCGAAGCGGTGCGTATGTGCGTAGGGATTTTGGCTTTAAGGGGTGGGAAAACCGCGCTGTAACCGCCGTGAAATTTTTTCAGAAAAATGATGATCCGGCCTGATTTTTTCGAAATCCGGACTGATCCGGTGGAAAATCGGGCGGTCGGAATGCAAAAAGAGGCGCCCGAGAGCGCCCCTTTGATCCGAATTTCGGGATTTTAGCCGCGGCGACGTCTGCGACCGCCGCCGCCGTCGCCTTGGTTCTTCTGATTATAGTCCACCACCGGCAGCGTCACGATACCCGACAGGTTCGGGAACGTGTCCGTGGCGTGCGGGATCGCGTTCGCGTTGACGAAGTGCTCCTGGAACTTCGGCTCGATCGCGGTTTCGACCTTGGTGATCTGGTGGACGATCTGTTCGATGTCCGACCGCGCGCCAATGTTCGACAGCGCGATACGCGCGCCGGTGCCTGCGGCGTTGCCTGCGGACTGGACCTTTTCCAGCGGCACGTCGGGGATCATCCCGAGGACCATGGCGTGCTTGGCGCTGATGTGCGCGCCGAACGCGCCGGCCAGAACCACGCGGTCCACGGTTTCGACGTTCATCTCGTCCATCAGCAGGCGCGCGCCTGCGTAGAGGGCCGATTTCGCAAGCTGGATTGCGCGGATGTCGCCTTGGGTCACAGTGATGCGCGGCCCGCCGTTCGCAATGCCGTCATAGATGACGTACTCGTGGGTGCGGCCCCTGGCTTCGCAACGCGGAGTGCCCGTCATCTCGGCCGAGCCGATGAGGCCCGATGCGTCGAGGATGCCTGCCATACGCATTTCCGCGACGGCTTCGATAATGCCCGAGCCGCAAATGCCTGAAATGCCGGTGCCTTTGGTCGCCTCGGCAAAGCCTTCGTCGTCCGACCACAGGTCAGAGCCGATCACGCGGAAGCGGGGCTCTTTGGTGACGGGGTCGATCTCGATCCGTTCGATCGCGCCGGGAGCGGCACGTTGGCCGCTGGAAATCTGCGCGCCTTCGAACGCCGGACCCGTGGGCGAGGAACACGCGAGAACGCGGGTCTTGTTGCCCAGCAGCAGTTCGGCGTTGGTGCCCACGTCCACGATCAGCACGAGGTCTTCGGACTTACCCGGCTCTTCGGACAGGGCAACGGCAGCGCAGTCGGCACCGACGTGACCCGCGATACACGGCAGGATATAGATCTGTGCGGCAGCGTTCATCGCGCCGAGGCCCAGCTCGGTCGAGGTCAGCGACATCGCGTCCGAGGTCGCCAGCGCGAACGGTGCCTGACCCAGTTCCACCGGATCGAGGCCGATCAGCAAGTGGTGCATGACGGGGTTACAGACGAACACGGCCTCAAGAATACGGGCAGGGTCGATGTCCGCTTCCAGCGCAATGTCCTTGGTCAGCTGGTCGATGGCTTCGCGCACGGCGCGGGTCATCTCCTGATCGCCGCCCTTGTTCATCATCGCGTAGGACACGCGGGACATGAGGTCTTCGCCAAAGCGGATCTGCGGGTTCATGATGCCGGCAGAGGCCGCAACGAGGCCCGTGCGCAGGTCGCAAAGGTGCGCGGCAACGGTGGTCGAGCCAAGGTCGATGGCGAGGCCGTAGACGGGCGTCTCGTCGAAACCGGGGTAGATATCGACCAGCGTGTGGTCCTTGCTGTGGTGGTCCTTGTGCAGCGCGACGGTGGCTTTCCAGCCGCCCTTGCGCAGAACGGGCTGGAGCTTGCGCATCACCGACAGCGGGGCCGCGACGCCTTCGATCTGCCACTGGTCCTTCAGCGCCTTGCAGAGACGTTCCAGATCGCCCGACGGCTCGTGCATGTCGGGTTCCTGAACCTCGACGTAGTAGAGCTTCGTTGCGGGGTCCATCACGATATCGCGCTGGGTCGCGGCCTTGCGGACGACCTGACGGTGAACTTGGCTCTCGGCCGGAACGTCGATCACGATGTCGGACTGCACGGTCGCCTGACAGCCCAGACGGCGGCCCTTGGTCAGACCGCGCACGCGGTCGTAGCGCTCTTCGACCGCGTTCCATTCGGACAGCGCGTCGTCGGCGACATGAACGCCGTGTTTGGGGAACTCGCCATAGGAGGGCGTGATCTGGCACTTGGAACAAATGCCGCGACCGCCGCAGACGCTATCAAGGTCAACGCCAAGCTGGCGCGCAGCAGTCAGGACGGGAGTGCCAACGGGAAAACGCCCCCGTTTGCCGGAGGGCGTGAAGATCACAAGGGGATCGGTCGTCATCGGGGTATACCTGTTCGTTTGACCTTGGATAACGCGAAGCGCGGTAGCACAAGTAGCGTCTTACCGTCATCTTTTGAACGGTATGCGGCATTGCACAAAGTATAGGTCGCATTTGGCCTTTCCCCTCGGGCAGTTCCATGCGATAGGGACGCGCCAAACGAAGCAATCCACGGAGACGCAGATGGAGATTCGCGAGGCCCTCACCTTTGATGACGTTCTTCTTGTGCCGGCGGCGTCGTCGGTCCTTCCTGCGACCGCGGACACCCGCACGTATGTAACCAGACAGATCGCTCTGAACATTCCGCTCTTGTCCTCGGCCATGGACACCGTCACCGAGGCCCGCATGGCAATCGCCATGGCGCAAGCCGGCGGTATGGGTGTCATCCACAAAAACCTGACGGTCGAACAGCAGGCGCGCGAAGTGCGCCGCGTGAAGCGTTTTGAATCGGGCGTTGTCTACAACCCCGTCACGCTCCGCGCCGATCAGACGCTGGCAGACGCCAAGGCGCTGGTCGAACGCTACAACTTCACCGGTTTCCCCGTTGTCGACGAGAAAGACCGCGTTGTCGGCATCGTCACCAACCGCGACATGCGCTTTGCCGAGCGTGACGACGCTCCGGTTTCGACGATGATGACGACCGAAGACCTCGCCATTCTGCGCGAGCCGGTCGACCGCGACGAAGCGATTAGCCTGATGAAGGCCCGCCGCATCGAAAAGCTGCTGGTCACTGACGCGAACGGCGTTCTGACCGGTCTGCTGACGCTCAAAGACACCGAAAAGGCCGTCCTGAACCCGACTGCTTGCAAGGACGAGCTGGGCCGCCTCCGCGTAGCTGCTGCGTCGTCGGTCGGCGATGCGGGCTACGAGCGTTCGATGGAACTGATCGACGCGGGCGTGGACATCGTTGTTGTCGACACCGCCCACGGCCACAGTCAGGGCGTGATCGACGCGGTCAAGCGCATCAAGGCGGAATCGAACGTTCAGGTCGTCGCCGGTAACGTAGCCACCGCCGCTGCAACCGCAGCGCTGATCGAAGCTGGCGCGGACGGCATCAAGGTCGGCATCGGCCCGGGCTCGATCTGCACCACCCGCATGGTCGCAGGCGTTGGCGTTCCGCAGCTCACCGCGATCATGGATTGCGCATCGGCAGCGGGCGACGTGCCTGTCATCGCCGACGGCGGCATCAAGTTCTCGGGCGACTTCTCCAAGGCGATCGCCGCTGGTGCGTCCTGTGCGATGGTCGGCTCGATGATCGCTGGCACCGACGAGTCTCCGGGCGAGGTGATCCTCTATCAGGGCCGTTCGTTCAAAGCCTACCGCGGCATGGGTTCGCTCGGCGCGATGGCGCGCGGCTCGGCTGACCGCTACTTCCAGAAGGACGCGGCCAACGACAAGCTCGTGCCCGAAGGCATCGAAGGTCAGGTAGCCTACAAGGGTCCGGTTTCGACCGTCCTACACCAGATGGTCGGCGGTCTTCGCGCTTCGATGGGCTACACCGGCAACGGCACCGTCGCTGACATGCGCAAGAACTGCAACTTTGTCCGCATCACCGGCGCGGGCCTCAAGGAGAGCCACGTGCACGACGTGCAGATCACCCGCGAGAGCCCCAACTACCGCAT
Organism: Marivivens donghaensis; assembly: GCF_011806565.1. Taxonomy (GTDB): domain Bacteria; phylum Pseudomonadota; class Alphaproteobacteria; order Rhodobacterales; family Rhodobacteraceae; genus Marivivens; species Marivivens donghaensis_A. The sequence continues at coordinate 126,131 of NZ_JAATOP010000006.1, forward strand.
CGGATAAAAGGAACAGGGCCCGCTCCGGCGGGCCTTTTCATTGATATGACACCAGCCGCCCGCTACGCCGCCGCAATCACGATCCTCGACGAAATCCTTGGCGGTGACGCTGCCGAGCCCGCGCTGCTGCGCTGGTCCCGCAATTCCCGCTTTGCCGGATCCAAGGATCGCGCCGCCGTGCGCGATATCGTCTTTGACGGCCTGCGGCGGAAGATGAGCGCCGCTGCGGTTGGCGGTTCGCTGTCCGGTCGCGGCATCGTTCTGGGCCTGCTACGTCAGGATGGTCTGGACCCGAGCGAGGTCTTCACCGGCATCGGCCACGCACCCGTTCCGCTGGCCGAAAGCGAGCAGGCGGCAGGCACCCCCGAAGGCCCTGATGCCGTCGACTGGCCCGCATGGCTTTGGCCCATGCTGGAGGTCGATTGGGGCGAGAAAGCTACCGAGGTTGCAGGCGCCCAGCGTGACCGCGCACCCGTATTTATCCGCACCAACACCGACATGGTGACCGCGCAGGCGCTCCGGAACATTCTGGCAAACCAGGGCATCGGCGCAGAGCTTCATTCCAGTGTGAGTACCGCGCTGGAAGTCACTGACAATGCGCGGAAATTGACGAACTCCGAAGCCTTCGCCGATGGTCTGTTCGAGCCGCAGGATGCCGCGTCCCAAGCCGCCGTCCTGCGCCTCCCGATCAACGAAGGCGATACTGTTCTCGACTATTGCGCTGGCGGCGGCGGCAAGTCCCTCGCTCTGGCCGCGCGCGGTGCCAAAGTCACCGCCCACGACATCGATGAACGCCGCATGAAGGACATCCCCGTGCGCGCCGAACGCGCTGGCGTGAAAATCGACGTTGCCCCGAAGCTCGGCAACCAGAACTTCGATCTGGTGTTCTGCGACGCGCCTTGCTCGGGCAGCGGAACATGGCGCCGCACGCCGGACGCCAAATGGCGCCTGACTGACGAACGCCTCGCCGATCTGATGCGCATTCAGGCTTCCGTCCTCCGCAATGCCGCGCCCTTCGTCAAGGCGGGCGGCACGCTGGCCTACGCGACGTGCTCCGTCCTGACCTGCGAAAACCGCGACGTTGTGAACGCGTTCTGCGAGGCCGAGGTCTGGGAAGTCACCGACGAAATGTCGCTCATCCCGTCCGCCGATTGGGACGGTTTCTACCTCTCGGTGCTACGTAAACTACCTTAAGTAGTTGCCTCAGCCGTTTTCTCCCGCCATTCTTAACCCGTCGTTAACGATTGCGCGGTTTAAAGGGAGAAAACGACGGAGCCCGAGATGGAGCAGCAGAACACGCGCGCGGATTTACTGACGCTGATCGGTATCCTGATCTTTGCTGCCGCCGGACTGACCGTTTTTCTCCTGTCCCCGTCGCTCGACTACCGCGTGGGCAGCGCGCTCGTGGCTTGCATCATGAGCCTGTCGGGATCGTTCTACGCACTTGTGCTACTCGCGCAGCGGCAGCATCGGCGCTGGAAAATCGACGCGCTTCGGACATTTGTCGAGGCAAGTGGGACGCATTCCCTGCTCGACGGTAACGGGCGAATTATAAGCGCCGACAATGGGTTGAGGACCGTTCTCGATGCCAATTTCGCCGATCCGGCCAATTTTGTCCGCCGTCTGCAAAGTCAGGCTAACGCGAACGGCACGACCCATGAAACCGATCGTCTCCGGTTCGACATTACCCCAGCCGGCTTCGACCTTTTCATCTGGCAAGTAACCGAACTCGCGCCCAAATCCGCGCCAGTGGAGCTCGTGGCTGAGCCGGAGTCGAAATGGAGCTCCATCGAGGATCTGCCCGTTCCGCTGCTACGCATCGCCAAATCGGGGCATGTGACCAATGGCAATCGCGAGGCGCGGCAACTGCTCGGTCAGACGTTTGCTAAGCCGGTGAAACTGTCCGACCTGCTGGAGGGGCTTGGTCGGCCCGTGACCGACTGGATTGAGGACATCGCCTCCGGTCGAAGCGGGAGCAGCCGTGAATTCTTGCGCGGCACGGGCGATCGGCAGGACTTTTTCGTGCAGGTCGCCTTGCACCGTATGGGAACGGGCGCGGACACCCATCTTGTCGCAGTGCTGCACGACATGACCGAGTTCAAAGCCCTCGAAGCGCAGTTTGTGCAGAGCCAGAAGATGCAGGCCATCGGTCAGCTTGCTGGCGGAGTCGCGCATGATTTCAACAATTTGCTGACCGCTATTAAAGGGCACTGCGAGCTGCTGCGATTGGCCGAGAGGCCCGAAGGTCAGGAGGACCTTTCGCAAATCGAGCAGAACGTGGATCGCGCTGCCGCTTTGGTCCGGCAATTGCTGGCGTTTTCCCGCAAGCAGAACCTCGAACTTGAGGTGATCGACGCCAACGCTGCGATGGCTGATCTGACGCAATTGCTGAACCGTCTCGTGGGTGAAAAAGTGCAGGTCCACTGCCGTTCGGTCGAGTCGCCTTTCGCGTTCCGAGCAGACAAGCGGCAGCTCGAGCAGGTCATCGTAAACCTCGTCGTGAACGCGCGTGACGCGATGCCGAATGGCGGGCGGATCGGGATTGAGACCGCGAACGTCACCCTGAACCGGACACAGGTCAGGGATCGTGCGACTTTGCAGGCTGGGGACTACCTTCAGATCAAAGTGTTCGACCAGGGCACCGGTATTTCGCCCGAAAAACTCCGTAAAATTTTCGAGCCGTTTTACACAACCAAGAAGGTTGGTGAGGGCACCGGCCTCGGCCTATCGACCGCTTACGGCATCGTCAAACAGTCCGGTGGTTTCATCTTTGTGGACAGCGAACTCGGGCGCGGCTCGACGTTTTCGCTCTATTTCCCGCGTTATGACAACGGCACGCCGAAGGTCGTTGCCGAGCAGGCCGCGCCGCAGATTGCCAGCGCCGCCAAGGTGCTCTTGGTGGATGACGAGGCTCCGGTGAGAGCGTTTGCAACGCGGGCGCTTCGGCTCAAGGGGTTTGAGGTGATCGAGGCGGATAGTGGCACCATGGCGCTCGAACAGCTCGGCCGCCACGGGGACATCGACCTGATCGTGACCGACGTGATGATGCCCGGTCTCGACGGCCCGTCTTGGGTGCGGGAAGCGCGCAAAACGCATCCCGCGACCCACGTGATTTTCATGTCGGGCTATGCCGAGGAAACCTTTGCCGAGCACCGTGCGGAGCTCGACAACACGGCGTTTCTGCCCAAACCGTTCTCGTTGGCGGAGCTGACGGAGGCGGTTCAGTCAGCCTTGTCGGTGATGGGCTGCGTGGCAGAGGCGCAGAGGTGCGCGGCGCAACCGGTCAACGCGGCGTAGTCGTCTTCGACCACGGTGACCGAGAAGTTCTTCATGAAGCCTGCAAAGCGGCCCTTATCGCGGAACGCATCGCCGAAACCGTATTCGTTGAGGTAGGGCGCCATCGCGCGGGCCACGCCGCCGACGAGGTAGACGCCGCCGAACGGCAACTGGATCAGCGACAGGTTGCCCGCAACGGTACCGAGCATACGGACGAAGACCTTCACGGCCTCGACCGCGCGCTCGTCGGAGCCGTCGGCGACCGCGGCCATGATGTCTGCGGCGCTCTTCTGGCGGGGGTCGTTTTCTTCTTCGCCGAGGAAGGCGTAGACGTGGGTCAGACCGCGGCCCGACAGCACATCCTCGACCGACGGGAAGCCGTGCGCCGTTGACACGTATTCGCAAAGGCGGAGTTCTTTTTCAGTGCGGATCGGCAGGTTGCCGTGGCCCGATTCCGATGGCGGGACCAGACGTCCGACCTCGGTTTCAAACACGGGTGCGCAGTTGAAACCGGTGCCAACGCCGATCACCATCTTGGCGGCGTGGTCGTGGGCTTCGGGGCCCTCCAGCACGACGCGCAGGTTTTCGGAGGCGATGTGTCCGATCGCGTGACCCTGCGCCTGAAGGTCATTCAGGATCGCAACTCGCTCGGCATTGGTGGAGCGGAGCAGGGTGTTCTTGTCGATCGTCCAGTCGAGGTTGGTCATCGTCGCGCGGCCATCGCGCACGGGGCCGGCAACGGCAACGCAGGTCGCAGCGGGATCGACGCCGCATTCCTCGTCGATGTACTTGCGCAGGATGGTTTCCAGACCGGGATGGTCGGCATTGCTGTAGCGCTTGATCGAGTCCTGAAGGATCGTCCGACCGTCGGCGAGGGCCACGCGGGTATTGGTTCCGCCGATATCGGCCACGAGCGACAAAGTGTTGGCAGGATATTTCATAAAGGCTCCGACAATACCGTTTGGCGTAGTTAAAACGTTTTAGATCGCGTGTTGCAAGCTCTAGCGAGGGGCAGGGCCGGTAGATTGGCCCACCATCAACTCGGCTTCCAGCAACAGCGTGGGACTGGATTCGATTTCGCCGTTAATACAGCGGATCAGCATGTCGGACACCCGTTTTCCCGCCTCGCGCACCGAAGAGCGGGTCGCGGTGAAAATCGGAACGTCGTCGCCGTTGGGAAGGTAGGACAGCATGTCGTCGTGGGTGACGATCGACACGTCCTTTCCCATTTGCAGACCGAGGTCCGACAGCGCGCGGCGCACACCGATGGCGCAGATCATCGAGGACACGATGAACGCGGTCGGGGCATTGTCGGCGGCGAGGATCTCGCGCGCGGCGCGGTAGCCGTAGATTTCGGTCATTTCGGCCGAGCGCATGATAGAGGTGTCGATCTCGATCCCGCGTTTCGTCATCGCGGTCTCGTAACCGGCGCGGCGGCGGATGGCGAAGTCCATATTTTCCAGACCGTTGATCAGTGCGATCCGTTTGTGTCCGAGGTCGAGAAGGAAGTCGGTTGCGCGCTCGAAGGCCCGTTTGTTGTTCACGTCGACCCACGAATATCGCTGGTTCGATCCCGAAGACCGTCCGTGGACCACAAAAGGCAGGCCAATCTCATTGAGCAGCGCGATACGCGGATCATTGAGGGTAGGGCCGTGGACCACGACGCCATCGACGTTGCCGCGCGATTTGATCTGGCGGTAAGCCTCGTCCTCTTTGTTATCCTCGACCACGGTCAGAACCATTTCGTAGCCCTGCTTGACGTAGGTCTCACCGGCACCAGCTATGAAGTCACCGAAGATCGGGTTGACCATCTCGTGCTTGGTGGAGATCGGAATGACGTGACCGATAGCCATCGCGCGGCCGGTCGCAAGGCTCTTTGCGCGGTGGTTGGGACGGTAATTATGCCGCTCCGCAGCGAGGCGCACACGCTCGCGGGTTTCCTCTGAGACCTCCGGATAGCCGTTCAGCGCCCGACTAACAGTGGTCTGGCTCAGGCCCAGAATGCCTGCCAACTCCTTGAGGTTCATAGGGGTCTCCTCCAAAGCGCTTTTAGCACCGTTTGGGAACATAGCTCTGCGGGTAGGTGCCGTCAAACATATGTAAAGCATCAATAAATGCTGCATTAGCATAATATGAATGTACCAATTTCTGCGATTGACAGCCGGCGGCGATTTAAACGAAAGTGCAAAACATCAAAGCGCTTTGGGGATGATTCCGAGGCGCTTCGTTCAAGAGTGCGCCTCTTGGCGCGAATGGGAGGGAAACCATGAAAAAACATTTTTACGCTGGCGTAGGTCTGCTCGCTCTGACCACCGGTATGGCTCAGGCGCAGGACCTGGCATTCCCGATGGGCGAAGGCGGCTTCCACTGGGACAGCTACAATGCGTTCGCTGACTCGCACGATTTGTCGGGCGAAACGCTGACCATCTTCGGTCCGTGGCGCGGTGAGGACCAGACCCAGGTCGAGAACATGCTGGCCTACTTCGAAGAAGCGACCGGCGTTGATGTCGTGTACAGCTCCTCGGAAAGCTATGAGCAGCAGATCGTCATCGACCTCGAAGGCGGCAGCCCCGCAAACATCTCCATCCTGCCGCAGCCGGGCCTGATCGCGAACCTCGTGTCGCAAGGCTTCGTTTCGCCGCTGCCGGAAGGCACCGCAGAATGGATGAGCGAAAACTACGCCGCTGGCGACAGCTGGGTGAGCCTCGGCTCCTATGCTGGTCCGGACGGTGAAGAAGGCTTCTACGCATTCCCGTACAAGGCCGACGTCAAGTCGCTCGTCTGGTATTCGCCGGAGAACTTCGAAGACGCTGGCTACGAAGTTCCGGAAACCATGGAAGAGCTGAAGGCGCTGACCGAAGAAATCGCAGCCAACGGCGAAACCCCGTGGTGTATCGGTCTGGGTTCGGGCGGTGCGACCGGCTGGCCGGCAACCGACTGGGTTGAAGACATGATGCTGCGCACTGCGACTCCGGAGCAGTACGACCAGTGGGTCAACCACGAGATCGGCTTCGACGATCCGGCAGTTGTTGCTGCTATCGAAGAATTCGGCTGGTTCGCACGTAACGACGCTTACGTTGCTGGCGGCGCTGGCGCTGTAGCCACCACCGACTTCCGCGACTCGCCGAAGGGCCTCTTCTCGAGCCCGCCGCAGTGCTACATGCACCGTCAGGCTTCGTTCATCCCGGCCTTCTTCCCGGAAGGTACTGTCGTAGGTGAAGACGCAGACTTCTTCTACTTCCCGGCTTACGAAGGCAAAGACCTCGGCACTCCGGTTCTCGGCGCTGGCACCCTTGCGTTCATCACCAAGGAAAGCGACGCAGCGACTGCCTTCATCGAGTGGCTGGAACAGCCGATCGCTCACGAACTGTGGATGGCTCAGAAGGGCTTCCTCACCCCGCACAACGGCGTGAACACCGAACTGTTCTCCGACCCGACCCTCGGCAAGATGAACGACATCCTGCTGGACGCATCGACCTTCCGTTTCGACGGTTCGGACCTGATGCCGGGCGCAGTTGGTGCAGGTTCGTTCTGGACCGGCATGGTCGACTACACCGGCGGCAAGTCGGCTGGAGAAGTCGCAGCCGAGATCGACTCGTCCTGGCCTGCGAACTAATCGTCACTGACGATTGAGAGACTTGGCAATCCGGGCCCCATGGTCCGGATTGTCGCCTTAAGGGGTATTGTCGGAGGGGGGAGACGATGAATCCCGCGATTCAAGGTCTGATGACCATTGTGTTCGGTGTAGGTGGCTGTCTGGCCTACTTTTTCCTATCGAACGTTGTTCTTGATACATTCATTTTTCCGGCCAAGGGAAAGAACGCAGGGCGCAATATCAACCGCGCCAATATGGTGCGTCCGTGGCTGTTCCTGTTTCCGGCGCTGCTCGTGCTGGGACTTTATCTGGCCTATCCGGTGTTCGAGACGCTGCGCCTGTCGCTCAGTGCGCGCCTGCCGGGTGGTGGCTACGAATTCGTCGGGCTGGACAACTACCGCCAGCTTCTGAACGAAAGCAAATTCTGGGAAGCGCTGCGCAACAACTTCCTGTGGCTCGCCGTGGTGCCTGCCGCATCGACCGCGATAGGCCTTCTGGTCGCGCAGCTGACGGACCGCATTTCGTGGGGCTCGGCGGCCAAGTCGCTGATCTTCATGCCGATGGCGATCTCGTTCGTGGGTGCGTCGGTGATCTTCAAACTGATCTACGACACCCGTCCGGCGGCGCTTGAGCAGATCGGCATCCTCAACGCGATCTGGCTCCAGTTCGACGGTGGCATCTGGTCGACCATCACGCTCAAAGTCGTGCCTGCGTTCATCATCGTCGCCTTCGGCATCGTCTGCGTGTGGATCGCATGGCTGCTGGTGCGCCCGATGATCCAGAAGGGCAGCCGTCCCGAAGGTCCGTTCATCAAGGTCGTCCGCGTGATCCTTGCCGTGCTGGCGCTGCTGCTGGCGTTCAAGTCGGTCACCGGCCTGATCAGCCTTCTGTCGGCAACGCTGGCCTACGGTCAGCCGCAGACGTGGCTCACGGTTCCGTTCTACAACAACTTCTTCCTGATGGTCGTGCTGATCTGGATCCAGACCGGTTTCGCGATGGTGATCCTCTCGGCCGCGCTGCGCGGTATCCCCGAGGAAACCGTCGAAGCGGCCATCGTCGATGGCGCGGGTCCGTTCCAGATTTTCTTCAAGATCAAGGTTCCGCAGATCATGGGCACCATCGTCGTGGTCTGGACGACCATCACGATCACCGTTCTCAAGGTCTTCGACATCGTGTTCGCCATGACCAACGGTCAGTGGGAAACGCAGGTTCTTGCCAACTATATGTACGACAAACTGTTCCGTGCCTTCGACTGGGGCGTCGGTTCCGCAGCGGCCATGGTCATCATGCTGCTCGTGACCCCGATCCTCGTCTGGAACGTCTACAACGCCCGTAAGGAGATGCGCTGATGGATAACATCGCCGGTTCCAAGTCCTCGCTGACGTGGGCAGTCCATATCTCGACCCTGCTGCTGGTCATCCTCTGGGTGTTCCCGACCGTGGGTCTCTTCGTGTCCTCGTTCCGCACGGGCGACCAGATTGCGACCTCGGGCTGGTGGAAAGCCATGCTGCCGAGCGAGCAGGTCATCACGCTGCGCACCGCAAGCCCCGATGAGGCGATGCAGGAAATCGACGGCGTTTACGTGGTCGAGGGCAACCTGTTCACCGAGCAAGGGTCGCTCGACATTGGTGCTTTCGGCACTTCGTCGCGTGACCCCGCAGCCGCCGAACCCGGTGCGACCTTCGACATGGGGGACGGTGAGACGATGACCGTTCTGCCGAACGGCGACTACCGCTGGACCTCGACCGAGGAACTGTCGGGCCGCGGTCAGCGCGTCTTCGTCACCGCCGAAATCCCGCCCGAGTTCACGCTTGCCAACTACGACACTGTTCTGGGGCAGGGCGTTCTGCAATCGCTGATCACCTTCGCCGCCGGTTCGATCGTCGTGGGCTTCGCGGCTTTCTGGATCGCGCGCCAGATCGGATTTGCCGGTCCGAAGGGCGTGGGTTTCATCGTCGGTATCCTCGCCTTCGCACTGCTGACGTGGATTTACGGCATCGGCACAGGCATCCGCACCGGCGCGGGCAGCGACGACATGGGTAAGGCGTTCTTTGCCACGCTCACCGTCACCGTGCCTGCGACCATCATTCCGATCGTCGTTGCCGCCTTCGCGGCCTATGCGCTGGCGTGGATGGACTTCCCCGGTCGTGCGCTGCTGATCGCGGCCATCGTTGGCCTCTTGGTCGTGCCGCTGCAACTCGCGCTCATCCCGCTGCTGCGTTTCCACCTGAATGTCGGCATCGGCAAAGGCTACCTCGGTGTTTGGCTCGCACACACTGGCTTCGGTATGCCGCTGGCGATCTACCTGCTGCGTAACTACATGGCTGGTTTGCCGCGTGACATCATCGAGAACGCAAAGGTCGACGGCGCGACGGACTTCCAGATCTTCACCAAGATCATCCTGCCGCTGTCGTTCCCCGCGCTGGCTTCGTTCGCGATCTTCCAGTTCCTGTGGACATGGAACGACCTACTCGTGGCCAAGGTGTTCCTGATCGACCCGACGCAGGGCACCACGGTGATGACCGACCAGATCGTGCAGCTTATGGGCTCGCGCGGCGGTCAGTGGGAAATTCTTGCGACGGCGGCCTTCGTGTCGATTGCCGTACCGCTCGTCGTCTTCTTCTCTATGCAAAAATATCTCGTGCGGGGCCTCCTCGCCGGGTCTGTGAAATAAGGAAACCTCCAGATGAGCGAAGCTCCGATCCTGTCGAATGTAGCGGACAAGGACTGGTGGCGCGGTGCCGTGATCTACCAGATCTACCCGCGCAGCTATCAGGATAGTAACGGCGATGGCGTCGGCGACCTTTGCGGTATCGTCGAGCGTCTGCCCCACATCGCGTCGATGGGTGTCGACGCGATCTGGATCAGCCCGTTCTTCACGTCGCCGATGCGCGACTTCGGCTATGACGTCTCGGACTATTGCGACGTCGACCCGATGTTCGGCTCGCTTGCCGATTTCGACGCCGTGGTCGAGACCGCGCACAGCCACGGCATCCGCGTGATGATCGACCTCGTGCTGTCGCACACGTCGGACCAGCACCCGTGGTTCAAGGAAAGCCGTTCGAGCCGGGACAACGACAAGTCCGACTGGTATGTCTGGTCCGAGCCCGCGCCCGACGGCACCCCGCCGAACAACTGGCTGTCGATCTTCGGCGGTTCTGGTTGGCAGTGGGATGCGCGCCGCGAGCAGTACTACATGCACAACTTCCTCGTCTCGCAGCCTGACCTGAACTTCCACAATCCGGACGTTCAGAACGCGCTGCTCGACGTGGCGAAGTTCTGGCTGAACCGCGGTGTCGACGGCTTCCGCCTCGATACCATCAACTTCTACATGCACGACGAGCAGCTTCGCGATAACCCGCCGCTGCCGAAGGAAGAGCGCAACGCGGACACCGCGCCTGCGGTCAACCCGTACAACCACCAGCGCCACCTCTACGACAAGAACCACCCCGACAACGTCAAGTTCCTCGAACGCCTCCGCGCGGTCATGGAGCCCTTCGGCGCTGCCGCCGTGGGCGAGGTCGGTGACAGCCAGCGCGGTCTGGAAATCCTTGGTGAGTACACCTCGGGCGATAACCGCATGCAGATGTGCTACGCGTTCGAATTCCTCGCGCCCGAGCGTCCGTCGGCAACGCGCATTGTCGAAGTTCTGAACAACCTCGATGCTGCGGCACCCGAAGGCTGGGCGTGCTGGGCGTTCTCGAACCACGACGTGGTGCGCCATATCACCCGCTGGGATCTGTCGCCCTCGGGCATCCGCGCCTACACCACGCTGCTGGCGACCCTGCGCGGCTCGATCTGCATCTATCAGGGTGAAGAGCTTGGCCTGCCCGAAGCGGAGATCGCGTTCGAAGACCTGCAAGACCCTTACGGCATCGAATTCTGGCCGGAATTCAAAGGCCGCGACGGTTGCCGCACGCCGATGGTCTGGGACTCGACCCACCAGAACGGCGCATTCTCGGATGCCAAGCCGTGGCTGCCGGTCCCGTCGGAGCACTACCACCTCGCCGTTGAGGCAGAGGAAACCGATCCGGCTGCGCTTCTGCACCATTACCGCCGTGCGCTGCGCTTCCGTCAGGATCACCCGATGCTCAAGCGCGGCACACATTCGTCGCTCGGCACTGCCGGCGATGTCATCCATTTCATGCGCTCGCTGGACGGCGAGCATATGTTCGTGGCGATCAACCTGAGTGACACGCCGTCCGATCTGGACCTGCCCGCAGGGGACTGGGAGCTGATCGGTCAGGAGCTGGGCGGGGCGCATGCCTCGGCGGACGGCAAGCTGCACCTCGGGCCTTGGCAGCCTTATTTTGCGATTAAACGGGATTAACGGGGAGGGGCGTTATGGCCGATTTGAAACTGACGGACGTCGCCAAAACATACGGCGGCAGCGTCGAGGTTCTGAAGAATATCGATCTGGATATCCAACAGGGCGAACTCATCGTCTTCGTAGGCCCGTCGGGCTGCGGTAAGTCGACCCTGCTGCGTATGATCGCCGGTCTGGAAAAGATCAGCTCGGGCACGCTGGAGATCGACGGCGAAGTCGTCAACGACGTGCCGCCCGCACAGCGCGGCATCGCGATGGTGTTCCAGTCCTACGCTCTCTATCCGCACATGACCGTGCGCGAGAACATGGCGTTTGCACTGAAGATCGCGAAGAAGTCGCAGTCGGAGATCGACGCTGCCATCGACAAGGCCGCGAAGATCCTTCAGCTGGAGCCTTATCTGGACCGTCTGCCCAAGGCGCTTTCGGGTGGTCAGCGCCAGCGTGTCGCCATCGGCCGCTCGATCGTCCGTGACCCGAAGGTGTATCTGTTCGACGAACCGCTCTCGAACCTCGACGCGGCTCTCCGTGTGGCAACCCGTATCGAGATCGCGCAGCTGAAAGAAGCGATGCCTGAATCAACTATGATCTACGTCACGCACGATCAGGTCGAAGCCATGACGCTCGCGTCCCGCATCGTCGTTCTGGCGAACAAGGGTATCGCGCAGGTCGGCACGCCGCTGGAGCTGTACGAGCGCCCCGAAAACGAGTTCGTCGCGCAGTTCATCGGCTCTCCGTCAATGAACCTGCTGCCGGGCGAGATCGTCGGCACCGGCGCCCAGACCACCGTACGCCTTGCGACCGGAGAAACCGCAATGTCCGCCGTTCCGACCACGGATGCGGATATGGGCATGAAGGTGAATATCGGCGTGCGTCCGGAGGACATGGTACTGGCCGAGACCAACGCCTGTTATAATGGCAAGGTGGCGATCACCGAAGCACTGGGCGAAGTCACGCTGCTGTATTTCGAAGCGGAAGCGGGCGTCGATCCGGTTATCGCCAAGCTGCCCGGTATCCACCGCGACATGCGCGGCAAGACCGTGTCGCTGGCCTGCGATCCGGCGAAGGTGCAGATTTTCCACGAAGGAAAGTCGCTCTACTACCGCTGAGTTTCAGCACGGGATGGACAAAGAAAAACGGGCCCTCACGGGCCCGTTTTGTTTGGGGCGCTGCCCCCGCGGCTGTGCCGCTCCCCCGGGATATTTGCAGCACAAAGGCGGGGGAGCGTGGTCTCGTATCAGCGGCGACGGCCACCGCGGCGACGGCCTGCGCCACCTTCGGTCTGCTCGCTCGGCGGCTTGTTGAAGTTGATCCAGTCCGAACCGTGCGGGTCGTTGTTGGTCAGTAGGTTGGCGGCGCGGATCGCTTCCATTTCCTTACCCGGACGCGATTTGGTCGAGCCGAGGCCGGTGATGTTGCAGAAGGTTTCGAGGTCGATGTCGTCCGGAACGATGATGCCAGCGGCAGCGAGTTCGCCCTTCTTTTCCTCGATTTTCTTGAGGCTGACGGGCAGGGCGCAGGGGTTCATGATCGCGGAGGTCATGCCCGCACCCATCGCCATCGGGAGGAAGGCATTGTTGATGCCGTGGCGGTTCGGCAGGCCGAAGGATACGTTCGAGGCGCCGCAGGTGGTGTTCACGCCAAGCTCTTCGCGCAGGCGGCGGACGAGGGTGAAGACCTGCTGGCCAGCGGTCGCCATCGCGCCGATCGGCATAACGAGCGGGTCGACGACGATGTCATGGGCCGGAATGCCGAAGTCGGCAGCGCGTTCCACGATCTTCTTGGCGACGGCGAAGCGGACGTCCGGATCTTCGGAGATGCCGGTGTCGTCGTTCGAGATCGCGACGACCGGAACGTTGTACTTCTTAACCAGCGGCAGAACGAACTCGAGGCGCTCTTCTTCGCCGGTGACCGAGTTCAGCAGCGGACGGCCCTTGGCGACCTGAAGACCGGCTTCGAGAGCGGCAGGCACCGAGCTGTCGATGCAGATCGGGGTATCGGTGAGGCCCTGAACCAGTTCGATCATCTTGACCATGAGCGGCGGCTCGGTCTCGTTCGGGTTCGGGTTCGAGTTGTAGACAACACCTGCGTTGATATCGAGGATGTTGGCGCCAGCGGCGACCTGAGCCAGCGCGTCGCTTTCGACGGTGGAGAAGTCACCGGCTTCGAGCTCGGCAGCCAGCTTCTTGCGGCCGGTCGGGTTGATGCGTTCGCCAATGACGCAGAACGGCTGGTCAAAGCCGAGAATGGCAGTTTTGGTCGCGGATTCGACGATAGTGCGCGTCATAGGTAGTCCTCAGAGTTGGGCGGTGGCAGCGGGAACAGTCGAAGCGCCGCCGTTTTCGATGGCCCAGTTGGCGTTGGCCTTGATCCCGCCGAGCGGGAAGAAGTGCACCTGGGTGATGTTGAAGTCGGGGTTTGCGGCCTTGTGGGCAGCGAGTTCGTTCAGGAACTCGTTCGGCTCGTAGGGCAGCAGCAGTTTGGTGACGTCGAGCGCACGCTTTTGCAGGACCTTGAGCGAAGCGCCGACGCCGCAGGCCATCGAGAACTTGATCAGGGTCTGGAGCTTGGCCGGACCTGCAACGCCGATGTGGATCGGCAGATCGACGCCATTTGCCTTGAGCGCGTTGGCCCATTCGATGACCGGACCGGCCTCGAAACAGAACTGGGTCGCCAGCGCCATTTCGGCGTCAGTGGTTTCCGAGAACTTCTGCTTCCAGCGCAGCGCGTCAGAGACGTTCTTGTCCGAACCGTCGGGGTCGATGTCCTTGTTGCCTTCGGGGTGACCGGCAACGTGAAGGCGCTTGAAGCCTGCCTTGTCGAAGATGCCGGTTTCCAGAAGCTGCATCGAGGAGTGGAATTCGCCGTGCGGCTGGCTGACGCCGCCAGCAAGGATCAGGCCCTGATTGACGCCAGCGTCACCGGCGTAGCGGTTGACCCACTCTTCGAGCGTGTTGGCGTCCTTGATGATGCGGGCAGGGAAGTGCGGCATGGGGTCGAAGCCCTCGTCGCGCAGACGGGCAGCGGTGGCGACCATGTCTTCGATCGGGGTGCCTTCGATGTGGGCGATGTAAACGCGGGTGCCGGCGGGCAGCAGGTCGCGGAAGTTTTCGACCTTCTCTGCGGTGCGCGGCATGACCTCGATCGAGTAACCCTTCAGGAAGTCCTCGAGAGCGGCGTTGTTGATGTTGTCCGCCGGAGCGGCTTTTTTCTTGAACGAAAGCAGGGCCATGAGTTTGTCCTTTATCATCGCGGGCGCCGGTTTACGCGCGGCCCAGGTTTTCGATCAGCGCCTTAAGGCGCTCTTGGTCGTATTCGGTATCGAGGCGTTTTGCTTCGGCCTCGGCAACTTCGGCGTCATCGCCCTCGACAGAGTAAGGTTCGCCCTTGCGCCATTCCGACAGATATTCGTCGGTGCCTGCCATATCGGCCTTCATCGCGGCGCGGTCGATGCCCTGCTCGAAACGTTCGGGCAGTTGCACCTTGTGGCCACGGCGGCCTTTGCCGACGATGACCTGCGCCGGAATATCACGCCAGTAAACAATGGTGACGTCGGGCATTTGATTCCTCACTCCAAGTTATGCCCCTTGTACGTCAGCCAAATTCCGACACGTGGTCGGATTTCGACATTGCACAGAGTAGGTGCGACAGCCATGACCTGACGTTTCCGCGAACGCCCTTGCGCGGCCAAGGTGTGCGCCGTACATTGGGGGTAACTTGATATGGAGGGCGTAGACTATGACGCCCAAGCGTCCCCGAGGTGCGGGCGCGTTCCCGAAAGCGGTCGAAAGCCCCGCGCCCCAGAATCCCGTCGATGACGCGCTTTATGCTGCGCTCGACTTGGGAACGAACAGTTGCCGAATGCTGATTGCCCAGCCCAAGGGTAGCCAGTTCCATGTGATCGACAGCTTTTCGAAATCAGTGCAATTGGGTCAAGGTCTGGAGTCCACAGGCCGGCTTAGTCGTGCGTCGATGACGCGGACGATCAATGCACTGCGTATCTGCAAACAGAAGCTCCAGCGCCACAAGGTCAAACGGATGCGGCTTGTCGCAACCGAAGCCTGCCGCCGTGCGGTAAACGGACACCAGTTCATCAATCAGGTGCGCCGTGAAACTGGCCTCAAACTGGAGATCATCCGTCCCGAAGAAGAAGCACGCCTTGCCGTGATCTCCTGCGCGCCGCTGGTGTCGACAAAGACCGAGCAACTGCTTGTCGTGGATATCGGCGGCGGCTCGACCGAACTGGTGTGGATGGACCTCAGCAACGTGCCGCGCCGCGAGCGTCCAAGCTCGATCATGCGCCTGCATCGCGGGTTCTCGCAGGACCCCGGTCCGTTTGCTGCGGCCCGTGTGGTTGACTGGATTTCGGTGCCGCTCGGCGTTGCAACCCTGCGCGACCAGTTCGAGGACGTGGACGACGATGCGGCGCGTTTCGCGCTGATGAGCTGGTTCTTCGAAGAACAACTCGCCCAGTTCAGCCCTTATAGCGCCGAGCAGAACCGCGAGAACTTCCAGATCATCGGCACCTCGGGCACCGTGACCACGGTCGCAGCTAGCCACCTTGGCTTGAAACGCTACGACCGGACCAAGGTTGACGGGTTGCGCATGACCAGTGACGAGATCGACTCCGTCATTCGCGCCTATCTGTCGCTTGGCCCCAGTGGTCGCAAAGCGGACCCCCGTATCGGCCGCGACCGTCAGGCACTGATCATGTCGGGCGCGGCAATCCTTCAGGCGCTCATGCGCATCTGGCCGACCGACCGGATGTCGGTTGCGGACCGCGGTTTGCGGGAAGGCTTGCTTTATGCGCAAATGAGCGTCGATGGCGTACTTGAGGACACACCTTTCTAAGGTTAGAGAGGCGGCCTGAAGAGGAACCGTTCGTGATGGCAAAGAAACCCGGAACCAAAAATACCAGTGGCCGCGGCCAGCGTGATCTCCACGTGAAGGTGAAAACCGCGCGGGGCCGGACCACGTCGTCGACGAAGTGGCTGCAACGCCAGCTCAACGACCCCTATGTGAAGCGGGCCAAGGCCGAGGGCTATCGCGGACGCGCCGCGTTCAAGATCCTCGAGCTGGATGACAAATACCGCTTCCTCGTGCCGGGTGCGCGGGTGGTCGACCTTGGCTGTGCGCCGGGTGGGTGGTGTCAGGTCGCCGTGCAGCGCGTCAATGCGCTCGGCGACAAGAAGAACAAGCGTATCGGCACAGTTCTGGGGGTCGACCTGCAAGAGGTTGAACCGCTGGCGGGCGCCGAAATCCACCAGCTCGACTTCCTCAGCGAAGGTGCAGACGATAAGGTAAAGGAATGGCTCGGCGGTGACGCCGACGTGGTCATGTCCGACATGGCCGCCTCTGCTTCGGGTCACAAACAGACCGACCACCTGCGGATCATCTCATTGTGCGAAGCCGCCGCCTATTTCGCATTCGACGTTCTGACGCCGGGCGGTACGTTCATCGCCAAGGTTCTGGCAGGCGGCGCCGAGGGCGAGTTGATGAAGGTTTTCAAGAACCAGTTCGACTCCGTCGCCAACATCAAACCGCCGTCGTCGCGGTCGGATAGTTCGGAGAAGTTCGTCGTCGCGCGGGGCTATCGCGGCAGACCATCGGACAACATCGAAGGCGACGAAGAAGAATAAAAGAAAACCGGCACTCCCTTGGAAGTGCCGGTTTTTTCTTTAGCCCGGAAGCTGCCAGTTCGGGCGCGGGAAGTGGCAGGTGTAGCCGTTCGGGAACCGCTCCAGATAGTCCTGATGCTCGGGTTCCGCCTCCCAGAAATCGCCGACGGGCTCCACTTCGGTGACGACCTTACCCGGCCAGATGCCGGAGTTATTCACGTCCTCAATCGTTTTCAGCGCCATCTCTTTCTGCGCCTCCGACTCGTAGTAGATCGCGGAGCGGTACGAGAGGCCGATGTCGTTGCCCTGACGGTTCTTCGTGGTCGGATCGTGGATCTGGAAGAAGAACTCCAGCAGCTTGCGATAGCTGATCTGGCTGTCGTCAAAGATGATCTCGATGCCCTCGGCGTGGGTGCCGTGGTTGCGGTAGGTCGCGTTCGGCACGTCGCCGCCCGTGTACCCCACGCGGGTCGAAATCACGCCGGGCATACGGCGGATGAGGTCCTGCATACCCCAGAAACAACCACCCGCGAGAACTGCGCGTTCTTCAGCCATTAGATGTCCTCCACTTGGTCGATGTACTGGCCGTAGCCTTCGCCTTCCATGTCCTCTTTGGCGACGAAGCGCAACGAGGCGGAGTTGATGCAGTAGCGCAGGCCGCCCATTTCGGGCGGGCCGTCATTGAAGACGTGACCGAGGTGGCTGTCGCCGTGCTTGGAGCGCACTTCGGTACGGATCATCCCGTGCGAGCTGTCGCTGAGTTCCACGACGTTCTCGGGCTCGATCGGTTTGACAAAGGACGGCCAGCCGCAGCCGGATTCGTATTTCGCGGCGCTGGCGAACAGCGGCTCGCCCGAGACGATGTCCACGTAGATGCCCGCGCGCTTGTTATCGAGGTATTTGCCCGTACCGGGCCGTTCGGTGCCCGCTTCCTGCGTCACATAGAACTGCTCGGGGTCGAGAGCGGCGATCGCATCGGGGTCTTTGAAATATTGAGCCATTGGTCCACCCATTTCTGTTTGGGTCAAATATGGGCACTTCGCGCAAAAAAGCGACTATCCACCAGCAAACATCTGCGCGAGCGGTCTGTGCCTTGGCGCAGGGGAAAACGTGTTAGGGTGGCGGCAGTTGCGTTTCACGGTTGCGAGGTCCCATGCTGCATACGTTCGCCGAACACATCTGGATCGCGGATGGCTCGGATGTCTCCACCGCTGGCTTCGTTTATCCGACGCGGATGGTGGTGGTGCGCTTGGCCGACGGGACGCTGTGGCTCTGGTCGCCCGTGCGGATGACGGAGGATTTGCGCGCTGCGGTCGATGCGCTGGGGCAGGTGGCGCACCTCGTCGCGCCGAATAACCTGCATCATATGTTTATGGCGGAGTGGGCGGCAGCGTATCCTGCAGCAACCGTCTCCGCCGCCGAGGGTGTAGCCAAGAAGCAGCCTGATCTGCGGATTGACGTGACTTTGGGCAACTCGCCCATTCAGGTCTGGGGCGACGACATCGAACAGGTGGTCATCGAAGGCAATGCCATTACGCAGGAGGCGGTGTTCTTCCACCGCCCGAGCGCCACGGCGATCTTTACCGACTTCCTCCAGCAGTTCGACGCAGAGCATTTTTCGGGCTGGCGCAAGTGGGTCGCGCGGTTCGATCTGATGATCGGCGACGAACCCCACGTTCCCCGCAAATTCCGCCTCATGACCCGCGATAAAGAGAAAGCGCGCACCGCGGTCGCAAAGATTCTGGACTGGCCCACCCGGCGGGTCATCTGCGCTCACGGCGCACCGGTTCAGTCGGGCGGCGCGGCTTTGCTCAAGCGGGCATTCGACTGGCTGATGTAGGGCGGCACAACGCACACTTCCCGTGGCCTTGTTCAGGCTAAGTCGTTCAAAACTTGAAGGAAAGTGGCGGAGAGACAGGGATTCGAACCCTGGGTAGGCTTGCACCTACAACGGTTTTCGAGACCGCCCCGTTCGACCGCTCCGGCACCTCTCCGCGTCGGTGGTCGTTGTGTGGGGGCCGTATAAAAACAGTTTCAGAGAGGCACAAGAGGAAAAATCGAAAAAATTGCGAAAGTCATTAACCTCTTTGTTCGCAAAGGGTTGGCTCTGCCTCGCGGGAGCCCTAGTTTTCATGGCAACTCAAGAGGGCTGACCCGTGTTCGAACGCTTAACGATTTCTTTTCTAACCCTGCTTTGCGCGGCTCCTGTCGCAGCTCAGGACCTCGCCGAACAGGTCTGGGACGCTGGCCGGATGGACGAATTCGCCGCCGTCACCCGCATGGAAGACATCGCGAGCGCGCAAAACATCGCTGCGGCATGGCTTCCCTACGAGTCGGACTTCACCAACGTGGAGGCGCTCTACATCGCGCCGACGGTGCGCGATGCGATTCACGCGGCCTTCATCGCCGCTCTGGACGAGGACCACGCCGAAGAGATCCTCGCATTCCTCCGCTCCGAACCCGGACAGGCGATGACGGCGCACGAACTGGAAGGTCGCAAGGAATTCTACGACGACTCGGCGCTCGAAGAGGGCAGGGCGATGCTCACCGCGATGGTGTTCACCGAGCCCGAGAAATACGAACTACTGTCGGACTATATCGAGGTGAACGACCTGATCGAGCAGAACCTCGTGATCGGGCTGAATTTCGAGATGGCGCTGAACGCGGGCGCGAGCGAGGTGCTACCGCCCGAGCTTCAGACCGATCCGTCGCTGCTCGCGTCGCAACTCCAGAGCGAAGCGGAATGGATGCGCGCCGACATCACCGACTGGCTGGAGAGCTATCTGGCGTACTCCTATGGCGACGTGCCCGAAGACCAGTTCCGCGAGATTTTCGAATTCAGCGTGACGGAGGCGGGGCAGGCCTATAACACGGCCCTGTTCGACGCCTACGCCGCCTATAGCGAGGTCGCGGCGCGGAGGCTGGGTAAGACGTTGATGGAAATGACAATGGCGACCCAACTATAACTTGACTCCGAGTCGTTACTCTAGAATAAGCGGCACTCTCTAGGGGCGAGTCTGTCCCGGAGAATGATTCATTACAGCCCATACAAGGGCGCGCTGTTAACGGGTGGCTTTGCCAGTAACGCCTACGGGGACCCTACGACGCGGTTCATGAAGGATAAGACTATGTTTGCGGTTCTGAAAACCGGCGGCAAGCAGTACAAGGTCGCCAAGGGCGACGTTCTGCGCGTCGAAAAGCTGGCTGCTGAAGCTGGCGAAGAAATCCAGTTCAACGATGTTCTGATGGTTGGTTCGACCATCGGCGCTCCGTTGGTTGAAGGCGCTGGCGTCAAAGCCGAAGTCATCGACCAGATCAAGGGCGAGAAGGTCATCACCTTCCACAAGCGTCGTCGTAAGCACGGTTCGAAGCGTACCCGCGGCCACCGTCAGCAACTGACTCTGGTTCGCATCACCGAGATCCTCGAAAAGGGTGCTGACAAGTCGGGCGTTAAGACCGCTGTCGGTTCCAACACCAAGGCTTAAGGAGAACTATCAATGGCACACAAAAAAGCAGGCGGTAGCTCCCGTAACGGTCGCGACTCCGCAGGTCGTCGCCTTGGCGTTAAGAAATTCGGTGGCCAAGTCGTTATTCCGGGCAACATCATCGTGCGTCAGCGCGGTACCAAGATGTATCCGGGTGCAGGCGTAGGCATGGGCAAGGATCACACCCTGTTCGCCGTCGCCGAGGGCAACGTCAAGTTCTACACCGGCCTCAAAGGCCGTACTTTCGTCTCCGTGCTTCCGGTAGCGGAGGCCGCCGAGTAAGCCGAGACCTGACCGAAAAGTCACAAAGGGGGATCGGCGCAAGCCGGTCCCCTTCTTGTTTTCCGGCAGAGGCAAAATTTTGTAACGAATATCTGGTGAAAGACGGGAAGGGGGAACCCGGTTTTCATGTTCTGGTTCGAGGAGGACCATTAAATGTTGGATAAAATGACTGGGCAGCCAACGATCACCGCAGATCGCTTCGTCCTTCGTCCGCTCCGCAAATCGGACACGGGTCCGATCGGCATGTATGCGGCCGACGAACGTATCGCGCGCGGCACCCGTTCTATCCCGCATCCACTGCCACCCGGCACGACCGACGCGTTTATCGCGCGTGCCCAAGACCCCGACCGCACCGAAGATGTCTGGGCGATCGACGGCACCAATGCCAACCTCTCCGAAGTGGTCGGTATCGCGAGCCTCGAACGTATGGACCGCAACCAGAGCGAAGTTTTCTTCTGGGTTGCGCCGCACTTCTGGGGCACCGGTGTCGCATCCGAAGCCGTTCAGGCCCTGATCGACGCCAACCCGCATAACGCGGACACCCTCTTTGCCGAGGTGTTTCAGGACAGCCCGGGTTCCGCCCGTGTCCTCACCAACTGCGGTTTCGTCTATCTGGGCGACGCCGAGGCATATTCGGTTGCCCGCAAAAGTACCGTCCCCACGTGGACGTATACGCTGAAATTAAAACGATAAGAGGGTCGGCTTTCGGGCAATCCTCTTGAGAAGATTGGCGCGATACCTTAGGTCACGCGCTTGTAAACCTGAAAGCCGTTCCGATGAAATTTCTCGACCTCGCAAAAGTCTACACCCGCTCCGGCAGTGGTGGTAACGGGTGTGTCTCGTTCCGCCGCGAAAAGTTTGTCGAATTCGGCGGTCCGGACGGCGGCGACGGTGGTCGCGGCGGTGACGTGATCATCGAAGCGGTCGAGGGCCTGAACACCCTGATCGACTTCCGCTACCAGCAGCACTTCTTCGCCAAGAACGGCCGCCCCGGTGAGGGCCGCGCGCGTACCGGTGAAAGCGGCGACGACATCGTCCTGCGCGTGCCCGTTGGGACCGAAATCATCGACGAAGACGAAGAGACCCTGATCGCCGACATGACCGAGGTTGGCCAGCAGTTCGTGCTCGCCAAGGGCGGCAACGGCGGTTTCGGCAACCTTCATTTCAAGTCGGCCACCAACCAGGCTCCGCGCCGCGCGAACTCCGGTCAGGAAGGCATCGAGCGCACCATCTGGCTGCGTCTGAAGCTGATCGCCGATGCGGGTCTTCTGGGTATGCCGAACGCTGGCAAATCGACCTTCCTCGCGGCGACTTCGAACGCACGCCCAAAGATCGCCGATTACCCATTTACCACGCTCGTTCCGAACCTCGGCGTCGTTGGCGTTGACGGTGTGGAATTCGTTGTGGCCGACATTCCCGGGCTGATCGAAGGCGCATCCGAAGGCCGCGGCCTCGGCGATATGTTCCTCGGCCACGTCGAGCGTTGCGCTGTGCTGCTGCACCTCGTTGACGGCTCGGGCGAGGATCCGATTGCGGACTACGAGACCATCATCGGCGAGCTCGAAGCCTATGGTGGTGAACTGGCCGACAAGCCGCGCGTGACGGTGCTCAACAAGATTGACGCCCTCGATGACGAAGAGCGCGGGTTCTTCAAGGAAGAGCTCGAAGAGGCGTCCGGCGGTCCCGTCATGCTGATGTCCGGCGTGTCCGGTGAAGGCGTTCAGGATGTCCTCCGCGCGCTGCGTGCCGAAATCGACGACAATCGCCTGCGCTACAAGAAGTCCCAAGAGGAGGAAGAGCCTTGGCAACCCTGAGTGCTGCCAAGCGGCTGGTCGTCAAGATCGGCTCGGCGCTGCTGGTAGATCGTGACACCGGCACTCTGAAGTCCGAATGGTTGGCCTCTCTGGCCGAAGATGTGGCCGCTCTGCGTAAGCGCGGCATGGACGTCATTCTTGTTTCCTCCGGCTCGATCGCTCTGGGCCGCGAGGTGCTGGGGCTGCCCCGTCAGGCGCTGCCCCTCGAACAATCGCAGGCCGCTGCTGCCGTGGGTCAGATCCGTCTGGCCCGCGCGTACGAAGAAGTCCTCGCGCCGCATGGCATCATCACGGGGCAGGTGCTGGTGACGCTCGACGACACCACCGACCGCCGCCGTTATCTGAACAGCCGCGCGACAATGGAAACGATGATCGGCCTTGGCGTGACGCCGATCGTCAACGAAAACGACACCATCGCCACCGACGAAATCCGTTACGGCGACAACGACCGCTTGGCCGCGCAGGTCGCCGTGACCGTCGGTGCCGACCAGCTGATCCTGCTATCGGACGTGGACGGATTCTATAACGGCAACCCGAACCTCGACCCCAGCGCGACCCGCTATGATGTCATCGACCGCATCACGCCCGAGATCGAGGCGATGGCGGGAGACGGTGTTTCCGGCCTCTCAAAAGGTGGCATGATTACCAAACTGATGGCTGCGCGCCTTGCGACCGAGGCAGGCTGCGCGATGGCAATCACGTTAGGATCGCGCATCAACCCGTTGAAACAGCTCGAAGAAGGCTCTCCGGCGACTTGGTTCGTGGCGCAAGAAGACCCGCAAGCGGCCCGCAAACGCTGGATCGCGGCGATGAAGCCAAAGGGCCAGATCGCCATCGACGACGGTGCGGCGTCCGCTCTGGCAAAGGGTAAAAGCCTGCTGCCTGCGGGCGTCACGGGTGTGTCGGGCGACTTTGGCCGCGGCGATCCGGTTCTGGTCGTCGACAGCGCGGGCAAACGCCTCGCTGCGGGCCTTGCGCGTTACACATCCAAAGAGGCGCGGCTCATTCAAGGACGCCGCACCGCAGATATTGAAGAGGCGCTCGGGTACGAGGGGCGCGCTGTGCTCGTCCACCGCGACGACATGGTTGTTTAAGGTTTGAGGAGGTTTTTATGACCGAGATTGAAAACATTGCAGAGCTGATGAAAGACATCGGCGTTCGTGCGCGCGCTGCGTCGGCTGAACTGGCCTACGCCTCGGCCGAGCGTAAGCACGCCGCGCTGGTTGCCGCTGCCGATGCGGTCTGGAACAGCCGCGCCGCCATCATCGAAGCTAATGGTCAGGACATGGAGTTTGGCCGCAACAAGGGCCTCACGGCTGCGATGATGGACCGCTTGAAGCTCGACGAAGGCCGTATTCAGGGCATCGTCGACGGCCTCCGCGCGATTGCGGAACAAGCCGATCCCGTGGGTGCCGTGCTGGCCGAATGGGACCGCCCGACGGGTCTGCACATCCAGCGCGTCCGCACGCCGCTTGGCGTGATCGGTGTGATCTATGAAAGCCGCCCGAACGTGACCGCCGACGCGGGTGCGCTGTGCCTCAAGGCCGGCAATGCCGTCATTCTGCGCGGCGGGTCCGAGAGCTTCCATTCGAGCAAAGCGATCCACGCCGCGCTGGTCGAGGGTCTGAAGGCAGCGAACCTGCCCGAGGACGCGATCCAGCTCGTCCCGACCCGCGACCGCGCGGCTGTGTCGGAAATGCTGACCGCGACGGACTACATCGACGTTATCGTGCCGCGTGGTGGCAAGGGTCTCGTTGGTCTCGTTCAGCGCGAAGCCCGCGTGCCTGTTTTCGCGCACCTCGAAGGCATCGTGCACGTCTACATCGACGAATCTGCCGACCGCGAGAAGGCGCTGGCCGTTGTAAAAAACGCCAAAACCCGCCGCACCGGCATCTGCGGTTCCGTCGAGTGTCTGCTGATACACCGCGATGTTGCGGATAGCCTCGGCGTTGAACTGGTCGATATGCTGATGGAGGCTGGCGTTACCGTCCACGCGGGCGAAGGCATCAACGGCACCGTCGCCGCGACTTCGGACGACTGGGGGCGCGAATACCTCGACATGGATATCGCCGCGAAGATCGTAGACGACGTGGACGGCGCGATTGCACATATCCGCAAGTTCGGCTCGAACCACACCGATTGCGTGATTGCCGAGGACGCGGACGTTGTTGCCCGTTTCTTCCAGCGCCTCGACAGCGCGATCCTGATGCACAACACCTCCACCCAGTTTGCGGATGGCGGAGAGTTCGGCATGGGTGCGGAGATCGGCATCGCGACGGGCAAGATGCACGCGCGCGGTCCGGTTGGTGCAGAGCAGCTGACGAGCTTCAAATACCTCGTGACGTCAAACGGCTCGCTTCGCGCTTAAAGCGCGAGGTCGAGCGATCCGTCGGCGACGCTGAGGGCAGGGATCATGCCCGCCTCGCTCGCCGCCCACGGCAGAACGGCAAACTGAACATGAGCGGCGGCCAGATCGGCTGCCGCTTTGTTTTGGGCGGCGTCCCAATGGTGCTGCACGATGTTCAGCTTGCGTCCCGCCGCAAAGATGCCCGACCCGCGGATCGTGATCTCTCCACCCAGTGGCAGTGCGGTTTCCACGCACATGATCGCCAGAAACAGTGCGCGGAGTTGCACGCGGTTCAGGTCGCCATCGACCTGCCAGTCATAGCTGATCCGGCTGTTTTTGCTCATCACATCGAGGATCGCCACAACCTCGGAGTGATTGACCAGTTGATCCGCAGAGGCAGCGCCGAAGGCAATCCGCAGGAATTTGATTTTCGCGTTCGCGCTGGTCACACTGTCCGCAATCAGCGCCATTTCGGGCGTTTCGGGCAGTCCGGCCAAACTTAGCAGTTCGACGCCATTGCCGATCGCGCTAAGTGGTCCGATAAGATCGTGACAAATCCGCGACCCGATGAGGGCCGCAATATCGGGAGTATGCTTCATGTGTGCTCTCCCAAGGAAAAGACTATGGATATCAATTCGATACTGGAACCCGGAATGCTCGTGCGCCACCCCGAAGAGCCCGAATGGGGAATCGGGCAGGTGCAGTCCAACATCGGTGGCCGCATCACCGTGAATTTCCGCGAGCAGGGCAAAGTCGTGATTGATGGCACCCGTGTCATCCTCTCCATTGTTCCGTACGAAAATCATTGACGGAAAAAGGTTAATTATACGTCAACGCAGCGTGATTGCTTGCCATGCGGGGGCGAAAAGGCCTAGAACCCCCCGCACCACGACCTAACCGCAACAGGGCCTATGTCTGCAACCCCAGATAGTCTGATCGTCAGGCTCGCATCTACCCCCGATGAGGTCCGCGCGGCCCAGCGTCTGCGCTATCGGGTGTTTGTCGAGGAACTGGGTGGCGACGGTCCGTTGGTGGATCATGACGCAAAAATCGAGGCCGATGCCTTCGATCCGTTTTTCCAGCATCTCCTGCTGATCGACACGGCCAAGGACGAGGTCGTCGGTGTTTACCGTCTGTTGACCTGCGAGGCGGCAAAGGCCGCTGGCGGGTTCTATTCAGAAAGCGAATTCGACCTCACCGCACTGAAAGCTTCGGGCCGTAAGCTGTTGGAATTAGGGCGTTCCTGCCTCGCGCCTAAATATCGCGGCGGCACGGGGATGTTCCACCTCTGGACCGCGTTGGCGGAGTTCGTGGCGCAGAACGAGATCGACATTCTCTTCGGTGTGGCGTCGTTCCACGGCACCGATATCGACCAGCTTGCGCCGTCGCTGTCGCTGCTTCATGCGCGTCATTTGGCGCCTGTCGAGATCAGCGCCACCGCGAAACCTTACCAGCCCATGAACCTGCTGGATGTAGCCGGGATCGACCGCGTGGCGGCGATGAAACAGGTGCCTGCGCTTATCAAAGGCTACCTCAAGATCGGTGGATTTGTCGGAGATGGTGCTTATATCGACCATCAATTCAATACGACGGACGTGTGCCTGATCCTCGATACAGAGCGGCTCAATCCGGCGCAGGCCGCGCTTTACCGGAAGGACCGTAACGCTTGAGTTGGAATCCCGACATGGAGGGACCGCACCACAAGGTCGGTTTGGCTGGTTGGGTGCGCTTTATTCTCAAAGCTCTGCCTCTGGCCATTCTGGTCTTCGGCTGTCTGGCGCTGCTGCTTCTGGTGCGTCTCATCGAGCGTCCGATCTACGGCCAGCGCCGCCCGGTCACGCCGTACATCACGCAGTTTGTCTGCCGCAATGCGTTGCGGATCATCGGGCTGAAGTTCAGCGTCGAGGGAAAGCCGCTCAACGGCGCTGGAGCTGTGGTTGCTAACCACTCGTCGTGGCTCGATATTTTCGTACTGAATGCCAGCAAGCGCATCTACTTCGTGTCCAAGGCGGAAGTCGCGAACTGGCCCGGTATCGGCTGGCTCGCCCGCGCCACTGGCACCGTGTTCATCAAGCGCGATCCGCGCGAGGCGGAGGCGCAGGTGAAGATGTTCCGCGAGCGCCTGTCACTCGGCCACCGCCTGCTTTTCTTCCCCGAAGGCACCTCGACCGACGGTCGGCGCGTGTTGCCGTTCAAGCCCACGCTGTTCGCGGCATTCCTGACGCCTGAACTGAAAGAAAACCTGAATATCCAGCCCGTGTCGGTGGTCTATCGCCATGCGGAGGGCGCGGACGTGCGTCAGTATGGCTGGTGGGGCGACATGGATTTCGGAACCCACCTTGTCCAGACGCTCTCGGCGGCGAAACAGGGGTCGGTCACGGTCGTCTATCACGAACCGATCCGTGTGGCGGATTACGACAATCGCAAACTGCTGGCCCGCGATGCGGAAGCCGCAGTGCGCGGCTCCCTGATCGAAGCGGGCGTTCTGGATTAGGACATTGCGCCCTTGAGGCGGAGCAGCGCAGCTGCGGCATCGTCTTCTTTCCAGATTTCATCGCCGATACCGAAGAAGTCGGCGTAGGGCGTGATCTGGCGGATGGTGTCTTCGTCCAGCGCGCCTTCGGCGACCATCGGAATTTCGATCATCATCGACCACCACTCGAACAGTTCGAGATCGGCCTTTTCGCCCGTGCCCAGCGCGGTCAGATTGACGGGGCCGAAGCTCACGTAGTCCGCGCCCAGCTCGCCTGCGGTCATGCCGTCGTGACGCGATGCGCGGCAGTAAGCGCCGACGATGGCGTCATCGCCAAGTTCCTTGCGGACCTTCTTCACGTTGCGCGAGCCGTCCATCAGGTGAACACCGTCGAGGCCGAGGCGCTCGACCATCATCATGTGGCTGTCGATGACCAGCGCAATGTCGCGCTCGTGGGTCACTTCGCGCAGCGCATCGGCAGCGCGGGACAGGCGGTCCTCGTCGCGGGTCGCGAGCGACAGACGCACGCAGGCGATCTCTGTCGCGTCGAGACATTTTGCCAGGCGGTCGGGGAACGTCGAAAGTTCGAACTCCGGCGGCGTGATCAGATAAAGCTGCGGTAGTTCGGCTGCTTCGGTCATGGTCGTCCCCATTTCTAGTTTCGCGCCGATATAACGGCCAATCGCCCTATGTGAAAGGGGGTATGCGCGGCTTGCCTCTTATGTGCGCGGCGCGTATCACGCGGACTATTCCAAACAGGAGTTTTCAATGCCCACCGGACTGCCGCAACCAGCTTTCATCCTGCTCCGCCCCCAGATGGGCGAGAACATCGGCGCAGCTGCGCGCGGGATGTGGAATTTCGGGCTGGACCGGATGCGCATTACCAGCCCGCGTGACGGCTGGCCGAACCAGAAAGCCGTCGCGATGGCTTCGGGTGCTGGCCGCCTGCTGGACGAGGCACAGATGTTCGATACCACGGCCAATGCCGTTGGCGATTGCACCTATGTCTATGCGACCACCGCCCGTCCGCGCGGCCTGACCAAACCAGTCTTCTCGCCCGAAGCGGCGATGCAGGACGCCGCCCGCCGTATCGCCGAAGGCCAGAACGTCGCCGTGATGTTCGGCCCCGAGCGTGCGGGCATGGATAACGAGGACATTGCGCAGGCCAACGCTATTATCAGCGTTCCCGTGAACCCCGAGTTCTCTTCGCTGAACCTCGCGCAGTGCGTGCTGTTGACCGCTTACGAGTGGCGCCGCGCCAGCACAGAGGTTGTTCACGAACGCACCGATGGCGCGAGCGAGTGGGCGACCCAGGTCGAGGTCGAGAAATTGGCCGAGCACTACGAAGGCCAATTGACCGAAGCGGGCTTCTTCTTCCCCGAAGACAAAGCGCCTTCAATGAAGATGAACCTGCGCAACCTCTGGAGCCGTATGCCGCTGACACGCCACGATGTGCAGATCCTGCACGGCATCATGCGGCAGATGGTCCGCTGGAAAGAGCGCGGTTAACTCGCAACCTTGTCGCTCGACCAAGGGCGGCATAGTTTCACCGCCGAAGAATACGGAGAGCGATACATGGCGCAGACCCCCCGCAAGCTGTTTGAAGAAGTCGGTGACGATAAGCCCAAGGCGGACACCCCGCGCGCCGGTGCCATCGACGCCAAGCGTCGCGGTGCCCGCGGTGCGATCCGCATCTGGCTGATGCTGATCTTCGCGCTGGTGGCCCTGATGATCGTCATCGGCGGCCTGACCCGTCTGACGGACAGCGGCCTGTCGATCACGGAATGGCAGCCGATCTCGGGCGCTCTGCCGCCGATGAACGAGGCGGACTGGGTCACGCTCTTCGATAAATACAAAGCGACCCCCGAATACCAACTCCAGAACTCCGGCATGTCGATGACCGACTTCCAGTTCATCTTCTGGTGGGAGTGGGGTCACCGCCTGCTGGGCCGCGTGATCGGCGCCGTCTGGGCCATCGGTTTCCTGGGCTTCCTCGTGACCCGAAACATCCCGACGGGCTGGACCAAGCGTCTGCTGCTGCTCGGCGTTCTGGGCGGCCTTCAGGGCGCTATCGGCTGGTGGATGGTCCACTCGGGCCTCGACAGCACGGGGCAGGAAATCGGACGCACCGACGTGGCGTCCTACCGTCTGGCGACGCACCTCGGCCTCGCGTTCGTGATTTTCGGCTTCACCGCGTGGTACATCTTCCTTCTGGGCCGGACCGAGTCCGACCTGATGCAATCCCGCCGCAACGCCAACAAGAAGCTGTTCTCCATGAGCACCGGCGTCCTGCACTTCGCGTTCTTGCAAATCCTGATCGGCGCGCTGGTCGCGGGTATCGACGCAGGCCGCGCGTTCCCGACATGGCCGATGATGGGCGACGGTTTCTTCCCGCCGGACCCGTTCCAGCTGAGCCCCGTGTGGCGCAACTTCTTCGAAGACGCAGGCCTTGTTCAGTTCATGCACCGCATGGCGGGCTACCTGCTGTTCATCTTCGGGATCGTCGTCTATCTGCGCGCCCGCAAGTCGTCGAACAAATACGTCCGACGCGCTTTCACCGCCATGATCGTGATGATGCTGGCACAGGTCGTGCTGGGCATCGTGACCGCGCTCCAGTCGGCACATCTGCACATCGCGATAACGCACCAGATCGGCGCGATCGTGCTCTGGGTGCTGATCCTGCGCGCCCGCTACCTGTCGGCCTATCCGAAATCCCAATCCATCCGCGAGGCATAAGATGACCGCATACGAAGAGCTTCTGGCGTTTTCCAAAGAAACCGCAGCCCTCAGCGGCGTGGTCGAAACGCTGGGCTGGGATCAGGAAACGATGATGCCCCGCAAAGCGGCAGCGCAGCGCGGCGACCAGTTCGCCGCTCTGGAGTCCGTCATCCATGGGCGCAACATCGACCCGCGCGTGGGCGAGTGGCTGGCCAAGGCCGAAGCCCCCGACGCCGCCGGCGCAGCGATCCTGCGCGAGGTGCAGTTCAACTACGACCGCTCGGTCAAGGTACCCGCAGCCCTTGCCACCGAGATCGCGCGCGTGACCTCGGTCGCTCAAGGCAAATGGGTCGAAGCGCGCGGTGAGGGCGACTTCAAAGCTTTCGCGCCCGTTCTGAAAGAGGTCGTGCGCCTCCGCCGTGAAGAGGGCGCCGCCTTGGCCGATGGCGGCGACGCCTATGACGCGCTGCTTGAAGGCTACGAGCCGGGCACGTCATCTGCCCAGATCGCAGAGATTTTCGACGCCATGCGCCCGCGTCTGGTGGACCTGCGCGAAAAGGTCCTCGCCCAGCCCGAACCGGCTGGCGTGAGCGGCACTTTCGATCCCGCAGTCCAACTGAATCTGTCCGAGGAACTGGCAAAGACCTTCGGCTACGACATGGAGCGCGGCCGCATCGACAAGGCCGTCCATCCGTTCTGCGCGGGCCACGGTTTCGACGTGCGCATCACCACACGTACCAACCCCGCCGATCCGTTCAACTGCTTCTACTCGACCATCCACGAGGTCGGTCACGCCTGTTACGAACAGAACGTGCGAGACGCCTACGCAGGCACCCCGATCGGGCGCGGCGTGTCGATGGGCGTCCACGAAAGCCAGAGCCGCATCTACGAAAACCAGTTGGGCCGCAGCCGCGCGTTCACCGGCTACCTCTTCGGCAAAATGCGCGACGCCTTCGGTGATATCGGCATCGCGAACGAAGACGACTTCTACGCCGCCGTGAACCGCGTCGAGAAGGGCTACATCCGTACCGAGGCCGACGAACTTCAGTACAACCTGCACATCATGATGCGCTTCGACCTCGAAATGGCGCTGATCCGTGGCGCGTTGGAGGTCGACGACCTCGAGGCCGCATGGAACGAGCGGTTCGAGAAAGACTTCGGCTATCCCGTCGACACCGCGAGCAACGGAGTGCTGCAAGACGTCCACTGGTCCGCAGGTCTGTTCGGCTACTTCCCGACCTACGCGCTCGGCAACGTCTACGCGGGCAACATCTACAGCGCGCTGCGTGACGCGGTGCCGTCGCTGGATAACGACCTGTCGAAGGGTGATCTGTCGAACGCCTCGGCATGGCTGGGCGAGAACCTGCAGCAGCACGGGGCGCTCTACACGCCCCGTGAGACTGTCGCGAAAGCCTGCGGTTTCGAGCCGACCGCAGAGCCGCTGCTGGCCTACCTCGAGACCAAATTCGGCGGTATCTACGGGCTTTAAGCCCAGTCGGGTTTCCGCTTTTCAAGAAACGCCGTGATGCCTTCGTCGGTGTCACGGTCGAGCATATTGGCCACCATCACGTCGCCCGCGAAGGCATAGGCGTCCTCGGTCGTCATCTGTGCCTGCTCGTAGAACGCGCGCTTCCCGTGACGCACGGCAGACGGCAGCTTGTCCGCGATGGTGCGGGCGAGGGCGGTCGTCTCCGCCTCCAGATCCTCCGCCGGAACCGCGCGATTGATCAGGCCGATGTCCTTCGCCTCGCTCGTGCCGATCAGACGGCCCGTGGTCAGCATCTCGAACGCAGCCTTGCGCGGCACGTTGCGGGTCAGCGCGACCATCGGGGTCGAACAGAACAGCCCGATGTTCACGCCGTTGACCCCAAACCGCGTGCCTTCCGCCGCCACCGCCAGATCGCAGGTCGCGACCAA
Source organism: Marivivens donghaensis (assembly GCF_011806565.1). GTDB lineage: Bacteria > Pseudomonadota > Alphaproteobacteria > Rhodobacterales > Rhodobacteraceae > Marivivens > Marivivens donghaensis_A. The sequence goes on from NZ_JAATOP010000006.1 coordinate 157,980, forward strand.
CTGGCAGCCGGCGGCCACGGCGACCCCGTGGACCTGCGCGATAACAGGCTGCGGGATCGACTGGACCAGCTTCATCATCGTCGCGCAGCGGTCGAAGAGCGATGCGAAATACGCCGCGCCCTTATCCTCCGCCTGACGGCCCGCCTGCATCTCCTTGAGGTCATGGCCCGCGCAGAACGCCTTGCCCACGCCCGACAGGATGACCACCCGCGCATCGCTTTCAGCAATGTCGTTCAGGGCGTCGTTCAGTTCTGCCAGCATGTCGTTCGACAGTGCGTTCAGCCGCGCGGGCGCGTTCATCACGATCCGCGCAATGCCGTCGCTGACGTGACGTTCCAATAGAGCCATATTGTATCCTCCTCACTCCGACGCAAAGCTTAGAACGGGGAACCGCAGGAGGGAAGAATGCCAATCGTTATGGACAAGGACGCACTGTCGCAGTTTCTGGTGACCGATTTCGCGCAGGTGAAGGACATGTTCACCGTCGAGGAGGTCCGCGACACGGGCGTGACGATCCGCCTGATCGCGGGAGAGCAGCACTTGCGCCCCGGCGGTACGGTCTCCGGCCCAGCGATGTTCGCGCTGGCGGATGTGTCGGTCTACCTCGCGATCCTCGCGATGATCGGACCCAAGGCGCTGTCCGTCACCACGTCCTGTTCGATGGATTTCATGCGCAAACCCGTGGCGGGCGTCGATCTGCTGTGCGAGGTGCGTTTGCTGAAGCTGGGCAAGCAACTTGCCGTGGGCGACTGCCTGATCTTTTCCGAAGGCAAACCCGAACCCGTGGCGCGGGCCAATATGACCTACTCGATCCCGCGAAGCTGATCGCGGACGAAATCGTAGTCGTAGGTCGTCAATTCGATCCGGTTTCCGTCGGGATCGACGAAGTACAATGACCAGCTGAGATCATGGTCACGGACATGCTCCGCGGTCAGCGTTTCGCCGTTTCGGTTGGTCAGTGCCATTGTATCAAGCGAGCTGACAAATTTGCAGAATTGTATCCCGCTGGTGCGGAACGCCACGGTCGCATCACGGGTGCTTGGTTTCGCATCGCGGGCAAATAACGACAGCAGCGGCTTACCAGAAGGTGTGCCGAGGATCAGCGGACCCATCGGGTCGTCCGCCCAGACAGCCAGTTTGGCGTGTTGTACCAACCCGAGAACGCGATTGTACCAATCTGCGGCGGCAGATCGGTCACGGACCTCTATGTGGATATGGTCGATATCTTCGATGATCATGAAACAACTATGACAAATAAAAAATGGGCGGGATAGACCCGCCCAGTTGTCAGGAAGAAGCCGGGGATATCAGCTCCTCCAAAAGAATTTCGACGCCTCAAGGTCGGCGGAATCGCGTGTCAGGCCGATGTCACGATAAAGGTGATCGGGTAGGTCACGCAGGTGTTTTCGGGTAGTTCGGCGCTGGTCCCATGTTGCCACGGCAGCGACCGCACGAACCATCGCCATCACGAGAACCGACGACGGTGCTGGGATCGAGATTACACGGAGCGGGTGCACAGAGGCATTTTCGTAGGTCATGGGACTCACTTGACATGTATTGATACAATCGGCTACTTCAGCCTATCCGTATAGATACATTTCACCCAGAAACTGTCGAGGAATACATTGTGACCGATACAATTTGGCTACCAGACTTCGCACAATCGAACGGTCCCAAGTATCGCACACTCGAAAACAGCATCAGACAGGCCATCCGTTCGGGCGAACTGGGCGAGGGGGAACGTCTCCCTCCGGTGCGAGAGCTAGGCTGGCAGGCGGGCATTACTCCTGGAACTGTGGCACGCGCCTATAAAAATCTGGTCGATGCGGGTGTTCTGGAGTCCACCGTGGGTCGCGGCACCTTTGTACCAGTACAGCGCAAACCGCGTGTTGCGCCGCTTGACCACGATCCCGCCGCGACGCTGATCAGTCCGCGCCTGCCGGATGTCGGCCAATCCGACCTGCTGCGCGAAGCCTACGCCGATTACGCCAAGAACGTCGAACGCGACCGCCTGCTGTGCTATCCCGTGCGCCCGACCCAGACCGAAGCGATCCGTGCCTTCGTTGATCTGCACCGCGACGACCCGATTGGAGAACTGCACGAAGACGACGTGGTCATTACCCACGGCGGCCAGAACGCGATCTCTCTGGTCCTCATGACCGTTCTGCGCGGTCCGTCCCCAACCGTACTAGTCGATGCCCTCAGCTACGGCGGCTTCCGCCGTGCCGCCGAGGTGCTGCGGGCGAGGGTACTTGGCGTCGATTGGGATGATGAAGGTCCGATCCCCGAGGAATTCGAGCGCCTGTGCCGTGATGAGGGCGTGCAGATCTTTCTCACTTCGTCGGAGGTGAACAATCCGATGAATCGCACGACCTCTATCCGCCGCCGTCACGAGATCGCAGAGATCGCAGCGCGGCACGGCGTCCATATCCTTGACGATGACTGTTATCGCAATGGGCCCTTCATCGGGCCGAGCTACCGTCAGATCATCCCCGAACTGGCGTGGTATACGACGTCGCCCTGCAAATCCTTCTCTGCCGCGCTGCGTGTCGGATTTGTCGCCGCTCCGACCGGCTGGGCCAACCGTCTGATCCGGGCGGCCTCCGCCGCGTCATATGGTGTGCCCGATGCCGTGACCGCCGCCTACGCCTACGTCGCGCGTCATCCGAAGACCCCGCAGATCCTTGAGGCCGCGCGCCAGCACCTCGCACACATGTTAGAGACCGCAGTCAATTGCCTCGGCGCGCACCGCATCAGTTGGCGTAAGGACGTGCCGTTGATCTGGCTGGAACTGCCCGAAGGCTGGCGGATGGGAGAGTTCTGCCGCATTGCCGAGCGCGAGGGCGTCTTTGTCCGCACCGCCGAGGATTTCAGCCTCCGCGACGGGCGTCAGGTCCAAGGCGTGCGCATCGCCCTGAACGGAGAGATGTCCACCCAGCGGCTCGAATCCGCGATGATGACCCTCAACGGGCTGCTTGCCCGACCGCCAGAACGCATTTCTGTGTAAAAAGTGTGGGGTATTATTATACCATAATTACAGTGCATTGTTTTTGCTCGTTTTTATCCGCATCGTGGCGCTTGACTGTAATTTGGATGCCTATATAACCCGCCCATCGAATTTGTGGGGCTTGCCCCGACACCGACCAACAACTGGTGACCTATGAAAACCTTCTCTGCTACTCCGGCAGACATCGAGAAGAAATGGATCGTGATCGACGCTGAAGGCGTTGTTCTCGGCCGTCTCGCTTCGATCGTTGCCAACCGCCTGCGCGGTAAGCACAAGCCGACTTTCACCCCCCACATGGACATGGGTGATAACGTCATCGTAATCAACGCCGACAAGATCCAGCTGACCGGCAAGAAGCGCGAAAAGCCGAACTACTGGCACACCGGCCACCCGGGCGGTATCAAGTCGCGCACCACTGGCCAGATCCTCGAGGGTGCACACCCCGAGCGCGTCGTGACCCAGGCCGTCAAGCGCATGCTGCAGGGCAACCGCCTGAGCCGCAAGCAGATGACCCACCTGCGCGTCTTCGCTGGTGCCGAGCACGGCATGGAAGCCCAGAAGCCCGAAGTTCTCGACGTCAAGTCGATGAACAAGAAAAACACGAGGGTCTAATCATGGCTGAACAACTGAATTCGCTCCAGGATCTCGCTGGTGCAGCTGGCGAAGCCGTCGTCGAAACCGCTGCTCCCCGTGAGCCGGTTCGTGACGAGCTGGGCCGTTCCTACGCAACCGGCAAGCGTAAAGACGCTGTTGCTCGCGTTTGGATCAAGCCGGGTTCGGGCAAGATCGTTGTAAACGGCAAAGAGATGCCGGTTTACTTCGCTCGTCCGGTTCTCCAGCTGATCGTCCGTCAGCCGTTCGGCGTCGCTGGCGTTGAAGGCCAGTTCGACGTATTCGCCACCGTCACCGGTGGTGGCCTCTCGGGTCAGGCCGGCGCTGTCAAGCACGGCATCTCGAAGGCTCTTCAGCTGTACGATCCGTCGCTCCGCGGCGCGCTCAAGGCCGCTGGCTTCCTCACCCGTGACAGCCGCGTCGTTGAACGTAAGAAATACGGTAAGGCCAAAGCCCGCCGTTCGTTCCAGTTCTCGAAGCGTTAATTCGTTTCCCGAATTCGAATACGGAAAAGCACCCTTCGGGGTGCTTTTTTCGTTTCGGCGTTGCAGTCGTCTAGGGGCGGGGTGCAAAGGGCTACACGCGGTAGGGCGCTCTGTTGTTCTGGGGTTTGATGGACCTGACAGAACAGGGGAGCAGACATGGCACAGATCGTACGGGGCACCAGCGGCGACGACGAAATCACGACCGAAGGCGGTGATGGGCCGAATGAGGACGTGCGTGCGCTTGGCGGCGATGACCTCATCATTAACTTGGGCGGAAGCGATACATTCAATGGCGGTTCGGGGAACGATACGCTCTACACGCCGCTCGATAATGACCTGTTTCCGCAATTCGAACCATTCAGCTTTGCGGTGGAGTTCAACCTCCTGACGGGTATCCACGGCCGCGCCGATAGCACGATCGGTCAGGACAAGCTGATCAGCATCGAAAACTACCTCTTTACCGGAAATTTCCACGTCATCGCTTCGGGCGATAAAAAGAACAACGTGTTCATAACGGACACGGGCGACGACATTCTGAGCGGCAACGGAGGTCGCGATTTTCTGGCGTCGGGCGCTGGTGACGACCTGCTGAACGGCGGGACGGGCAGGGACGTGCTGTTCGGTGGCGGCGGACGGGATGTCTTTGAATTCAGCTCTATCAAGGACAGCAGTGCGCGCGCCAAAAAGGCCGACAAGATCCTCGACTTCAAGCAGGGCAAGGACAAGATCGACCTGTCGGCGATTGACGACTTCGACTTCATCGCGCCCGGAAATGTCGGTGCGGATGTCGGGCCAGAGGTGACCTATACCCAGATCGACGTGCCGAAGAACAAGGACTGGACCGATGTTCAGGTGGATCGCGACGGTGACGGCGATGCGGAGATGGTCATCCGCCTCAAAGGTCTGATCGACCTCACGGCGGATGATTTCATTCTCTGATCACTGGTCGGGCGGCAAGAGGCCCAGACCCCGCAGGTAAACGCCGATCCCCGTCTCCAGCAGATCCTCGGGCGGGAAGGGCGAGCGCGTGCCAGGGGAGCCACGCGCGAAGAGCTCGACGACACCGTGGCTCATTGCCCAGATATGCGCCGCAAACATCTGCGGCGGCGGACGGCGGTCGGCGGGGATATTGGCGGCGAGGTCGGCAGCGGCACGCTCTAGCACGCCGAGCGCACGGGTCGCCACGGCGTTCAGGTCAGGGTTCCGCTGGAACGAGATGCCGCTTTCGAACATCGCCACGTAGTGACCCGGAAAACGGCGGGCAAAGGCGAGGTAGGCGCGGCCGACAGCTTCGAACGAGGCGAGGGCGCTCGGCGCGCCTTTCTCGTAGGCGTGCTCCATCAGGTCGGCAAAAATCTCGTAGCCCTGCTTGGCGGCCTCGGCGATGAGGTCTTCGCGGCCTTCGAAATGGCGATAAACGGCGGCAGGGGTCACGCCCGCTTCGCGCGCGGCTTCGGACAGGGTGAAACCTGTCGGGCCTTTTTCCTCGATCAGTTTAAGACAGGCGGCAACGAGAGCTTCGCGCAGGTTGCCGTGGTGGTAGCCCCGCTTAGCCATTCCAGATATCCGGCCCGCCACAGATTTTGGTGTCGATATCGTTCACGAGGTCTTCGTTCTTTCCGGTGTAATCGAGGCTGGCGAGCACGGATTTGATCGCGTTCACGCGGGCACGACGTTTATCATCCGAAAGAATAACCGTCCACGGTGTGTCCATGCTGTGGGTCCAGCCGAGCGTCTCGCGGATCGCATCCGAATACTCGTCCCAGCGCTTGAGGCCCTCGACATCCACCCACGACAGTTTCCACTGTTTGAGCGGGTCTTGCTCTCGCGCGAGGAAACGGCTCAGCTGCGCCGCGCGGCCCACGTTGAGCCACAGCTTGCACAGATGGATACCTTCGTCGACGAGCATCTTCTCGAAAGGGCCGACCTGTTCGAAGAACTTGGCGCGTTCGTCGTCGGAGACAAAGCCGAACACCTTCTCGACCACGCCGCGATTGTACCACGAACGGTCAAAGAACACGATTTCACCCTTGGTGGGCAGCTCTTCAATGTAGCGTTGGAAATACCACTGGCCCGCTTCAGTCTCGGTCGGCTTCGACAGAGCCACGACACGGGCGCCGCGCGGATTGAGGTTCTCGGTGAACCGCTGGATCGTGCCGCCTTTACCCGAGGCATCGCGGCCTTCGAAGACGATGACGACGCGCTGACCGGTTTCCTTGACCCACGCCTGCATCCGCACCAGCTCGCGCTGAAGGGCGTCCATTTGTTCGTTGTAGAGCTTCTTTTTCATCTGATCGTCGTAGGGATAACCCTCGCCGAAAATCAGACCGTCGCCGCGATCATTGATAGCCTTGCGCACCGCCGCGGGGGCTTCGTCTTTGTAGTAGGCGCTGATGGCACCATCAAAAGGCAGGCTATCCATTTGGTTCTCCGTTCTTTTTTAAATATGGTGCCCTGCGGCGATCAATTCAATCCGGCGTCCTTTGCGGCGCGGTCGATGACGGCGACGACCTCGGAGATATGGGTGTGGTGGATCATGTGGCCCGCACCTTCGATCGGAGTGAAATTCGCCTGAGGCAGCAGGTCCGCCAGCGCTTGGGAATGGATCTTGAGGTAGACGGTCGTGTCCTCAGTGCCGTGCATGATCTCGACCGGCATGGTGATTTCGCCGTACTGCTGCGACTGGACCTGCAGCGCGGCGTCCAGATGCGCGACTTGCAGGGCGTTGGCCCGCATGGACTCTTTGCGGGCAATCAGCGGCACACCGATATCGTCAAAATAGCCTTCGGGCGCGGCTTCGGGTTCGAACACGCCTTCAACCGCGCTTTCCATGACAGAGGTCGGCGCGAAGGCGTTGATCATCGGCGGTAGCAGCGCGCTGCCCACCGAGGTGTTGATCGCGTCATAGAGCGTGCTGACATCGCCGCCCCACGGGTAGATCGCGCCCGCAAGGTCCACGAGAGCCGCCGCGTTTTCGGGATGATACGTCACCCAAGCCAGCGCGACCGCGCCGCCGTAGGAATGGCCCAGCACGATAGGCTTTTCGAAACCCAGCGCGATAGCCGCCTGACGCAATACGTCCGCTTGTTCGGCTGGCGTGCCGGAGTCCGTGCCTTCCGCCAGCGTCGGCGTATAGCCAAGGCCCGGACGGTCGAAGATCAGCACCTGGTAACGGTCGGCCAGAGCCGCACCCAGACCGATCTCCATATCGCGGGTGTTGCCGCTGGCGCCGTGGATCAGGACGATCTGCGGGCCGCTATTCCCCATGCGGACATAGTGAACGGGCTGTCCCGCGACGTCGATGAATTCGCCCTCGGGCGGCCAGCGTTCTTCCCACGCCTTTGTGCGACTGCTGGCCGTGCAGCTGGTCAGGACAGCCGAAGCCGCCAGCAGTGCTATGAGTGCGAGTAGAATCTTAAGAGCCGATGGAAGAAAGGTCATATGGCGTCGTCTGGTAAATTTCGTTTATCCAGTTGCCATATAGAAGGTGAGCGTGGCTTCTCCACCTATTCTGCGGTTTCTGCGACGGATCGTCGTGCGGATAGTAGTTCGCAGGCACGTTGATCGGCTTACCCGCAGCCACATCGCGGTCGTACTCTTCCTTCAGGGTGCCACTGTCGTATTCGAAGTGGTTGAAGACATAGAGCGCACGGTGCGCCTCATCACTGACAAGGCAAGGGCCGGTGTCGTTGCTGTCGAGCAGGATGTTCAGACCGTCCTTGGACTCGATCTCGTCGCGGCGCATTTCGGTCCAGCGGCTCACAGGCACAACCATATCGTCCGAGAACCCGCGCAGGTAAGGCGAGGCCGGTTCGCAGTTGCGGTGACGCACGCAGCCGAACGCTTTGTGGTCGAGGATGTGCTTCTGCACGCCGTGGAAGTGGTAGATCATCGCCATGCCGCCCCAGCACACGCCGAAGGTGGAGTGAACGTTGGTCTGCGTCCACTCGAACACTTCCTGAAGCTCGCTCCAGTAGGTCACTTCGTTGAACGGCAGATGTTCGATCGGCGCGCCGGTGATAATCAGTCCATCGAACTTTTCGCCGCTGTCGGCCACGTCTTTGAACGGACGGTAGAACTCCGCCATGTGCTCGGCAGCGGTGTTCTTCGTCTCGTGCTCCGACATGCGAATGAGCGACAGCTCAATTTGCAGCGGGGTCGCACCCATGAGGCGGGCGAACTGGTTTTCGGTCTGGATCTTCTTCGGCATCAGGTTGAGCAGGCCGAACCGCAACGGGCGGATGTCCTGTCGTGCGGCCCGCTCGTCCGACATGACCATCACGCCCTCGTGCGAGAGCACGTCGTAGGCGGGAAGGTTTTCGGGCAGTTTGATGGGCATTTTCGCGTTTCCTGAATGAATTGAGAACGGAGATGTATTCTCCTTAACGGCGGTCCTCAAGGGTTTTTGCGACGAGGTTTTCAAAGTCGGCAGGCGTTTTGACTGCGTAGATGTCCTCGGCCTTGACCGTAATACCCCATTTTTCGGCCATCGCGGCATAGCGCGGCTGACGGTGGTCGAGTGCCTTGCGGTACGTCCAGCGGATGAAATCGTCGGGATTCACCTTGTCGGCGTCGACGTTCTTTTCGGCGAGGTAGGCATTCCACGACTGGTCGAGGAATTCGGCCTGATAGGACATCGGCTTGGGCGCTTTGTCGAAACGGCGGCACAGCTCGTCGATATGCGCGTCCGAGCCTTCGATCCAGATGCAGAGCGCGTGCTTCGACAGCTCGGCCATGATCGGATCGTTCGGGTTGTCGATGTCCACCCACTCGCAGATCGACCCGCCCGTATCGCAGATGAAATGCGGATAGCCATAAAGCGCCTGCGCGCGGCGGATGAAATACGACGTGTCCATCAGCGCATCGATCTCGGCCCGCTGGAACTGTTCCTGACGACGTTTGTATTCGTCGATCAGAATGCCTCCCTTCGCCGGATCACCCGGTTTACCGAGGTAGGTCGAGACGGGGCTCAGGTTCTCGAACGTGATGTTCGATCCGATGTAGATCGAATCCGTCATCAGCAGCTCGCGCAGGAACGGCACCTTCATCGCCTCGGCCTTCGCGTTATCGGCGATGTATTCGCCCATGTAGCGGGTGCCGATGCGGTAATCGACCGAGTAGTGGAACCAGTCGCCGTGATCGCGCATCAGGTTGGAAATATAGGTCTTGCCCAGTCCGGACATCCCGAACAGGAGGACATGCTTTTGCGGCGCGTCGCGCCAGTCTTGTGCGGTCTGGTAGATCATGATGCTTCGTCAGTAACGGCGGTGATGCGTTTGATCTAGCTTATTTTTACCCCGCTTGCCCAACGAAAAAGGCCCCGCAAGTTGCAGGGCCTTTCGCGCGATCCACGGGAAGGATCAGAAGGTGGTGACGAGCTTCACGCCGAAGGCAGTTGCCGAGTTGTCGGTGAACTTGCCCTGGATGGCGCCAGCCGGCAGGCCCGTCGGGGTCAGGTCGGTGCTTGCGTCGCCGATGTCGACCCACTTCATGCCGAAAGTGATCTTGGCGTTGTCCTGAACCTGATAGGTCGCGCCGAGGCCAACGCCGAAGTTGCCGTCGGTCGGGCCGAGGTTCGATACCAGACCGCCGTTCGATTCTTCGTAGGACAGGGTGATCGCTGCCGACCAGTCGTCGGTGAAGCGGCGACCAACACCCAGCGAGTAGGTCATGCCGTCGTTGGCATAGTCGACCAGCGAGTCGCCGGTGGCGAGGTTGTAGCCGAACGGGGTGATGTCGAACTCGCTCCAGTCCACGTAGCGGACGCTACCGAACAGGAGGGTGTCGGCCATAATACCGCTCTGGAAATCGAGGTTCCACGAATCCGGCAGGGTGACTTCGGTGTTCAGGCTCGGGTTGCCGTTCTCCATGGTCGGGATCGACAGGTCGATTTCCGACGAATAGGTCAGAGCGACGCGCAGCGCGATGTCCTTGCGCTCGTAAGCAGCACCGGCAACGTAGCCCGTGCCGCTGGTGTTGGCGAATTCGCCGGTGTAGGTCAGTGCGCCGTTCTGGTAGATCTCGACGTCACCGCCGACCGATACCATGCGCGCGCCGCCGTAGACGCTGAAGTTGTCGTTGATCTGGTACTTCGCGACACCGGTGATGCCGTCGCTGTTCAGGTCAGCGGTGGTGCCTGCAAGCGGGTAGTTGGTGCCGGTCGGGTAGGCGACGTCAGCGCCGAACGGCTGGTCGTACATGACGGTGACCGACCACTGGTCGTTCAGCTGCTTTTTAAAGCCCAGACCAATCTGGTTGTAGCTTTCGGCCATGTCGCCCGAACCCAGAACGCCAACGCCCGGAATGGCGACGGTGCCCGAAATGCTCGGATCTACGGCGCCGAACGACAGTTCGAACGCATCGCCTTCCTCCCACAGAAGTCCAACAGGCTGACCCGAACGGTCGATACCGGCGGCGTTTGCCATGGCAGTGCCAAGCAGCAGAAACGCGCCAGCGCTAAGTGCATATTTCATATTGTTTTCCTCTTTCCCCAATGGGGTTCCTCGTCCCATACGGGAACGCTAACGATCAATTGATTGAGTGGTCAATTTTAACGCAGCGTAATCCCTGTATCTGATCTGAGGTTAACAGAAGATTAATTTTGCGATGAACGGATATTTATCCAGTTCGCAAAGAAAATTATTGCTGCGCCAATAAGGACATACACGTCGATCGCCTCTCCGAAGAGCACCATGCCGACCACCGCGATCAGCGGCAGGCGGGCAAAGTCGATCGGCATCACGATACTGGCAGGGGCTAGTGATAATGCCGTCGTCAGACAGAAGTGCGCAAAGAGGCCCGCGCACCCGACAAGCACGACGTAAGGCACGGTCGCCATGTCGGGAACGTGGATGTTCAGATCATATCCCGCGCAGATCAGCCCGAAGACCGCCTGCATGATCGAAAGCCAGAACAGGATGCAGACCGTGCTCTGATCGCGGGTCAGTTTGCGGGTGAAAATCGCGGAAAACGCGAATCCGATGGCGGCGAGGCCGGCGGCAATCAGCGGCCATTCCAGCGTTTCGGGGCTGGGGCGCGTGACGACGAGGATACCGATAAAGCCGAGGATGCCAGAGACGACACCGATGGGCCGCAGCTTTTCTTTGAGGATCAGCGGCGACAGGATGATGACCCAGATCGGCGCGGTGAACTCCATCGCGAAGACCTGCGCCAGCGGGATCAGACCCACGGCAAAGAACCACAGGTTCTGGCCGGTGAAATGGCTGATATTGCGAATGAAATGAAGGGGTAGGCGGTCGGTCTTTATGTCGCCGCGCTTGCCCGTCACCAGCACAACCGTGACCATGATGAGGATGCCGACGAGGCTGCGGTAGAACATGATCTCGAAGGTGTCGAGGTGTCCACTCATCTGGCGGCCAGCCACTGCCATCGAGGAAAAGGCGGTAATCGCGCCGATCATCCAGAGGGCGGCGCGCAGGGTCGATGACATGTAAGCCTTCCGAAATTTGATCAATTAATTGGCGGCATCCTGCGCCGTGATCGTTTTTGAAGCAAGCACACGGGAGCGCGATTTTGCGCGGGCGCGGCCTCTCGGATTACACAGTGCGCCCCGCAAAGAAAAAGCGGCGCGAAAATCCCGCGCCACTTTTGTCATTTCCACATGAGAACCGGATTACTCCAGTTCGATCGTTCCCGGCGGCTTCGAGGTCAGGTCGTAGAACACGCGGTTCACGCCTTTTACTTCGTTGATGATGCGGGTCATCGTCTCGCCGAGGAATTCCTGCGTGAACGGGTAGGTGTCAGCCGTCATACCGTCGACCGAGGTCACAGCGCGGATCGCAACGGCGTAGTCGTAGGTACGGCCATCGCCCATCACGCCCACGGTGCGCATCGGCAGGATCGCAGCGAACGCCTGCCAGATTTCATCGTAGAGACCGTGCTTGCGGATCTGGTCGATGTAAACGGCGTCGGCTTTGCGCAGGATGTCCAGCTTTTCGCGGGTGATCTCGCCGGGGCAGCGGATCGCGAGGCCCGGCCCGGGGAACGGGTGGCGACCGATGAAGCTGTCGGGCAGACCCAGTTCGCGGCCAAGCGCGCGCACTTCGTCCTTGAACAGTTCGCGGAGCGGCTCGACGAGCTTGAGGCCCATCTTCTCCGGCAGGCCGCCCACGTTGTGGTGCGATTTGATCGTGACCGACGGGCCGCCCGAGAACGATACGGATTCAATAACGTCGGGGTACAGGGTGCCTTGTGCAAGGAACTCGGCGCCTTCGATTTCATCCGCGTATTTCTGGAACACGTCGATGAACAGCTTGCCGATGGTCTTGCGCTTCACCTCGGGGTCCGAAACGCCTTCGAGTTCGCCAAGGAACAGGTCGCTTTCGTCCGCGTGGATGAGGTTCAGGTTGTAGTTGTCGCGGAACATCGCAACGACCTGCTCTGCCTCATCAAGGCGCAGCAGACCGTGATCCACGAATACGCAGGTCAGCTGGTCGCCGATGGCTTCGTGCAGCAGGATGCCAGTCACGGAGGAATCGACGCCGCCAGATAGTGCGCAGATGACCTTTTTGTCGCCAACCTGCGCGCGGATCTTTTCGATCATTTCCTGACGGTAGGAAGCCATCGTCCAGTCACCGGTGAAACCGGCCTTGCGGACGAAGTTTTCCAGCATGATCTTGCCGTTCGGGGTGTGGTGCACCTCGGGGTGGAACTGCACGGCGTAGAACTTGCGCTCTTCGTCGGCGATCATGGCGTAGGGGGCGTTGGGCGAGGTGGCGACGATCTCGAAGCCCGGAGCCAGAGCGGTCACGCGGTCGCCGTGCGACATCCAGACCTGTTCTTTGCCTTCGGTGAAGAGACCGGCAAAGATACCGTCGAGCTTGTGGCCTTCGGCGGGGGCGACGAACGCACGGCCGTATTCGGCGTGGTGTCCACCTTCGACCTTACCGCCGAGTTGTTCCATCATGACCTGTTGGCCATAGCAGATACCGAAGATCGGAAGCCCCATGTCGAACAGGGCTTGCGGTGCGCGTGGGCTGCCTTCGCGGGTCACGCTGTCAGGACCGCCGGACAGAATGACAGCCTTGGGGTCGATCTCGCGGATGACCTCTTCGGTGACGTTCTGGTAGGGGCGGATTTCGCAGTAGACATTCAGTTCGCGCAGGCGTCGCGCAATAAGCTGCGTGACCTGCGAGCCGAAGTCGATGATGAGGAGACATTGATGCTGGGTCATGGCAGCCGAATAGGGCCACCGCCCCATTTGCGCAAGTGTCATATGTGACGTGGAATGTCGCTTTCACGACTAAGAGGACGCAAACTCTGCATTGGCGCTTCGCCAAACTGTCTATGACACTCGCAAAGATCACTCCGGAGGGATAATTATGTCGGATGTTGCAGAAGGTCGTAGCCGTCGTTCGCGTGGAGGCGGAGGTGCCGCCCGCCGTGCAGAGCGTAGCGCCGTCAGCTTCGAAACCGCCAAGTACATCGAGCGCAATATTCCGAACCTCGAAGTCCTCGACGACGAAGCGCTCTCGATCATCGAGTACAACGCCGAGACGATCCTCGAGGAAATCGGCGTAAACTTCCCCGAAAACCCCGGTGCGCTCGCGCTGTGGAAAGAAGCCGGTGCCGACATCCAAGGCGACCGCGTCCGCATTCCCCGCGGCCTTGCCCGCGAGCTGTGCAAGACCGCTCCGTCGAAGTTCACCCAGCACGCCCGCAACCCCGAGCGTAGCGTCGAAATCGGTGGCAAGAACCTCGTTCTGGCTCCGGTCTACGGCCCGCCGTTCGTGCGTGACGCTGGTGGCCGCCGCTATGCGACCATGGAAGACTTCAACAAGTTCGTAAAACTCGGCTACATGTCCAAGTGGCTCCACCACTCGGGCGGTACCGTTTGCGAGCCGACCGACGTGCCGGTGAACAAGCGTCACCTCGACATGCTGCTGGCTCACATGACCCTGTCGGACAAGCCGTTCATGGGGTCCGTGACCGAGCCGAGCCGTGCGCAGGATTCGGTCGAGATGTGCGAAATCCTCTTCGGTAAGGAGTTCGTCCAGAACAACACCGTGATGACCTCGCTCATCAACATCAACTCGCCGCTGACCTTCGACAGTATTATGATGGGTGCTCTGGAAGTCTACGCGAAGAACAATCAGGCCTGCATCATCTCGCCGTTCATCGTCGGCGGCGCTATGGCTCCGGTGACCGTTGCCGGCACCCTGACGCAGGTAGCTGCCGAAACGCTCGCAGGCGTGGCCTACAGCCAGCTCGTCCGCAAGGGCGCGCCGGTTATCATGGGCGCCTTCGTGACCTCGATCGACATGAACTCGGGCGCGCCGACCTTCGGTACGCCGGAAGCCGCGCTGATCACCTACGGCACCGGCCAGCTGGCCCGCCGTATGAACCTGCCGTACCGTTCGGCAGGTAGCTTCTGCGGCTCCAAACTGCCCGACGCGCAGGCGGCTTACGAAACCGCGAACTCGCTGAACATGGGCCTCATGGCTGGCGTGAACTTCATGCTGCACTCCTGCGGCTGGCTCGAAGGCGGCCTCGTTGCCGACTTTGAAAAGTTCGTCATGGACGCCGATCAGCTCGGCGCTCTGCACGGTCTGGCCAAGGGCATCGACATGACCGAAAACGGTCAGGCGATGGACGCCATCCGCGAAGTCGGTCCGGGCGGTCACTACCTCGGTTGTGCGCACACCCAAGCGAACTTCAAGACCGCGTTCTGGCGCACCGAACTGCTCGACTACAAGCCGTTCGAGACGTGGGACGAAGAGGGCGGCCGCGATACCCGTCAGCTGGCCTCCAGCCGTGTCGACAAGATGCTGTCGCAGTACCAGCAGCCGATGCTGGATCCGATCATCGAGCAGAAGCTCCGCGCCTTCGTGCAGGAGAAGAAGGACTCGATGCCCGACAGCTTCTCCAGCTAAGACCATTGCCCGCGGGGGTCATACTCCGCGGGCTTCTCGCGCTGCCGTCAGAAGGCGCGCTTCGGCCATGATCGCGATCAGCACCTCGATATGGCTGGCAAAGGAATAGGCAGCACGGTCGCCCAGACGCTGCTCGTTCAGATCCGCTTCCATCTCCATCAGACGCATCAACGCCTCGCCATGCCGCGGGGCCGTATTGCGTTTCAGTAGACGCGGCAGATGCCGGTCGCGGCAGTAATCAGCGACGCCGTGACGTGCGCTGCGGACCAGAAGCGACGGACGCTTCAGCGTCGAAACCATACCCAGAATATCAAACATCGGTGCCCCCTGATTGGCGTTTCAGTGGGACCATCCTGCACCGTGTTTTGAGGGTGTTGCGCGAAGCGGTCAGCGGGCGTTCGCCACGGTTACCCGAATTTATTCTTTAGAAACAAAGATGGAGTAACGCGGTCCTCTTAAGAAATCGGTAAGGTTAACCACTTTAGGTTGCCATTCTGTAAATGGGTCCGTGCCGAGCGCAGGACGACAAGAGGAATGCGGGATGGAAACTGCCGAAAGCCTTGCCTTTGCGGAGACGTTGCCGAAATGGCTCCCCGAGGCCGCACGAAATTATCTCATGCACACCGCCAGAGGCGTGTCGATCCGCGCGCTGGCCCGCGCCAAGGATTGCCATGCTTCCACGATTTTGCGGCAGGTCCGCAGGTACGAGAACCTGCGCGACGATCCTCTTGTCGACGACGCGCTGCAAGCGCTCTCCAACTGCGGTGCGCCCCGTAATTGTCTGACCTCAAAGGACTTCTCCATGCAACTCGAACCCAACACCATGACCACCGTGCAGCCTGCACTGATTGATGAGACCCGCATCCGCGAGGAGGGCGGCCGCATCCTGCGCCGCTTGTGCGAGGCGGGCGCCGTGCTCGCCGTTGCCCGCGAGATGGAGATGGCCGTCGTGGTCCGCGATACGGGCGGCGAAACCACGCGGACCGCCGTCACCCCGCGCGAGATTGCGCAGGCGATGGCGCTGCGCGACTGGATCGCTTGCGAGGACCCATCGGCCCGCATCGCCCGCTACCGGATCACCGCTGCGGGGCGTCAGGCGGTTAAGGAAATGCTGGGCACGCCGCTGACCGAAGCGGGATTCGTGCGCGAAAACGCCATCTGGGACGAAGAGCCGACGCGCCGCGCCGTCACCGCCGAAAGCCCGCTCACCATGCTGGCCCGCCGCCGCGACAAGGACGGCTCCATGTTTTTGCCGCGCGAATACGTGGTTGCGGGCGAACGCCTGCGCGAGGATTTCGAGCTTGGCGGCATGTCGGCGTTCACCGTGGCGCACTGGCACGGCTTCCTGATGGGACAGGAGGTGGACACGGGCGAGCCTTCGGCGGCGAAGGACCGCGCTCTGGCCGCGCTGTCGGACCTCGGGCCGGGGCTGGGCGATGTGGTGGTGCGCTGCTGCTGCTACCTCGAAGGGCTGGAGACGATCGAGAAGGAGCTTCTCTGGGCCGCGCGGTCGGGCAAAATCGTGCTGCGGATCGCGCTCGAACGCTTGCGTCGCCACTATGACCGGATGCAGCATTCCGACCTGATCGGTTAAAGGACTTTTGCCGGATCGCCACCTGCCATAAGATCAGCTTATGAACACGACCTTCCGCCAGCTCCGCTATTTCGTCGCTCTCGCCGATGCGGGAAACTTCACGCTCGCCGCAGAACTGGCGAATGTGACCCAGCCTGCGCTCTCGCTTCAGATCAAGGAATTGGAGGCGAACCTCGGCGTCAAACTGGTCGAGCGGATGCCGCGTGAAATCCGTCTGACGCGGGCCGGGCAGGATGTTCTGGCCCGTGCGCGGGTGATCCTGACCGAGGTGCGCGATCTGGAAGCCTCGGCCCGTTTACGCGGCGGCCTGAGCGGCTCGCTGACCCTCGGCGCGATCCCGACCATCGCGCCGTATCTCCTGCCGCATGTCCTCACGCGCCTGCGGTCGGCGGATATCTCGCTGGAACTGAAGGTGCGCGAGGCGCAGACGCACCGGCTCGTCGATGCGCTGCAAAAGGGCGAGATCGACGCCGCCATCATTGCGCTGCCCATCGACCTGCACGGGCTGGAAGTGACGGAGCTGTTTTTCGACCGCTTCCTCCTCGCGGGGAGCAAATCGCGGATCGCCAGCTACACCGAGACAGCGCCGCCGAACCCGAGCGATCTGCCGCCGGGGTCTCTGCTGCTGCTTGAAGACGGGCACTGCCTTTCGGACCAAGCGCTCGCGGTTTGCGGACTAAAAGGGCGGCGCCAAGCGGTCGATCTGTCCGCGTCCTCGCTGTCGACGCTCTGCGGCTTGGTCGGGCAGGGGTTCGGGCTGACGCTCCTCCCCGAGATGGCCGTGAACGCGGAATCGGCGGCGATGCCCGACATGGGCGTCATGCGCTTTCCCGAGCCGCAGCCCGAACGGACCATCGCGCTGGTGCGCCGTAAATCCACCGACAATGACGGCTGGTTCAGTGACCTAGCGGAGCTGATCGGCGAGGCGGGCAGGGAGCTGCTGAAAACCGCGTGCAGCCGCATCGCAGCATAACGAAAAAGGCCCGCCACAAACGGGCGGGCCTTCAAACCTGTCAGAAGCTGGCGATTACGCTGCGGCTTCTGCGTTTGCTTTCTTGATCCACGACAGGACGTTTTCCGGCGACGATTCACCGTAGGGGTCTTCGCCGTGGTTGTCGCACAGGCCCGGCTCTTCGAACCATGCTTCGACAACGCCGTCGTTGATGACGGCAGCGTAGCGCCACGAGCGCAGACCGAAGCCGAGGTTGTCCTTGCGCACCAGCATGCCGACGCGGCGGCTGAATTCGCCCGAACCGTCCGGGATGACTTTGACGTTCTTGAGGTCCTGCGCCTTGGCCCACTGGTTCATGACGAACGAGTCGTTGACCGACATGCAGTAGATTTCGTCGATGCCTTCGGCAGCGAAATCGGCGTGACCGTTTTCAAAGCCCGGAAGCTGGTAGGTCGAGCAGGTCGGGGTGAATGCGCCCGGCAGCGAGAACAGAACAACGCGCTTACCTGCGAAGTAATCGTTGGTGGTTTTGTCTTCCCAGCGGAACGGGTTCGGGCCTTCGATCGACTCGTCGCGAACGCGGGTTTTGAAAGTCACCTGGGGAAGCTTGTAACCGACTTGCATAGTCATCTCCATTTTGGCTTTGGCGGCTCGCGCCGCGTTTGAGCGGTACTTAGAATGATTCCAGTCAAGTCTCAATGCTGCTCTGCGGCAATACGAATGCATAGCTGGCATTCGTTGCGTTCATTCCCGAAAGGGCCTAAGTCTTTGGCAGATCGCTCGCAGGAGGAGCACATGCGCGACCTTAAGATCCCCGATCAGCGCCACCCCGAAAAGGCGCATCGCAAGGACAATGCCCAGCCGAAAAAGCCGGCATGGATCCGTGTGAAGGCCCCGACCTCGCAGGGTTACCGCGATACCCACAAGATCATGCGCGAGCACAAGCTGGTCACCGTGTGCGAAGAAGCAGGCTGCCCGAACGCGGGCGAATGCTGGAGCCAGGGCCACGCTACCATGATGATCATGGGCGAGATCTGTACCCGCGGCTGTACGTTCTGCAACGTCGCCACCGGTAAGCCGCAGAACCTCGATGCGTTCGAGCCGGGCCGCGTTGCCGATGCGGTCCAGAAGCTCGGCCTCAAGCACGTCGTGATCACCTCGGTCGACCGCGATGACCTTGACGATGGCGGCGCCGAGCATTTCGCGCAGACCATCCGCGCCGTCCGTCACCGTTCGCCCGATACCACCATCGAAGTGCTGACGCCCGACTTCCTCAAGTGCGGCCCTGACGCGCTGGAAACCGTCGTCGCGGCAAAGCCCGACGTGTTCAACCACAACCTCGAAACCGTGCCGGGCCTCTATCACGAAGTGCGTCCGGGTGCGCGTTACTTCCACTCGCTGCGTCTGTTGCAGCGCGTGAAGGAAATCGATCCGTCGATGTTCACTAAGTCGGGCATCATGGTCGGTCTGGGCGAAGAGCGTGCGCAGGTGTTGCAGGTCATGGACGACATGCGCTCTGCCGACATCGACTTCCTGACGATCGGCCAGTACCTCCAGCCGACCCCGAAGCACCACGCCGTGGACCGTTTCGTCACGCCCGACGAGTTCAAGTCCTATGAGCAGGCCGCTTACGGCAAGAACTTCCTGATGGTATCGGCCACGCCGCTGACCCGTTCGTCCTATCACGCAGGCGACGATTTCGCGCAGTTGCGTGCGGCGCGGAACAAGAAACTGGGTCTGGCGTGATCTGAGCGGGTACTGGGGGCGCTGCCCCCAGCGGCGGTGCCGCTTCCCCCGGGATATTTTTGGCACAAAGGCAAAGGGCGCGGCTCCTTGCCTTTTTCGTTAGCCGTAGAGCTGGCGGGCGCGGTCTTCGAAGGCGCGGACGACGCGGGACATGGCTTCATTGAAGAACATGCCGGCGGCGCCTTGCAGGATGCGGCTTTTGAATTCGAAATCGACTTTGAACGCGACCTCGCAGCCGCCTTCGACATCGCGGAACTTCCAGACGCTGTTGAGGTATTTGAACGGGCCGTCGATGTAGGCGGTGTCGATCTGTTTTTTCTCGGGCCAGAGCGTGACGCGCGAGCCGAAACTTTCGCGGAAGACTTTGAAGGATACGACGAGATCGGCCAGCATGATCTGGTGGTCGCCGTGGTCGGTCACCGAACGGATGCGAGCGCCTGCGGTCCACGGGAGGAATTTGGGGTAACTCGCTACATCGGCCACCAGATCGTACATCTGCTGGGCGGTATAGGGCAGGACCTTGGATTCTTCGTGGTGCGGCATATGTCGTCCTCGTCGTCTTCCGTCCTTTACTTACGGCGCTGAGTGGAGAGCGCAAGGGGCGAGCTTGTGTCCGAGGATATCCGTGGCGATTTGCCCGGCTTTGGCGCATGGTGGCGGCGCAGCGGAAGACCGGAGGATTTGGCATGACCACGCGCAAGTATCACATCGATCAGATGATCTCGGCCAAGGCGATTGCCGCGCGGATCGAGGCGTTGGCGGACGAGATCAAGGCCGAGTTCGACGACACGCCCAAGCTGGTGGTCGTGGGGCTGCTGCGCGGATCGTTTGTGTTCATCGCCGATCTGGTGCGGGAACTTGATCTGCCGGTGGAGGTCGATTTTATCGAAGCCTCGTCCTACGGCGACAGCACAGAAAGCTCACGCGAGGTGCGTATTCTGAAAGACCTGCGGGGGCAGATTGCGGGGCGTGATGTGCTGATCGTTGAGGATATCGTGGATACGGGGCATACGCTGTCGGCGGTGTCGGAGTATCTGACCGCTCGCCATCCTGCGCGGATGAAGACCATTGCACTGCTCGATAAACCTGCCCGCCGCGAGGTGGATTTCAAGGCGGACTGGATCGGGTTTGAAATTCCTGACGAGTTCGTCGTGGGATACGGGATCGACTTTGCCCAGCGGAACCGCAACCTGCCGTATATCGGCTCCGTGAAGTTCGACGACGACGAAGGATGAATTCACCATGGCGTGATGTGCGCCGAAACATAGTGTGTCAGCGCTGGTGCGGGGTAGCTTGAAAGCTGAACTGACTGCACCATGCTTATCAATATTCTTTTATGATTAGGAGACACTCATGTTTCGCACTGCCTCTTTGACCGCCGTTCTTGTTGCCGCCCTTGCGGCGCCTGCAATTGCGCAGGACGCTAACCCCGCCGTTTCGGCCCGTCAGGCACATATGGACCTGCTGGCCTTCAACCTCGGCACGCTGGGCAACATGGCCCGCGAGCGTATCGAGTATGATGCCGATGCCGCGACCATCGCTGCGAAGAACCTCGTTGCGCTGACCTCGATCGACCAGACCGGTTACTGGGTCGAAGGCACGGATGCCGACACGCTGATGGAATCCCACGCGCTGCCCGCGATCTGGGAAAACATGGACGACTTCGAAGCCAAGACCGCCGCTCTGCATGACGCGGCCATGGCGATGGAAGAGGCCGCTGGCGTAGACCTCGCGTCGCTTCAGGCTGCGATGGGCGGTCTGGGTCAGGGTTGCGGTGGTTGCCACCAGACGTATCGTCAGTCCGACAACTGATCGATGAAGCGTTTACTAGCAGCCGGTGTCGCGGCCCTTGCCGTTGCGGCCGCAGCGGGCTGGGTTCTGACCGCGCCGAAGCCTCTGGACGAGACTGCCGTTTCCGGCATGACCGGCGATCCCGAAGCGGGGCGTCTGGCGTTCGCCGCCGGTGGCTGCGCATCCTGCCATATCGCGCCGGATGCGGAGGCTTCGGATCAGCCCGTGCTGTCGGGCGGTCAGGAATTCGCCTCGGAGTTCGGGATTTTCATCGCGCCGAACATTTCGCCCGACGAAGAGCACGGTATCGGCGGATGGACTGACCTCCAGTTCGTCAATGCGGTGAAGGAAGGGGTCGGGCCGGACGGAAAGCACCTTTATCCGGCGTTTCCCTATAGCTCCTACACCCGCGCGGACGTTCAGGACATTCTGGACATCGAAGCCTACATACGCACGCTGCCTGCCTCGGCAGAGCCGAACCAGCCGCATCAACTGGCGTTTCCGTTCAGCATACGCCGCAGTGTGGGTGGCTGGAAGCTCCTGTTCTTTAGCGATGACTGGGTTGTGGACGGCGATCTGACTGAGGAGCAACAGCGCGGACGCTATCTGGTGGAGGGCCTCGGTCACTGCGCCGAATGCCATACGCCACGCAATGCGCTGGGTGCGCTGGATACTTCGCAATGGCTGGCGGGTGCGCCCAATCCGTCGGGTCAGGGCAATATCCCGAACATCACGCCAGGGGCGCTCGATTGGAGCGCGGCGGATATCTCGGCCTATCTGGAGAGCGGGTTCACGCCCGAGTTCGACAGTGCGGGCGGCGATATGGCTCACGTGGTCGAGAATATCTCGCAACTACCGGCCAGTGATCGCGATGCGATTGCGGCGTACCTCAAAGCGGTGCCTGCCGTGAATTGAAAAAGGGAGCCAATCGGCCCCCTTTGTTTTTAAGAGTTCAACTCGTAGGCCCGTTCGCCATGGACCGCGAGGTCGAGGCCGTTCGTCTCGGTTTCCAGATCGACGCGGATCGGAATGAAGATCTTGATCACGTAGATCAGGACCAGCGTCACAACGACGGTGAACACGCCGACAATCGCGAGGCCCGACAGCTGTGCGGCCCAGGTCGCGCCACCGAAGACGGCGATCATGATCGTGCCGAAGATGCCGCCGACACCGTGGACCGCAAAGACGTCCAGCGAGTCGTCCAGCTTCAGGCGGTCACGGATCAGCACAACGGCTTCCTGACAGAGGATACCAGCCACGCCGCCGATGATGAGCGCCTCGACAGGGCCGACCGAGCCAGCCGCGGGGGTGATCGACGCCAGACCCGCGATGGAGCCGGTGACCATCGACACGAGCGATGCGCGACCGAACTTGATCTTTTCCCACAGCGCCCACGTCAGCGAAGCGGTTGCAGCCGACAGGTGGGTCACGGTGATCGCCATCGCAGCCGAGCCGTCAGCCGCCAGCGCCGAGCCGCCGTTGAAGCCGAACCAGCCGACCCACAGCATACCAGCGCCGATGAAGACCATACCCGGTTGGTGCGGCGGGGTGTGCTTGGTCTTGCGCGGGCCGAGGACGACCGCCAGCAGGACAGCCGCGAGGCCAGCGGTTTCGTGAACCACGATACCACCTGCGAAGTCGACAACGCCCATGTCGGCAAGGAAACCGCCGCCCCAGATCCAGTGGACGACCGGCGCGTAGACCAGCAGCATCCATGCGCCCGAGAACACCAGCACAAACGCAAAGCTGATACGCTCAACGTAAGCGCCGACGATGAGGGCAGGCGTGATGATGGCGAAAGTCATCTGGAAGGCAAAGAACAGCACTTCGGGAATGGTGCCTGCCAGCGTGTCGGCGTCGACACCCGTCAGAAACGCTTTGTCCATGCCGCCCCAGTAGGCACCTTCACCGCCAAAAGCGATGGTGTAGCCCGCGACAAGCCACAGCACGCTCATCAGGCAGGCGATGGCAAAGCAGTGCATGAACACGCTGAGCACGTTCCGGCCACGCACAAGGCCGCCGTAAAACAGAGCCAGGCCCGGCAGTGTCATAAACAGCACCAAGGCAGTGGCCACGATGATCCAAGCGGTATCCGCTCCGTTCATTTGTCCCCTCCAAAAATCTGGGTTGTCCCTATTCGGAGGCGCTCAAAGCGGATTCACAATGCGCAGGAAAGAAGCGATTGCGGTCTGGGGTGATGTTTTTGTGCGCAGTTTGCGAACTGCTTAAATGGTGTGCGGAAAATGTAGCGGGTGGTCAGGAAGTGTGCGAAATGGAAATGATACGGTCCAAGAGCATCTGCAAGGCGTGTTCGGTTGCAGCGCTACGCACATTTTCGCGCCCAAGTGCTCCAAATTCGACCGTCTGGCAAAAAGTCTGGGTCCCGTCGGTCACGCCGAAACACACGCGGCCCTCGGGTTTGAAGTCCGATCCGCCCGGTCCGGCGATGCCCGTGGTCGCCACGGCAACGGCGGAGCGGGCGTGGAGGCGCGCACCCTCGCACATCTCCTTGGCGGTCTCTTCGCTGACCGCACCATGCGCGTCGAGCGTCGCTTGACGCACGCCCAGCATCTCGACCTTGGCGGTGTTGGAGTAGGTGACATAGCCGCGCTCGAACGCGGCGGAACTGCCCGCGATATCGGTCAGCGCGGCAGCCACCATCCCGCCCGTGCAGCTCTCTGCGGTGGCGATGGTGATGCCGCGTTCCTTGGCCGCAAGGATGATCTGTGTCGCGAGCGGGATCACATCAGGAACCCGTGCGCTGCGCCTGCGGCGACCATCGTCGCGACGCCCGCGAAGATGCCTGCCAGAAGGTCGTCATACATTACGCCCAACCAGTCGTGGCGGCGGTCTGCGCGGCCGATGATCCACGGCTTCCAGATGTCGAAGAGGCGGAAGAACAGGAACGCCGCGACCCAGCCCGGATAGGGGAAGTTCCAGTTGTCGAGGCCCATCAGCCAGAACCCGAGGCTCGGGAAACAGAGCGCCAGCCACTGCGCGGCCACTTCGTCGATCACGATCTCCGAAGGGTCCTCGCCGGGGCGGTTCTTCAGCTCCGCATGGCAGGCCCAGAATCCCGCGATGGTGGCGAGAACCGTTGCAATAGCGAGCAGCGGGAAGCTTCCAAGGCCGTGCAGCACGAGGCCGAGGCCAACCGCAACCGCCGAACCCCAAGTGCCGGGGGCAGGGCGCAGCAGGCCTACGTAAAAGAATGTCGCGACAAGACGGCTCATAGTTTCACCAGTGTAGCAGTTGCGATCGAGGCGATGCCTTCTTCGCGGCCCGTAAATCCGAGTTTTTCGGATGTTGTTGCTTTGACGCTCACGCGGTCCTCGCTCAGGCCCATGATCGTCGCCATCGCGGATTTCATCGCGGCGTGGTGCGGGCCGACCTTGGGGGCCTCGCAGATCAGGGTGCAGTCTACGTGGGTGATGGTGAACCCGTTGTCACGTGCAAGCTTGCACGCATGTTCGAGGAAGATATGGCTCGCCGCGCCTTTCCACTGCGGATCGCTCGGTGGGAAGTGCTGGCCGATGTCGCCCATGCCCAATGCGCCGTAGATCGCGTCGGTGACGGCGTGCATACCGACGTCCGCATCGGAATGGCCCTTGAGCGACTTCGTGTGCGGCACCTTCACGCCGCAAAGCCAGACGTGGTCGCCTTCGGTGAAGGCGTGAACGTCGTAGCCGTTGCCTGTACGGATATCCATTCCTGCTCCTAAGTGTCTTTCGGCGCGGGCGAAATCGTCCGGTCCGGTAATCTTGATATTGGCTTCGTCGCCCTCGACGATCAGAACGTCAAGCCCTGCGGCCCGCGCCACCTGCACGTCATCCGCCGCAGCGCCGCTGTAATTGCGGTGCGCGTCGAGAATCTTGTCAAAGCGGAAACCCTGAGGCGTTTGCGCGCGGAACAGATTGGTGCGGTCCTGCGTACCGTCGACATTGCCGTCCTTACCGACCCAAAGCGCATCGGTGACAGCGACCGCAGGCGCGGCCCCATCGTGGGCGCTGAGCGCATCGACAACGCGGGTGATCACGGCCTCGGACACCAGCGGACGTGCGGCATCGTGGATCAGGACGACATCGGGCGCGTCAGTGGCCAGCGCCTCCAGCCCGTTCCGGACCGAGGCATCACGGCTCACGCCGCCCGCGACGCAGGTGCATCCTTCAAGCTCCGCCGCGCGGTGCATGTCGTCGGGGTGCAGGACGACCACGATCCGATCGAAGCTGGCAAATCGCTCCAGCGTGTGGGAAAGCACAGTGCGGTCCTGAATGATACGCCATTGCTTCGGCACGTCGCCTCCTGCACGTACGCCGCGTCCGGCAGCAACGATGATGACCGCTTTGTTCATATGCACCTCATGTTCGCCACGCGGTTTAAGGTGCGCGCATGAGCGGGGCAATCTTGCGCTGTCACAATTCGGTGCATTATGCCCATTATTTGTGCAGCGCATATGATATGGTCAAATATCAGTTGCCTAGTCATTGAGCGTGGCCGCGTGTTTGGCTACTTCTAAATCGAACGCCCAACAAATGAGCAGCCTATTTTGTCTCTGAGCGAATCCCTTTCTATCGGCACCGTCGACCTCGCGCCCGCAGTGGCTCTTGCGCCGCTCGCCGGCATTACCGACCTGCCGTTCCGCCAGCTGGTGTCCAGCTTTGGCGCGGGCTGGGTCGTGTCCGAAATGGTCGCGAGCCAAGAGATGATCCAAGGCAAACCCGGTGTGCGCGAAAAGGCGGAACTGGGTTTCGATCAAGCGAACACCGCCGTCCAGATCGCGGGCCGCGAGGCTTACTGGATGGCCGAAGCCGCCCGCGCTGTTGAAGCGAACGGCGCGAAGATGATCGATATTAACATGGGTTGCCCCGCCAAGAAGGTGACGAACGGCTATTCGGGTTCCGCGCTCCTGAAAGACCTAGACCACGCGCTGACGTTGATCGAAGCCGTAGTGGAAGCCGTTTCGATCCCCGTGACGTTGAAAACCCGCCTTGGCTGGGACGACAACCTTCTGAACGCCCCAGACCTCGCGCGCCGCGCAGAGGCCGCGGGCATCCAGCTTCTCACCATTCACGGACGCACCCGCTGCCAGTTTTACAAAGGCAGCGCTGATTGGGCCGCGATCCGCGAAGTGAAAGACAGCGTCTCTATTCCGGTGATCGCCAACGGCGACATCGTGAGCTTGGAGACGGCGAGACAGGCATTGGACCAGTCGGGCGCCAATGGCGTGATGATCGGACGCGGCGCACAGGGCCGCCCGTGGATACTGGCACAGATTACAGCAGAATTGACAGGGACACCGGCAGTGAACGCGCCGGATAAAGAAGAATTTATTGACATGGTATCAAACCATTACGAGGCGATGCTTGACTTCTACGGCATCGAACTGGGTGTCCGCGTCGCCCGCAAACACCTAGGCTGGTATCTCGACGAGGGCGCGCCCGAAACGCCGCTCCGCCGCGATATCCTGACCGCAAGCGAGCCGTCCAAGGCATTGAAACTGATCAGGGAAGCCCTGTCGGACGCCGAAGGGATCGCCGCATGATCGCTGACGCAAACCTCTGGAACTCGCTTCCGGTGCCCGCGCTTCTGATGGGCGAAGACGACATCATCCTCGACAGCAATCCGGCGGCGGAAAGCTTCCTTAACCTGTCGAGCAAGTCGCTCATCGGCTCCAGCCTCTGGGACAAGGTGATGATCGACGCGCCGCTGGAGGAAGCCTACAGCCGCGCCGTTACGTACCGCTCCTCGCTGTTCGTGAACGATGTCGACGTCGGTTCGGGCGAGCGCCCGCCGATCCTGTGCAACATCCAGTTCTCGC
This sequence comes from Marivivens donghaensis, assembly GCF_011806565.1. Lineage (GTDB taxonomy): Bacteria > Pseudomonadota > Alphaproteobacteria > Rhodobacterales > Rhodobacteraceae > Marivivens > Marivivens donghaensis_A. Next base: position 184,877 of record NZ_JAATOP010000006.1, read on the forward strand.
CGCTCTCGGGGCAGGAAAAGACGATGCTGATGATGATCTCCCCGCGCGAGATCGCCAACCGCGTCACCGTCAACCAGTCCTCGGGCAAGGCCGCAAAATCCGCGATCGGCATGGCCGAGATGCTGGCCCACGAGATCAAGAACCCGCTCGCGGGCATCACAGGTGCGGCGCAGCTGCTGTCGATGAACCTGTCCTCAGAAGATCAGGAGATGACGGACCTCATCGTCGACGAATGCCGCCGCATCGTAAAGCTGCTGGAGCAGGTCGAACAGTTCGGCAACCTCCGTCCGCCGCTCCTCAAGCCAATGAACATACACGACGTTCTGGACCGCGCCCGCCAGTCGGCCTCGGTCAGCTACGGCGCGCACATGATGTTCATCGAGGATTACGACCCCTCGCTGCCGCAGACGCTGGCAGACGGCGACCAACTGCTTCAGGTCTTCATGAACCTGATTAAGAACGCCTGCGAAGCGGGCGCGGCCGGCGGTTCGATCCGTCTGCGCACCTTCTACGATACCTCGCTGCGCGTCCGCCGCGCCGATGGCTCGCACGCACGTCTGCCGCTTCAGGTGGAGATTATCGACGATGGCCCCGGACTGCCGCAGGACATCGCCAATGACGTATTCGAACCCTTCGTGTCAGGTCGTGAAAACGGGACTGGCCTCGGGCTGGCGCTTGTCGCCAAATTGATCGGGGACATGGGCGGCTGGATTTCGGTGGACAGCACCCCCGGCAAGACCGTGTTCCGCATTTCGCTGCCGCGCGCACCCAAAGAATTACCTATGACCGACGGAGATAACTGATGGACGGAACTGTACTTGTCGCCGATGACGACCGCACAATCCGCACTGTTCTGACACAGGCGCTGACGCGGGCGGGCTGCAAGGTCCACGCGACGTCGTCTCTAGTGACGCTCATGCGCTGGGTCGAAGAAGGTAAGGGCGATCTGGTGATCTCCGACGTGGTCATGCCGGACGGTAACGGTCTGGAACAACTGCCGAAAATCAGCGCCGCACGTCCGGGTCTGCCGGTCATCGTGATCTCTGCGCAGAACACCATTATGACCGCGATCCAGGCGGCCGAGGCGGATGCCTACGACTACCTGCCCAAGCCGTTCGACCTGCCGGACCTGATGAAGCGCGCGGCTCGTGCGCTCGAAGTCAAACGCCGTGCGCCCGCGCCAAAGGCCGAAACCGCCGACCGTTCGAACGAGCTGCCGCTTGTGGGCCGCACGCCTGCGATGCAGTCGCTCTACCGCCTTGTTGCGCGGATGATGAACACGCCGCTTCCGGTTCTGATCACCGGCGAAAGCGGCACCGGCAAATCGCTGATCGCCCGCGCGATCCATGACCTGTCCGACCGCCGCAGCCTGCCGTTCGTGGTGGTTTCGCCCAGCGATCTGCAAGGGATGGACGGCCCGTCTTCGGTCATCGCCCGCGCCAAGGGCGGTTCGATTTTGTTCGATGAAGTCAGTGACATGACCGACGATGTTCAGGCAAAAATCGTCCGTATGCTCGACAGCCTCGGCGAGAATGCCCCGCGCATCATGGCGACCAGCCAGACAGACCTGATGAATCGCATGGAAAATGGCGAGTTCCGCTCCGATCTGTTCTACCGCCTGTCGGGCGTGACGATCTCGGTGCCGTCGCTGCGCGAACGCGTCGACGATATCTCGCTGCTGTCCGAACATTTCCTTGCGCGTTCGGAGCGTGACGGCCTGCCGCATCGCCGCCTGAGCAACGGTGCGCTTGATCTCGCCCGCGCCTACAGCTGGCCGGGGAACGTGCGTCAGTTGGAAAACGCGATGCGCCGTCTGGTGGTGACCGCTGCCGAGGAAGAAATCACCCGCAGCGAGATGGAGCACATCCTCCAGAACCAGCCCGCTATGGAGCCGCTGCGCTCTGGCGATAGCGGGGACAAGCTGTCGGCCTCGGTAGCCAAGCATCTGCGCCGCTATTTCGACCTGCACGGAGGCGTTCTGCCGCCAGCTGGCCTCTACAACCGTATTTTACGCGAAGTTGAGACGCCGCTCATCGAAATCGCGCTCGACGCGACCGGCGGAAATCAGGCGAAATGTGCCGACCTGCTTGGCATCAACCGCAATACTTTGCGCAAAAAGATCACCGAGCTGGATATTCGCGTGACACGACGCCGTAAGCTGATGTAAATTCGCCACATAACAGTGACCAAAGAGTCGCAACTGCGGCATCCGAAGCACATAGGCGGAGGCGGGTCAAAACCCGCCAAACAACAGGGCAAGATGTGAAGCGTTCCGTGTCAGCCATGCTGATCGGCCGGTTCAACCGGTGGCGACTCCAGCGTTCCGTACAGAACGCGTTCACGCTCGGGCTGGTCATTCTCGGACCGGCCTTGGCGGGCGTGACCTTTTTTGTCATGGGACCGCTCGATCAGGGCAGCGCGGACAACTCGCTGCGCGTCGTGCTGCTGGCTGATCTCGTCTATATTCTGGTGGTTGCGGGCCTCGTGGCCGAGCGGATCATGCGGCTGGTTGCGGCCCGCCGTGCGCGCTCTGCTGGATCGCGGCTTTATGCGCGCCTGACTGGCGTTTTCGTCCTGCTCGCGCTGCTGCCGACCGTGCTGGTCGCGGTGTTCGCGGTGCTGTCGATCAACGTCGGTCTGGAGGGCTGGTTCTCCGAACGCGTCGGCAACGTTCTGAACAATTCGGTCCGCGCAGCGGAGGCGTATAAGGACGAGCACCGTCAGGAATTGACGCGCGATGCCAATGCCTTAGCGTCCTATCTTAACATCCAGCGCCAAGCCACGCCATTCATGTCGGACGGCGAGGTCCGCGAGGCGCTCGCCGCTGTGCAGAGCACCATCGACCGCTCGCTCTCCGAAGCCTTTGTCATTGATGCCACGGGCGAATATCGCGCCCGCGCGGTCGGGTCCTACCAGTTCGATATGGAGCCGCTCACCGCCGAGGATATCGCCAAGGCTGACCGTGATGGCTCGCTGATTTTCGAGGACTGGGACAACAACGAATTCCGCATCGTCCTGCCGCTCGACAGCTTCCTTGACCGCTATCTTTATGTGAGCCGACCGGTCGACGGGGCGATTCTCAATCTGCTCGATGAAACGCAAGAGACGGTGAGCCTTTATAATCAGATCGAGAGCGACCGCGGGCGGCTGCTGTTCGAATTCGGCCTGATCTACATCGGCTTCGCGGTGATCCTGATCCTCGCGGCGATCTGGCTGGCGATCTGGTTTGCCGAGCGTCTATCGCGTCCCGTGGGACGGCTTGTGTCTGCGTCCCAGCGGGTTGGTGCGGGCGATCTGAACGTACGCGTCTACGAAGAACCGGGCGATGACGAAATCGCGCAATTGAGCCGCGATTTCAACAAGATGACGCAGCAGCTTAATGAGCAGCGCAAGACGCTCATCCAGAACACCAACCAGATCGAGGAACGCCGCCGTCTGTTCGACTCCGTGCTGACGTCGATCACCTCGGGCGTGGTCGGTCTGGACTCGGACGGTGCTATCACCTTCGTAAACCGCTCGGGCGAACGGCTTCTGGACATGGAGGCCGGCATGGAGGCTGGCTCGCTGGTCGTCGCGGTGCCGGAGTTCGGACCGCTGTTCGATAGCCTCCACAGCGAAGGCCGCGAGGTCGTGCAGGCGCAGGTCAACCTTATCCGCGCGGGCCATCAGGAGGCGCTGCTCGTGCGTATGAGCACGCGGCGCACCACCGACGGCACGCTCGAAGGCTACGTGGTGGCGTTCGACGATGTGACCGACCTCGTGACCGCGCAGAGGACCGCTGCGTGGGGCGATGTGGCCCGCCGCATTGCGCACGAGATCAAGAACCCGCTCACACCGATCCAACTGTCCGCCGAACGGATCAAACGCAAGTTCGCGCCGAAGGTTGGCGAGGAGAGCGATACGCTCGAACAGATGACCGATGTGATTGTGCGTCAAACCAATGACTTGCGCCGCATCGTTGACGAGTTCTCGCGGTTCGCCCGTATGCCGGAGCCGATTAAGGTCACGCATGATCTGAGCAAGCTCGTGCATGATGCGGTGATGCTGCAAACCAGCGGTCAGCCGGAGGTGAAGCTGGTCGAAACGCTGGTCGACAATCCTGTCCCCGCCGACGTGGACGCGACGATGATTGGTCAGGCACTGACGAACCTCATCAAGAACGCTGGCGAAGCCATTGAAACGCGGAAAGAAAAGCTAGGTCATGACGTCCAGCCCGAAATCCGCGTGACGATGGAGCTCGACGGCAAGATCGCGCGCATCTGCATCTCGGATAACGGGATTGGGCTGCCTGAAGATCGCGGCCGCTTGTTCGAGCCCTATGTCACGACGCGTGACAAGGGCACGGGCCTCGGGCTGCCGATCGTGAAGAAGATTATCGAAGAACATGGTGGAATCCTGCAATTGCAGGACGCCGAAGAATATGACGGAACGGGCCATATAGGCGCGAAAGCTGTCATCGAACTGCCGATCCGCACCGACATTAACGGTGACGGAGCGCAAATGATTGAACCGTGAGGGGCAAGAATATGGGCGACATTCTCATTACCGACGACGAACGCGACATCCGCGAGCTGATCTCGGACATCCTGAAGGACGAAGGGTTCAGCACCCGCGTCGCGGCGAACGCCGAACAGTGCATGTCCGAAATCGAGAGCGAGAAGCCCGCTCTGATGATCCTCGATATCTGGCTGAAGGACAGCCACATGGACGGGATCGACATCCTTAAGAAGGTGAAGCGCGAACACCCCGAGATCCCGATCGTGATCATCTCGGGCCACGGCAACATTGAGATCGCCGTCGCCGCGATCAAGCAGGGTGCCTACGACTTCATCGAGAAGCCGTTCAACATCGACCAGTTGATGGTGGTCATCCGCCGCGCGATGGAAACCTCGCGCCTGCGTCGTGAAAATCAGGAACTCCGCCGCGCCGACGGTCCGCCCGCAGAGATGCTGGGCGAGAGCACCATTTTCCGCACCATGAAGTCGCAGCTGGACAAGGTGACCAAGTCGAACGGCCGCGTGATGCTTTCGGGTGCTCCGGGCAGCGGTAAGGAAATCGCGGCGCGCTACATCCACGCCAATTCGAACCGCGCCGATGCACCGTTTGTCGTTGTGTCGTCAGCCTCTATCGATCCCGAGCGCATGGAAGACGTGCTGTTCGGACGCGAAACCAAGGAAAACGGGATCGAGCAGGGCCTGCTCGAACAGGCCAACGGCGGCGTGATCTATTTCGACGAGGTGGCAGAGATGCCTCTCGGCACACAGTCCAAGATCCTGCGCGTCCTTGTAGACCAGACCTTCAACCGCGTTGGCGGCACCGAGAAGGTGCAGGTCGATCTGCGGGTGATTTCGTCCACCAACCGCGATCTGGACGCCGAGATTGCCGCCGGAAACTTCCGTCAGGAACTGTTCCACCGTCTGAACGTGGTGCCGATCGCTGTGCCGAGCCTTGCCGAGCGCCGTGACGATATCCCGATGCTGGCCGAATATTTCATCGAGACGTTCAACCGCACGCAAGGTCTGCCGTTGCGGGCTCTCGCCGATGAAACCCGCGCGATGCTCCAGACCATGCCGTGGCCGGGGAACGTGCGTCAGCTGAAAAACGTGGTGGAACGTGTACTGATCCTCGGTGACAGCAGCGAGCCGATCTCTGCCCGTGAATTGCCCGCGCAGGAAAACCATGTCGAAGAAGACGGCCGCGTTGTGCTGTCGGGCGCGCTGGCCACGCTGCCGCTGCGCGAAGCGCGTGAGCTGTTCGAGCGTGAATATCTGCTCACGCAGATCAACCGTTTCGGCGGCAACATCAGCCGGACGGCGTCGTTTGTGGGAATGGAGCGCTCGGCTCTGCACCGCAAGCTCAAGTCGCTCGGCGTGGTCACGTCCTCCAAGAGCGGAGCACGCGTGGCCCACGTCAACGCTGACGGCGAAGAAGAGTAATCAGACGAGCGAACGAACGATCTGGCGGAGGTTCGCCTCTGCCAGACGATCCAGCGTCGTATCGTCCACGCCGCAAACGTCCTTGAGCGTGAAATAGGGCTCCGGCCCGATCACGGCAGCGATGCGCAGGGTGATTTCCTCGATCCGGTCGCCCAGCGATTTCGCAATGGGCTCCAGCGCAAGCGAGATCATCCGCAGACGGCGGTCGTTGCGCGCGTCACTGTTTTCGAACGGCGCCTGACGCGTGGCGATACGTTCGTGGCGCTTGGCAATAAACAGGCGGTAGCCCGCCTCGTTGCGGCGGACCCATTCCATCATGATGTTATGGACGGCAACGACCCGCTCGATAGGGTCTTGGTGGACGCTGACTTTTTCTTTGCACATGACGAGATAATCGTCATCGCGGCCCGCATCGTTACGGATGATCGCTTCGATCTGGATGGTCTCGGCGTCTGGGAAGTAACGGTAAGCGGTCGCTGTCGAAATGTTGGCGGCGTTTGCTACACCCGCCACCGTAATAAGTTCCTTCCGACGAAGCATTTCGTAGGCAGCATCTAATAGAGCATTGCGCGTACGGATCTTCTGACTGACGCGACCTTTTTCCAGCGCGTTCGCCCTAATAGCCGATGACATTTCGTATTCTGTCCCAGTTTTTCGTTGTATTTTAATTATCTGTTCGCCTGTTAAGCAACCTACTAATTGGTTTTATGACAGGTTTGCAAGCCCAAGCTGGTCAGCCTTCCGATTGACCATACTTCCGTTAGGTGCCACACCATGGCTGAATTAACCGGGAAGGTTGGGATGAAGGTTATTATTTGCGGCGCCGGTCAGGTCGGGTGGCAAATCGCACGTCACCTGTCGTCAGAGCGCAATGATGTCACCGTGGTCGACAACAACCCCGAGCTGATCCGGCGCGCGATGGAAACGCTGGATGTGAACGGCGTTGCGGGCCATGCGTCCTATCCCGACGTGCTGGAACGGGCAGGGGCCGAGGACGCGGATATGATCATCGCGGCGACCCACTCGGACGAAGTGAACATGGTCACCTGCCAGATCGCCCACTCCGCTTTCGCGATCCAGCGCAAGATCGCCCGTATCCGAGCGCAGAGCTATCTGGACGCGATTTATTCAGACCTCTACCGCCGCGATCACATGCCGATCGACGTGGTCATCAGCCCCGAACGCGAGGTCGCTGCGGCGGCGCTCCAGCGACTTGCGGCGCCGATGGCCTTCGACACGGAGAACTTCTTTAACGGCAAAGCGCAGCTCATTGGCATCACGGTGGACGGCGACTGTCCGGTTATCAACACGCCGCTGCGCCAGCTGACCGATCTGTTCTCGACCCTGCAAGCGATCGTGGTCGGCATCCGCCGCGAGGGCACTCTGTTCGTACCGTCTCCGGGTGACCAGATTTTCCCGCAGGATGACGTCTATGTCTTTGCCCGCGAAGAGGACGTGAACCGCACGTTCGAGGTGTTCGGCAAGCGCACCGTCAAGCAAGAGCGCATCGTCATCATCGGCGGCGGTAACGTCGGTCTCGCCGTGGCCAAGGAGCTTGAAAGCCGCCAGCAGCGCGTCCGCGTGAAGATCATCGAAAAGGACCGCGCACAGGCGGAGATTGCCGCCGACGCACTGGAACGGACGATTGTTCTGAATGGTGACGGTCTGAACGCGAGCCTTCTGGAAGAGGCGAACGTCGCCACCGCCGACGCGGTTCTGGCTGTCACTGACGACGATAAGACCAACATGCTGTCGGCTGTTCGGGCCAAGGCCAACGGCGCGAAGATGGCGATCTGTTTGACCAACGATCCGACGCTGATGGGCCTGCTGCCCGCGCTCGACATCGACGCTTACATCAACCCGCGTGCGACCACCGTGTCGTCGATCCTACGACACATCCGTCATGGCCGCGTGCGCTCGGTCTATTCGGTCGGTGACGCCGAGGCCGAGATGATCGAAGCCCACGTCCTCGGCACATCGCCGATGTCGGGCCAGAAAATCCGCGATATCGGTTTCCCCGAAGGCGTGATCGTTGGCGGCATCCTGCGCGATGGCCAGTACAAGAAGCCGAACGCCGATTTCCGCATCGAGGAGGGCGACATGATCGCGATCTTCGCCCGCGCGCCCGACGTGCCGGAAGTCGAGCGACTCCTTCAGGTTTCGATCGATTACTTCTAGACCGATGATGCGTCGAATCACATCAATGCCGCTGTTCGTGCTGCTGATCCTGATCGGCTCGCTCGCTATGGTGCTGCCTGCGATCCATGCGTTGATGAACGAGAACTTCGCCGTCGCGCGGGCGTTCTTCTATTCGGCGATCCTCGGCACGCTGCTGTCGACCCTCATCGCGGTCGCGACCTTCGACCGGCTGCCCGAAAGCCTCGCGCGGAGCCACCTTGTCACGCTGCTCGCGGCCTATGCGGTGCTGCCGATCATCCTCGCGATCCCGTTCCACGAAGCGCACGGACGTACCACGTTCTTCGACGCCTATTTCGAAATGGTGTCGGACTTTACGACCACCGGCTCGACGCTCTACGACAGCCCGTGGCGCCTCGCGCCGTCGCTGCACCTGTGGCGCGCGATTGTCGGCTGGCTGGGCGGTCTGTTCGTCTGGATCACCGCTGTTGCGGTCCTAGCGCCCCTGAACCTCGGCGGGTTCGAGGTGCGCCGCGCGGCCGATAGTGCTGCACCTGCTGAGAGCTACGTGCAGATTTCGCGCGTGGCCGATACCTCCGAACGCCTGATCCGCTACACTGCGCAGCTGACGCCGATCTACATCGGCCTGACGGCGGCGCTCTGGGTCGGGCTGATCGTGGCGGGCGATCGGTCTTTTGTCGCGCTGCTGCACGCGATGTCGACGCTGTCCACCTCGGGCATTTCGTCCATCGGCGGCATTTACTGGTCGCAGAGCGGGATCGTCGGAGAGATCCTGATATTCGGCTTCATGTTCTTCGCCGTCTCGCGCCTGACCTTCAGCCGCGACGCTATGGGGATCGACAAGACCAACATCAAGCAAGACCCCGAACTGCGCATGGCGGGGATGCTGCTGATCATCGTGCCTGCGTTTCTCTACCTGCGCCACTACTTCAACACGCTTGAAGAGCACCAGCTGGAGGGCGCGCTCTCCGGTCTTTCCGCGCTTTGGGGTGGTCTCTTCACCACCCTTTCGTTCCTGACGACCACGGGGTTCGAGTCGAAATACTGGGGCACGCTGACCAACTGGTCCGAACTGTCCACGCCCGGCCTTGTGCTGGTCGGTCTGTCGCTAATTGGCGGCGGTATCGCGACCACGGCAGGCGGGGTGAAGCTGCTGCGGGTCTATGCGCTCTACCGCCATTCCGAGCGCGAGCTGGAACGCATGGTTCACCCGTCGTCCGTTGGCGGCTCGGGCCAGCAGGCGCGCCGCATCCGCCGTCAGGGTGCGCAGATCTCGTGGGTGTTCTTCATGCTCTTCGCGCTGTCGATCACCGCTGTGATGGTCGCGCTGTCGCTTGTGGGCGTGTCGTTCGAGAACGCAGTGGTGCTCGCCGTCGCCGCGCTGGCCAACTGTGGCCCGCTGGTCGAAGTCGCCGCGGAAGCGCCGATTGCGATCTCGACCATTCCCGTCGAGGCCAAGGCCATCCTTGCCGCCGCGATGGTGCTGGGACGGCTTGAAGCACTGGCGATCATCGCACTTCTCAACCCCGATTTCTGGCGGAAATGACACGCGGCGTAGTCTGCTGATTTTGGGGCTGGAATCTCGCTGAATCGTTCGACATACTCACCCGAAAGAGGGAGGCCGGTCCGCGGCCACAAGAACAAAAAAAGGACAAGCCAAAATGGCGGCTGACAAACAGAACCTTCAGGATGCATTCCTCAATCATGTTCGCAAAGCCAAAGTACCGGTAACGATTTTTCTGGTAAATGGCGTGAAGCTCCAGGGTGACATCACCTGGTTCGATAGCTTCTGCGTTCTCCTGCGCCGCGACGGCAAATCGCAGCTCGTTTACAAGAGCGCGATTTCGACGATCATGCCGGCGAGCCCGATTAGCCTTTATGATGGTGACGAGTAATTAATATGGAAACCGACAGGCCTGCAACGCGGGCCTGGGTACTACACCCAGACATCAAAGCCGACCGTGACCGCCGACTGGCGGGGCCGGCTTTGGAAGAAGCCGTTTCTCTGGCCGCTGCACTTCCCGCGTTGGAAGTCGTCGGCGCAGATATCGTTTCGCTCCCCAAAGTGCATCCCGGGATGCTCTTCGGTTCGGGCAAGATCGAAGAACTGGCTGCCCGTTTCAAAGAGAACGACATTGAACTTGTACTGATCGACGGCCACGTCGGACCTGTGCAGCAGCGGAACCTCGAAAAAGAATGGAAGTGCAAGATCCTTGACCGGACTGGCCTCATTCTCGAGATTTTCTCCGACCGCGCACGGACCCGCGAAGGTGTTCTTCAGGTCGAAATGGCGGCGCTGTCCTATCAGCGGACCCGCCTTGTGCGCGCATGGACGCACCTCGAGCGCCAGCGCGGCGGTTTGGGGTTCGTCGGCGGTCCCGGTGAAACCCAGATCGAGGCCGACCGCCGCGCGATCGACGACCAGTTGGTGCGTCTGCGCCGTCAGCTCGACCGCGTCATCCGCACGCGCGAGCTGCACCGCAAGGCCCGCGCCAAGGTGCCGTTCCCGATCATCGCGCTCGTGGGCTACACCAACGCCGGTAAATCGACGCTGTTCAACCGCCTGACCGGCGCCGAGGTTTTCGCGAAAGACATGCTCTTCGCGACGCTCGACCCGACCATGCGGCGCGTGACGCTGCCGACGGGCGATGAGGTGATCCTGTCCGATACGGTGGGCTTCATCTCCGACCTGCCGACCGAACTGGTCGCGGCCTTCCGCGCCACGCTCGAAGAAGTGCTGGACGCCGATCTGGTCGTGCACGTGCGCGACATCAGCCACAGCCAGACCGACGAGCAGGCCGAGGACGTGCGCAAGATCCTCTCGAGCCTCGGTGTCGACGACACAGGCCCGAAGATCGAGGTCTGGAACAAGGTCGACCAACTGTCCGAGGACGACGCGGAAGCGGTTCGCAATCAGGCAGAGCGCACCGACGATCTGTTCGCGATCTCCGCCATTACCGGCGAGGGTCTGGATCGTCTGCTGCAAGCGATGTCCGACAAGCTCAAGCCGGAGACGGAAACGACCACAATCGAGGTGCCGTTCTCTGACGGTCGCCGCCGTGCGTGGCTGTTCGAGCAGGATGTCGTGGACGAGGAGAGCCAGTCCGAGACCGGCTACCGGTTCACGGTGACGTGGACCCCGATCCAGAAAGAGCGCTTCGCAAGGCTCTGACCGGAGTGGGGGCTCTGCCCCCGCGCTGGCGCGCTCCCCCGGGATATTTATCGCACAAAGGCAATCAGCGGCGTGGCACCAAGTGTGTCACGCCCGTTGCTGCTGCGCGCGCGAGTGTCGGGTCGAGCGACATCGGGATGTATTCGCCCTGACGCCAGCGTTCGCCCTGGTCGTCGTAATAGCGGCTGAGCGGGTGGCCGGACTGGCCTGTCGAGACCACGAAGACCGAGCTATCGGGGTCCGCGAAATCGTAGACGCCGCGGTAGGTGGCGGCCTCGACATTTTCGAACGGCAACGCGCCGATACCGCTGGTCAAACCACGCATCAGGGTGTTGTCGCCGCCCGATGTGGACTGCGTGATATTGGCGACCCATTTCAGGATCGGTGACTGGCCGAGCACGGGGTGAGTGTGGACTGCTTGGTGCGCGTCGCCCCAGCGGAGGGCTTCGACAGCAGTGCCTTGGTGTTCGGCGATCCAGATCAGCGCATCGTCGAGCGCCGCGCGGGCGATGTCGGTGCAGGTTTCGAGCGGCTCGGACTGGATGATGTCACACCACACACCTGCGCCGTCGACATCGCGGAAAACGCGCTCGATGAAGACGGGGTCGATGTGGGTGAAGCTGTCCGCCAGCGGGCCAAGGTTGTCGCGGATCAGGCGGTCTTGCAACTCGCGCATCCAAGCGGCGTAGATCAGCGGCTCGGGGAGGTGTTCGTTCATCTCGCCGTTCCAGTTGGCGAGGAGTTCGAGCGCCTGCTGGCGGCGGCGCTGCGGGGTGCCGTCGGGGGCGGGTTCGCCTGTGAACCACAGGTTCGCGCCGACGAGCGGAAGCAGCGTGCGGGCGGAGTAGCTGACGGTGTCGAGCTGCGCTTCGATAAAGCTTTCGCGGGTGTGGACGCCGCGCATACTCATGAGGCGTTCCCAGCGGTGGATACGCTGGTTGTCGCCCCAATCGAAAGTCATGTTGCTCGGGTAGCTGCGATCCGTGGTGCGGTTGTTGGTGTTGCCAAGGATGCCTTCTTCGGGGTCGAGAAGGGAGTAGTTCCGGCTGTAGGATTGGAAGCCGTCCCAGCGGTTTTCGGGCTTATAGCCATAGCTGGGCATCCGGCCTTCGCTGTCGCTGCTGCGCGAACGGCTGGGCAATTTGCCGATGACCTTTAAACCGATGTTGTTGCGGTCGGCGATCATGAGGTTCAGCGCGGGCGCGATCTGCGGACGGGCGGCAGAGATGGCGCCTTCGACGCTGCGGGCGCGCATGATGCCGATGGCGGCCTCGAGCGTAGTGTCCTGATCCGACAGGCCCGTCCAGTTGGCCGAAAGGACGTGACCGGGCGTGCGGATGGTGTCGAGGTTGAACTGCTCGGGCGGCAGGATCGGGCCGTTTTCAGTCCAGAGCAGTTTCAGGGTGACGGCGGGCTGGTCCTCGATCACCACGATGCTGTCGCGGGTTTCGAAGTTTTTCCAGCCGTCCGTGCCGCGATATTGTGCGGAGTTTTCGGGGTTCACTTCCTCCAGGTAAAGATCGAGGTCGTCCGCCGTGGACGCCGTAATCGCCCAGCCGATATCGGCGCTGCGGCCCGAAAGGACCGCCGGAATCCCGGGGATCGTGGCGCCGATGACGCCGCCGTTTTCCAGCTCCAGCCGCGCGAGATACCAGTTGGCTGGGGCGGTCAGGGTGGAGTGCAGATCGTTCGCCAGAAGCGTCGAGCCGGTGGTCGAACGCTCGGGGCCAGCGGCCCATGCGTTGGCAGAGCCGGCCTCACCCGCAGGGCGCACGGGGTAGAGCGGGTCGGGCTCGGTCGGAATGCCGGGCAGGCGGGACGGCATGTCCTGCACCAGTTCGGTGAAACGCTTTGGATCGCCGCCGCTATTAGTGCTGTCCTCGGGCAGGATATCGCGGATGCGGTCCGGCTCGACCAGTTTGGAGACGTTGGCGCGGAGCACCTCGTCGTAAATCTGGCTGGACTGTTTAAGTGCAAAGACCTTCATCAGCGCGATGCTGTCGGCGGGCTGCCACGGGGCGACGGGCTGGTTGAAGAGCCACATCTCGGGCGCGCCGCGACCGCGGGCACCGTCGTTGACCTCGGCCAGCCATGCGTTGACGCCAGCGCTGTAGGCTTCGAGCAGAGTCAGCGTGTCCTCGTCCAGCGCATCGACGCTGGCGACCGACAGGTTGTAGATATCGAGGCGGCGCATCAACACGTCGGCGGGTAGGGTGCGGCGGCCAAAGACCTCGGACAGGCGGCCCTGCGCGGTGCGGCGTGCGACGATCATCTGCCAGAAGCGGTCTTGCGCGTGGACGAATCCGAGGGCGTAGAAGCTGTCCGCATCACTCGCGCCGAAGATGTGCGGCACGTCGGAGTTATCACGGACGATTTCTACCGGCGCGGAGATACCGGACACCGTAAATTCGCCGTCATATTCGGGCAGGGACCGCGCGGCAAAATAGTAGGCCAGCACCGCCGTAAAGACCACCAGACCGAGAAGTGTCGAGGCCAACCAGAACATCCAGCGAAACAGCTTGATCATTCGAATTCCTACCGCAGTGCTCGTGTCTTTACGCCAGAGCGCGCGGGCTCTAGGTTTCCCATAAACCCGATATGTGGCAATTGGCGAAAGGGCAAGCACATGGCAAAAATCGCGTTCCTCGGACTGGGGGTTATGGGCTACCCCATGGCAGGTCACCTTGCGGCGAAGGGCCACGATGTGACGGTCTACAATCGCACGACATCCAAAGCCGAAGAGTGGGTCAAACAGCACGGCGGCAATTTCGGCAAGACGCCAGCCGAGGCCGTGGCCGGTGCCGAATTTGTTATGTCCTGCGTCGGTAACGATGACGATCTGCGCAGCGTGTGTACGGGCGAGGACGGCGCTTTTGCAGGCATGGAGAGCGGCACGGTCTTCGTCGACCATACCACGGTGTCGGCGGCTGTGACGCGCGAGCTCTACGCCGTCGCCGCCCAAAAGGACATCGCGTTCGTCGATGCGCCGATTTCGGGCGGTCAGGCGGGCGCCGAGAATGGCGTGCTGTCCGTGATGTGCGGCGGCGACAAAGAGGCGTTCGACCGTGCCGAGCCGGTGATCGACGCCTACGCGAAAATCTGCCGCCTCTTGGGTGAATGCGGCGCGGGTCAGCTGACGAAGATGTGCAACCAGATCGCCATCGCGGGTCTGGTGCAGGGTCTGGCCGAGTCGTTGCACTTCGCCCAGAAGGCGGGCCTTGACGGTGAGGCGGTGGTCGAGGTCATCAGCCAAGGCGCTGCGGGCAGCTGGCAAATGATGAACCGTCACAAGACCATGCTGGACGATCACTACGACCACGGGTTCGCGGTCGATTGGATGCGCAAGGATCTGGGGATCTGCCTGAAGACAGCGGACGAGAACGGCGCGAGCCTGCCTGTGACGGCGCTGGTCGATCAGTTCTACAAGGATGTGCAGAAGCTCGGCGGCAAGCGGTGGGATACGTCGTCGCTGCTCAAGCGCTTGCAGGAGATGGGGTAAGGCGGGAGGGGCTTTGCCCCTCTTGGCCGTGCGGCCAATTCACCCCAGGATATTTGAAGCACAAAGGCAGGGGGCGTTGGCTCCCTGCCTTTATCGTTCTTAGTCGAGGAATGCTTTTTCGACGACGTACTGTGCGGGCTTGGAGTTCGCGCCTTCCTCGAGGCCGTAGCCTTCGAGCATTTCCTTGATTTCAAGGTTAAAGGCGAGGTTGCCGCAGACCATTGCGCGGTCGGTTTCGGGGTTGATTTGCGGCACACCGAGATCGGTGAACGCTTCGCCCGAACGCATCAGGTCGGTGATGCGGCCCATTTTCGGGCTCTCTTCGCGGGTGGTGGTCGGGTAGTACTTGATCTTCTTCCAGAAGCCTTCGCCGATGACGTCGTTCAGCAGCTCGTCGGTTTTCAGGCTTTCGATCAGGTCGCGGCCGTAGGTCAGTTCGCCCACTTCGCGGCAGGTGTGGGTGATGATGACTTCGTCGTAGTCCTCGTAGGTCTGCGGTTCGCGCAGCAGCGAGGCGAAGGGCGCAAAGCCGGTGCCGGTGGCGAAGAACCACAGGCGCTTGCCGGGGATCAGCGCGTCATGGACGAGCGTGCCGACGGGCTTGGGGCGCATGATGATCTCGTCGCCGGGCTGGATGTGCTGGAGCTTCGAGGTCAGCGGGCCGTCCTGCACTTTGATAGAATAGAACTCCAGCTCCTCGTCCCACGACGGGGAGGCGATGGAGTAGGCGCGCAGCAGCGGCTTGACCTTGCCGGTCTTTTCATCGGGATCGCCCATCAGGCCGATCATGACGAATTCGCCCGAGCGGAAACGCATGGTTTCGGGGCGGGTGCAGCGGAACGAGAACAGGCGGTCGGTATAGTGTTTGACCTCTGTCACGGTCTGCGCGTCGGGCAGGTGCGGTTTAACGGGGGCTTCTTTCACGAGTGTCTGTTCGGTCATGTGTGTCATTCGGGCTATTTAGCGCCCGACCCATCTGTAATCTTTGATCTGTGTCAGGGGAAGAGGACGTTCAGCCGCGGACGCGGGCCTGATAGTCGTTCTGTTCCCAGTTCGCGCGGGTGAGCCAGTTGGCTTCGGGCTGGCGGGCTGCAAGGTCGTCGCTGATCTCAACTTCGTCGAAACCCGAGCGGCGCGCCATTGCGTATTGTTCGCAGATGACGTGTCCCTGAGCGCGCAGACGGCCCTGATAGCCCAGACGGCGCAGTTGCGCAGCGAGCGTGAAGCCGCGGCCATCGGCGAACGACGGGAAGGCAATCGCCACGCCGTTTGCGTCCAGCGCCTTGGGCAGGTCCGCCGGATTGGTGTCCGACGGGATCAGGATCGCGTCACCCGGTTGTGCCTCGGCCAGCGGGACGAAGGCAGCGGTGAAATCATCGGCAACAAAGCCGGTATCTTGTACGAGTACGGTCATCTTTGTCTCCTTACGCCGCTTGTCCGTTGCGGACAACTTTGCCGTCCACGATGTGAATGCCGCATTCTTCCTTTTGCGTATTCCGCCAGCGGCCAGCGCGGGGGTCTTCGCCTTCGGCAACGGGCGTGGTGCACGGTGCGCAGCCGATCGACGGGTAGCCCTTGGCCACCAGCGGGTGACGGGGCAGCCGGTTTTCGGCCATGTAGTCCTGAAGGTCACTACTGTTCCAGTGCGCCAGCGGGTTGATCTTGATGCGGATGTCGTCTTCGTTTTCGAAGAAGTCAAGCGCAGCGCGGGTGCCCGACTGGTAACGCTTCCGTCCGGTGATCCACGCGTCGTAGTGCGACAGCGCGTTCTGGAGCGGGATCGTCTTGCGCAGGGCGCAGCAGGCATCGGTGTTGAACTGGTGCAGGGTGCCGTCGGGGTCTTCGAGTTTCTTCGCTTCTTCCGACGCGCGGATGATGTGCACGTTGCTCAGGTGGAGGCGCTCGGTCAGTTCCTGCTGGTAGGCCAGCGTTTCGGCAAACAGCATCTCTGTGTCGATGAAGACGACCGGCGTGGTACGGTCGATCACCGACACGAGGTGCAGCAGCACGACGGACTCTGCCCCGAAGGACGACACGAGGGCGGTTTTGCCGACCTCCGCGTCCTTCAGCGCGTGCTCCAAGACCGCGGTCGCGCCGTGGTGCTTGTAGCGGGCGTTCAGCGCCTCGACCCGTTTTTGAACCGGATCACTCAGCGGCATGGGCGGTGGCCTCCTCGTAGAGAGCAGCCTTGAACGGCGCCATTCCCAGACGGTTGTAGGCTTCAAGGAAGGTCTCTGCCGGCGACTGGCGCAGGTCGAGGTAGGCCATCACGATGCGTTCGATCGCGGGGGTGATTTCCTCGTACGAGAAACCCGGACCGGTCTTGGTGCCGATGACGGTGGTGTCGGTGCCGTCGCCGCCGAGGGTGATCTGGTAGTTCTCGACGCCAGCGCGGTCGAGGCCCAGAATACCGATGTGGCCGACGTGGTGGTGACCACATGCGTTGATGCAGCCCGAGATCTTGATCTTGAGCGGGCCGACTTCGTGCTCCAGCTTCAGCTCGTCGAAACGCTCGGCGATTTCCTGAGCGATCGGGATCGAGCGGGCGGTGGCCAGCGCGCAATAGTCCATGCCCGGGCACGCGATGATGTCCGAGATCAGACCGATGTTCGCGGTTGCCAGATCAACGGCCTTCAGCGCGTCATAGATCGCGGGCAGGTGCGCGCGGTGGACGTGCGGCAGGATCACGTTCTGCTCGTGGCTGATGCGCAGCTCGTCGTGAGCGTACTTTTCAGCCAGATCGGCCAGAACGCGCATCTGCTCGGCGCTTGCATCACCCGGCGTTTCGCCGTGCTTTTTTAGCGAAACGGTGAGGATCGCGTAGTTGTCGTTTTTGTGCGCGGTCAGGTTGGTGTCGGCCCACGAACGGAACACGGGGTCGGTCGCCAGACGGGCTTTGAACACGTCGTATGGCGCGTTGCCGTAAGCCGGCGGCGTAAAGTGTCCCCAGATCTGCGCCAGCAGTTCCTGATCGACGCCCGAGAAGGTCGGACGGATCGCAGCGAAGCGTTCCTCGACCAGACGCGAGATTTCTTCGAGACCGTTTTCGTGGACGGTGATCTTGATACGCGCCTTGTACTTGTTGTCGCGGCGGCCCAGCAGGTTCCAGACCGAAACAACGGCTTCGGTGTAGGGCAGCAGGTCCTCGCGCGGCAGGAAGTCCTTGATGACTTTGCCAACCATCGGAGTACGGCCAAGACCGCCACCGACGATGACTTGATAGCCGACCTCTCCCGCGTCATTCTTGACGATGCGGATGCCAATGTCGTGGGCCTTGGTCACGGCGCGGTCATGCTTTGCGCCCGAAACGGCGATCTTGAACTTACGCGGCAGGAACTGGAATTCGGGGTGGTCGGTGGACCACTGACGCAGCAGTTCCGCGGTCGGGCGCGGGTCTTCGATTTCGTCCGCAGCGGCACCGGCAAAGTGGTCGGCGGTCACGTTACGGATGGTGTTACCCGAGGTTTGCAGCGCGTGCATTTCAACGTCCGCAAGGTCCGACAGGATCTGCGGTACGTCCTTCAGAACCGGCCAGTTGTACTGGATGTTCTGACGGGTGGTGAAGTGGCCGTAGCCCTTGTCATAGGTGTCCGCGATATGCGCGAGCTGGCGCATCTGCGCGCCATTCAGCGTGCCGTAGGGGATCGCAACGCGCAGCATGTAAGCGTGCAGCTGGAGGTACAGGCCGTTCATCAGGCGCAGCGGGCGGAATTCGTCCTCGGTCAGAACACCGTCGATACGGCGCTGGACCTGATCGCCGAACTGGGCGACGCGGGTGCGGACAAAGGCTTCGTCAAAGTCGTTGTACTTATACATTAGCTCAGCTCCACTTGCTTGCCGTGGGCGTAGTTCGACGGACCTTTGGTCCGGAAATCTTCACGGAAATGGGTCGGCTCGGGGCCGTTTTCACCTGCGACGGCATCGGCAAGGTAGGGGCCGACGACAACGTCCTGCTGGGATGCGGCGAACAGCAGACGGATATCTGCGTGGGCCTCGTCCTCGATCAGCTCGGCCTCGCACATATCGCGGGTCCAGCGGTCGTCGGCGGTCAGCCAGATTGCGTCACCTTCCAGCAGGTGATTTGCGGTGACAACTTTCGGTGTGAACCGGCGGCTCATTGCGATGCCTCCTTACGGGAAATGGATTGGATAGCCTTGGCCGCGTGGCGCGGGGCAAGGCCGTAGAAAGTGATGGCCGGACCTTTGAGGTCCGCGGTGGTCATGGTCGGTTCCAACTCGCCCAGCGTGGTCGCGATGACGCGGCTGTCTGCGCGGCTGGCATTTTCGATGATCGTCACGGGCGTTTCAGGCGATGCGCCGTGCATCAGCAGGCGGCCCTGAACAAAACGCGCAGCGCGCTTGCCCATGTAGATCGCGGCGACTTCGCCGTCGCGGGCGAGGGTGCGCCAGTCGTGATCGCAGAAGCCCTTCATGTCGTGACCGGTGAGCAAACGCACCGAGGCGTTACGCTCGCGCTTGGTCAGGCTCTGGCCGATCTGGGCAACAGCCGCAGAGGCAGCCGTGATACCCGGAACGATGGCATAGGCGATGCCCGCAGCTTCGATCGCTTCGATTTCTTCGTCGAGGCGGCCGAACACGGTCGGATCACCGGCTTTCAGGCGCACAACGTGATGGCCGTCCAGCGCGTGCTCGACGATCATGGCGTTGATGTCGTCCTGCGCGGTCGAGGCACCGAAGCCTTCTTTGCCAGCGTTGATCATGATCGCTTCGCGGCGGGCCAGTTCGAGGATCTCGGGCGCAACAAGGCGGTCGTAAATCACGACGTCAGCCTTATCGAGCGCCTTGCGGGCCTTCAGCGTCAGCAGTTCGGGATCACCCGGACCGGCACCGACCAGATCGACGCGGCCGGCTTCCTCGCCGGACATGATGTGCTTGTCGAGGAGCGCGCCGAGCGTGTCGTTCACAGCGTCCTCGCCGCGAGCCGCCACATGCGGGCCCTCGTTGAAATAGTAGTCCGCCCAGAAATCGCGGCGCTTGCGGCCCATCGGCAGGGCGTCGGCAGCGTGGCGGAACGCTTTGCCAAGACGCGCCAGCATACCGAGGTTCGACGGCAGACGCTCCTCAAGGTCGGCCTTGATCGCGCGGGCCAGAACAGGCGCAGCGCCTTCGGTGCCGATGGCAACAGTGACAGGATCACGGTCCACGATGGCAGGGGTGATGAAGTCCGACAGCGCGAGGTTGTCGACCACATTCGCCAGAACGCCGTCGTCATGGGCAATGGCAACGATGCGCGCATCGATCAGCTCGTCCTCGGTCGCGGCATAGACACGACGGGCACCGCGTGCGTCGCCATAGTCGAACTCGCGGTTCACCAGCTTGATCTTGCCCTCGGCATCCAGACGGACCAGATCGGCGTGCGGCTCGGTGGCATAGACCACGATGCGGGCTTCGGTCTTGGTCAGCAGGCGGAGTTTGGCAAGCGCAGCCTCACCGCCGCCTACGAGGACGATGGTCTGGTCTTTGACAGACAGAAAGATCGGAAAGTGCTGCATATCTGTGGCTCCGTTTCTGTGACTTTATATAGGACATACGTACCGTTTTTGCCTATTGCGTGCGGCAAATAAGGAATTATGTTCTTGCCGTGCCGCGATATGGCACGTTCGTTCCAAAGCAGAGGGAAAACAGGAATGGCGTTGCGAATTGACGAGATGGATCGGAAAATCCTCAGCGAACTCCAGCGCGATGCCGGTCAATCCTTGGACGATATTGCGAAAAATGTCGGCTCTTCGAAGACGCCTGTCTGGAATCGTATCCGCAAGATGCGCGAGGCTGGCATCATCGGTCAGCAGACGGTGTTGCTCGACGCGGAGGCGCTTGGTTTTGAAGCATGTTTCTTCGTTCTGATCCGCACCAGCGCGCATGAATCCGACTGGCAGCAGAAGTTCCTCGGCGCTCTGAAAGCCCGCCCCGAAGTGCAGGAAGCGCACCGCCTTGCGGGCGATATCGACTACATCCTCAAAGTCCGCGTAAAGAACGCCCGTGCCTATGACGAGTTCTATCAGGCCCTGATTTCCGAAGTGCGCATCCACAACGTGACGGCGTTGCTGTCGATGGAAGAGATCAAGTCCACCGTCGCGCTGCCCCTCTAAAGGAAAACGCCCCCCGAACCACATGGGCCGGAGGGCGTTCCCTTACCGCCGGAGCTTTTTGCCCGGTCTGGTTATCCGTTATTCGGGTAGGGCGTAGACAGCGACCTGATCGCCCACCTGATCCTTAATGATACTGTTGCCGCCCGCGACAAAAGCAACATACTGACGGCCATTATATTCGTAGATCGCGGGGTTTGCGACAATCGGCGCTTCCATCTGGTCGGACCACAGCTCTTCGCCCGTTTCCAGATCGAAGGCGCGGGCCTTGGCGTCCATCGTGGCACCGATGAAGATCAGGCCGCCAGCCGTGACAGCCGGACCGCCGATGGTGGGCGAACCCATGCTTTCGGGCATGTAAAATCCGAACTTCTGCGACATCCCGAGCGGCTTGCGCCACTTCACATCACCCGTAGTCATGTCGAGCGCGACCAGTTCGCCGAACGGCGGCTTCCAGCACGGCATTCCCAGCCAGTTGAAGGCCGAAAACAACGACATGCCGTAGGGCGAGCCTTCCTGCGGGTAGAAGCCGCTTTCGTTGCCCGAACCGCCAGTCTGGCTGTCGTACTCCTGACGCGCATAAAGCTGGATGTACTGCGTGATGTGCGAGGTGTTCACCACGGCGGTCTGCGTTTCGGGATCGAACGCCACGCCGCCCCACTGAACGCCGCCCGCACTGTCGGGATAGGCCAGAACGCCCGAGCCTTTGGTGGTCGGCGGGGTGTACATGCCCTCGTACCAGAGGTCATCGAAGAGGCGCGAACACGACCCCGCACCGACGATATCGGCAGGCAGCCAGACCTCGGGCTTTTCAGCCTGATCGAGCAGCGGCGCAGGCTTGGTCGGGAACGGCTGGGTCGGCGCGTAGTATTCGCCGTCCACGCTGCCGTCACCGCCAGGCACAGGGCGTTCCTCGATAGGCCAGACGTCGTCACCCGTTTCGCGGTTCACGACGAACAGGAAGCCCATCTTTGTGGCTTGGATCAGGGCAGGGATCTCCTCGCCGTCCACGGTGATATCCATCAGCGTCGGGGCAGAGTTGATGTCGTAGTCCCAGATATCGTGGTGGACCCACTGGCGGGACCAGACGACCTCGCCGGTTTCCAGATCGACGGCCGTGGTCGAGGTCGCATAAGGCACTTCGTCCACGCGGTTGCCGCCCCAATAGTTCGGGGAGGGCGACGAAATCGGCATGTAAACAAGGCCGAGGTCCTCATCGACCGACATCGCGGTCCAGACGTTGGCGGTGCCTGTCTGTTCGCGCAGTTCGTCAGGGATGGTCTGGAACGCCCACTGCAATTCGCCCGTCTGCGGATCGACCGAGAACACAGCGCCCGGAGGCGCTTCGGAATAGGCCCAGTCCTTGCCAGCCCAGCCGATGATGACGTGGTTGCCGGCAATGGTCGGCGGTTGCAGAAGCGAGAACGGGAAGCGGTCGTTGACCGTGTTCCACTGGTTCACATCAAGCACGCCGTCCTCGCCGAAATCGGTGCATTTCTCGCCCGTATCCGCGTCGATCGCGAATAGCTGCGCGTCCATGGTGCCGAGGTAGATGATCTTCTGGCAAGCCTCGCCCTCGACGGGGTTTTCGGCCTCCCAATAGGACACGCCGCGGTTCTTAAGCGCGGGCTGGGTGAGAGGTTCCAGCGTGGAGTCGGTGTTGAACGACCATTTTACCTTGCCCGTATCGGGCTCCAGCGCGACGACGCGATAGAACGGCGTGCCGAGGTACAGCGTGTCGTTGGCAAAGATCGGCGTGGCGGACCAGACGGTCGCAGCCAGATCGCCCGAGCCATCCGACACATCGCCCGTGTGGTAATCCCAAACCTTCTCCAGATCGCCGACGTTTTCCACGCGGATCTGGTCGAGCGGCGCGTACTTCTGGCCGTTCACCTGACCGTGGAAGCTGTCCCAACGGGCCTCTTCGGGTTGCATCGGCGTGCCGGTGCGTTCGCGGCCCCCAGAGCCAAGCAGCGGGTCGGCAATCCCTTCGAGGTTATCATCCGTCTGCGGCGGTTGGTATTCGCGGAACATCTGCGGGCCGGCGTCTTCCTCGGCGGCAGGTTCGGCGGCGGGCGCGGCCTCTTCGGCGGGCTGCTCGGCTTGGGTCTGGTCCTCAGCAGGCACTTCCTCCTGCGCCCAGACCGGCCCCATCGCGGCGGTCAGTGCAATGCATGAAACGAATAAGCTACTGCGAAAATTCATACGCGAGCTCCCTGATGGCGGTGGATAACGGAAAATCGGGAAATCGCGCGGATCACACCAACCAGCGCGACAACCATCGCGGCGATCAGGAGCCATTCGTGGAGGAAATACCCAGCGAGGGCGGTCAGGAACACGTCGAGCAGGCACAAAAGCCCGAGCGTCATGTAGATGGCCTTGGAACTGAACAGCGGCATCAGCGCCGCCGCGATCAGCATGGCCACGGTCGAGAAGAGCACAAGCCCCGCTCCGATCGTGCCGTTCACGCCTGTCAGCGGAACGAAATAGTAGTAGGCCGCCACCGCGATACCGAGTGCGGCGCCGACCATGAGAATAATGACCCCTGAGCCCAGAGGAGGTTGTTCGGATTGCATGAGCTGGCCTCAATCACTTGTTATGAAAACCACAACAAGGAGTAGGGCGCGGAGCCGCCCCTTCAACAAAGCCTTGGGTATTATTACAGTTTTTTAGCCCTGACGGTGTGATGCCTGCGCCATTTTGTGCGCCATGCGGATCGCCGCAATCATCGACGACGGGTTCGCTTTGCCCGTTCCCGCGATGTCGAACGCGGTGCCGTGGTCGGGCGAGGTGCGGATGAACGGCAGCCCGAGCGTGACATTGACGCCGTTGTCGAAATCAATCGTCTTGATCGGGATGAGCGCCTGATCGTGGTAGGCACAAATCGCGGCGTCATAGGTCTGGCGGGCAGCGGCGTGGAACATCGTGTCGGGCGGCATCGGCCCGCGCAGATTAAAGCCCTCGGCCCGCAGCGCGTCGACCGTGGCGTTCATCCATTGCAGTTCCTCGGTCCCCATCTTGCCGCCTTCGCCAGCGTGCGGGTTAAGGCCCGCAATGGCGATGCGCGGCTCGCGGATGCCGAAGTTCTGGATCAGCCCGCGCGCGGTGATCCGCACGGTGTCCGAAAGTACCTCGGGCGTGAACTGGGCGGGCACGTCCTTTAGTGCGATATGGATCGTCGCAGGCACCACGCGGAGCTGTTCGCTCGCCAGCATCATCACGACCTTCTGATTGCCGGCCAGCGCCGCCAGAAACTCCGTATGACCGGGAAACGAGAAATTGGCCCCGTCAGCGAGCGCCTTTTTGTGGATCGGCGCCGTGGTCATCGCAGCGCAGCGGCCCGTCATGGTGAGCTGAACCGCCGTCTGGATCGAAGAGATCACACCGACCGCATGGGCCGGATCAGCGACGCCCGGAACACGGGGCGTGCCGAAATCGCGGGCCAGAACGGGCAGGGCGTTCCGGCTTACACTCGCCGCGTCTTCTGGCTGGGCAACGACCTCGAACTTTGCGCCGTCGGGCAGGTGGGTCGGATCACCGATCCAGAGCATCGGCACGTCTTCACGCAGAACCTCCCAAGCACGGACCGCGATTTCCGGTCCGATGCCTGCGGGTTCGCCACAGCTGATGGCAACGGTCATGGCGTGACGATGGTCGCGTTTGCGCGCAAGCGGGCCAGCAGCAGATCGGCCTGTTGCGCAAGCTGACGGCTGCTCAGACGGTTGGCCACGGTTTCGCGGTCGATCCCGCCGTCGACAACCGGCAGGCGGCTGCACAGCATAACATAAAGCAGCGTCTGACCGTCATTACGGGTCAGGGCCGCGGCGCTCTCGCCCTCGTCCAGACCAGCCAGAACCATCGCGATGTCATTCTCGATCTCGGACGGCGCGGCAGTGGTGCGGGTCAGACGATCTTCGGGCAGGCCCTTGGCCACGCCGTAAAGGTCGTCACAGCTATCGGTGTCCGCGTCGATCTGGGCAGCCTGCGCCAGAGCCTCGGCAGTGAGGCCACCGCCGATGGTGAAGACGGCGTAGTCCAGCATCATTGGCTTGGCCTGACCGCTATCCACTTCGCGCAGATCGCGCAGTTGAAGCAGCGCCACGCCGTTCGGGATCGGCAGCGGCTGGGTCACTTCGCCCGGCTCCAGCGCGAGCAGCACGTCACCGAGACCCGCCGGATATTCGTCCAGCGATTTCCACGGCAGACGGCCACCGTTTTCCTTGGTCTGAACGGCGGAATACTGCGCCGCAGCAGCCGAGAATTCGGCGGTCGAGCGCAGACGGCTCAGACGCTCGGCAATCGCCATCGCTTCGGCAGCGCGCTCGGGCGGCGCGGGGATGATGATTTCGGACAGAAGGACTTGGATCGCAGTGGTATTGCCCAGCTCGCTCGCAATCGCGGTGTCGATATCGCGGTCCGACACGTCAACGCTACCACGGAACTCGCGGCGGATGAAGTCGCGCCATAGGCTGTTGATCTCGACGTAATCGCGAAGCGCCTGCTCCTCGATACCTTGGCTGGCAAGCGCGGCTACGAACTGGTCGACCGACTGGTTCGCACGGCCCGCAAATTCCTCCAGCGCAGCCTGAAGGCCCTCGTCTGTAATGCGGATGCCGCGGCTGGCCATGTAGTCACGGCGCAGTGCGTCGTCGATCAGTTGCTGGCGGGCGACCTCGGCCGGATTGCCGGGGGTATTGAATGCCTCCAGCAGCGCCACGCGCTGATTCAGTTCATAATTCGTAATCGCTTGGTCATTCACCATGATAGCGGGCGAAAACAGGCCCTGCGCCTGCACCGAAACCGGAGCCAGAAGGGCAGCCGTCGCGGCCGCGCAAAGAAGGGTTCGAATAGCTCGCATTATTTGCCTCGTCATTTCGTGCATGTCCGTCGTGCGGCGGCGCCGCTGGCCGATGTTCCAAATCCTGTCAGCCCGATGGACAGACCGTAATCCGTCGTTGGTTCAACACTAGAGGAAGAAGTGTAGCGGCGCGAGGCGGAAAACTCGACCGTCACGCATTCGTTTTGCCACCCGATATCGAAGCCCGCTTCCGCAGGTGCTTCGGCGGCCACGTCGTAGCGTCCGTTCACTCCGAGCGTCCAGATATCGTCAAAGCGGTACTCCGCATCCACGGCCCATTCCGACACGTCGCCATCGCGGTTTTCCGCCAGATCGGTATCGAGGAACACGTAGCTCGCGGCGAGGTCCATCTTGATGCCGTTCCAGTCAATCGCGATCTCGGACTTGCTGGGGGTGAAGTTGTCGTCGAGCACTGAACGCCCCGCAAGGCCGATACCGTCGGGCAGCATGAACTGACCCGCGACCAGCCAGTCGGACGCGGTGCCGGACAGCCCCGAACTTGCGGTGAAATCGGCGGCCTCATTGCGGAACACACGGCCCAGAACGAAGCGCGCCGACAACCCGTTGTCAGCAGTGCGCGACCAGCTCAGGCCCGCTGCGGCTTGCAGACCGGGTTCGATACGGTCCTCACCGGGGAAACGGCTGAGAGAGAAAAGGTTGCTCTCGTCAAATTCGACGCTGGTTGAGTCCTCGTTCGGAATGTCGGTGCCGTAATCGCCGGTCCAGCCGACCATGACCTTCGGCTCAATGATGTCGGTCACGCCTTTGGCGCCGGTGCGGATCATCGGGTAGCTCAGCGTCACAGCCGCCTCAGGCGTAAACCGCACACCGGAGTCGTATTGCGGCTCGTCATTGAACACGTACCAATCGGCCCGCAGGCCAAGGTCGTTGCGGATCAGCAGGCCGGAGGACAGGACGTAATCCTTCACCCAATCGACCTCGGCTCCGACACGGAACACATCGCGGTCCAGACCGCCCGTATCCTCGCCATATCGCAGGAACAGGTCGCCGTCCGCGCCGATGGTCAGCAGACCACCCCACAGATCACGGGACTCCTCGTAGCGCGCCTCGGCCACCAGCGGCGGCAGGCCAGCGTTGTTCTCGTCGTCGAGCAGCGTCTGGTAGGCCGAGATTTCAGCCCACGCGAGGGTCCGCGCCTCTACCTTTTCGAACCGAAGCGTGCTCTCCAAACGATCGGCATCGGAATAGCCGTAGGTCTGCAGGTAGCCGTCATCCGTGGTCGCGGTGCCGTCGAAGGTCAGCGTGTAGCCGCTCGGCAGCCAGAACTCCGCATCGGCACGGATGTAGCCGCGCAACGCGTCGTCGGTCTGGTTGTCGGAACTCAGCGCGCCTTCGACCAGCAGATCGCCGTTGGCGAACGCCTGACGATACCGCCCCTCGACCGTCACGGTATTGAGGCTAAGGTAGGGCGTGATCGTTACATCACGATCATCGTCTAATGCTATGAAATACGGAAGCTTTACGCCAAAACCGAGTTGATCGGTAGAGCGGTAGCGCGGGATCAGAAGACCGGTCGCACGTTCGAGCGACGGGTCAGGCATACGGATCTTCGGTAGCCACACCAGCGGTACGCCGCGCACGCGGAATGTGGCGTCCTCGAAGTAAAGCTGCTGCGCTTCCTGATCATGGGTCACGCGGCCCGCACGGATATCCCAAAGCGGCGGACGCCCGTCACAGACCGAACAGGAGGTCGCCGCAACGCGGGTCAGCTGCGATGCGGTCGGCGAGGTATCAATCCGCGCGGCAGCCAGTTGCAGCCGCTCGTCCAGCACCAGACGCGCACCCAGCAGAATGCCGTTCTCCAGCTTGGGGTCGATCTCCGCGCTGTCGGCCATGAAAATTTCGCCATCGGGGCCGGTGATGAAAATCGGACCCTCGATGCTCAGTTGGTCAGTGTTCTGCGAATAGACAATCCGCGTCGCGGTCAGGCGGCTGTCACCATAGAAAACCTCGACGTTGCCCGAGGCGATCAGCGTGTTTTCACCGCGCAAGGAAACGATGTCCGCCAACAGGTTAGCGGCCACTTGTGCAGTGGCGATCTGCGGCAGGAGCAGAGCAAGAACGGTCGCGGCAAGACGCATCAGCCGTCCTCCAAATGTAGTAGTAATCCGAGGGCGAGCCCGATGGCTCCGAACGGCGGGGCCCATGCGGCGAGCATGACGGGGATCTGGCCGTTTTCACCAAGGATCGTTGCGAAGTTACGCACGAAGTAGAGCGCGAAGCTGATCAGCACAGCGTAAAGCACCATGATCCCCGTGCGGCCTCCGCGCTGGTGGCGCATGGTGAAGGCTGAGCCGACCAGAACCATCGCCACGAGGAACACCGGCATCGCAAGTTCCGATTGCAGCCAGACCGCGTGACGGCGCGCGCTGAAGCCCGCGTCCTGAAGGCGTTCGATGAACCCCGGCAGTTCCCAGATCGGGATCGACGAGGGCGTGCCGAAGCTGTCGCGTATCTGGTCGGCGGTCAGGTTGCTCGGGATTTCGAAGGTGTCGAAATTCTGCGCCTCGGCCTCAGGGTTACGGGTGTCCGCCAGCGGCCAGACCTTGGCGTTGGTGACGGTCCACATGCCGTTCGACAGCGTCGCGGCCTCTGCGTCCACGCGGCGGGTCGGGCCGCCCTCGGTCGCGAAGGTCAGGAACGTCACATCGCCCAGCTGCGTGCCTTCGAGGTTCGAGGACGACGCCTTGATCACCGTCTGGCCTTCGTCCGAGCCCTGACGCAGCCACAGCCCGTCCGCCGCCAGTGTCAACGCCGCGTCCACGCCCTTGAGCGAGGCGGCCCGCACCTCATATTCGCGGGAGGTCGTTGCTACGATCGGGTTGATCGCCGCGACAGCCACAACACCCACGATAAACGCTACTCCGGCAGGAGCTGCCAGCGCGCGCAGGCCGGAACGACCGGCAGCGCGGGTGATGACCAGTTCCGACGACCGCGCAAGCCCGAGGAACAGCGCGATGGTCGACAGGATCACGATCAGCGGGAAAATCCCGTAGAGCGATTGCGGCAGGTTCAGCAGCGTCAGGCTCACCACATCCGCAAACGACACGCCCACATCGCTGAACTGGCGCAGTTGCTCGACCAGATCGAGGAACGCCATGATCGCGAAGAAAATCCCGAAGATTGACGCCAGCGTCGTCAGATACCTACGAGCGAAATAACGGTGGAGGATCATGCCGCAACCTCCTTGATGCGCCTGCGTTTTTTTGGCTTCGCGGCAAGGTGCAACAGGAACGCAGTGATCAGCAGACCGACCAGCGTGGGCAGGTAGGCCAGATACCAAGCCTCGGGCGTCACGCGGACCATATTGGCCGCAACGCTTTCGACGATCTTGACCACGATCACCAGCGCAATTGCGATGATGATCTGCCGCCAGACACCGAAACGACTGAAGCCGCCAACGATCAGCGCCGCGAACCCGATCAGCGAGCCCGACAGCGCGAGCAGCGCCTGAGCGGTGCGGTTCTGGATTTCCAGCATCAATTGCGCACGGGTGCGGCCTGTTTCCTCGACCAGCGCGGGGCTGAGGGACATCAACTCGAAAGTCGTGATCTCGGACGCGCCGCGGGTATCGCTCGGCTCGGAGCCCGTAAGGTCCGACACGTCATAGGCAAAATCGTCGAACGTGGTCGTCAGAAGGCGACCCGTTTCAGTATCCAGCGTCTGCGCCATCCCGTCGATCATCACCAACTGCGGGCCGTTGTCCGTGCGGATCAGATAGGCACGGGCGGCGGTGTAGGTGACGCTCTCGTCCGGATTGCGGGTGTCCGAGAGGAAAAGGTCCATCAGCTCGCCCTCGCGGCTAATATCGCGAATGTAGATCGTCAGGTGGTCGACCGGCGTCAGGAAACGGCCCTCGACCAGCAGTCGTGAGGTGACGTTCTGGGCGATCTCGTCGCGGCGTTCGTAGTACCGCTCCAGCGCCGTCGGGACGAGGTAATGCGTCAGCGCGAGCGTCATCATCGTGGTCAAAAGACCGAAAATCATCACCGGCCGCGCCAGTCGCCACGGCGAGAAACCCGTGGCCTGTACCACCACCAGCTCGCTGTCGTTCGACAGGCGGTTGGTGACATAGATCGACGCCGCAAGCGCCGCCAACGGCAGCACGATCCGGATCACGCCCGGCAGTGAAAGCGCTGTTAATTCAAGGAAAACCCAAGCCGACTGGCCGTCTGCAATCAGCTGGTCGAACAGGATGACTGCACGGTTGATCCAGTAGACGAGCACAAGCACCAGCGCGAAAAATCCGAACAGGGTCAAGAGCTGCGACAGCATGTATCTGTCGAATCGTGCCACTGATCCCCCCGCTTGGTCTTTGTTGGTTCCGGCGGAAGCTACCCCATTTAATCAGGGGGTTGAACTGCATTCTGGTCATTCCTCCGGCGGCAAGCTACCAATTGCTCAAACACACTCAGGAGATTTCATGACCAACCCCATTGCTATCGAATTTGTCGAACCGCAGCTTGATACCCTCGGAGCCGAAGAAGAGCGCGTCGTCGTCGTCTTTGCCGGCAGCGACGGCAAGCTGGACATCGCGGCGCGCAAGGTGAATTCGCTCACCCGCAAAGCGCTGAGCCGTCTGGTGGAGTCCGACCGTTTCGAAGGCATGAAATCGGGCGAGGTCGCGGAGATCGCGTACCCCTTCGGGATGGAGACCGAGAGCGTCCTCGTGGTGAAGCTGGAGCGCAACGCCTCCGCCACCGCAGCGCGCAAGGCAGGCGGCGCGATTGCCCGCTCGCTGGGTTGCAAGGGCGCGTTGGTTCTTGGCGCATCGCTGAAGAACGTCGCCGACGTGGCGTACGGCATGGCGCTGCGCACCTACGCCTATGAGGACCAGAAAACCGGCGAGAAGACCGCGCCCGCCAACGTCCGCGTGGCGGTGAAAGACGTGAATGCAGCGTCCGAAGCCTTCGCACCGATGGCTGGTGTGGCCGACGGCGTGTTCTTCACCCGCGATCTGGTGAACGCGCCCGCGAACATCCTAACCACCACGACATTCGCTGAAAAACTGCAAGAACTCAGCGCACTGGGCGTCGAAGTTGAAGTCCTCGAAGAAGACAAGCTGCACGAGCTTGGTATGCGCACGCTGCTCGCCGTGGGCCAAGGCTCCGCCAGCCCGTCGAAGGTCGTCGTGATGAAGTGGAACGGCGGCGGTGATGAAGCTCCGTTCGCGCTGGTCGGTAAGGGCGTTGTCTTCGACACCGGCGGCATCAGCCTCAAGCCCGCTGCGGGCATGGAAGATATGACCATGGACATGGGCGGCGCTGGCGTTGTTTCGGGCGTCATGAAAGCCATCGCGACCCGGGGAGCCAAGGCGAACGTCGTCGGCCTCGTTGGTCTTGTTGAGAACATGCCGGGCAGCAATGCGACCCGTCCGGGTGACGTTGTGGCCTCGATGAAGGGCGACACCGTTGAAATCATCAACACCGACGCCGAAGGTCGCCTCGTGCTGGCGGACGTCATGTGGTACGCGCAGGAACGGTTCCAACCGACCGCGATGATCAACCTCGCCACGCTGACGGGTGCGATCATCATCGCGCTGGGTTCGGAAAACGCGGGCGTCTTCTCGAACAACGACGAACTAGCGGGCGATTTCCTCGCCGCTGCCAAGGTTGAGGACGAGGGCGCATGGCGGATGCCGCTGGGCGACGGTTACGACGCACTGCTGAAGTCGAACATCGCGGACATGAAGAACGTCGGCGGCCGTGAGGGTGGCTCGATCACTGCGGCCCAGTTCCTCCAGCGTTTCGTGAAGCCGGAGACCCCGTGGATCCACCTCGATATTGCCGGCGTTGCGTCGAAAAAAGCCGACGGTCCGCTGCATCCCAAGGGCGCGACGGGCTGGGGCGTGCGTGCGCTCGACCGTCTGATCCGCGACCGTTTCGAGGCGTAAGACATGGGTGCCGCGTTCTTCTACCACCTGACCGAAAGCCCGCTGGAGGAAGCCTTGCCGCTTCTGCTCGGCAAGGCTTTGGACGCAGGATGGCGCATCGAAGTGCGCGGCACCGATACCGACCGCCTCAAGGAACTCGACACGAAACTCTGGGGCGGAGCCGACGACGGATTTCTGCCCCACGGCGTTGAAGGCGGAAAACACGATGCACGGCAGCCGATCCTTCTGACCTCATCACACAACCGTAAGAATAACCCGACTTGCGTCGTGGCGGTTCACGGGGCTAAGATCGCCCCCGAAGAGGTTGAAGGTTTAGAGCGCGCGATGGTCGTTTTCGACGCCACAATTGGCGACGAAATCCAGCAAGCACGAGAACAATGGAAGGCGCTGACCGGAGCGGGCTGCACGGCTCAATATTGGGCGCAGGAAGGCCACCGCTGGGTCAAGAAGGCGGAATCCTGACTGAGGTGAAATAAACTTAATCTGTGCGGAGGCGGTATGTCTCGAAAATCCGAACTGCCGCTCTACACGGGTGGCTGCCAGTGCGGAGCAGTGCGTTTTCGCACCTCGCAATTGCTGGATAACGCTCACATCTGCTTTTGCAGGATGTGCCAACGCGCCTCTGGCGGGATGGCGATGGGCTGGGTTGGTGTCGCTAATCCGGCACTGACGTGGACCAAGGGCCTTCCGAACACATTCAGCAGTTCCCAAGGCGTCGGGCGCGGGTTCTGTAGTGACTGCGGTACGACGCTCTATTTCTCGCGCGTCAGCCGCACCTACCAGTTTCTCGCGCTCGCCGCGTTCGACGATCCGCATGACATCGAAATCCGCTTCACTTTGGGCAACGAGTCCAAGCTCGACCAACTGGCGCAATGCTCCGAAGTGCCCGCGCATAACTTGATCGAGGATACCGAGAATTTCGAGCGCGCGCGCCTGACGAACAAGCAGTTCAAGGTAAACCGTTAACGAGTGAGGATCAGCCGCCCGCGGGTGATCTCGATCTTCTCAAAGCGCGACAGATAGCTCATGCCCAGCAGCGAGTCCCGCATCGGGCCGCCGTTGACAACTGCACGGACGTTACGGTCGAGGATGGGGCCGAGTTCGACCGTCTCCAGCCGCACAGGGGCCGTCTGTACGATGCCGTTCGCCGTGGTGGCGGAGCCAACGAACCGCAGATCATCCGATTTAAACCCAAGGCGTTTAGCGTCCTCTTCGGTGAGTACGACATGGCTCGCGCCGGTGTCGACCACGAACTCGATCGGCACGCCATTCACCAAAGCGGTAAGGTAGTAATGGCCATCGCGCTGCATGGTCAGCTCGATCCGGCCATCCTGCAATTCGGCTTGGGTCTGGAAGGGCATGAAGCCCGCGCCCTGATAGGTGCCGACCGCAAAGGTCAGGCCGCCGATAATCACCGCCCAGATCCCGAAGTTTCGCGCGACCTGGCCGAAGCGCCCGCGCGAAGTCGCCAGCACGCCGATCAGCACGGCGATGACGATCAGTCCCAAGTATGTCAGACGCATGATCTCGTTTTGGCTCATGCATCTATATTTAGGATTAAACAGCCAGACCGAAAGACCTGAGTCCATCAAGAATGAACTGGATCGCGAGCGCGGCCAGCAAAAGGCCAAGCAGGCGGGTCACGACGTTGACGCCGACCTTGCCCAAGATGCGCTCCAGCGAGCCCGAAATTAGGAAGAGGACGAAGACAATCGCCAGCACGAGAGCCAGCACGGCGATGATCGAAATCGAGCCCGCAAATCCTTCGGCGCGGTCCATCAGAAGGATCATCGTCGCGATGGCTCCCGGACCGGCGATCAGCGGGATGGCAATCGGGAAGACCGACGGATCGTCGCCGTGGTCCTCATGCGCGTCCTCTGCATTGTTTTCGCGGCGGGCCTGACGCTTCTGGAACAGCATCTCAAGCGCGGTGAGGAACAGCAGGATTCCGCCCGAGATGCGGAATGCGGGCAGACCGATGCCGATGAAGCCGAGCACAGCCTCGCCGAAGAACGCGAAGATACACAGGATCGCAAACGCGATGACGCAAGCGCGCAGGCCGATGGCGCGGCGCTTGCCGTCGGACATGCCCGCCGTCATCGCGACAAAGAGCGGCGCAAGACCGATGGGGTCGATAATCACGAAGAGCGTGGTGAAGGCTGTAATCAATTCATTCATAGGCGTGAGCTATAACGCTTTTGACCACTCGGGCAAGAGGGGGCGCTGCCCCCGCGGCTGCGCCGCTCCCCCGAGGTATTTGGGTCAGAATGAAGAAAGGGCCGCGCGTGGCGGCCCTTGGAGTTCTTATTTTTCGGGGACAAGGCCGCGCGGGTTGAACCGCAGCACCAAGAGCAGGATGAGGCCCATAGTGAAGAGGCGCATATGCGGCGCGGCGTCTGTCATGCGGACCGCAAACCAGTTGTTCGGATCGAGCCCAGCGGTGGAGATCTGCGCGAGCCATTGGCCCATCGGTTCGACCTTGACGTAAAGCCACCAGATCAGGAACGCGCCGAGGAGCGAGCCGATGTTGTTGCCCGAGCCTCCGACGATCACCATCACCCAGATGAGGAAGGTGAAGCGCAGCGGGTTGTAGGTGGTCGGCACCAGCTGGCCGTCCAGCGTGGTCATCATCGCACCGGCGATGCCGCAGATCGCGGAGCCGAGGATGAAGATTTGCAGGTGGCGCGCGGTGACGTTCTTGCCCATGGCGCGGGCTGCGGTTTCATTGTCACGGATCGCGCGCATCATGCGGCCCCACGGAGAGTGGCGGGCCAGCTGGGCGAGGATCAGGACGATGACCAGCACAGCGGTGAACAGCAGCGCGTAGCCGAGTTTGATGTAGAGCGTCGAGGCTTCGACAGGGCCGAGGCCGAAGTTGGCGGCGGCTTCGATGAAGGCCGGATCGGCTTGCAGGTCTACAGGGTTCGGAACGGGACGGGGCAGGCCGTTGACGTTCTTCGCGCCGCGGGACAGCCAGCCTTCGTTCTTGATCACGGCGACGATAATCTCGGCGATACCGAGGGTCGCGATGGCCAGGTAGTCCGAACGCAGGCCCAAGGCGGTCTTGCCGATGATCCAAGCTGCACCAGCGGCGAGCAGGCCGCCCACGGGCCACGACAGCAGCACCGGTAAGCCCAGACCACCAAGGTAACCTGCGACTGAGGGGTTCACTGCTTCAATCGCTTCCACGCCCGGATCGAAGACCGAACGGTAGATGAAGAAGCCGCCGACCAGTACCACGATGGTGAAAACCGCGCGGGCGTTGCCCTTGGGCAGTTTGGTGCGGAGCATGATGGTCAGGCCAATGGTCAGCGCACCGATCAGCAGGCCCGCCAGAACGCGCGCGCCGCCGGCCTCCCATGCTTCGCCCACGGGCTGCATGGAGGTGATGACGACCGCGAGGCCGCCCAGAGCGGTGAAGCCCATGATGCCGACGTTAAAGAGGCCCGCGTAGCCCCATTGCAGGTTTACACCCAGCGCCATGACAGCCGAGACCAGCGCCATGTTGAGGATGGAGACCGAGGTGTCCCAGCTTCCGGTGAAGATCCAGAAGTTGGTCAGACCTTCGAGCAGGAACAGGATCGCGACGAGGGCGAAGTAAAAGATCACACGGTTGGACTGGCTCATACCGATTGTCCTTTGAAGATGCCGGTGGGCTTGAACAGCAGCACGATGACGAGGATCGTGAAGCTCACCGCAATTTTGTAGTCGGTCGAAAGCAGCTGGAGGAGGCCCTCGGGCTGGAGGCTATCGGGCAGGACATATCCTGCAACCGCGCGCCAGACGTAGGTTACGACGACCTCCGAATAGGCGACGACGAAGCCGCCAGCGATGGCGCCCAGCGGGCTACCCAGACCTCCGACGATGGCAGCGGCGAAGGTCGGCAGCAGGAGCTGGAAGTAGGTGAAGGGCGAATAGCTCTTATCGAGGCCGTAAAGCACACCTGCCGTAGTGGTCAGGATGCCGACGATCAGCCACGTCACCATGACCACGCGGTTCGGGTTGATACCCGACAGCAGCGCCAGATCCTCGTTATCCGAATAGGCGCGCATGGATTTACCCGTGCGGGTGCGGTTGAGGAACCAGAACAGCCAAGCTACGACGATGACAGCCACAACGACGGTCAGCGCCTGCGTGGTCCGCAGCGCCAGCGGTTGGTCGAGGCCCGACCATTCCTTGAATGCGCGCGCTTGGATCAGGAAACGCTCGCCATCGGTGAAGTTGATGTCCTTCACGCCCGCGAGGAAGCGGATCACGCCGTTGGTCATGAACATGACGCCCAGCGAAGCCATGACGAACACGATCGGCGCGGCTTTTTTCGCGCGGTAGAACTTATAGACGACCTGATCGGTGCCGATCATCACCAGCGAGGTGACGATGATGGCGAAGGGCAGGGCGAGCAGGGCGGTCGGCAGCGGGCCGAGCGTGATGCCCCACGACTGGAACAGCGCGGTGATGCCGATGGTGACGACAGTACCAAGCGCCATCGTGTCGCCGTGCGCGAAGTTCGAGAACCGCAGGATCGAATAGATCAGCGTCACGCCCAGTGCACCCAGCGCGAGCTGTGCGCCGTAGGTGGTCGCCGGAATGATGATGAAGTTGGTCAGCATGACCAGAGCGTTGAGAAAATCCATCTCAGCCTCCAAGGAACGAGCGGCGGACGACGGGGTCGTTCAGCATTTCCTGACCCGTTCCGGTGTGAGCATTGGCGCCTTGAACCAGCACATAGGCGCGGTCCGCGATTTCGAGCGCCTGCTTGGCGTTCTGTTCGACCATGAGGATCGGCATCCCTGTCCGGCTAACTTCGATGATGCGGTCGAAAAGCTCGTCCATGACGACGGGCGACACACCTGCGGTCGGCTCATCGAGCAGCAGAACACGGGGCTGGGTCATCAGCGCACGGCCCACGGCCACCTGCTGACGCTGACCGCCCGAAAGCTCGCCCGCGGCTTGGTAACGCTTGTCGCGCAGGATCGGGAAGAGGCTGTAGACCTGCTCCATCGTGTCCTTGAAATTGTCGGTGCGGATGAAGGCCCCCATTTCGAGGTTCTCTTCAACAGTCATCGACGGGAAGATGTTGCGGACCTGCGGCACGAAGCCCATGCCTTTCAGCACGCGCTCTTGCGGGGTCAGGGTGGTGATGTCCTCGCCGTCCAGACGGACAGAGCCGCTGCGGACATTGAGCATCCCGAAAACCGCCTTCATCGCGGTCGATTTGCCGGCGCCGTTCGGGCCGACGATGACAGCGATTTCACCGGGGTTCACGGCAATGGTGCAGGAATGGAGGATATCGGGACCACGGCCGTAACCGCCGGTCATCGTATCTCCGATGAGGAATGGTTCAGTCATGAGTGTGACACTCTCGTACAAGGGTGTTTGGCACGCATACGGCGTGCGAATTCTGGAAACGGGGGAAACGGTCAGCCAATGTCGCAATCCTTGCGCAGGCCGTTCCGGTCTCCGAACTGGCTGATGAGCTGGTCATGTTCGGCAAGCGGCGTATCGCCGTTTGCGCCGTTGGACATGAAAAGAACGTAGCGGTCCTGAACCGTGTAGATGGTGTAAACCGCCATCAGACCGTCTGCGCGGTAGGCGATCACTCGGCTGGGCGCGGCGCAATCAAGCTTCTGCGCATCCAGGATCTCGAACACCTGAGTATTGGGGCGCATGGCGGTAAAGCCGTAAGCCTCTTGGCCTAGCACATCCATTTCGGTCGCGATGCCGTCCATGACAGGCAGGCCGACAGCATGAATGCGCGCGTCTTCGACTTCCATGAAATAGAAGTTATCTTCCATGCCCGCGTCGGTGGTGCCTTCAAGATCGCAGACCTCGAACGTTTCGGCCAGCGTCACGCAGTCGGCTTGCGCCGCACCTGTCGCCAGCAAAAGCGCCGATGTGATCAGCGCCTTCATGCGCCGACCTTGTCTTTGTTCTTCAGACCGGTGCCGAGGTAAGCCTCGATCACCTGCTCGTTCGACTTGATCTCTTCGAGTGAGCCTTCGGCCAGCTTCTTGCCTTCGGCCATACAGATGACCGGACCGCAGATCTTGCCGATGAAGTCCATGTCGTGCTCGATGACGACAAAGGTGTAGCCGCGCTCTTTGTTGAGCTGGAGGATCGTGTCACCGATGGTCATCAGCAGGGTACGGTTCACGCCCGCGCCAACCTCGTCGAGGAACACGATCTTGGCGTCGACCATCATCGTGCGGCCCAGTTCGAGCAGCTTTTTCTGACCGCCCGACATATTGCCGGCCTTTTCGTCCGCCAGATGACTGATGGTCAGGAATTCGAGCACCTCGTCGGCCTTCGCACGCAGGGCGCGCTCTTCGTCCGCGATACGCTTGCGGCCGAACCACGTGTTCCAGAGCGTTTCGCCGGTCTGACCGGCGGGCACCATCATCAGGTTCTCGCGAACGGTCATCGAGTGGAATTCGTGCGCGATCTGGAACGTGCGCAGCAAGCCCTTGCCGAACAATTCGTGCGGCGGCAGACCGGTGATATCCTCGCCATCCATCGTGACGCGGCCACTGGTCGGCGGCAGAACACCGGCGATAACATTGAACAGGGT
Organism: Marivivens donghaensis; assembly: GCF_011806565.1. GTDB lineage: Bacteria > Pseudomonadota > Alphaproteobacteria > Rhodobacterales > Rhodobacteraceae > Marivivens > Marivivens donghaensis_A. The sequence goes on from NZ_JAATOP010000006.1 coordinate 223,087, forward strand.
GGTTTTGCCTGCACCGTTCGGTCCGATCAGTCCCGTGATCGTGCCTTTTTCGATTTGCAGGCTGGCTCCATCAACAGCGTGGAACCCTCCGAAGTGCTTATGGAGGTTTTCAACGACAATCATATCAGTCCCCGGGGCGACGCATTGTTTGCGCTCAATTATGGAAAACGGCGCGGAGAATAAATCCCCGCGCCGCCAAATAGCAAAGATGACCGATTAGCGGTAGCTGTCGGTAACCATCTCGCCGTCCGTGAAGGTGACAACGCGGTACGAACCGGCAGCTTCGCCGCCGTCGACCAGCTCGACGCCGGTTGCGCCGATGAGGTCGACGTCACCACCCGAAGCGAGGATGTCCAGCGCGCGACCAAGGTCGCCCGGCATGATCGGCTCGCCCGGAGCGTTCGCAACGGTTTCGATGTAGTCTTTGTAGACCGACGGATCGGTGCTGTTTGCAGCCTGCATGGCGAGCAGCATCAGAGCAGCCGCGTCATACGATTCCGAAGCGTAGGTGCCTTCGCCGTTGAAGTCGGTCGCCAACTGAACGAACGCCTGGTAGCCAGGGTTGTCCGAACCCGGAGCCTGACCATACGAACCTTCGATCTCGGTGCCGAAAGCTGCCGGCAGTGCGTCGCCGATCATGCCGTCGGGGAAGTGGAACATGTCGAATGCGCCAGCGTCGAGCGAAGCGCGAACGATGTCGCCGCCGCCCTGGTCAACGTAGCCAGCGACTACGAGACGGTCGCCGCCAGCAGCTGCGAGAGCCGCGACTTCAGCCGAGTAGTCGCCTTTGCCTGCGTCGTGTGCAGCCGAAATGGTTACCGAACCGCCGAGCTCTTCGTAAGCAGCCTGGAAGCTGTCAGCGAGGCCCTTGCCGTAGTCCGAGTTGATGTAGGTCAGAGCGACCGATTCAACGCCTTGTTCCATCAGCAGCTCGGCCATGACGACACCCTGACGGGCATCCGACGGCGCGGTGCGGAAGAACAGACCGTTGTCTTCTGCGGTCGACAGACCCGGCGAGGTTGCCGAGGGCGAAACCATGACCATGCCGTTCGGAACAGCGACGTTGGTCAGGATAGCGCCGGTGACGCCCGAACAGTCAGCACCGAAGATGCCCGACACGCCTTCGGCGATCAGTTCTTCAGCAGCGGTGACGGCAGCGGACGAGTCGATGCAGGTCGAGTCCTTGCGGATCGGCGTGACGGTCGAACCGCCCAGAAGCTTGCCGGAGTCGGAAACTTCCTTCATCGCCAGCTCAGCGCCAGCAGCCATGTCGGGGGTGAGGGATTCGATCGGGCCGGTGAAGCCGAGGATCACACCCATCTTGATGTCATCTGCCGAAGCAGCGCCTGCGAAGAGTGCAGCGGCTGCGGTGGCCAGCATCAGTTTTTTCATAATTATCTCCCTATCGGATGATCTTATCCGTTTATGAGGCTAGAACGCCGCTTAAGAAAAGAAAAGTGCGCTCTAACGGAACTTTGCCCCGAAACTGGGCGATTGCCCGCCTTTTTGCCTTTTGCCTACAAACGCGACAGTTCAAATGCCGAAAACGACTCAGGCCTTCCTGCCGTGGCTGCCGCGCTCGCGATAGGGAGTGGTTTCGTAATGGGCGCGGTAACACTTCGAGAAATGCGACGGCGACGCGAATCCGCAGGCCAGCGCCACGTTGATCACACTCATGTCCGTCTGCATCAGCAGGTTGCGCGCTTTCTGGAGGCGAAGCTCCATATAATAACGCTTCGGCGACCGCGCGAGGTAGCGGCGGAACAGGCGTTCGAGCTGGCGCGTGGACATGCCGACTTCCTTGGCCAGCAGGGCAGGGCTGATCGGGTCCTCGATGTTGCTTTCCATCATCTGGATCACCTTGCTCAGCTTCGGGTGACGCACACCGATGCGGGTCGGAATGGACAGACGTTGGGTGTCCTGGTCGGTGCGGATCGACGAATAGATCAGCTGGTCAGCCACGGCATTCGCCAGTTCCTCGCCGTGGTCGTCGGCGATGATCTTGAGCATCAGGTCGAGCGACGCGGTACCGCCCGCAGCGGTCAGACGGTTGCCATCCACGACGAACACCGACTTGGTCAGATCGACCTCGTCGAACTCCTCGGAGAAGCTGTCGTGATTCTCCCAGTGGATCGTCGCGCGCTTGCCATCCAGCAGGCCGGACTTCGCTAGCGTATAGGCCGCCGTACACAGACCGCCCACGACAACGCCGCGGCGCGCCTCGCGGCGCAGCCAGTTGACGATGCGGCGGTTGGTGGCGGACTGCACCTTGATACCGCCGCACACCATGATGGTGTCATCGCGCAGCAGCTCGTCCAGATCGGCCTGAAGTTTGAACTCCACACCGTTCGAACAGGTGACGAATTCACCGCCGTCTCCGGCAATCACCCACTCGTAAAGTTTCTTTTCACTCATACGGTTCGCGATGCGCAGGCACTCGATAGAGCTGGCAAAGGGCAGCAAAGTAAACTGGTCGAGCAACACGAATACAAAGCGGCGAGGCTTTGCCGGTGCGTCGACGTCGACGATTTGAATTTCTAAGTCCATGTGCCACCCAGTCAGCGCAGTTTCGTCCAAACCTCAACTACTTTTACAAAACTTTCGCAAGGGGGCGTGCCATAAGCAAATCCCATTGAGCAATTCATTACTACTTATAGCGGAATGGCTATTTGCTTATTGCTCAAACGGGTCACGCCTTTATAAACGCAATGCCGTTACCGCTAATCACGTAACACGGTACGCTAAAGTAGAGATTATGGAGCAATAAAATGACCGAGTGGCAGAAATCTGACTGGCGCAACAAGCCCAGAGTTCAGATGCCCGAGTATACGGACGGGGCAAAGCTGAACGCTGTAGAAGCGAAGCTTGCAAGCTATCCGCCCTTGGTCTTTGCGGGCGAGGCGCGCCGTCTCCGCGATAAACTGGCAGCTGTCTCGCGCGGCGACGCGTTCCTTCTTCAGGGCGGCGACTGTGCAGAGAGCTTTGCCGAATTCAGCGCCGACAACATCCGCGACACCTTCAAGGTGATGCTGCAAATGGCGATGGTCCTGACTTACGGCGCCAAAGTGCCCGTCGTCAAAGTCGGCCGCATGGCGGGCCAGATGGCCAAGCCGCGTTCGGCGCCGACCGAAACCATCAGCGGCGTGGAACTGCCCAGCTACCGCGGTGACATCGTCAACGGCTTCGACTTCACGCCCGAAGCCCGTATCCCCGACGCCGACCGTATGCTGCAAGCCTACACGCAGGCCGCAGCCACGCTGAACCTGCTGCGTGCGTTCTCGACCGGCGGTTACGCTGACGTCCACAAGGTCCACGCATGGACCCTCGGCTTCACCGCATCGCCGGAAGCAGAACGCTACCGCGAGCTGGCCAACCGCATCAGCGACACGCTGGACTTCATGGAAGCCGCTGGCATCCGCGACGAAGCCAGCCACGCCATGCAGACCGTGGACTTCTACACCAGCCACGAAGCACTGCTTCTGGAATACGAAGAGGCCCTGTGCCGTCTGGACTCGACCTCGGGCAAGTGGCTCGCGGGTTCGGGCCACATGATCTGGATCGGCGACCGCACCCGTCAGCCCGACGGCGCACACGTCGAATTCTGCAAGGGCGTCCAGAACCCGATCGGTCTGAAGTGCGGCCCGTCGATGACCACTGGCCACCTCAAGTCGCTGATGAACACGCTGAACCCGAACAACGAAGCGGGCCGTTTGACCCTCATCGCGCGTTTCGGTGCAGGCAACGTTGGCGAACACCTGCCGCGCCTCATCAAGGCCGTTCAGGAAGAGGGCGCGAACGTCGTCTGGACCTGTGACCCGATGCACGGCAACACCATCAAGTCGTCGACCGGCTACAAAACCCGTCCGTTCGACAGCGTCCTGCGCGAAGTCCGCGACTTCTTCGGTGTCCACAACGCCGAAGGCACGATCCCGGGCGGCGTCCACTTCGAGATGACCGGCAAGGACGTGACCGAATGCACCGGCGGTGTCCGCGCTGTCACCGACGAAGACCTGAGCGACCGCTACCACACCGCCTGCGACCCGCGTCTGAACGCATCGCAGTCGCTGGAACTGGCGTTCCTCGTGGCAGAAGAACTGTCGTCCCGCCGCGAAGGACTGGCCCGCGCCGCAGGCCAGTAACCGTCAGGTATTATCGACAACGAGACGGAGAGCCGGCCTTGGGGCCGGCTTTCTTTCTTTGATCGACGGCATTTCGGTGAGGTACTCGATCTTCGGCGCGGCGCTGCTCGGCACGATCAGGCACTCGGCGGCGATCGGCAATGCGCTGTGCAGCTCGAACCCGCCCAGCGCACGGTTCACCGTTCCGTCGGAATCTGCCAATGGCATCAACACCATACGGCCCGAAACTCGTCCAACACCATTGGCCGCTTTCGCCTCGATCCCCAATGTGATGACCGCTGGCGCGGCAAGGCACGTATCGCTCAGATCCCAGATCCGCTGACGGTTCGGCGCATCGAACAGATGCGGCAACGGAAGCCCGCGCGTATCGAACCCCACCATCTCGCTGATCCGCTGACCAGACACCCTCAGATGCGCGGGTCCGTCGTCCGCACGCTCCAGAATGAACGAAGACGGCAGCGCATCGTCGATCTGCACGGGGTCGATTTTGGTGCGGGCAGGGAGCGTGTCGGTCTGGCGCAGCTCGCTCCAGTATTTACGCAAGAGATCAAGGATGGACACATTAGCGGTTTCGGTCGTCATAAACATCTTCCTCAAAAACATTACCAAGCTGTTAAGCCACCATGTGCCGCCAATCACTTAATAAAAGGTAAATAGGTTAATGCGGTAAGCGGGTTGCAGCGCATGACGCTTTGCTTTTATCTGCGCCAAACCGCCAAGGAGTAGCCCGTGATCCGTTCCATGACTGCCTTCGCCAGCCGCAGCGGCGCCGACGAAAATGTTCAATGGACGTGGGATATTCGCAGCGTCAACGGGCGCGGCCTCGACATGCGTCTGCGGATGCCCGACGGGATCGACGGGCTGGAACAGACCGTGCGCGCAGAAATTTCCAAACGGTTCGCGCGCGGCAACATTACCGTGAACATGCGCCTGACCCGTGACGAGAGCGAACGCTCGCTCTACCTCGACGAATGGGCGCTGGACACTGTTCTGAACGCGCTGGAAACGATCACCGTCCGCGCCAAGGCCAAGGGCGTACAGGTCGAAAAGCCCTCTACCGCCGAAATCCTGCAAACCCGCGGCGTCTGGACCAACACCCGCGCCGAAGAGGATGCCGATGCGCTGAAAAAGCACGTCCTCGCCGATCTTGCGCCGCTGCTTGATGAATTTGCCGAAATGCGCGCCGCCGAAGGCGCTGCGCTCCACGCTGTCATCTCCGAACAACTGGACCGTATCGAGGCGCTGATCACCGATGCTCAGGACGCTGCCGAAAAACGCCGCCCCGAAGTACGCGAGAACTTCAAAGCCGCCCTCCAGCGCATCATGGACGACGCGGAGGTGGACAAAAGCCGCCTTGCGCAAGAACTCGCGATCATCGCCGTCAAACAGGACGTGACCGAGGAACTCGACCGCCTGAAGGCCCACGTTGCCGCCGCCCGCGCGCTCATTTCCGATCCGGCGCCGGCTGGCCGCAAGCTCGATTTCCTCGCGCAGGAGTTCAACCGCGAGGTCAACACTCTCTGTTCCAAGTCACAAGCGACCGGATTGACGCAAGTAGGGCTTGAACTGAAGGCCGTTATCGAACAGATGCGCGAGCAAATCCAGAACGTGGAGTGAACCATGACCGAGATCCAGCGCCGCGGGCTTCTCATTATCCTGTCGTCCCCCTCGGGTGCCGGCAAATCGACCCTCGCCAAACGACTGATGGCATGGGACCCGACGCTGAAGTTTTCGGTCTCCGCCACCACCCGCGCGCCGCGCTCCGGTGAAGAGGACGGCCGCGAGTACTACTTTAAGACCAAGGAAGACTTCGAGGAACTGGTGAAAACCAACCAGATGCTCGAACACGCAGAGGTCTTCGGCAACTACTACGGCACCCCGCGCGGTCCCGTGGAACTCGCCATGACCGAAGGGCGCGACACGCTGTTCGACATCGACTGGCAGGGCGGTCAGCAGATCCGCCGCTCCGCGCTCGGCAAAGACGTGGTGTCCATCTTCATCCTGCCGCCCTCCATCGCTGATCTGGAATCGCGTCTGCGCGGCCGTGCGCAGGACAGCGAAGAGGTGATTGCGGGCCGTATGGCGAAAAGCCGCGATGAAATCAGCCACTGGGCCGAATACGACTATGTTATCGTGAACGAGGACGTGGACGCCGCCGAGGAAGAGTTGAAAACCATCCTCACCGCCGAACGCGCTCGCGCTGACCGCCGCCCCGGACTGAACGAATTCGTGCGCGGCCTGAACAAGGAATTCGAGGAACGATGATCTTTGAGCTGGACGGCCACGCCCCCGAAATCGCTGATGACGTATGGGTTGCGGACGACGCGAACCTGATCGGCAAGGTGACTTTGATGGAGGGCAGCTCCGTCTGGTTCGGCTGCACGCTGCGGGGCGACAACGAACGCCTCACCGTGGGTAAGGGCAGCAACGTTCAGGAAAACGCAGTTTTCCACACCGACATGGGCTACCCGCTGACGATTGGCGAGAACTGCACCATCGGTCACAAGGCACTGCTTCATGGCTGCACCATCGGTGACAACACGCTGATCGGCATGGGCGCGATGGTGATGAACGGCGCTGTGGTCGGCAAGAACTGCCTGATCGGGGCAGGGGCCTTGATCACCGAAAATAAGGTCATCCCCGACGGTAGCCTCGTGATGGGCGCACCGGGTAAGGTCGTCCGCCAGTTGGACGAGGAAACAATCGCGCGGATCACCGACTCCGCGCGGCGCTATCAGGCCAACGCGCAGCGTTTCAAGAACGGGCTGAAACCCGTCGGTTAATGGATCATGCGGGCGACCGCCGGCAGCGACACCAGATCGAAATCCAACAGCGGCGCGACCTGCGAAATCTCGCGTTTCACAAGCGCGGGGTTGGGAAGGTTCGCGCAAAGCGCACGGTAGGGGCCTGCAAAGCCGAACTCGAACAGTTTGGCAGCAATGTCCATGGCATCGAACCCCGTGCCGAACAGCAGCGACATCACCATGTCCGGTTTGAACTGTTCCAGCATCTCTGCCGAGAACGAACGGTAATCGACAAAGTTGAACCCGTCATCGCTCGTGTCGTGGTTCGGCCACACATCGCGGCTGCCGATGACAAGCATCTTCACTGCGGTCGCGGGCGTGTCTGCGCTGAGTAATCCGATAGCACCCATGTGATTTCCCTCGATATTTCTGCCACCATCCAGGCAGTTGTCTTACGGGTTTCACAATATCTCGCAGTATTGGTGGCTGAATAATCACCATTATGGGGGAGGAAACGATCTTGTTTTGGTGATGCGTGCCGCTCTACTCAAGAGACATGATTGATATGACCCCGATTCAGATCAACTTTGTGAACGCGATGCCGTTGCCTGCTTTGCTGGTGCGGCCCGACGAACGCATCGTTGCTGCCAACCAGCCCGCGCGCGATCTGCTCAAGAACGACTGCGTGGACCGTCCGGTGATCACCATTCTGCGTGCGCCCGACATGCTGGAGGGGATCGAAGGCGCGCTGATGAAGAGCCGCAAAAGCTCTGTCCGTCACATGCTCCGCGACGGTGGTCGTGATTATGTCTACGCCGCCCACATCGCGCCGGTATCGCTGCCCGACGGTGATTGCGCGATGATTACGTTCGAGGATCGCACGGATATCGAGACCGCGAATGAAATGCGCCGCGATTTCGTCGCCAATGTCAGTCACGAACTGCGCACGCCGCTGACCTCGCTCATGGGCTTTATCGAGACCCTGCGCGGCCCGGCCAAGAACGACCCCAACGTGCAGGACCGTTTCCTCGGCATCATGGAATCCGAAGCGGGGCGCATGGCGCACCTCGTTCAGGACCTGCTGCACCTGTCCCGCGTGGAAGAGGACGAGCGCATTCGTCCGAGCACGATGATCGACATCGCGCAGGTGATGGAAACCTGTGTGAACGCCATCCAGCCCGTTGCCGACAATAACAAGGTCACGCTCAATCTGACCAAACCTGCGCAGCCCGTGATGGTGCCCGCCGACGCCGATCAGCTCCGTCAGGTGTTCAACAATCTGGTCGAGAACGCGATCAAATACGGCGGGCGGGAAAAGAACGTCGATATCGTCATATCGGAACCGACTCAGCTGTCACAATTGCGCGCCACCGGTGTCACAGTAAGTGTCACAGACTACGGCGAGGGCATTGCATCCTATCATATTCCGCGTTTGACCGAACGTTTCTACCGCGTGGACCGTCACCGCTCGCGCGAAGTGGGCGGAACAGGCTTAGGCCTTGCAATCGTTAAACATATTGCCGTTCGCCACCGCGGAAAACTGGTCATTCGCAGCAAGGAAGGCGAGGGGTCTACCTTCGAAATCCTGCTCCCGACGCAGTAATTTGCCGACAATTCGACGACTGTCATAAAAGTCTTACATTAGTGTCACAAAAGCGCATTGCTCGACCCATAGACGGAGCGGGCAAGTCGAACACAAACGACAAGCCCGACACTCAGGAGATTGATTAATGTCGTTCTACAAGCTCACCGCTTCCGCTCTGGCCATCGCTGCCATTTCGGCCACCGCAGCTACCGCGCGTGACAACGTCCAGGTTGCTGGTTCGTCGACCGTTCTGCCCTACGCTTCGATCGTTGCTGAGGCATTCGGTGAAAACACTGATTTCCCGACCCCCGTTGTTGAATCGGGTGGTTCGTCCGCTGGTCTGCGCGCTTTCTGTGAAGGCGTTGGCGAAGAGACCATCGACGTTGCAAACGCTTCGCGCGCCATCAAGGACAGCGAAATTGCAACCTGCGCCGAAAACGGCGTCACCGACATCCTCGAAGTCCGCATCGGTTATGACGGCATCGTCTTCGCTTCGGACATCAACGGTCCGGCTTTCGACGCTTTCGTACCGGCTGACTGGTACAACGCACTGGCCGCTGAACTGCCGGTAGACGGCGCCATGGTTGCCAACCCGAACACCAACTGGAACGAAGTCAACGGCGACCTGCCGGACGCTCCGATCGCTGCCTTCATCCCGGGCACCAAGCACGGCACCCGCGAAGTCTTCGAAGAGAAGGTTCTGCTGCAGGGTTGTGAAGACTCGGGCGCTATGGAAGCCATCCTCGAAATCAACGGCGGCGACGAAGACGCAGCTGAAGAAGCATGTATGGCTGTTCGCACCGACGGTCTGTCGACCGACATCGACGGCGACTACACCGAAACCCTCGCTCGTATCGAAGCTGACTCGAACGGCCTCGGCGTCTTCGGTCTCTCGTTCTACGAAAACAACACCGACAAGCTCAAAGTAGCGACCATGTCGGACGTTGCTCCGTCGACCGAGACCATCGCTTCGGGTGACTACCCGGTATCGCGCCCGCTGTTCTTCTACGTCAAAGGTGCACACCTCGACGTCATCCCGGGCCTCCAGGAATACGCAACCTTCTTCGTAGCTGACGAACTCGCTGGCCCCGACGGCCCGCTGGCAGCTTACGGTCTCGTTTCGGATCCGGAACTGGCCCAGACCCAAGAGAACGTTGCCAACCGCGTCATGATGGGTCAGTAACCACCTATCTCTGGGCAAGGGGATTACCCCTTGCCCAACCCTAATACGCCGGAGCCGTTATGACTCTCGTTTGGATTATCGTGGCCATCGTTGCCGTCGTGCTTGCAGTACGCGGCGTTCAGAAGGGCCTCCGTACTCGCAGTACCCGCCGGCAGACTGAGGCCGGCGTTCGTTTTCTCCTCATCGGCTGCGCGACAATCGCCATTCTGACCACGGTCGGGATCATCGTCTCGCTTTTCGGAAACACCCTCCAGTTTTTCCGCATCTACCCCGCAGCGGACTTCTTCTTCGGCACCACTTGGGCGCCGAACTTCCGTGGTGGCGGCGAGCTGGGCATCCTGCCGCTCGCATGGGGTACGCTCTACATCTCGCTTATCGCACTGGCCGTGGCCGTTCCGATCGGTCTGTTCGCCGCGCTCTACCTCGCTGAATACGCCTCCCGTCCGGTCCGTTCGATCGCCAAGCCGCTGCTCGAAGTGCTCGCAGGCATCCCGACCATCGTTTACGGCCTTTTCGCGCTGGTCACTGTCGGCCCGATGCTGAAATCGGCCTTCGGTGAAGGCGGCGCACTGGGCGTCACTTGGATGGGCAGCGCCGACGCTGCCATCACCGCGGGCCTCGTCATGGGCATCATGCTGATCCCGTTCGTGTCCTCGCTGTCCGACGACATCATCAATTCGGTTCCGCAATCGCTGCGCGACGGCTCGCTGGGCCTTGGCGCGACGAAATCGGAAACCATCCGCAAGGTCGTTTTCCCCGCAGCATTGCCGGGTATCGTGGGTGCCATCCTGCTGGCCGCCTCGCGCGCCATCGGTGAGACCATGATCGTGGTGCTT
>NZ_JAATOP010000007.1 GCF_011806565.1 Marivivens donghaensis
GGAGCGGGCGAGGCGATTCGAACGCCCGACCCTAACCTTGGCAAGGTTATGCTCTACCCCTGAGCTACGCCCGCACCGTTTCGGTGGGCGTGAGATATGAAAACGCGGGGGTGGCTGCAAGGGGAAAATAGCGTAAGCGCCGAAAATTTTTGGCGCTTACGCGGTGGAGGCTATGGCCGGAAATGAAAAAGGCGCCCGAGGGCGCCTTTGACTTATTCGAACTCGATCAGGAGGTCTTTGGCATCGATCTGCCCGCCCGGTTGGACGTGCACCGCTTTGATGGTGGCGTCCCTGTCGGCGTGGATGCCTGTCTCCATCTTCATTGCTTCGATGGTCAGGAGGAGGTCGCCTTCTTTGACTTCCTTACCTGCCTGCGCTGCGACAGACGCCACAACGCCCGGCATCGGGGCGCCGACGTGGTTCGGGTTGCCCAGTTCGGCCTTCGCACGGGCGATGGTCGTGGCGGCGGCTGCGCGGTTCGGGACGCGGATCGTGCGGGGTTGGCCGTTGAGTTCGAAGAACACTTTGACCTCGCCCTTGTCGTCCATTTCCGACACGGCCTGCATACGGATTTCGAGGGTCTTGCCCGGATCGATCTCCGCGCTGATCTCCTCGCCCGGTTCCATGCCGTAGAAGAAGGTCTTCGTCGGCAGGGTGCGGACCGGTCCGTAAGTTTTGTGACGGCCCATGTAGTCGAGGAAGACCTTGGGGTACATCAGGTAGCCGTTCAGGTCCTCGTCATCGACGGTTTTGCCTTCGAGCTGCTTGGACAGGTCCGCGCGGGTGGCTTCCAGATCGACCGGAGCGAGGTGCTTGCCTGGACGGTCGGTGATCGGGGTTTCGCCCTTGAGGATCTTGTTCTGCAATGCTTCCGGCCAGCCGCCCGGCGGTTGACCGAGGCTGCCTTTCATCATGTCGATGACCGAGTCGGGGAACACAACGTCGGTTTTCGCGTCCTCGACCTGCTCGCGGGTCAGGTTCTGGCTGACCATCATGAGGGCCATGTCGCCGACAACCTTGGACGAGGGGGTCACTTTGACGATATCGCCGAACATCATGTTCACATCGGCATAGGCCTGAGCGACCTCGTGCCAGCGTTCTTCGAGGCCGAGGCTGCGCGCCTGTGCCTTGAGGTTGGTGAACTGACCGCCCGGCATTTCGTGCAGGTAAACTTCGGAGGCAGGCGACTGGAGGCCCGACTCGAAGGCGCGGTAGTGTTCGCGAACCTGTTCCCAATAGTTCGAAATCTCGCGGATCGCCGCGATATCGAGGCCGGTGTCACGCTCGCCGCCACGGGTGGCTTCGACGATCGAACCGAGGGTCGGCTGCGAGGTGTTGCCCGACAGGGCGTCCATCGCCGCGTCGACGACATCCACGCCAGCTGCCGAAGCGGCCAGAATGGTGGCGATCGATGCGCCCGAAGTGTCGTGCGTGTGGAAGTGGATCGGCAGGCCGACTTCTTCCTTCAGCGCGGTGATCAGCTGGGTCGCTGCGGCAGGCTTCAGGAGGCCAGCCATGTCCTTGAGGCCAAGGATATGCGCGCCTGCTTTTTCGAGCTCTTTGGCCATGCCGACGTAGTACTTGATGTCGTACTTCGAGCGGGCCGGATCGAGCAGGTCGCCAGTGTAGCAGACGGTGCCTTCGCACAGTTTGCCCGAGTCGATGACCGCATCCATCGCGACGCGCATGTTTTCGACCCAGTTGAGCGAGTCGAACACACGGAACACGTCGACGCCGGATTCGGCGGCTTGCTTGACGAATGCCTGAACCACGTTGTCGGGGTAGTTGGTGTAGCCAACGCCGTTCGACGCACGCAGAAGCATCTGCGTCATGATGTTCGGCATGGCTTCGCGGATGTCGCGCAGGCGCTGCCACGGGCATTCCTGCAAGAAGCGGTAGGCCACGTCGAAGGTCGCGCCGCCCCAGCATTCGACCGAGAACAGCTGAGACATCTTCTGCGAATAGGTCGGCGCCACGCGGATCATGTCGATCGAGCGCATACGGGTCGCGAGCAGCGACTGGTGACCGTCACGCATCGAGGTGTCGGTGATGAGCAGCTGGTTCTGCTGCTTCATCCACTTCACAACGGCTGCCGGCCCGAGCGTATCGAGGATCGTACGGGTACCATTCGGCGGAGTGAAGGTGCCGGCAAGCACGGGGGCCTTCGGCGGCTTCACGTCAGCGGGCGGACGCGGACGGTTCGTGGTTTCGGGGTGACCGTTCACGGTGATGTCCGCGATGTACGTCAGGATCTTGGTCGCACGGTCTTTGCGCTTCTTGAAGTTGAAGAGCTCAGGCGTCGTATCGATGAACTTCGTGGTGTATTCGTTCGACAGGAACGTCTTGCTTTTCAGCAGGTTGATCACGAAGTCGATGTTCGTGGACACGCCGCGGATACGGAATTCGCGCAGGGCGCGGTCCATACGTGCAATCGCCATTTCCGGCGTGGGCGCACGTGCGGTGACCTTGGTCAGCAGCGAGTCGTAGTAACGGGTGATGACAGCGCCCGAATAGGCGGTGCCGCCGTCAAGACGGATGCCCGGACCGGTGGCCGAACGGTAGGTCTGGATACGGCCGTAGTCGGGAATGAAGTTGTTCGACGGATCTTCGGTGGTGACGCGGCACTGGAGCGCGTGACCGTCGAGTTGAACGTCGTACTGGCTGGCACATCCGGTCGCTTCAACGAGGCTCTTGCCTTCGGCGATCAGGATCTGCGCACGAACGATGTCGATGCCGGTGACTTCTTCGGTGACGGTGTGTTCGACCTGAACGCGGGGGTTCACCTCGATGAAGTAGAACTCGCCCGAGTCCATATCCATCAGGAATTCGACAGTACCTGCGCACTCGTAATTGACGTGCTGACAGATCTTTTTGCCGAGGTTGCAGAGGTGTTCGCGCTGCGTATCGGTCAGGTAGGGGGCAGGGGCCCGCTCGACGACCTTCTGGTTGCGGCGCTGGACCGAGCAGTCACGTTCCCACAGGTGGTAGATCTTACCGTGCTTGTCACCGAGGATCTGGACCTCGACGTGACGGGCGCGAATGATCATTTTTTCGAGGTAGCCTTCACCGTTGCCGAATGCGGCTTCGGCTTCGCGGCGACCTTCGAGGACCTTGGTTTCCAGCTCGTTTTCGGTTTCGATGGGGCGCATACCGCGACCGCCGCCGCCCCACGATGCCTTGAGCATCAGCGGGTAACCGATTTCAGCGGCCTCGGCGCGGATCGCGTCCATGTCGTCGCCCAGAACCTCGGTTGCCGGAATGACCGGAACGCCAGCCTCGATGGCGACCTTGCGGGCGCTGGCCTTGTCGCCAAGCTCGCGCATGGTTTCGGCGCGCGGGCCGATAAAGGTGATGCCGGCTTCGGTGCAGGCGTCCACGAACTCGGGGTTCTCCGACAGGAGACCGTAGCCCGGGTGGATCGCGTCGGCGCCCGAAAGTTTGGCAACACGAATAATCTCAGGAATGGAAAGATAGGCAGCTACGGGACCAAGTCCCTCACCGATGCGGTACGCTTCGTCTGCCTTGAAACGGTGCAGACCGAGCTTGTCCTCCTCGGCATAGACCGCGACGGTCTTTTTGCCCATTTCGTTCGCAGCCCGCATGATGCGAATTGCGATCTCCCCACGGTTGGCAACAAGAATTTTCTTGAAATCGGCCATAGTCCAGCGGCTCCCCTTTGCAGTCGCAGCAAAGATTTATGTACTTTAAGTGACGGCGTAAACCATATAATTCAAAGGGTGTTAGCGGTAACACACAATCTTTGCGATCTAATGAATTGCAAATATGCAAACGCCCCGACGCAAAGTCGAGGCGTTTCTCTGTTTTAACCTAAGGCTGTGAGCTTACTCAGCAACCGGAACCTGCCTGTTTTTCAACGGGATCTCTTCCAGAATGAGCGCCATCACGAAGCCGACCGCACCGAGGCCCGCAGCAATCCAGAAGATCGGATGGATCGCCTGTGCGACCGCCTGACCGACTTGTGCTTGCAAATCTGCAGGAAGATTTTTCAGCATTTGCGGTCCGATCTCGCCTGCGATTTCCATATCGGCGCCCATCACGGCGCTCATGCGGGCCGCGAAAATGGTGCCGAACAGAGCGACGGCCAGCGAACCGCCGACCTGACGGAACATCAAACCTGCCGCAGTTGCGGTGCCCATGACTTCACGGCTGACGGCGTTCTGAACGGCAGTGGTGACGACCGGGAAGATGCTACCCATGCCCGCGCCGAAGATGGCGAGGTAGATGGCGAACAGGGTGTTCGGCGTGTCGGGGTTGATGGTCGACAGCAGCAGCATGCCGATAACGATGAACGAGGTGCCCAGCATCGGCAGGATGCGGTAACGGCCCGAGCGGCCCATGTAGCGACCTGCGGTGGTCGAGGCGACCAGAATACCGAAGGTCATCGGTACCAGCAGCCAGCCCGAAACGGTTGGGGACACGCCCTTTGCGACCTGAAGGTAGATCGGCAGGAAGGTGACGCCGCCGAACATTGCCGCGCCGACGATGAAGCCCATTGCGCTGGTGACCCAGAAGACGTTCATCTTGAACAGGCCGAGCGGGAGAAGGGGCTCGGGTGCGCGGCGCTCGATCATGATGAACGCAATCAGCGAAACGATTGCGAGCACGATGAGGCCGATCAGCGACGGCGACGTCCAGCCAAGCTGCGAGCCGAGCGAGGTGGCAAGGGTCAGCGAGGCGAGGGTCAGCGACAGGGTCAGAGCGCCCCACCAGTCGATCTTGTGCTTTACGCGGCGACCGGTCGGTTTGAACGCAATGGCGAAGCCGGCAACGGCGAGGATGCCGAACGGGATGTTGATGTAGAAAATCCAGTGCCAGGTGAACGCTTCAACGAACCAGCCACCAAGCAGCGGACCGACAACCGAAGCGACCGAGAAAACGGCGGCAAAGAGGCCCTGAACACGTCCGCGTTCACGCGGCGGGATCACGTCGCCGATAACCGACAGCGCAAGAACGAAGAGGCCGCCGCCGCCAAGACCTTGGAGAGCGCGGGCCAGAATGAGGAAGGTCATGCTGTTGGCGATGCCGCAGAGCGCGGAGCCGAGCAGGAACAGACCAACGGAGACGAAAACAGTGTTCCGGCGGCCATAAAGGTCACCGATTTTACCGTAGAGCGGGGCAACGACGGTCGAGGCCAGAATATAAGAGGTCACGACCCAAGAAAGGTGTTCGACGCCGCCGAGGTCGGCGACGATCGTTGGAAGAGCGGTAGAGACGATTGTCTGATCGAGCGCCGCGAGGAGCAGCAGCACACCGATCGACATGATGATGAGGTTCCGCGACGCGGGAGCCTCATTCTCGTCCGGTACATTTACGTTTGTAGCAGTCATAAGAATCCTTTCGGCCCGAGGGAGGGGCGGGCCATTCGAGGACAAGTTCTAGGCGTGCCGCAACTGTGTGTCAAGCGCACATAAATGTTCCTGTCACATAGTTGACATGCGCAGAATGATGTAGCAAATCACACATATGAACCAATGTGCCCGTCTCCCCGAAGATTATCAGTCCAGTGTGCGCGCTCTCATGGCGGAGCTCGGCTTCAGTCCCGAAGTGGTCGAAGCCATGCTTCAGTTCGATGCGGCGAACTTCACTTGGCACCGGATCGCCACCAAGGGCGATGTCCCGACCCGTATTCTCGACGAGATCGGGCTCGACATTGATCCGATCCAGTTTTCCGCGATGGCTGCGATCAATCGCATAAAGTGGGGTATTGGCCGCGACGCGCCCGAGCAGGTGACCATTGGCGCGCTGGCCGAGGAAATGAACATCGACCCATCGCGGGCGAGTCGCATTGCGTCCGACCTCATTTCCCGTGGGTTGGTGCAGCGTCAGGCGGCACAGGACGATGGCCGCAAGTCCATTCTGGTGCTGACGGACGAGGCTCGCACGGCCTTCCGCCAATACAAAGAAGTCAAATGGCGCAAGCAGTTAGAGATTTTCCAAGGCTGGTCCGACGAGGAAATCCAGAGCTTCACCGCGCTCTATGAGCGCTTCGTCGGCGGCTTACGCAGAATTTACACCGAGAGTGCCGAAAACTAGAACATAAGCCGAACAGACGCTTTCAAATCGCGAACGGCTCCGCTATTTATAGTGTATGAGCAGCTTCTCCGATGATGACGCCTTCGAGGCGGCCGAAATGTCCCTGTCGCAGCGTGCCATGATGGGCGCGCGCCCGACCCAGCAAGCCAACTACATGGATGGCCTGAACCCCGCGCAGCGCGAGGCGGTCGAGGCACTCGACGGGCCGGTCCTCATGCTGGCCGGTGCGGGGACGGGTAAAACCAAGGCGCTGACGACGCGCATCGCGCATCTGCTCGTGACGGGCAAAGCCCGCCCGAACGAGATCCTGTCGGTCACCTTCACCAACAAAGCTGCCCGCGAGATGAAAGACCGAGTCGGTCGTTTGCTCGGCGAAACGGTCGAGGGGATGCCGTGGCTCGGCACGTTCCACTCCATCTGCGTGAAGCTGCTGCGCCGTCACGCGGAACTGGTGGACCTGAAATCGAACTTCACCATTCTCGACACCGACGACCAGATCCGCCTGATGAAGCAGCTGATCGTCGCCTCGGGTATGGATGAAAAGCGTTGGCCCGCACGTCAGCTCGCCGGCATCATCGACGGCTGGAAAAATCGCGCGTGGACGCCGGAGCAGGTGCCGACCGCAGAGGCGGGCGCGTTCGACCGTCAGGCCGTGCGCCTCTACACCGAATACCAGTCCCGCCTGCGCGATCTGAACGCCGTCGATTTCGGCGACCTGCTGCTGCACATGGTCACCATTTTCCAGCGGCATCAGGACATTCTTCAGCAATATCAGCGGTATTTCCGCTACGTGCTGGTGGACGAGTATCAGGATACCAACGTCGCGCAGTACCTCTGGCTGCGCCTGCTGGCCTCCTCGCACAAGAACATCTGTTGCGTCGGCGATGACGACCAGTCGATCTATGGCTGGCGCGGGGCAGAGGTCGGGAACATCCTTCGTTTCGAGAAGGATTTCCCCGGCGCGACCGTCATCCGCCTCGAACAGAATTATCGCTCGACCCATCACATTCTGGCCGCCGCCTCTGGCGTGATCGCGGGCAACAAGGGGCGCTTGGGCAAGACGCTCTGGACCGACCGTGAAGAGGGCGAGAAGGTCCGGCTGATCGGTCATTGGGACGGCGAGGAAGAAGCCCGCTGGGTCGGTGAGGAAATCGAATCCATGCAGCGCGGCACCCGCGGGATGGAGCCGGTATCTCTCGATCACATGGCCATTCTGGTCCGCGCCTCGCACCAGATGCGCGCATTCGAAGACCGTTTTCTGACCATCGGTCTTCCGTATCGCGTCATTGGTGGTCCGCGTTTCTACGAGCGTTTGGAAATCCGCGATGCGATGGCCTACTTCCGCCTTGCTGTTTCGCAGGACGACGATCTGGCGTTCGAGCGTATCGTGAACACGCCGAAGCGCGGCCTTGGCGACAAAGCCGTCCAGACGATCCAGCGCATGGCGCGGTCGAATGGCGTTTCGCTTGTTGAAGGCGCGCGGCTCTGCGTGCAGACCGGCGCGATCAAGGGCAAAGGCGGCAAGGCGCTGGGCGAACTGGTCATCGGCCTCGACCGTTGGCACCAACAGGTCGTCGCGGAATCGGACACCCATATTGAAACCGCTGAGATGCTTCTGGACGAGTCGGGCTACACTATGATGTGGCAGAACGACAAAACGCCCGAAGCGGCGGGGCGTCTGGAGAACCTCAAGGAACTTATCAAGGCGCTGGAGAACTTCGACAATCTCCAAGGTTTCCTCGAACACGTTGCACTGATCATGGACAACGAATCCGAGGATATGGAGGAGAAGGTCAGCATCATGACGCTCCACGCGGCGAAGGGCCTCGAATTTCCCGCCGTGTTCCTGCCGGGCTGGGAGGACGGTCTGTTTCCGTCCCAACGCTCCATGGACGAAAGCGGAATGAAGGGCCTCGAAGAAGAACGCCGTCTCGCCTACGTCGGCATCACGCGGGCCGAGGCGGTTTGCACGATCTCCTTTGCGGCCAATCGCCGCGTTTATGGGCAGTGGCAAAGCCAGCTGCCGAGCCGTTTCATCGACGAATTGCCTGAAGAAAACGTCGAAGTCCTCACCCCTCCGGGCCTCTACGGTGGTGGATATGGCGCGGCCGGAATGTCGATGAACGCGTCACCTGCGTTCTCGATGGCCAGAGAATCAACGATATTCGAGAAAGCTTCAAAAGCCGACGTCTACAACTCGCCCGGTTGGAAGCGGATGCAGAACCGCAATCAGGGCCCGCGCGGCATGTCCCAACCCATCGAGGCGAGGGGGCTAACTATTGATACAACAGCAACTTCTTCATTTACAATTGGCGATCGGGTATTCCACCAGAAGTTCGGATATGGTGAAGTGGTAGATATCGAGGGGGACAAGCTCGGAATCGAATTCGACAAGGCAGGATCGAAAAAGGTCGTCGCCAAGTTTATCGTACCGGCTGGTCAAGAGAACGACGTTCCATTTTAGGTTCGTTGAACGCTCGTTCTTCTCGATCTTGTGAAAGAGTAATTTGTAACGAGGTTAATAAGTCATGGAATTGACTGAGCGGCAGCAAGCCGCGCTTGAACAGGCAATGTACCAGTTCTGGTCGCGCGGTGTGGACGACACTTCCTATAATGTACTGGTCGAAGCGACGGGCATGAGCCGTAAGGCGCTATATGCGACGTGGCCGGAGAAAGAGCTTCTCGTCCGTCAGACGATGAAGCTTTATCGCGATACGGTTCTCAGCTCGCTGACCGACGTGCTGGCCAATCCCTCGCAGGATGCGGTCCGTGCGTTCTGGGACGTGGCGGAGGCGGCAGCGGTTCCCGGTTGGCCGGGGTGCTATCTGCTGCGGTCGGCGACGGGCGAGCTGCGCAAAGACCCTGAAATCGTAGCGATGTACGGTGAGTTTGTGCAAACGATCCGCAAAGGCATCGCGGAATCGGTGCGCCGCCGTGTAAATGATCCCGATGTGACGGCGACGCAAGCCGTGGCTCTCTTGAACTTCCTCACTGATCTGGCGTCGCAGCAGGCGCCGGAATCGGCGCTGCGTCCAGTGTTGAACGCAGGCCGTGCGGCTTGTGCCGTTCAGTGATGTGTCAGAATCGGGATGATCGTCGCTACGAGTAGTAGCGCCATCGTCACGTTGAAAATCCGAAGACGCGCGGGCGTCGACAGGAAACGGCGGGCTTGGACACCAAGGCCCGCCCAAAACGTGATCGAGGGGAGGTTGGTGCACATGAATACCAGCGCCACGACGAGAACCTGCATCGGCGTCTCGTCTGCCGTGTAGTTCGTGATGGCCGTGATCGTCATCATCCAGCCCTTCGGGTTCACCCACTGGAACGCTGCGGCCTGAAGGAAGGTCAGCGGCTTGCCTTTGGTTTCCGGCTGTTTGGGGGACGCCGGAGCTGCGGTCGCGATCTTGTACGACAGGTACAGAAGGTACGCGATGGAGCCCCACTTCATAATGAATTGCAGGGTCGGGAAGGCTTCGTAGACTTTCACGAGCCCGAGGCCGAGCACGATGATCAGGAAGCTGTGGCCGAGGCTCACTCCAAGCATGTGAGGCACAGAGCGACGGAGGCCGAAATTCGCGCCCGACGCCATGAGCATCATGTTGTTCGGGCCGGGGGTGATCGAGCTGACAAATGCGAAGCCGATCAGGGAGAGGAGAATTTGATAGGTCATATTCGCGGAAAATACGCGTCTCATTGCGCAATGGGATTGCGAAGTTGTGCAATCGCCATGTAAATTCGCAATGTATGACGGATTTGGACAGCATAAGCCGCAAGATATTGCGTGAACTCACCAAGGATGGGCGGATCAGCAATCTCGCCCTTGCGGAGAAGGTCGGGCTGTCTCCGTCTGCTTGTTTGCGGCGCGTGCAGGAGCTTGAAAAGCGCGGGGTTATCAAGGGCTACCGCGCGCGGCTTGATTCCAAACAGACCGGCCGCGGGTTTTCTGTCTACGTTGCCGTTGGCCTTGCTGTGCATAGCCAGAAATCCCAGCGTGATTTCGAAACCGCGATGTCCCGCGCGCCTGAAGTTACCGAATGCCACAACATTGCGGGAGCGTTCGAATACCTCCTGCGAGTCGAGGTGGCCGATCTGGAAGCCTACAAATCCTTCCACACCGATACGCTCGGCATCGTCCCGCATGTGCGTTCGATCACCAGCTACATGGTGATGGAAACGACGAAGGACGACCGCGGCTAACCGCGACCCAATTTCAAAAATACGTGCTGAAAATAGAAAACGGCGACACCCGGGAGGAGGAGGGGTGTCGCCGCTCTATTCGGCGAATGCTCAGGGAGGAGGAAGAGCACCCGCTTTGGGAGGATCCGGCAGGGAGGAGGAGAGCCGGACCTCAGATGCGAAACGCTCAGGGAGGAGGAGAGAGCGGTTCGCAATTCTATTTAGGGTGCGGTGACACTCAGGGAGGAGGAGCGAGTGTCACCGCCAGTTTCACGACCCTAGGGAGGAGGAGAAGGGTCGGAACCTTTTATTTCGAAAGGCGGCAGCTCCAGGGAGGAGGAAGGAGCTGCCGCTTTTTTTACGATCCTCCGCAGGGAGGAGGAAGGGAGGATCGTTAGCGGAACTTCAGGGAGGAGGAAGAAGTTCCGTAGTCTATCTATTTAGTTAGCGCCGTAGGCGGCTTCGATAGCGACGCCCTTGATCATAGCGCGGCCGATGCCCAGGTCGTTCAGTTCGCGATCCGAGAGCTTTTCCAGCTCAACCATCGTAGCGCGGTACAGCTTGAACTTGGCAAAGCGGTCAGCCAGGGTGGCGCTCAGGTTCGCAACCGAACCGAAGAAGTTAAAGCCAGTGGCGCGTGCGTCGTTTGCGTATGCCATTTTCGTCTCTCATCCTTTGCTGCTCGGGCAGCGTCGTCTTTTTCGTTTTGCCGTTTCCGGCGCTTAGCGACTTGCGCTGTTGTTGAACTCAATTTGCGTTTTTTGCTGCGACTGCACAATTGGGACTTTGGTCAATGCCGCCATGCAGCGAGTGCATGGGAAAGCATGTCGCTTTACGCATAACTGTTGCATTGGGCGGGTAGGTGGACGGGTTTGTCTTGAATCTCGGGCATTTACGCGTTTGGTTGCGCAAGAAACAGGCAAACCGATGGAGGCCCTCATGGCTCTGGATAAGGCCCGCGTCACCGAAATTCTACAGTCGGTATCCGTGCCGGGCGGTGGGAATCTGGTTTCCCGCGATCTCGTGCGTGCCCTTGTGGTTGAGAATAAGCAGATTCGATTCATCATTGAGGCGTCTACGCCCCAAGAAGCGCAGAATCTCGAAGGTGTTCGCGTTGCAGCCGTCGCTGCCGTCGAGTCGGAATCGGGCGGTGTTCCCGTCACAGCCATTCTGACTGCGCATGGCCCCGCCGCCGCCGCGCCGGCCCAGCAGCAACAAGCTCCGAACCTCAAGATCGGCCGCCACCCGACGCCGCAGCAGGGCGGTCCGCAGGGCGTGCCAGGAATCAAGCGTATTATTGCGATCGGTTCGGGTAAGGGCGGCGTCGGCAAATCGACCGTTTCGTCGAACCTCGCCGTGGCACTTGCGAAGCAAGGGAAGAAGGTCGGTCTGCTCGACGCTGATATATACGGTCCCAGCCAGCCGCGCATGATGGGCGTCAGCGGCAAGCCCACATCCAAGGACGGAGAGAATATCGACCCGCTCACTGCGCATGGGGTCACTGTCATGTCCATCGGCTTCATGGTCGAAGAGGATAAGGCCGTCATCTGGCGCGGTCCTATGCTGATGGGCGCGCTGCAACAGCTTCTGGGGCAGGTGAAGTGGGGCGAGCTTGACGTTCTGCTCATCGACCTGCCGCCGGGTACGGGTGATATCCAGCTGACACTTTGCCAGCGCACCAATCTGACGGGCGCTATAGTAGTGTCCACGCCGCAGGACGTGGCGCTGCTGGATGCGCGAAAGGCGCTCGATATGTTCTCTACGCTCAAGACGCCGGTTCTGGGCCTGATAGAGAATATGTCGGTCTTCCACTGTCCGAACTGTGGTCACGAGAGTCATATCTTCGGACATGGCGGCGTCGCTGCCGAAGCGGACAAGCTCGGCGTTCCGCTGCTTGGCGCTCTGCCGATCGACCTCGACACGCGTCTGGCGGGGGACAGCGGTACGCCCGTCGCTGCGAAAGAGGGGCCAATGGCGGACCATTATAGTGCGATCGCCAAGCGCCTCGTCGACGGCGGGATCGTCTGACGCACACTCTATATATCTGGAACTGTCTGGGCCGCTCGTGAACCACGGGCGGCCTTCGTCATTTCGGGGTCTGGAACCGTCTGGAACTCGCCGCGAAAAATGCGGGGAATCTGCGCGAACCGTCTGGAACTCGATTCACACACGAATCACTGTGGCGTGAATAAACACCCCAAAAACAAGAACATAAATAGAACATGAGATGGGGTGGGGTGTGTCCAAGATGCACCACAAAAAATTCTATGAACTTTCTGGAACCTACCATGCGCTGCGTTATCCACAGGGTGGTGTGCTAAATATGGGGTATAGTTTGTACAATTCGCCAATATGGGGCGTAACCCACTATTCCGTGATGTCTGCGTTGGACCCGTGATCGACCCGAACTATCCCACTGAGTTCCATGTAGTTCCAATTAATGGTTGCCCGGTTCCATCACATTTGGCACAAACAAGACATCGGAAGTGAGCTGGTAACGACTAAGCGGGACAAAGACCCAAAAGGGCGCAGATCCCAGCGGTAAAACAATAAAACCAGAGCAGGTTTCATACAGGCAGCCACTCACTTCCAAACAAGAAGATCCGGCGCGCGAGCGAGCAGACATCCCCCCAGGTGGCGCGCGTTGTCGGACATCCCGCGAGGGACGATGACGGCGGATCGGGCTTGGCAGTAGCTCGATCCGCCGTTCGTCTTTCAGGGCCCGAAAGGGCAGGCAGGTAAGTAAAAGAGGCCGCAGGCAAGTGATCCACTCGTTCGAAGGCGAGCACTACCAGAAAGTCGACCGGAAGGGCCGTATGTCCGTTCCGGCAGATTTTCGTCGTGAGCTTGCCTTGGGCGATGCGGATGCCGAAGTCCGCGGCACGGTCCGTATGAAGATCGTCTACGGCCAACACCTCAAAGAACATGTCGCCGTCTACCCGATGGACGAATACCAGCGCATCGTCGAAGACATCTACGCGATGCCGCGTTCCAAAGCGCGCGACCAGAAACGCCTGTCGCAGCTTTTCGTGACCAAATCGCTCACGATCGAAGCCGACAAGGATGGCCGCGTCATTCTCAACAAGACCATTCGCGACAAGCTCGGCATCGAAGAGGGCGAGATCTACTTCCGCGGCGGCGTCGGCAACTTCGAAATGTGGAACGCGGAGCATTTCCGCGAGACTGTCGAAGCCGACATTGACGAATGGCTGGACGAGCAGGACGAGGACTTCGATCCGCTCGAACTGCTGGGAGGCGAATAAATGTCCGCTCCAGACAAACCCCACATTCCCGTTTTATTGAGACCGCTTATCAAGGCGGTCTCTCCTGTCTCTGGCACATGGCTTGATGGCACCTTCGGGGCAGGGGGCTACACCCGTGCTCTGCTCGAAGCGGGCGCCGACAAAGTCATCGGTGTCGACCGTGATCCGCTGGCGTTCGAAATGGCGTCGGGATGGGTTGGCGACTACGGTGACCGTCTGGAAATGGTCGAGGGTACGTTCTCCGAAATGGACAGCTACGCCACGGGCCTCGACGGCGTCGTGCTCGATCTGGGCGTGTCGTCCATGCAGCTCGATCTGGCAGAGCGCGGCTTTTCGTTTATGAAGGACGGCCCGCTCGATATGCGCATGAGCCAGTCGGGCACCTCGGCTGCCGACCTCTGCAACGAGCTGGAAGAGGCCGAACTGGCCGACATTATCTATCTCTACGGTGAAGAGCGCGCGAGCCGCCGCATCGCCAAGGCCATCGTGCAGGCCCGCCCGATCCATACAACGCTGCAACTGGCGAAGCTCGTCGAAAGCTGCCTGCCGCGCCCCAAGCCCGGTCAGAGCCACCCCGCGACCCGCACGTTCCAAGCGCTCCGCATCGCGGTGAACGACGAATACGGTCAGCTGTTCGAGGGCCTTCTGGCTGCCGAACGTGCGCTCCGCCCCGGCGGGTTGCTGGCCGTCGTGACCTTCCATTCGGTCGAAGACCGCATGACCAAGCGTTTCTTTCAAGCGCGTTCGGGCCGCACGGCCAACGCCAACCGCTACGCGCCGGTCATCGAAAAAGACAAGCCTGCGTTCGAGATGGTCGAGAAAAAGGCCATCGGTCCGGACGATCAGGAACTCGACGAAAACCCGCGTTCGCGCTCGGCCAAGCTGCGCGTGGCGCGCCGCACCGATGCACCGGGCGGGGACATCGACAAGGCATCACTCGGGATGCCGCTTCGGAAAGGTGAGCGTTAATGCGCAGTCTGCTTTATGTGATGACCGCACTTGGCGTAATCGGACTGGCCTTCTGGGCCTATCAGGAAAATTACCGCACGCAGGACTCGCTCAAGGAAGTCCGCCAACTGAACCGCCAGATCGCATCGGCCAACGCGCGTCTGCGGATGCTTCAGGCGGAGTGGGCGTACCAGAACCGTCCCGACCGCCTGCGCGACCTTGCCGAACTGAACTTCGACCGTCTTGGTCTTCTGCCGCTGATGCCCGACGGTTTTGGCCGCGTCGATCAGGTGGCTTTCCCGATGGTACTTCCGAGCGAACTTGGCCGCGTGATCGAAGTATCGAGCGACGGTGATGCAGAGGTGACCGAATGAGCCGCCGTATTCCCCTCCGCCCGCTGGCCCGCATCATTCAGGCCCGCCAGAGCGGTGAAAACCCCGATGCGATCGAGGCCGAGAACCGCCGCATCCGCCACGAAGCCATGCGCGACAGTGCCCGCGCTCGCGCCGAGAGCCGTCTCATGGTTCTGGGCGCTTTCTTCTTTTGCGCCTTCGCGGCCATCGTCTTCAAAATGGGTGTGATCGGGGCGAGCCTTCCCGAGGAATCGCAGGTCAGCCTGTCGGGCGGCGAGCCGATCCTGTCCGCCCGCGCCGACATCGTTGACCGTCAGGGCCGTATCCTCGCGACCAACTTCGACACCTATTCCGTTTACGCCCAGCCGCAGGACATGGTTGATCCGGTCCATGCCGCTGACGAGCTGTTCCGCATCTTCCCCGACCTCGACCACGAGCGACTGGTCGCCGACTTCACCGGCAACCGTAAATTCGTTTGGATCCGCCGCCAGATCAGCCCTGAACAGATGCAGGCGGTCCACGATATCGGCGATCCGGGAATTCTATTCGGCCCGCGCGAGATGCGGATTTACCCGAACGGCCCGTTGGCCAGCCATATCCTTGGCGGTGCGAGCTATGGCCGCGAGGCTGTGAACACTGCCGAAGTCATCGGCATTGCCGGTGTCGAGCGCACTTTTGACGAATTCCTCCGCGATCCCGCCAACGAAGGCGCGCCGCTGGAGCTTTCGATTGATCTGACCGTCCAGTCCGCGATGGAACGTGTGCTTCACGGCGGTATGATGCTGATGAATGCCAAAGGTGCGGCGGCTGTCCTCATGGACGCCCACACCGGCGAAATCATGGCGATGGCATCGCTGCCCGACTTCGACCCTAACGACCGTCCCGCCGTGCTGACCACGGGCGATCAGTCCGACAGCCCGCTGTTCAACCGCGCTGTTCAAGGTGTCTATGAGCTTGGTTCGACGTTCAAGATTCTGGCCGTCGCGCAGGGTCTGGAGATGAACCTCATCGAGCCCGACACCATGATCCAGACCTCGCCCGGCATCCGCATGGGCGGCTTTACGATCAACGACTTCCACAGCTATGGCGCACAGAACACCGTCACCGATGTCATCGTGAAATCGTCGAACATCGGCACCGCCCACATTGCAGAGCTGATCGGCCCCGATAACCAACGCAACTTCCTCAAGTCGCTGGGCATCCTCGATGTCTCGCCCGTCGAACTGGGCGAGGCAGGCGCGGGCCGTCCGCAGCTTCCGCGTCAGTGGGGCCCGCTGGAGACCATGACGATCTCCTACGGCCACGGCGTCGCAGCGTCCCCGCTGCACCTCGCCGCGTCCTACGCCACCATCGCGAACGGCGGCCACCTCGTGCAGCCGACGCTGATGCGCGGCGGCAACCCGATCCCCGGTGAGCGGATTATGTCCGAAGAGACCGCGGCTGCTTCGCTGTCGATGCTGCGTCAGGTCGTGACCCGCGGTACCGCGTCCTTCGGCGAAGTCGCTGGCTACGAGGTCGCTGGCAAAACCGGTACCGCAGACAAGGTCAAACCGACCGGCGGATACTATGATGACAAGGTTATCGCGACCTTTGCGTCGGTCTTCCCTGCCTCCGATCCGAAGTACGTTCTGGTCGTCACGCTGGACGAACCCGTCGACACCACCAGCAACGAACCGCGCCGTACCGCAGGTTGGACCGCCGTACCTGTCGCCGCAGAGCTAATCCGCCGCGTCGGACCGCTGCTCGGTCTACGTCCGCAGATTGATAATCCGCTACTGACTGGTGTATCGCTGACCTCTAACTAACCGAGGGAGCCCTGCATATGAGCGGCACAGAGAAGACATGTTCGCTAGCAGACCTCGGTCTGACTGCTCAGGGCGCCAAAGAAGCCGTCATCAAGGCCATCACCATCGACAGTCGCGAGGTCATGCCGGGCACGCTGTTTGCCGCATTGCCGGGGAGCGCGGTGCATGGCGCGTCCTTCACCGATGCGGCAATCGCCAACGGCGTCAGCGCCATTCTGACCGATGCCGAAGGTGCGAAGATCGCCGCTCCCGCGGTCGAAGGCACTGATATCGCGCTGGTGATTGCCGAAGATCCTCGCGCCACGCTGGCGCAGACCGCCGCGCTTTGGTTCGGACCGCAGCCTGGCGTCATGGTCGGCGTGACCGGCACAAACGGCAAAACTTCGGTCGCGAGCTTCTGCCGCCAGATCTGGACGCACATGGGTCTGGAAGCCGTCAACGTCGGCACCACAGGTGTTGAGGGCGCATGGACCCATCCGCTCCGCCACACCACACCCGATCCGATCACGCTGCAACGGGTGTTGGCCGATGCAGCCCAAAACGGTGTCACCCACGCCGCGATGGAGGCGTCTTCGCATGGCCTCGACCAGCGCCGCCTTGATGGGGTGATCCTGTCCTCGGCTGGCTTTACGAACTTCACCCAAGACCACCTCGACTATCATGAAACCTTCGAAGCTTACTTCGACGCCAAGATGGGCCTCTTCACCCGCGTTCTTCAGCCCGAAGGCACCGCCGTTGTGAACCTCGACGATCCCAAAGGGCCCGAGGTCGCCGCGATTGCCGAGGCGCGCGGTCAGGAGGTCATCGGCGTCGGCCGCGCTGAAGGTGCGCGCCTGCGTCTGCTCGCCCAGCGGTTCGACTCGACAGGGCAGGAGGTCCGCTTCGACTGGCAGGGCAGCGTCCACATGGTGCGCCTCAACCTGATCGGCGGGTTCCAAGCCGAAAACGTCCTGCTGGCTGCCGGTCTGGTGATCGGCGCAGGGGCCGATGCGGAGGAAGTCTTTGCGACCCTCCCGCACCTCACCACCGTGCGCGGGCGTATGCAGCTTGCCGCGACCCGCGAAAACGGTGCGGCAGTGTTCGTCGATTACGCCCACACGCCCGACGCGGTCGAAACCGTGCTCGAAGCGATCCGCCCGCACGTCATGGGCCGCATCATCGCCATCGTCGGCGCTGGCGGTGATCGCGACAAAACCAAGCGCCCGCTCATGGGCGGCGCTGCCGCGCGTCTGGCTGACGTCGTCATCGTGACCGACGACAATCCGCGCACCGAAGACCCTGCCACCATCCGCAAAGCGGTCATGGAAGGGGCATTGGGCGAAAAATCCACGGATGTTTTCGAAATCGGTGACCGCGCCGAGGCGATTTTGCGCGGTGCGGACATGCTTCAGCCCGGAGACGCACTACTTGTCGCGGGCAAAGGGCACGAAACCGGCCAGATCGTCGGCACCGATGTCCTCCATTTTGATGATGCCGAAGTTGCGTCGCAGGCCGTTCTGGCGCTTGACGGAAAGATTTGATGACTGACGTTCTCTGGACTGCGGATGATGCCGCCAAAGCAACCGGCGGCACATCCACCGCCAACTGGCAGGCCACCGGCGTCTCCATCGACACCCGCACGCTCCAACCAGGCGATCTGTTCGTTGCCCTGAAAGCAGCCCGTGACGGTCACGAATTCGTCGCGCAAGCGCTGGAGAAGGGCGCCGCCGCCGCGCTGGTCACGCACCGCCCCGAAGGCGTTGCCGAAGATGCGCCGCTGCTGATTGTGGGTGACGTGCTGAGCGGCCTCGAAGACCTCGGCCGCGCTGCCCGTGCCCGCACCAAGGCGCGCGTTGTAGCCGTAACCGGATCGGTCGGTAAAACCTCGACCAAGGAAATGCTCCGCACCGCGCTCGCGCCGCAGGGCAAGACCCACGCCGCCGAGGCGAGCTACAACAACCATTGGGGCGTGCCGCTGACGCTGGCCCGTATGCCCGCTGACACCCGCTATGCCGTGATCGAAATCGGCATGAGCAATCCTGGAGAGATCGAACCACTCGCCCGCATGGCACGCCCGCACGTTGCGATGGTGACCACCGTGGCTGCCGTTCACCTTGAAGCGTTCGAGAACGTCGAAGGCATCGCGGTTGAAAAAGCCAGCATCGTCAAAGGACTGGAGCCTAAAGGTGTCGCGGTCCTGAACGGCGATCTCGACACCTCGCATATCCTGATCGACGCCGCGAAAGAGCAGCGCGCGAAGGTCGTGACCTTCGGCCAGAACGCTGGCAATCACCACCGGATGCAGGACGTGCGCATCCGCGAGGGCCACACCGTCGGCTGTGCCCGTGCGTGGCGCACCCCCATCCTGATCAAGGTCGGCACCGAAGGCCGCCACTTCGCTGTGAACGCGCTGGGCGTGGTCGCTGCAATGTCCGCGCTAGGAGCTGACCGCGTGCGCGGCCTTATGGACCTTGCAGAGTGGGCTCCGCCCGCAGGTCGCGGCATGATCGAACAGATCCACCTCGATACCGCGCGCTCGGGCGAATACTTCGACCTGCTCGACGATGCCTTCAATGCCAACCCGACCTCGCTGTCGGCCAGCCTAGAAGTGCTCGCATCGCGCCAGCCGCGCGACGGTTGCGGCCGCAAGGTCCGTGGCCGCCGCGTCGCAATCCTCGGCGATATGCTGGAGCTTGGCAATGATGAAGCCGCGATGCACGCCCGCATGGCCGATGATCCGTCGATGGCCGACGTCGATGTCGTCCACTGTGCCG
This sequence comes from Marivivens donghaensis, assembly GCF_011806565.1. Lineage (GTDB taxonomy): Bacteria > Pseudomonadota > Alphaproteobacteria > Rhodobacterales > Rhodobacteraceae > Marivivens > Marivivens donghaensis_A. The sequence goes on from NZ_JAATOP010000007.1 coordinate 19,353, forward strand.
GTCCCCTGATGCGCCACCTGTTCGAGGCTTTGCCCGAAGACCAGCGCGGTCACTACGCGAAAACTGCCAAAGATATGCTCCAGGACGTCTCGCGCCTCGTCGACACCGGCGATGTCGTGCTCGTTAAAGGCTCCAAAGGCAGCAAGATCAGCCTTGTCGTTGACGCGCTGCGGAAATTGGGGCAACGCAGAACAACCACCGACCACGAAGGCTGAACCGACATGCTGTACCTTCTGACCGCTCTTTCCGACGGCGGCGATTTCTTCAACCTGTTCCGGTACATCACCTTCCGCGCTGGCGGAGCTTTCCTGACCGCGCTGCTGTTCGGCTTCATGTTCGGCCGTCCGCTGATCGACGTCCTCCGCCGCAAACAGGGCAAGGGCCAGCCGATCCGCAGCGACGGCCCCGAAGCGCACCTCGCCAAGGTCGGCACCCCCACGATGGGCGGCCTGCTGATCGTCGGCGCACTCGCGTTCTCGACGCTGCTCTGGGCGCGCCTCGACAATGCGTTCGTGCTGCTGACTCTCTTCGTCACGCTGTCCTACGCAGCAATCGGCTTTGCCGACGACTACTCCAAGGTCAGCAAGCAATCGACCGACGGCGTGTCCGGCAAAGTGCGCCTGATCATTGGCTTCGCAGTCGCTGCTATCGCGGGCTACTGGGCCGCGGCTTACCACCCCGCGGACCTAACCAACCAGCTCGCGCTGCCCGTTTTCAAGAACACGCTGATCAACCTCAGCTGGCTCTTCGTGCCTTTCGCAATGCTTGTCATCGTCGGCGCTGCGAACGCTGTGAACTTTACCGACGGCCTCGATGGCCTCGCAATCATGCCCGTGATGATCGCGGCCGGCACCTTCGGCATCATCGCCTATATCGTCGGCCGTTCGGACTTCACCGAATACCTCGACGTGCACTACGTGCCCGACACAGCAGAAATCACTGTCTTCTGCGCCGCCCTGATCGGCGGTGGCCTCGGCTTCCTGTGGTACAACGCCCCGCCTGCTGCGGTCTTCATGGGCGACACCGGCTCGCTGGCTCTGGGCGGCGCGCTCGGCTCCATCGCCGTTGCCACCAAACACGAGATCGTTCTAGCCATCGTCGGAGGGCTTTTCGTGATGGAGACCCTCTCGGTCATCATTCAGGTGCTCTACTTCAAACGCACCGGCAAGCGCGTGTTCCTCATGGCACCGATCCACCACCACTACGAAAAGAAGGGCTGGTCCGAGCCGCAGATCGTGATCCGCTTCTGGATCATCTCGCTGATCCTCGCCATGATCGGCCTCGCGACGCTCAAAGTGCGCTGAGCCGCTTTTCACTTTGACCTAAATACCTTGGGGGAGCCCCGCAGGGGCGGGGGCAAAGCCCCCATCCGCCCGCAGATTTTACGGAGTGCCGGATGATCCCTGTTCGTGGATACGAAAACCAGACCGTCGCGATCCTCGGCCTTGGCCGTTCGGGGCGGGCGACCGCAAAGGCGCTGATGGCAGGCTGTGCGAATGCCGTCGCTTGGGACGATAACCCCGCCGCGCGTGAGGCGGCAGAGGCCGACGGCATCATCATCCGCGATCTTTCGCGGCAGGGCGCGTTTCTGGATGTGAGCTGCCTCGTCGTCTCGCCCGGTATTCCGCACCTTTATCCGACACCGAATGCCGTGATCGCGGCTGCGTGGGACGCGAATGTGCCGGTGGATAACGACATCGGCCTGTTCTTCCGTTCTTTCGCATCGCGAGATTGGGACGAGTTCGACCAGCCGCCGCGCGTTGTCGCGGTGACGGGTTCAAACGGCAAATCGACAACTTCGGCGCTGATCCACCACATTCTGACCCAAGCCGGCAAACCCGCGCAGCTCGCCGGTAATATCGGGCGCGGGGTGTTCGATATCGACCCTGCCATCGACGGCGAGATCGTGGTGCTCGAACTGTCGTCTTACCAGACCGAGCTGGCCCGTTCGCTGACGCCCGACATCGCAGTGCTGACGAACCTGTCGCCCGACCACCTCGACCGTCACGCAGGCATCGGTGGCTACTTTGCCGCTAAGCGCCGCCTCTTTGCCGAAGGCGCGCCTGACCGTAATATCATCGGTGTCGACGAGATCGAGGGCCGGTTCCTCGCCAACCAGCTGTCCGAGGCGCAGGGTGACGACCGCGTTCTTCGAATCTCGAACACACGCAAACTCGACGATGCCGGTTGGACCGTTTTTGCCCGCAAAGGCTTCCTGTCCGAGTGGCGCAAGGGCCGCCAGATCGGCAGCATCGACCTGCGCGAGATCGCGGGACTTCCGGGCGCCCATAATCACCAGAACGCCTGCGCGGCCTATGCAGTTTGCCGCTGCCTTGGACTGGGTCCGAAGCAGATCGAGGAAGGGATGCGGAGCTACGGTGGCTTGCCGCACCGCTCGCAGCTTGTCGGCGAAAAAGACGGCGTGACCTTCGTCAACGACTCCAAAGCGACGAACGTGGAAAGCGCGGCGAAGGCTTTGCAAGCGTTCAAACGCATTCGCTGGATTTGCGGCGGTCTCGAAAAAGAAGGCGGGCTGGATGGCCTGCTGCCGCATGTTGGCTCGGTTGCCAAAGCCTATGTCATAGGCCGCGAGGCGGCTGCTTTCGCGATGAAGCTCAAGGACGTCGAGACCGAGGTTTGCACCACGATGGAGAACGCGGTCGCATTGGCGGCTGCCGAGGCCGAAGAGGGCGATACGGTGCTGCTCGCGCCTGCTTGCGCGAGTTTCGACCAGTACAACAGCTTCGAGAAGCGGGGCGAGGATTTCATCGCTCAGGTCGCGAAGATCACCGGCTGAGGGGCGCTGCCCCTCTTGGCCTGCGGCCAATTCACCCCCGGATATTTTTAGCACAAAGGCAGGCGCGGCTAGTGGAAGTCGCGGCTTTTGGGAATGATGCGGACATCGCGCGGATGGCGCTGCGGGAGAGGGCGGTTCACTTCGTCCGCGCGAGACATCGGCGCGGGCATGTTTTCGGGCGCGAGCCTTTGGAGTGCGTCCGAGCGGTCCACCAGATGTTCGGCGACGATGTGGATGATCTCGCCCTCCCGTTGGACATAACCGTGCACTTCGAGCAGGCGGGCCTGCATGATGGTTTTGCGGTAGGCCTCCATCACTTTGGGCCAGACGACGATGTTGGCGACGCCGGTTTCGTCTTCGGTCGTGATAAAGCACACGCCTTTGGCCGAGCCGGGGCGTTGGCGGATCAGAACGAGGCCCGCTAGTTTTACCTTTTGCCAAGGCCGTGTGTGCATCAGGTCGGCGCTCGACAGGTAGCGCTGTTTGGTCAGGCTGCGGCGCATGAAGGCCATCGGGTGCGCTTTGAGCGAGAGGCGCAGTGTCTGGTAATCGGCGACGACCTGTTCGCAGACGGGCATTTCGGGCAGGGCGACGGCGGGTTCCTGTCCTTCGTCGCGGGTTTCGCGGAACAGGGGCAAGTCGGGGGCGTCATAGAGTGATTTCGCCTCCCACAGCGCTTGCCGTCTGTCGATGAAGAGCGAGCGCATGGCGTCTGCTTCGGCCAGTTTGCGGATGTGGGCGGCGCTGATGCCAGCCTCTTGCAGGGATTTGACGTCCCGGAACGGGTGCTGACGTGCGGCGACGAGCCGCAGGGCCGCCGCCTGGGGCAGGCCGCTGATCTGGCGCATGCCGAGGCGCACCGCGAAGGCATTGCCATAGGGTTCGAGCGTGTTGTCCCAGTGCGAATAGTTCACGTCGATCGGCAGCACGGTCACATTGTGTTCACGCGCATCGCGGACGATCTGGGCGGGGGCGTAGAAGCCCATCGGTTGCGAGTTCAGCAGGGCGGCGCAAAAGGCCGCCGGATAATGGCATTTCAGCCAGCTCGATACATAGACCAGCTGGGCAAAGCTGGCGGCGTGGCTTTCGGGAAAGCCGTATTCGCCAAAGCCCTTGATCTGGTCAAAGCAGCGGCGGGCGAAGTCTTCCTGATAGCCGCGGCGCACCATGCGGCCGACCATTTTGTCCTGTAGCTTCTCGATGGTGCCGCGACTGCGGAACGTGGCCATCGCTTTGCGCAGCTCGTTCGCTTCGGCCGGAGAGAACTCCGCTGCTTCAATCGCGATTTTCATCGCTTGTTCCTGAAAGATCGGCACGCCGTAGGTCCGCCCGAGGATGTTGCGCAACTCGTCCGCATTGTGGGGCGGCGCGGGGGACGGGTAGATGATCGGCTCCTCGCCGTTGCGGCGTTTGAGATAGGGGTGGACCATGTCGCCTTGGATGGGGCCAGGGCGGACGATGGCGACCTCTACCACGAGGTCGTAGAATTCACGCGGACGCAGACGCGGGAGCATGTTCATCTGCGCGCGGCTCTCGACCTGAAACACGCCAACACTATCGCCGCGGCAGAGCATCTGGTAGACGCGCGGGTCCTCTTTGGGTGTCGTGGCCAAGGTGAAGTGCCGGTCGTAATGCGCTGAAATGATGTCATAACATTTGCGGATGCAGGTCAGCATCCCCAGCGCGAGGATGTCGACCTTGAGGATGCCGAGCGCGTCAATGTCGTCCTTGTCCCACTCGATAAAACTGCGGTCCGCCATCGCACCGTTGCCGATGGGGACCGTCTCGGTCAGGGGGCGTTCGGTCAGGATAAAGCCGCCGACGTGCTGCGACAGGTGGCGCGGCATTCCGATCAGTTGGCGGGCAATGATGATCGTGCGGCGCAGCAGCGGGTCGGACAGGTTGAGGCCCGCCTCGTTCAGATGCTTCTCACCGATGTCGGTCCCCCACGATCCCCAAACGGTGCGCGCAATGGCGTTGGTCACATCCTCCGAAAGGCCCATGACCTTGCCCACCTCGCGGATGGCCGAGCGCGGACGGTAGTGGATCACCGTGGCGCACAGCCCCGCGCGATCGCGCCCGTATTTGCTGTAGATGTGTTGGATGACCTCCTCGCGCCGTTCGTGCTCGAAGTCGACGTCGATATCGGGTGGCTCCTTGCGTTCCTCGCTGATGAAACGCTCGAACAGAAGCTGGTGCTGCGCGGGATCGACCGCCGTGATCCCGAGAACATAGCACACGGCAGAGTTCGCGGCAGACCCGCGCCCCTGACACAGAATAGGGGGCGAGCAGTCGTGGCGGGCAAAGCAGATGATGTCATGGATCGTCAGGAAATACCGAGCGATGTCGAGCTTCTCGATCATCCGCAGTTCCTTTTCGAGCGTCCGTCGCGTCTCCTCCGGAATACCGTCAGGATAACGCCATTCGGCGCCCTGCCACGTGAGGTCTTCGAGGTGGCTCTGCGGGGTTTTGTCTTCGGGCACAACCTCGCGTGGATACTCATAGGACAACTGGCGCAGATCGAAGGTGATGCTGTCCGCGATCTCTCGCGTCGCGTGAATAGCATGGGGCCACTCGGCGAACAGGCGGCACATCTCGGCCGGAGATTTCAGGTGGCGCTCCGCATTCGGCTCCAGAAGGAAGCCCGCCTCGGTGATTTTCACCTTCTCGCGGATACAGCTCATCACGTCCTGAAGCGGACGGCGGTGCGGCGCATGATACAGCACATCGTTCGTCGCCATCAGGCACATCCCGTTCCGCCGCGCGATCTGATCCAGTTGATTGAGCCGCGCCTTGTCATCGCCGCGATAGAGATACGCCGCCGCAAGATGGGACAATTGGGGAAGCGCTCGTTTCAGCCGCCCGAGCCGGACTTGCCAATGCACGATATCGTTAGGCGGTACAGCGATCAGGATCATGCCTTCGGCAGCGGCCTTCAGATCGGCGAGGGTGATGTGACAATCTCCCTTGGCCTGCCATGCGCCATCTACCGTCTGTCGCTTGCCTTTGGACAGAAGGGCGGACAGCCGCCCGTAAGCCTCGCGGTCGCGCGGATAAACGAGGAACTGGTCACCCTCGTGAAGCGCGATCCGACAACCCACGAGCGCCTTCACGCAGGCTTTCTCGGTCTCTGTATAAACGCGGACAACGCCGGCGAGCGTATTGAGGTCGGCCACCCCGATCGCGTCATATCCCTCGCTCCACGCAGCGTGCGCAATCTCGCTCCCGTCGGACGCCCCGCGCAGAAACGAAAAGCAGGACGTCAGGCCGAGTTCGACGAAAACCGACTTGGGATGGGGAGTATAGGTGACATCTTCCGGAAGTGAGTGCTTGGGATGATGCTTTTCCACTTCAGGCACAGCATCGTCCTTTTCACTTTGATAAAAATACCTCGGGGGTGAATTGGCCCGATAGGGTCAAGAGGGGGCAGAGCCCCCGAATGCCGCCGGTAGGGCGGCCACCGAAAATGCCGGACGGCTCCCGTCCGGCGTTGGGGGCTTTGCCCCCGGCCTGCGGCCTCCCCCAAGGTATTTGGGTCAGAATGAAGAGCGCGGCGCTCATCAGAGGAACAGGCCGTGCATGAACCACAGGGGATCGAAGCCGCGTCCGTCGTTGAGGAGCCCGTTGCGGTAGATCCAGAGGCGCAGGCCGTATTGTTCCTCGATCCGGTAGTAGTCGCGGATGCGGCTCGAGGCGCGGTCATTCCACCATTCGGGGGCAATCCGTTCGGGGCCTTCGTAGCGGTTGATCCTGTGGACTAGCTTGCGCCAAGAAAACTGTGCGGGCGGGCCTTCCGGAACGGCATAGAGCACCCTGATTTCTTCGGGGTGCTCGAGCAGGCGGCAGGGGCGTTGCAGGTTGATCGGTGTGGGGTAGGCATCGGATGCCAGCGCCGTTTGCCAGTGTTCCTGTCGTTCGGGCATGTGCCGCGGGGTGTGCTTGGGGCGCAGGACGGCGGGCGGGCCGAAGCGGGCGATGAGCCTATCGATGGTTCGCGCCGTTGCCTCTGAGTGATCGGGTTTGCGGTCGAGCCGCGTCTGGCGCGTGCCGATCTGTTCGTTGGCCGACCCGATCAGCGTGATCAGGTCAAAACCGAAACCTGGATCGATGCTCTCGAGCTTTCCGTCGAAGAGGCGGGCGATGTGCTTTGGGTCGCGGGTGGCTTGGCTGGTGGCGCAGGTGACGGAAGAGACCTCTCCATCGGTGCGGTAGACGGTGAGGTGCACACGGCGGAGGCCTTTGCCTTCGTCATGGAGATGGGTGCAGAGTTCCTCGGCCAGCTGGGGAATCCATTCGGTCGGATCCTGAACAGGCTCGGCCAGTCGCGATTGCACCACGAAACGCGGCGGATCCTTGGGGGCGGTCAGCGGCTCGGCGAGTTTGCCTGTCATCTGGTCCAACCGCATCAGCGGGTTTTCTTCCAGCGCATTGCGGGCAAAACGGCGGGTGAGCGGCACGCGCGGTGTTGCCAGAAGATCACCGATGGTTTTGAGGCCGAGGCGGTTCAGCAGGGTGACGGTTTCGCCTGCGATGCGCAGCGCGCGGACAGAAAGCGCCGCGAGTTGGCCGTCCATCACGTCGTGGCAGATCGCGGCGCCTGTGCCGTAGCGGGCCAGCGCCCATGCGGCGCCGTGCGTCGGGGCGATGGCGAGGCGGCAGGTCATGCCCGCGCGGGCGAGGTCGGCCTCGACCTTGCGCAGGAAGCCGTCCTCTCCGCCGAAGAGGTGCGCGCAGCCGGTCACGTCCAGCACGAGGCCGCCCTTGCCATCAATCGCGGACCACGGCGCCCAGCGGCGGGACCAGAGCATCAGGCGTTCGAGGGCGTGTTTTTCGGCGTGTAGGTCCGCGTGTTCCATCCGCAGGTCGGGGCATAGTGCGCGCATGTCCACCACGCGGGCGCCTGCATGGATACCTTGGGCTTCGGCGGCGGGATTGACCGCATGGACGACGGGGCCGCGCGGGGTGTCGAGGCCCAGAGCGCAGGGCTTTTCAGAGTCCAGCGTTTCGCCGCGGCGGCGGGCGCGGATTTCCCAATGCTCCATTCCGAAACGGGGCAGGTAAACCGAAAGAATGCGGCGGGGTTTGCTCATGTCAGGGGCGGTCGTCATTGGATCGCTCCGTTGGCGAAGGTGTGGGCGTCTGCTTCAATTCCATGCTCGAAGTGCATGTTTTCGTTTTCGTATTTCACAACCCAGCGACCCGTCTTTCCGTTGCGGCTGCGGAACAGTTCGGCCTCCCACATGGGGGTGCCGGGGGCTTGGGCATTCCACGGGTGACGCAGCGATTGCAGCGAGGCGACGCGCCAGCGGTTACGCGCGGCACTCAGGTTGGGCTGGGCGGAACGGCGGATCATCCAGCCGGGAACCTCGTGACGTTCGGCGCGCAGGGCCAGACGTTTGGTGGCGGTGAAATCCAGTACCTGCGGGTCGCCCCAAATTTCCCCCAGAACCGCGCCGAAACCGGAGCAGTTTAGCCCTTCCTCCATCGCCCAGAGGACATCGACGGGGCGCTTGGCGTCCACATACACGATCTCCATCGGGCGGAGCATTCCGGGCATGTAGGGGCGGCCCGATTCCTTGCGGGAAATGCGGTCCTGAATCCACAAAACGGGCTTGTCCGACTTGATATGCGCCAGCACGAAACCGACCGGCGCAGCGTCGATCGCGCGGTTGCAGAAGACTTCGGACAATGTGGGTTCGTCGGGGCAGGGATGTGTCATGTTCTCGTCCAATGTTCTTCTTTTGTTCTAATTCGAGTCGCTCTGTTCGTCAAATATTCTGATGGGCAGTGAGGCGTTGACCTTGCGCCCCATACAGCGATGATAGGCGCGGGACGCAGGGAGGAAAAAATGCGGGAATCCATTGGAATCAGCGCTTTGCTGGTCATGCTCGGCGGTGCTGTTTGGGCTGCGGACGGGCTTCCCGATCCTGTGATCGACAGCGATTTTGCGCCTGTGAACATGGACGAAGCCGCTCTGGGGCAGCTTTTGTTCTACGATCCCGTTCTTTCGGGGAATCGCGAGGTGTCCTGTGCCACCTGCCACCATCCCAAGCATGGCACGGGCGATGGCTTGTCGCTGCCCTTGGGGGACGGCGGGCATGGTCTGGGTATGGACCGTCTGGCCGATCAGGAGAACCTGCCCGAGCAGCGTGTCCCGCGTAATGCGCAGGCGCTTTTCAACCTCGGTGCCCATGAATTCACACGACTTTTCCATGATGGCCGCGTCGAAGAAGACCCGAACCGTCCCGGTGGTCTGCGAACCCCGCTGGACGAGGAAATGGTCGCGGGTTTCGACTCGATTCTGTCGGCGCAAACGATGTTCCCCGTGCTCAGCCCAGACGAAATGGCCGGCCATTATTCCGAGAACGAAGTGGCCAAGGCCGTGCGACTCGGCACACTGACGGCAGAGGGCGGTGCATGGGATCTGATCTCGCGCCGCGTGGCGGAGATTCCCGCATATGCCGACCGCTTCAAAGACGTCTACGGGCTTGAGGCGCAGGAGATCGGATTCACCGACATCTCCAACGCGATCGCCGCGTTCATGGCGCACGAATGGCGCTCCGATACGTCGCCGTTCGACGCCTATCTGCGGGGCGAGGGCGAGCTGTCCGCCGATGCGATGGCGGGGATGGAGTTGTTCTACGGCGACGCGGGCTGCGCGTCCTGCCACTCGGGCAAATTCCAGACCGACCAGCAGTTCCATGCGACCGGCCAGCCGCAGATCGGACCGGGCAAGGGTGCGCGGTTCGAGACCCACGCGCGGGACGAAGGCCGCTTCCGTGTGACGGGCGATCCGGCGAACCTCTATGCGTTCCGCACCCCGTCGCTGCGCAATGTGGAACTGACTGCGCCCTACGGTCACGCAGGGGCTTACGCGACGCTCGAAGGGTTCATCGAGGCCCACGCCGATCCGGTTGCCGCGCTCGAAAACTACGACCGTTCGCAGGCGATGCTGCCCGCGCTCGAGGTGTCCGATTGGCGCATCATGGACGATCCGGCAGAGGTCGAGGCGATCATTGCCGCCAACGCAATGCCCACGGTCGAGCTCAGCGAAAGCGACATTGCAGAGCTTGTCGCGTTCCTTGGCGCACTCACCGATCCCGTCGCGAAAAGCGGCCGGATGGGTGTTCCGGCCACCGTGCCGAGCGGTCTGCCTGTCGCGAATTAATGCTGGATGATCAGAGGTCTATCGGCCTTGGCTAAGGTGGTGCTTTCAGTGCCATTCGGCCAAGTCACCGTGACCTCTGCCTCCGCCGCATCGCCCAGACCGAAGTGGAGCGGCAACGCCTGACCGCCCGCATGGCCGCCGCCGACAGTCACCTGCTGGGTGCGGCTCACGCCGTTTGCGGTGACGGTCACTTGCGCGCCGATGGCGTTCCGGTTGCCGCCTTCCTGCTCCAGCGCAATGGACAGCCAGTGGCCCGTGCCTTCGGTGACATTGCGGTAAATCTCCAGCGGAGCGCGGCGGTTCAGGACCAGCAGATCCAGCCGCCCGTCGAGGTCGAAATCCGCCAGCGCCGCGCCGCGAGAACGGTCGGTCGTATCAACGCCCGCAACATCCGCTTTCTCGACGAAGTGTCCGTCTGCCTGCTGCATCAGCAGGTTGTTGGGGTCGTGGATCGCGTTGGTCGGCATCTGGTCGACGTTGCCTTTGGCGATGAACAGATCGTCCAGCCCGTCGTTGTCGATATCGCCGAACTGCGCGTGCCAGCCCGTCGACGGACGCCCGTCCGAGCCGTCGAACGGGATTTGCGCGTAGGTGCCGATGTCGTAGCGGGCGGCGGCGTAGGTGCCGTCGCCTTGGGCAAAGCTGAGGACATTGTCGCCCATCGAGGTCAGCATCACCTCGTCCTTGCCGTCGCTATCGAGGTCGCGGCTCGCGATGCCCATTCCCCAGATCGACAGCTTCTTCCAACCGTCCTCTTCGGTGAGGAAACGGCGGTCCGCGATGTCCCACATCTGCTCCCATCCGCCGCGCACATAGTACTGGCGATCGTTCGACAGGCGCAGCGTCATGCGGCCCCGCGCATCGCGGGCGGCCAGCATGGAGAGGGGGCAGAACCCGGGTTCCAGCGTCTCGCTCACGTATCCATCGCTCTCAGGGCGCAGGGTCGCGTTGGTATCGCAGGCAAAGAACGGACCGTCCGGATTGGCGCGGTCGACGTAGTTTCCGACGGCCATCACGGGGCGCTCTTCATCCTCCCACCATGCGGTGAAGGCGGTGGACCACGCCTCGCCGCCGTCGGGAATGCCCCATTCGGAAGTCGCGTCGGTGAAGCTACAATCGGGGCCGCCCTTCAACGCGATGTTCGGACCGGCGCGCAGCACGAACAGGTCCATCCAGCCGTCAGCATTGATGTCGAGCGGGTAGGCGCCGGTGGTGTGCAGCATCTCGGGCAGGGTGCCGTCATGGAACGCGAAGTCGCCGTCATTGACGAAGAGGCTCGCGGGATTGTCCCCGCCAGCGGCAAAGAAATCGGGCAGGTCGTCGCCGTTGCAATCAAAGACAGCAACACCGCCACCCACGAAATGCTCCCACCCGCCGACATAGGCGTGCTCGGTCAGCGCGTCCGAGTGGTTTTCGAACGCGGGATCGGCAACGGCATTCGTCGCCAGAAGCAACAGGGGCAGGGTGCGGATCATGACTGGCCTCCCAGCGCAGCGGCAGTGATTTCGGATAGTGCCAGTGCAGCAGCGCCGCGTGCCCACACAAGGTCGCCCCACGCGTGGGTTTCGATTTTGCATTCGGGCGGGCCGTTAAAGAGGATCAGATCGCGCGTCTCGCTCATCACCTCGTCGGCGTAGAGGTATTCGTAGCGCATCCGTTCGCCCGACACGATGATCAGCCCCGGATCGAACAGCTGCACGACGTTCGCGAGCCCGAGGGCGAGGTAGCGCCCTGCACGGCGGAAGATCGTCAGTGCCGCTTGATTGCCCGCCTGCGCCTGACCGTACAGGGTTTCCAGCATGGCATGCGGGCTTTGCAGGTTGCGGGTGTTGCGGCCAAGCGCGGTGGAGGCCTCGCGTACCAGCGCATAGTCGGCGAGATACGCCTCCAGACAGCCGCGTTGACCGCAACGGCATAGCGCCCCGTCGAGCTGGACCTTCATATGCCCCAGCTCGAGCGCCATGCGACGCGTACCGCGATAGAGGCGGTTGTTGAGTACCAGCCCCATACCCACGCCGTGTTCGATCGTGACCACCGCGAATTCGGACCGTGACCGCCCCGCGCCGAACCACAGCTCGGCCAGCGTCAGGACGTTCGCGTCGTTGTCCAGATGGACGGGCACGTCGAAGCGTTCTTCGAACGCCGCGCGGAATTCGATGTCGTTCTCCAGCATCAGCGGCGACCAGTGGACGATGCCCGAGGTGTTGTCGCACAGGCCCGAAATCCCGATGCCGATGGCCGAAACCTCGCGGACCTTCATGCCGCGCGGGGTGAGGAGGGCCATGATCAGCTGCTCGGTTTCCGCCAAAAGCTGGTCGAGCGTCTTTCGAACGGGCGGGGTAGGGAGTGTCGCATCGGCGAGCTGGTTCCCCGCGAGGTCCGTCAGAACGGCAGTGTGATTCTCGTCCGAAAGCTTGATGCCGATGACGTAGTGGGTCTCTGCCACAACCTCGAGCGCGACAGGAGGGCGGCCACGGCCCGACTCGCGGGGGGTGCCTTCGACCTCGCGCAGCCATCCGGTGGAGATCAGGTCAGAAGTGACCGCGGTCGTCGATCCGGCACTGATTCCCAGCGCGCGGGTCACATCGGCGCGCGCGGCACGGCCTGATGCACGCACATGTTCGAAGACTTTCTGGCGCAACGGGGTCGCGTCATATCCACTCGAAGCAAGCAACGGGCCGCATCCCTTAGGAAAATCATCGGGTGCGGGCATCGCGTCAGCGGGCCGGTCATACATTTTTCATTCCTTGAAGTATTTATCTCCACTCCTCCAGCAGAGACGTCCTCCTGATCCCGAATCTAATCATGATTTGCAGGACTTCCCAAGTGAAAAGCTAAAAATTTGATCCCTGAACGAAAATTTTATTTTGACAACTGAATATAATTCGCCATGGTTGATGGTGTCGGATCAACGTCCGGCATCTGCGTCGCACTGCGATGTGGAAACCTTTGGGAGGAAATCATGAATAAATACATCATCGCCGCTGCGGTTGCAGTGGCCGGTTTCAACTCGGCTGCAATGGCCGAAGGTCTCACCATCGGCGTTAGCTGGTCGAACTTCCAGGAAGAGCGCTGGAAAACCGACGAAGCCGCGATGAAGGCTGCAATCGAAGCCAACGGCGATACCTACATTTCTTCGGACGCTCAGAACTCGGCAGCCAAGCAGCTGACCGACGTCGAAGCTCTGATCGCTCAGGGCGCTGACGCTCTGGTCATCCTGTCGGTCGACAAGGACGCCATCGGCCCGGCTATCGATATGGCTTCGAACGAAGACATTCCGGTTGTCGGCTACGACCGTTTGATCGAAGACGAGCGCGCCTTCTACCTGACCTTCGACAACAAGGGCGTCGGCCGCATCATCGCTGAAACCGTCACCGCAGCCCAGCCGGACGGCAACTTCGCCATCATCAAAGGCGACCAGGGTGACCCGAACGCGCTGTTCCTGCTCGAAGGTATGATGGAAGTCATCGGCGACGACGTCGAAGCTGGCAACATCACCATCGTTGGTGAAAGCTTCACCGACGGCTGGAAGCCGGACAACGCCCAGAAGAACATGGAGCAGATCCTGACCGCCAACGACAACAACGTCGACGCGGTTCTGGCTGAAAACGACGGCATGGCCGGCGGCGTTATCGCTGCTCTGCAAGCGCAGGGTATGGTGATCCCGGTTGGTGGTCAGGACGGCGACCTTGCTGCTCTGAACCGCGTTGCCCGCGGCACCCAGACCGTTTCGGTCTGGAAAGACTCGCGCGCTCTGGGTTCGGCTGCCGGTAACATCGCTGCTGCTCTCGCAAACGGCACTGCAATGGCAGACGTAGACGGCGCAGAAGCATGGTCGGGCGGCGCCAACGGCGTTGAAATGACCGCGATCTTCCTCGATCCGACCCCGGTAACCGTCGACAACCTCGACGTTGTTATCGACGCTGGCCACATCTCGAAAGAGCAGGCTTGCGAAGGTGCGATGGATAGCGTTGCTGCCTGCCAGTAATCACTGATCCGCAATAACCGGTACCGCTCCGAAAGGGGCGGTGCCGACGACCTCCGCCTCTCAGGCGCTCCGTGACGGCAATGATCCGCACGGACCAGTCTCATTTCGCCGAACGCCCCTCTGCACACCAGAGCGACCAGCACGGACCGAGGACATGACCACCGAAAACTCATCTGCATCCGGGGCAAATGCCTCGACCTCCGGCACATCCAACGAAGGTGCCTTCAACCGCTTCTTGCGCGTCACCGAAATCGATCCCCGTCTTCTGGGCATGGTCGGCGCGCTGCTGCTGATCTGGCTGGGCTTCCACCTCTACGGTGCGATCGTCAACGGCTTCGGCGCGTTCCTCACGCCGCGCAACCTCTGGAACCTTTCGGTGCAAACGGCGTCGATCGGCATCATGGCAACGGGCATGGTGCTCGTGATCGTGACGCGTAACATCGACCTCTCGGTCGGTTCGATCCTCGGCTTTTGCGCGATCGTCATGGGCGTCATTCAGGTCGATATCCTACCGCAGTACCTTGGCCTCGGCCATCCTGCGATCTGGATCATCACCGTCATCTGCGGCCTGATCCTTGGCGCGATGATCGGCGCCTTCCACGGTTTCCTGATCGCTTACCTCGAAATTCCGTCCTTTATCGTGACGCTTGCCGGCCTGATGGTCTGGCGCGGTGCGGCGTTCCTTGTTGCCCGCGGCGAGACGATCTCTCCGGTCGATAGCACCTTTGCGCTGCTCGGCGGTGGACCTTACGGCGCTATCGGTAGCACCGGCAGCTGGGCCGTCGGTCTGGTCGCTTGTGCTGTGATCCTGTGGATGCTCGTCAAAGGCCGCAAGCGCCGCGAGACCTACGGTTTCCACGTCCGTCCCGTCTGGGCCGAAGTCGTTGTGGCCGCGCTGACCTGCGGCGCGGTCATCGGTGCAGTTCTTCTGGTCAATGCCTACGGCTGGCCGCGCGGTATCGTCCGTCGCTACGCCGAAGCGAACAACATCACGATCCCCGAAGAGGGCCTGTTCATCAGCCACGGCTTTGCCATTCCGGTTCTGATCCTTGTGGTCGTTGCCATCGGCATGACGATCCTCGCACGTCGCACCCGTTTCGGTCGCTATGTCTTCGCCATCGGCGGCAACCCCGAAGCGGCAAAGCTCGCCGGTATCAACGTCAACATGATGACCGTGAAAATCTACGCACTGATGGGCACGCTCGCCGCGCTGGCCGGTGTGGTTTCCTCGGCCCGTCTGACCTCAGCGACCAACGCGCTGGGCCAGTTCGACGAACTCTACGTCATCGCGGCAGCCGTTATCGGCGGCACCAGCCTCGCTGGCGGTGTGGGCACAATCTACGGCGCGATCCTTGGTGCGCTGGTGATGCAGTCGCTCCAGACCGGCATGATCCTCATCGGTTTCGACAGTGCGATCCAGCAGGTCGTCGTCGGTGTGGTCCTCGCCTTCGCCGTCTTCCTCGACAACCGCTATCGCAGTGCGCGCAAGTAAGGAGCCAAGACCATGACTGTTGATTACAATGGCACCCCGCTTGTCGAAATGCGTGACATCTCCATCGCTTTTGGTGGTATCAAAGCGGTCGATCACGTTTCCCTCTCGCTCTATCCGGGCGAAGTCGTGGGCCTTCTGGGTCACAACGGAGCGGGTAAATCGACGCTGATCAAGATCCTGTCGGGCGCCTACAAGGCCGACTCCGGCGAGATCTATGTCGACGGCAAGAAGGCCGACATCGCGTCGCCCCGCGATGCCCGCGACTTCAACATCGAGACGATCTACCAGACGCTCGCGCTGGCCGATAACCTCGACGCGGCATCCAACCTGTTCCTTGGCCGCGAGAAGGTCGATGCGATGGGCTTTGTCGACGACAGCTTTCAAGAAGCCGAGACGCGCAAGATCATGGCGCGCCTCAACCCCAACTTCCGCAAACTGAAAGAGCCGGTTTCGGCCCTTTCGGGCGGTCAGCGCCAGTCGGTCGCGATTGCGCGTGCGGTCTACTTCAATGCCCGAATTCTCATCATGGACGAGCCTACCGCCGCCCTTGGTGTGCATGAAACGGCAATGGTTGCTGACCTTATTAAAGAACTGAAAGCTCAGGGTCTTGGCATTTTCCTCATCAGCCACGATACGCGGGAGATGATGGATCTGTGTGACCGTGTGTCCGTGATGAAGAACGGGCAGATGGTCGGCACGGAACGTGTGGAAGATGTGACCGAGGACGACATCCTTTCGATGATCATTCTCGGCAAGAACCCTAAGCGAGAGGTAGCATAGCAATGTACATCGGATTGGATCTGGGAACGTCTGGTCTCAAGGGTATCGTCATTGACGATAACCAGACCATTCTGGCCGAAGCCAATGCAGCTCTGACCGTCAGCCGTCCGCACGACGGCTGGTCGGAGCAGGCTCCGGCAGATTGGATCGCCGCTGTCGAGGACGTCATGGGCGCCCTCGCTTCCAAGGTAGACATGTCGGGCGTCCGCGCTATCGGCCTTTCGGGCCAGATGCACGGTGCGACCCTTCTGGATGCCGCTGGCGAAGTCCTGCGTCCCTGCATCCTGTGGAATGACACCCGTTCGGCTGTCGAAGCCGCAGCGATGGATGCCAATCCGTTGTTCCGCGACCTGACCGGCAATATCGTGTTTCCGGGCTTCACCGCTCCCAAGCTGGAATGGGTGAAGAACAACGAACCCGACACCTTCATGAAGGTCGCGAAGGTTCTGCTGCCCAAAGACTACCTGCGCTACTTCCTGACCGGCGAATACGTGGCTGAAATGTCCGATGCCGCCGGTACGTCGTGGCTCGATACCGGTGCGCGCGACTGGTCGGACACGCTGCTTGCTGCGACCGATCTGGGCCGCGAGCACATGCCGCGCCTCGTCGAAGGCTCCGAAGCATCGGGCAACGTCCGTGCGGAACTCGCGTCGAAGTGGGGCCTGCCCGCAAACGTCGTCGTCGCCGGTGGCGGCGGTGACAACGCGGCCAGCGCCGTGGGCGTAGGCGTGGTGAAATCGGGCGATGCGTTTGTGTCGCTCGGCACGTCGGGCGTGCTTTTCGCAGCATCCGACAGCTACCAGCCTGACGCTGCTTCGGCGGTTCACACCTTCTGCCACGCGCTGCCTGATACGTGGCACCAGATGGGTGTGATCCTTGCGGCCGCCGATGCGATGAACTGGTTCGCCAAGGTGCTGGGCCAGAAGCCTGCCGCGCTGACCGGCGCGCTGGGCGACCTTCAGGCGCCGAGCCGTGCGCTGTTCCTGCCGTACCTCGGCGGTGAACGGACCCCGCACAACGACGCGAAAATCCGCGCGAGCTTCCTGCATCTAGACCACAACGCCGACCAGCACACGATGGTCCGCGCGGTGCTCGAAGGCGTGACCCATGCGGTCAAGGACAGCTTTGACGCGCTCACCTCGACCGGCACCAAGATCGAGCGTCTGCTCGCTGTCGGTGGCGGTTCGAAATCGGATTACTGGGTGCAGGCTATTGCGACCTCGCTCGGTATGCCCGTCCATCTGCCTGTCGCAGGCGACTTCGGCGGTGCTTTCGGCGCTGCTCGTCTGGGCATGATGGCCGCAACGGGTGCGGGCGCCGAAATCGCCACGCTGCCCACCATTGAACGTACGATCGACCCCGTTCCGGAACTCAAGGGCGACTTTGACGCCGCCCATCAGCGTTACCAGAACGCTTACAAAGCTCTTAAGGGGCTTAACTAGGACATGAGAGATGACTGACTTTTTCAAAGGTATTCCGCAGATCACCTACGAGGGACCCCAGACGGATAACGAGTTCGCTTTCCGTCACTACAATCCCGATGAAGTAGTGATGGGCAAGACGCTCAAAGACCACCTGCGCTTCGCAGTTGCCTACTGGCACTCGTTCGCGTGGGAAGGCGGCGACCCGTTCGGTGGCCGCACCTTCGAGCGTCCGTGGTTCGGCTCCGAAATGGATCTGGCCAAGCTGAAGGCCGATGTTGCGTTCGAGATGTTCTCGATCCTGCAGGCACCGTACTTCTGCTTCCACGATGCGGATGTGCGTCCCGAGGGCGCGACCTTTGCAGAAAGCAGTTCCAACCTGTCCGAGATCGTCGATTACTTCGGCGAAAAGATGGAGCAGACCGGCACGAAGCTGCTGTGGGGAACGGCGAATCTGTTCACCAACAGCCGCTTCATGTCCGGTGCGGCGACCAACCCCGATCCGGAAGTGTTCGCCTATTCGGCAGCGACCATCAAAACCTGCATGGACGCGACCCACAAACTGGGCGGTGAGAACTATGTCCTCTGGGGCGGCCGTGAAGGCTACGAGACCCTGCTGAACACCGACCTCAAGCGCGAGCGCGAGAACATGGCGCGGATGCTGCGCATGGTCGTCGACTACAAACACAAGGTCGGTTTCAAAGGCGCGATCCTCGTCGAGCCCAAGCCGCAGGAGCCGTCGAAGCACCAGTATGACTACGACGTGAACACCGTCTTCGCGTTCCTCAAGGAATACGGCCTCGAGAACGAAGTGAAGATGAACATCGAACAGGGCCACGCCATTCTGGCCGGTCATTCGTTCGAGCACGAACTGGCGATGGCCCGCGAATTCGGCATCCTCGGTTCGATCGACATGAACCGCAACGACTACCAGTCGGGCTGGGATACCGACCAGTTCCCGAACAACGTTCCGGAAGTCGCGCTGGCCTACTACGAAGTGCTCAAGGCTGGCGGTTTCACCACCGGCGGCACCAACTTCGACGCCAAGGTCCGTCGCCAGTCGATCGACCCCGAAGATCTGATCCTCGGTCACGCTGGCGCAATGGATGTCTGCGCGCGCGGTCTGAAAGCCGCTGCCAAGATGCTCGAAGACGGCAAGCTCGAAGAGCTGCGCAACGAGCGCTATGCCGGTTGGGACACCGACTTCGGCAAGGACATGCAGTCCTCCGATCTGGACGCCATCCACGACAAGGTGCTGGCGGACAACATCAATCCGAAGGCCAAGTCGGGCCGTCAGGAACGGCTCGAAAATCTGGTCAACCAGTACTGCTAACAGACAAAAGCCCCGCTCATGCGGGGCTTTTTCTTAGGCGAGGTGGCTTTGCGTGACGCGCTCTTCGGGCGGCATCTGCGCGTGGCCTGCCTTTTTATGAATTTCGACCTCCACGAGGATCGGCAGGTGGTCCGATGCCTTCGGCCCGCTGGGAGACCGCGGAACGGGCAGGGGATGGACGGTGCAGCAATCGTTATGCGCAAACCGGTCCAGCGGCGCCACGGGCATACGCGATGGATAGGTCCGGCCTCCCGGCGCAAGGACGGTGAACCCGTCGAGGCGTTCGAACCCCTTCGACTGATGCCATTCGTTGAAGTCACCCATCATCACCGTAGGCATCCACTCCAGATCATCCAGATATTCGCGAATATGCCCCAGCTGCGCACGGCGGTCGCGGCGCAAAAGGCCGAGGTGCACTGCCACAACACGTAGGCCGATGTCGAAATCGACGACCGATGCACCGCGCGGCTCTAGCCCCGGCAGAGGCAAGCGGTGGATATCGACCGCCTTGATATGCGGCTTTGCCAGCACCGCCACACCGTGCCAACCCAGCGAGACATCGTTCTCTGCCAGCTCGACAGGGCAAAGCCCCGTATGATCGATCAATGAATCCTTGGGCAGGGCCGTCGGACGGCGGCCCATCCGAAAGTCGGCCTCTTGCAGCGCGACAATATCCGCTTTCAGCGCAGAAATTCCGCTGATTGCACGTAAAGCGTCCCGCCGCAGGTCGGTTCCCAGACCCGCACGGATATTCCAGCTCGCAAGACGCAGACGGTGTGATGACGTATCAGACATACGCTCTATGTAGGTCATTAAATTGATTTGTGAGGTATTATGCGCCGCCCGCCCATTATTGTGATGATCCTACAGGCCATTCTCCTGTTCGAGTGCGTCACTGCCGTTCTGTCCGGTCGCCCGTTACAGGTCTTCATTCCGGGTCTGACGCTTGCGATCAGCTTTGCGCCCTACCTGTTCGAAAAAGCCGTGGGCATCCGCCTTCCCAGCAGCTTTATCGTCGCCATCGTTGTCTTCGTTTTTGCCACGCTGTTTTTGGGCGAAGTCGAAGATTTCTATAACAAATACTGGTGGTGGGACACGCTACTGCACTTCAGCTCCGCGCTATCGTTCGGCGTAATCGCGTTCCTGTTCATCTTCATGCTGTTCGAAGGCGACCGCTATGCCGCGCCGCCGTGGGCCATCGGCCTGCTGTCCGCTTGCGTGGCGCTGTCCATCGGCGCGATCTGGGAGATTTTCGAATACGCGATGGACCAGTTTTTCGGCACAAACATGCAGAAGTCCGGTCTGCCCGACACGATGAAAGACATCATCGTGGATACTTTGGGCGCGATTATTTCGGGGACGGCGGGGGCCGTTTACCTGAAAGGCCGCCACGCCGGAGGGATCTGGTTGGTCTACGACAGCTTCCTGAGAAAGAACCGCAAGCTCTACCGGAAATTCCGTCGCCGTCCGATCGACGAATAAGAAAAAGGCCGCGCTCTATGCGCGGCCTTTTTTATCATACGCGCTCGAGCGCGATGGCGATACCTTGTCCGACGCCGATGCACATGGTGGACAGCGACCGCTTGCCGCCGTTTTCCAGCATTTCCAGCGCAGCGGTGCCGGTGATGCGCGCACCGGACATACCCAGCGGGTGTCCGAGCGCAATCGCGCCGCCGTTCGGATTCACACGCGGATCGTCGTCCGCAATGCCGAGATCACGCAGCGTGGCGAGGCCCTGAGATGCGAAAGCCTCGTTCAGCTCGATGACGTCGAAGTCGGACTGCGGCAGGCCAAGGCGTGCCATCAGTTTCTTCGACGCAGGCGCAGGGCCGAAGCCCATGATGCGCGGCGCAACGCCAGCGGTGGCCCCGCCAAGCACGCGGGCAATCGGGGTCAGACCATGCTTTTTCGCCGCTTCCGCCGAGGCAATGATCAGCGCAGCCGCACCATCGTTCACGCCCGAAGCGTTGCCTGCGGTGACGGTGCCGTCCGCTTTGACGAAGGTTTTGAGTTTCCCCAGCACATCCAGCGTGGTCGCACGCGGATGCTCGTCAGTATCGATGACCTTCGGATCGCCTTTGCGCTGCGGGATCACGACCGGAACGATCTCTTTCGCCAGACGGCCGTTCGCCTGCGCGGTGGCGGCTTTGTCCTGCGACCGCAGAGCGAAGGCGTCCTGATCGGCGCGGTTCACGTTGAAATCTTCGGCCACGTTTTCAGCCGTTTCGGGCATAGAATCCACACCGTACTGCTTTTCCATCAACTTGTTGACAAAACGCCAGCCGATGGTCGTGTCGTAGATCGCGTTCGAACGGCTGTAGGCACTCTCGGCCTTCGGCATGACAAAGGGCGCGCGGGACATGCTTTCGACGCCGCCAGCGATAATCAGATCGGCTTCGCCTGCCTTGATCGCGCGGGCAGCCGTGATCACCGCATCCATGCCAGAGCCGCAAAGACGGTTCATCGTGGTCCCCGGCACTTCGACGGGCAGACCGGCGAGCAGGGCGGACATGCGGGCGACGTTGCGGTTATCTTCGCCCGCTTGGTTGGCACAGCCGTAGATGACTTCGTCGACGGCAGCCCAATCGACACCGGCGTTGCGCTCCATCAGGGCCTTGATCGGGATCGCGCCGAGGTCATCGGCACGCACCGACGCCAGCGAGCCACCGAGACGGCCGATGGGGGTGCGGATGTAGTCGCAGATATAGACTTCGGTCATCTTACAGCTCCGGTACGATCAGTTCGGCAATATCGCCATCAATGTGCAGCTCCGCGTCCGTCACTGATTGGAGGTCATCCATCGACACGGTGGGCAGCTTTTCACGCAGAACGAATTGGCCGTCCTCGATGTCGACCACGGCGAGCGAGGTGTAGACGCGGGTCACGCAGCCGACGCCCGTCAGCGGCATGGTGCATTCCTTCAGCAGCTTCGGCTCGCCCTTTTTGGTGACGTGATCGGTGATGACCGCCACGCGCTTGGCTCCGTGGACAAGGTCCATCGCGCCGCCAACAGCCGGAACGCCGCCCTTGCCGGTCGACCAGTTCGCCAGATCGCCCGATTGCGCGACCTGATAGGCACCGAGGATCGCCACGTCGAGGTGACCGCCGCGCACCATCGCGAAGCTGTCCGCGTGGTGGAAGAACGCCGCACCGGGGCGGAGCGTGACAGCTTTCTTGCCCGCGTTGATCAGATCCCAGTCCTCGGTCCCCGCAGCAGGGGCCTCACCGAAGTTCAGCACACCGTTCTCAGTGTGGAAAATCGCCTGACGGCCTTCGGGCTGGAACTTCGCCACCATTTCGGGAAAGCCGATACCGAGGTTCACATAGGCGCCGTCCTGAATGTCCTGCGCTGCCCGCCATGCGATCTGGGCGTTCGTCAGTTTGGTCTCGATGCTCATACCCACGACTCCTCGGCACGGTTCAGCAGCTCTTCCTGAGCGGGGTTGACGACTTCGACCACCGTATTGACGAAGATACCGGGGGTCACGACGACCTCGGGGTCGATGGTGCCTGCGTCGACGAGGTGCGAAACCTGCACGATGGTCTGCGCGGCGGCAGTACACATCAGCGGGCCGAAGTTGCGGGCGGCCTTGCGGTAGGTGAGGTTGCCGTGCGGGTCGCCCAGCTCTGCCTTGACCAGCGCGTAGTCGGCCTTGAGCCAGCGTTCCTGCACGTACTTGCGGCCGTCGAATTCCGCGACCGGCTTGCCCTCGGCCAGATCGGTGCCGAAGCTGGTCGGCGTGTAGAACGCAGGGATGCCAGCGCCGCCGGCACGAATACGTTCGGCCAGTGTGCCTTGGGGCACCAGTTCCAGTTCGATCTCACCAGCCAGATAGGCTTCGGTGAACGCACGCGGATCGGCAGAGCGGGGGAAAGAGCAGATCATCTTGCTCACCATGCCCAGTTCGATCATCGCCGCGAGGCCGACTTTGCCGTTGCCGGTGTTGTTGTTGACGACGGTCAGGTTCTTGGGGCTGCCGGTTTCCTTGAAACGCTCGACGAGCGCCTTGATCAGTTCAAGCGGTGCGCCGGAACCACCGAAGCCGCCTATCATCACCGATGCGCCATCGGGGATCGCAGCCACGGCCTCTGCGGGCGTAGCGATAGTCTTGTCCATTCGGGATCTCCTCACGATTGGCGGCAAGCTACGCGCGCCTGATCGGGTTGAGAAGGCAATCTGTTCGCATATTGACTTTTGTTCGTATCGCGGATTTTTCTGTTCGCATGGCGAACAAATCCGACTTCATAGGCTCATTGGCCAAGGGGCTGAAGGTTATCGAGGCCTTCAATGCCGAACACGCGCGGCTGTCGATCGCCGACGTGGCAGAGGCGACGGGCTTTGACCGTGCCACCTCGCGGCGCTGTCTGCTGACTCTGCACGAGCTGGGGTATGCGGCCTATGACGGGAAGTTTTTCACCTTGACCCCGCGTGTTCTGCGGCTCGGGATGGGGGCGCTGGCGTCGCTGCCGTTGGCGCAGGTGGTCCAGCCTTGGCTCGACCAGTTGTCCGACCGGATCGGTCAGTCGACCTCGGTCTCGATCCTCGACGGGACGGAGATCGTCTACCTCGCCCGCGCAGCGCAGCGGCGTGTGATGTCCATCGGCTTGATGCCCGGATCGCGTCTGCCAGCGCACTGTACATCGATGGGGCGGGTGCTGCTCGCCGCGCTTCCCGAGGAAGAGGCGAGGGCGCTGATCGACACATCCGACCTGACGCCGCGCACGGTGCAAAGCGTCACGGAGCCTGAACGGATCATGGAGCGGCTTGCAGCCGCCCGCACCGATGGCTATGCGGTGATCGACCAAGAGGTCGAGGTCGGCCTGCGGTCCATTGCAGTGCCGCTGTACAACGCGCACGGTCATGTCGTGGCGGCGCTGAACACAGGTGTCGCGGCGGTTCAGTCCGAGGCGAGCGACCTAGCTGCGCTCTATCTGGAACCGCTCAAACGCGTGCAGGACGGCCTTCGCCGCGTCCTACGGTAATCACTTGCCCGACTTCGCTGAGTTCAAGCGCGCGTTGACCGACCGTGCCAGATGCACACGTCCCTGACGTTCCAGCGCATGCGCCATGTGTCCGACGAGGCCAAAGTGCTTTGCCTCCAGCGCCTTTTCGGTCAACCCGTTGACGTACCACGGCAAATTCCGGCGCTCGCGGTACATCTTATAGTACGACTGCGGCGTCAGCGTGCCGTCCATCGCCTCGCGCGTGATCGGCTTTAGCAGTTCGGCGCGGCGTAGGAAGAGCGCCGATTTGTGGTGCGAGAACCACGTCGCAAGCGGTACGATGTTCTTGCCCTGATAGCGCTCGGCGTGGAGGCGGTCTTGTTCGAAGTGCGGATCGTAGAGGATATAGACGTTGCCCGCTTGCTCCAGCGCCTGCGCACCATCGGCAAAGCGGCCCGACCAGTCCTGCTTGCGGCCCGATCCGAAGCGGGTCTCCCAAGGAACAAGGTTCGTATCCAGCGTCGACTGCGGCGAGAACGCGAGCACGGTGCAGCCGGGGATCAGGCGCGCAAACGCGGTCGAGGCATAGGCGCCCATCGACGTGCCCGTCAGCAGAACGCGCTTGAAGCGCTTGAAAAAGCCCTGACGTGCCATGCCTTCGATCCAGTTGAACAGGCTCGCATCGCGGTACCAGTTCGCCTCGAAGCTCATGACGCCGAGATGCGACCAGCCTTCGGCGCGGTAGAACGTATAGCCCCAGCTTTCGCGGGACAAAGCGGCCTCGTTCACGCTCGACAGGTTGTCGAAGGAGATGACCAGCTTTTCCTTGTCACGCAACACGAAGTTGGCGGCGAATTTTTCGTCCGAGTGATAGAAGCCGCGGCGGTGTTCCGAACGGCGCAGGTCGGCCAGCCACTGCGGCGCTGCGTCGGCCAGCGGGACGGTCGGCTCGTCATCTTCAACCGCGTCGTCGTCTTGCGCTACAGGCTTGGGCTTGGGTTGCGGCTTCGGGGCGGCAGCCTTCGCGCGGGCCTCGGCCACCCATTTTTCATCGGCGGCAATCTGAGCGGCGATGCTCTCGGGGTTCACCAGTTTGTCGAAGACTTCTTTGTCCGCCTTTTCGAGGTCGGAGGTCAGCGCGGCGATCTTCTGGCGGAAGAACGCAACGCACGCATCATGCGCTGCCGCGATTTCGGGGTGCATGTTGCGGATGGTCGCGATCTCGACGCGGATGCGATCGGACCAGCGGCGCATCGAGGCGTCTTCGGTGTGGTTCGAATTGAAATCGTCGTAGTAAGAGAAGTTGATCCGGTCCGCGTCGCCGCTGTTCGCCGTGCCGCGATAGCGCTTCATCAGGAAAAGCTCGTTCGACTTGATCATGTAGTGGTTGACCTGACAGAGGTCGTAGCCCTTGTTCGCGGGCGAGTTGGCCCAGCCTGCCTCGCGGAAGAACCGCGTCACGTCCTGACCCGAGCCGTTCAGCCAACGCAGCGGCTTTTCTGGGCGCTTGAACTCACCCTTCAGGAACGGGCGGTGAATGCCGAGGCGATGGACAGGGCCGGGGCGGAACATGGTCTTCATCCCGAAATGGCGGAAGGAGACCTGAACGTCTTTCGGTGCGCAGCGGATGAACTGGTCGGTAATCAGATCGTCGGCATAGGTCACGATGCCCGAGTTGCCGTAGACGCACCAAGTGCCCGAAATGACATCGGCCTCTCCGACGGTTTCGAACAGATCGTCCAGCGTGCCGTCGCCTGCGTGGATGTTGAAGAACTCGTCCGCATCAAGGACCATCGCCCACTCGGCTTCCTTGACGTGATCCATCGCGAAGGCGCGGCGGTAGGCGCGGTTCTGCGGATCAGCGGGCAGACCCTCGGGCGTTTCGGAGTTGTCGAAGTAGCGGATGATACCGGCTGCATCGAGCGCCTCCAGCATCTTGTCGCTGCCGTCCTCGCAGTCGTTGGCAAAGACCACGAGGTTATCGAAGCCGATCAGACGGTGGTACGCGATCCACTCGAGCAGGAACGGGCCTTCGTTCTTGGTGGTAACGATAATGGTCCGCGAGCCGCTCATGTCGGGCTTCCTTCCGAGGTGTTATTCAGTTTTTCGGCCAAGCGGGCCTGACGCTCCGCGCGCTGGGCCTCAACAGCGGCCATGCGTTCGGCTTGCAGGGCTTGGCTTTCCTGTGCACGCTGGATCGACGCAAGCGCGGTCTCCAGCTCTACGTCGCTCGCGCCCATGTCGGCAAAGCGTTCGATGCATTCAAAGGCGAAATCGGTGCGGCGCAGACGGACTGCGTGCATGGCGATGACGCGCCAGTAGGAACGCCCGTTGCGACGCGCGTCCAGCAGCGTGCGGTTCCATTCTGAGGTGTCGATCTCGCCGGCAATGGCGCTGGTGACGAAGCGCGACAGCGCGCCCGCCTGAAGCAGCAGCATGAGCGGCGTATGCCCCGAGTAGGGCAAGCGAAACTGGTGCCAGTTCGGGCGCTTGCGGTAGAGCGAGATTTGCGCTTCGTCCGTATTGCGCGGATCGTGCAGCGAATAGATCTGCGCGTTCTCGGCGATCTCTGCCTCCACATCGTAGCTGAAATCGCCAATGCGCTCGGCATGAGCCTTCCAGCGGCGCTCCCACGGGACGACTTTGCGGTCGATCGAGAACTGCGGAACGATGGAAAGCACGCGGGCGGCATTCAAACGGCCAGAGGCAAGCAGCGCGCCATAGCCGCCCATCGAAGAGCCGTAGGTGACGATTTCGCGGTCTTCAGGGATGTCGGCGCGGATGGCGTCGATCGCATCCCAGAACTGAGGATGTTGGAACCAGTCCACTTCAGCGTTCAGAACGTGGTAAGCGTCGATCCCCTTGGCGCGCAGGAAATTCTCGCCGAACGCGATACCGCGGCCCATGGTCGGACCGCCGGCATGGGGAAATGTCACGACGACCGGACCGCCTGAGTTCTCTTCGTTCCCGCTGCCCTGCGTTTTACGGACTGCGAACCTGTCACCTTCGAAAATGAGCACTACCCGTCCTTATGCGGCGTCGACTTTACGTGGCTCAACCTTGAACTCGTTCATACGCGTCAGCGCAACCAGATGACGCAATGAGGAAGGTAACCAACCACGACGGATTGCGATAGTGTCAAAGCCGAAGTCGTACACATCATAGCCGCCACGGTGGAAGTGGTTGAACAGCCAGTTCTTCAGGTTCGGCGGCAGGTGGCGGGTTTCGACCTCGATGATAGAAGGGCGGAACTGCGCCCAGCGGAAGGACGAGAACACCAGCTTCTCGGCGCCCTCGACGTCGACGACCAGCACGTTCGCGTCGTTAAAGCCCGCTTCTTCGAGGATCTGCGACAGCGGGTGGCAAGGCACAGTGATCGAGTCCACGTGCTGCGGTTTAATCGCTTTTTCGATGTGCTCGCGGTCAAAGGACGCAAGGCCGCGCGCCCAGCCGGGATATTCGGCCTCGAACTTGGTGGACAGGTGGAAGATCGTCGCCGTACCGCCGTCGTTCGAGATGGCGAAGTTCTTGAGGTGCATCTTTTCGTTGCCAGCGTATTTCTCGCTCAGCTTAGCGAAATAGCGGGGGACCGGCTCGATCAGGAGGCCGCTCCACTTGAAGCGCCCGATGACGGGGGACAGCGGGTCAGCCATGGTGCCATCGTTCGCGCCGACCTGCACGACTTTGACGTTTTCGCCCACCTGTTCGTTCAGCCAGTGAAGGAGAAATGTCCGGACCGGTTTGATGTAGTCAACGTCGTCTCGTTCCAAAGCGATCACCATGGTTTGCCTGCCCAATTCTGCTGTCGCGCGACTGCTCTGACGGCGTCGTCGCTTTTTGCGCAGTATGGAGCGGATTGATGCCTAGGTGAACCACTAAGCCGTGATCCGTAACGAAATTTTGGCGAAATCGTAAACAATAGCCCCCCTCAGTCGAGGGGATGCATCATTAATTCGCAATCTTTATTGTAGAAAAAATGAAACAAAAGCCTGCCCCAGCGCGTATACTAGACGCATAAAAGGAGCTGCCAATGCATCTGACGCGCCGTATTTTTATGACTGCCGCTGTTTCATCACTGGCACTGCCCGCGCTCGCCAACGTGACGCAAAATCCTATTCCCAGATTCACTTTTGTCAGCGCCGATGGCGGCTTTCTGGATACCGATGACTGGAAGGGGCGGCCCGTGCTGGTGGTAAATACGGCCAGCCGCTGCGGATTTACCGGTCAGTACGACAACATGCAGGCGCTCTATGACGAATACCGGGATCGCGGGTTGCTCGTGGTTGCGACTCCGTCGGACGATTTCAATCAGGAGCTTGCCGATATCGGCGAGGTTAAACAGTTCTGCCAACTGAACTTCGGCCTCGATATTCCCATGACCGACATCGTCCACATCAAGGGCGAGGACGCGCATCCGTTCTATGCTTGGCTCCGCCAGAATGCGGCGTACGAGCCGCGCTGGAATTTCAACAAGGTGCTGATCGGTGCCGACGGCCGTGTGCGCGGCACGTGGGGCAGCCTGACGAAGCCTGACAGTTCGACGATCCGCGATCTTATAGAAGTCGATCTGCCTATGTGATTTCATCATTTTTTAAAAATAGAACTGCAAAATTAACAAAATGCAGTACAATTTTTTCTATATATGATCAATTGAAGTCGATATGACTTCTGTCGCGGGTGTACAGAGGAAACTGATAGAACGGTTTTTTCAGGACTGCCGCCATGGACCTTATGTCCCTCGACCACTTCACGACCGACGCCAAATTCGCTGACGAACAGGCGCTGCTTTCCTCCCTCATCGAAGGCGCGGCTTTGTCCGGCGACACCCGCCGGTCTATCGCAAAACGCGGTGCCGATCTGGTGAAGCGTATCCGCGACGACTCGCGCCCCACGATGATGGAGCATTTCTTGGCCGAATATGGCCTTTCGACCCGCGAGGGCGTCGCTCTCATGTGTCTGGCCGAGGCGATGCTGCGCGTTCCCGATGCTGACACCATCGACGCGCTGATCGAGGACAAGATTGCGCCTTCCGACTGGGGCAAACACCTCGGCGAAGCCTCGTCGTCTTTGGTGAACGCGTCCACTTGGGCGCTGATGCTAACGGGCCGCGTCCTCGACGATGAAAAGCCGGGTCTGGCAGGTGTCATGCGCGGCGCGATGAAGCGTCTGGGTGAGCCTGTCATCCGTGCCGCCGTTGGCCGCGCGATGAAGGAAATGGGCCGTCAGTTCGTGCTCGGTGAGAGCATCGATAAAGCCCTCAGCCGCGCAAAGGGACAAGAGGCCAAGGGCTACACCTACAGCTACGACATGCTCGGCGAGGCCGCCCGCACAGCCGAGGACGCGCAGCGCTATTTCGAAGCCTATGCCTCCGCCATCCGCCGTATCGCGACCGCTTGTACGAAGGGCAGTGTCGAAGAAAATCCCGGTATTTCGATCAAGCTGTCGGCGCTGCATCCGCGCTACGAGGTCGCTCAGGAAGAGCGCGTGCTGACTGAACTGGTGCCACGCGTTCGCGCACTGGCGCTGATGGCCAAGAATGCGGGCATGGGCCTTAATATCGACGCGGAAGAGCAGGACCGTCTTGTCATTTCGCTCAAGGTCATCCGCGCTGTGCTGGAAACGGACGAGCTGGCTGGCTGGGACGGTTTCGGCGTCGTCGTGCAAGCCTACGGCAAACGGGCCGGACTGACGATCGACTGGCTGAACGCACTGGCCGAGCGTCTGGATCGCCGCATCATGGTTCGTCTGGTCAAGGGCGCCTATTGGGACACTGAAATGAAGCTGGCGCAGGTCAATGGCCTGCCGGATTTCACCCTGTTTACCACCAAAGCCGCCACCGATGTCAGCTATATCGCCAACGCGAAGAAGCTCTTCGGCTACTCGGACCGCATCTATCCGCAGTTCGCCACCCACAACGCGCACACTGTCGCCGCCGTGCTGGAACTAGCCGAGGGACGTCCGTTTGAATTCCAGCGCCTGCATGGCATGGGCGAGCGCCTGCACGACATTGTACTGTCCCAGACCAAGGGCCGCTGCCGTATCTACGCGCCCGTCGGTGCCCACCGTGACCTGCTGGCGTACCTCGTGCGGCGCCTGCTTGAGAACGGTGCGAACTCCTCGTTCGTCCACCAGATCGTCGATGACACCGTTTCGCCCGAGGAAGTCGCCCGCGATCCGTTCGAAATGATCGAAGAGGCGACCGCGCCTGCGGGTCTGCTGCATCCGTCGAAGCTGTTTGGCGAGGGTCGCGAGAACTCCACCGGCTTTGACCTGACGGATGAGGCGACTTTGGCGCGGATCAATGCCGCGCGCGACGTTGCGATCCCTAATGCGCAGCCGCTCACCGTTGGCGCGGCTACGGGCGAGCTGGTCGAGGTGCGCAACCCCGCGACCGGAGAGGTCATCGGTTCGGTCACCGAGGCCGACACCGCAACCGTTCAAGCGGCCATCTCCAATGCCACGCTGTGGTCCGCGCCCGTTGCCGATCGCGCGAATGCCCTGCGCTGCGCGGCTGACCTCTACGAGGCGAACTACGGCACGCTCTTCGCGATCCTCGCAAGGGAAGCGGGCAAGAACCTGCCCGACGCCGTGGGCGAATTGCGCGAGGCGGTCGATTTCCTGCGCTATTATGCAAACGAAGCCGAGCGCAACACCACGACCCCGCGCGGTATTATCACGGCGATCAGCCCGTGGAATTTCCCGCTGGCAATCTTTACCGGCCAGATCGCGGCGGCGCTCGCCGCAGGAAACGCGGTGCTCGCCAAACCCGCCGAGCAAACTCCGCTGGTCGCGGCCTTCGCAACGCGACTATTGCATGAAGCGGGCGTGCCCGCGTCCGCGCTGCAACTCCTGCCGGGGCAGGGCGCGACGGTCGGCGCGGCGTTGACCTCCGATCCGCGGATCAAGGGCGTGGTCTTCACGGGCTCGACCGACACCGCGCTCGTGATCCGCAAGGCGATGGTGCAAAACCTGTCGCCCGATGCGGTGCTGGTCGCGGAAACGGGCGGGCTCAACGCGATGATCGTCGACTCCACTGCACTGCCCGAACAGGCAGTGCGCGACATCGTGGCGTCCGCGTTCCAATCGGCGGGGCAGCGATGCTCCGCCCTGCGATGCCTTTATATCCAAGAGGACGTCGCGCCCCATGTGATCGAGATGATTGAAGGCGCGATGGACGAGTTGACCGTCGGCAATCCGTGGCATCTATCGACGGACGTCGGTCCGGTCATCGACGATGAGGCTCAGCAGCAGATCGCGGATTACATCGCGGCGGCCTCGGACCGCGTGATCCACCAGCTTGATGCGCCGACCGAGGGGCACTTCATCCCGCCGACCATGATCCGCGTTGGCGGCATCGAAGAGTTGGAGCACGAAATTTTCGGCCCCGTCCTTCATGTCGCGACCTTCAAGGGAAGCGATCTGGAGAAGGTCATTGATGCAGTAAACGCGAAGGGTTACGGCCTGACTTTCGGTCTGCACACCCGCATCGACTCCCGCGTGCAGGAGGTCGCTGACCGTATCGAAGTCGGCAACCTCTACGTCAACCGCAACCAGATCGGCGCGGTCGTTGGCAATCAGCCGTTTGGGGGCGAGGGGCTTTCGGGCACGGGACCGAAGGCGGGCGGCCCGCTCTATCTGCCGCATTTCGGTAAACCTGAGGCCGCGCCTGTGGCTGGTCAATGGACCACTGAGGCGGACGAGCAGGCCGTGCAGCGAATGATCAACAGCCGCTATGACGACAGCATCGGTGCGCAGATCGCTCTGCCGGGACCGACGGGCGAATCCAATCTGCTCAGCACACTGCCGCGTGGACCGATCCTCTGTATGGGGCCGGGGCAGGAGGCGATGGACGCGCAGGCCGAAGCGGTCGAGGTGCTGGGCGGCATTGCGATCCGTGTGGCGGGCAAATTGCCGGCAGAGGCGCTGACCCGTCTGACCGGCTTCCGTGCCGCGATCTACTGGGGTGACGATCCGCAGGCCTATCTGCAAGCGCTCGCGAGCCGCAACGGCCCGATCATTCCGTTGGTCACGACCATGCCGACGGCGGCAAACGTTCTGCACGAACGCCATGTCTGTGTGGATACGACGGCGGCAGGCGGTAACGCGGCCCTACTTGCGGGGTAGGGGTCAGCCCTTGCGCGGCTTCACATAGATATCGAGCCTATGGCTCACGATATCAAAGCCGTATTTGCGCGCGAGTTCCTCTTGGATGCGTTCGATCTCGTCCGAGCGGAACTCGACCACCTCGCCGGTTTCGACGTTGATAAAGTGATCGTGGTGGTCCTCGGGGACCGCCTCATAACGAGCGCGCCCGTCGGAAAAACTGTGCCGCTCGATAAGCCCGTGCTCGGCCAGCGTATTCATCGTCCGGTACACAGTCGCGATGTTGATTCCGGGGGCAATGCGGCTCACGCGGCGGTGAAGTTCTTCGACATTCGGGTGATCTTCGGAGCCTTCGAGCGTTTTCAGGATCGCCTTGCGCGGTGCCGTAATGCGCAGTCCTGCGTGACGGCAGCGTTCGGTCAATGTCAGCTTGACGGACTTATTCATATCCGGCGCTGGTCCTTTCGTTGGGCGCTTGGCGCATCGCTCGTGACGCCATCATAGCGTGATTGCAGTCGGACGCAAAAGGCGAGAGCGTCATTTTTCGCTCATTCGGAAGGCATCCATTCGCAACTGGCTGCCGCTTTTCGCAACTGCAGTATGTTTTTGCTAGTTGCGAATGAATTGCACTTGATTGGCAACAGGCTTCGGCTATGTCTTGTTGCAACTCAGTCGCAAAAGTGGTGCGTGATGAAATTCGAAGTGCAATCGGTAAAAGTGGGTCTGGCAGGGGCGGTGATGCTTGCGGCAATGTCGCAGGCCGCGTTTGCCGACGAAAACCGCATGAAGGTCGCGACGACCTTCACCGTTCTGGCGGACATGGCGCGCAACGTGGCAGGGGATGCCGCCGACGTGGTGTCGATCACCAAACCAGGTGCAGAGATCCACGGCTACGAGCCGACCCCGCAGGACCTTGTCCGTGCGAGCGATGCCGATCTGATCCTCTGGAACGGGCTGAACCTCGAACGCTGGTTCGAGCAGTTCATCCGGGTGTTGGGCGACATTCCTTCGGCGACGCTGAGCGACGGTATTCAGGAAATCCCGATTGCGGAGGGTGCCTACGAGGGCCTGCCGAACCCGCACGCGTGGATGGGGCTGGGCAATGCGCAGGTTTATATCGACAACATCGTTGCTGCGTTCTCCGCCCAGGACCCCGCGAATGCCGAGGTCTACGCGGCCAACGGCGCCGCATATAAACAGCAACTGATCGACACGCTTGAGCCGCTCCGCGAACAGATCGCTACGATCCCCGAGGACCAGCGCTGGCTTGTGACCTGTGAAGGTGCGTTCAGCTATCTCGCCCGCGATTTCGACATGAAAGAGCTTTACCTCTGGCCGATGAACACCAGCCGCATGGGCACGCCACAGCAGGTGAGGGCGGTGATCGACGGAGTGACCCAACACAGCGTGCCGACCGTATTCTGTGAGAGCACGGTCAACACCGCTCCGGCAGAGCAGGTCGCCCGCGACACGGGCGCGCTCTATGGCGGGGTGCTTTATGTGGACAGCCTTTCGCAGGAGGGCGGGCCGGTGCCGACCTACCTCGACCTGCTGCGCGTGACCTCCGAGACTGTCGCCGAGGGGCTGACGAACGGATTGAATATACAGTGATTGCCGCCCCGCGTGGGGCCGATCTAGGGCAGCCGTCCCCTCCGGCAGAAAGACGCATGATGAAAGATATTCAGCAATTTGCCACTTCGGACACCTCGGGCGGGATCGCCGCAGAGGCTGTGACTGTGACCTACCGGAACGGTCACACCGCATTGCGCAACGCCAGTTTCGAGGTGCCGCGCGGCACGATCACCGCATTGATCGGCGTCAACGGCGCGGGTAAATCCACTCTGTTCAAGGCGATCATGGGGTTCGTGCCCGTGGCGAAGGGCGAAATTCGTCTGCTCGGCATGTCGGTGAAGGACGCGCTGCGCAAGAACCTCGTCGCCTATGTCCCGCAGAGCGAGGAGGTCGATTGGGCCTTCCCCGTGCTGGTCGAGGACGTCGTGATGATGGGCCGCTACGGCAAGATGGGCTTCCTGCGCCGCCCGTCCAAAGCCGACCACGAGGCGGTCAATTCCGCGCTGTCCCGCGTGAACATGCTCGATTTTCGCCATCGCCAGATTGGTGAGCTGTCGGGCGGTCAGAAGAAGCGCGTTTTCCTTGCGCGTGCACTGGCGCAGGACGGTCAGGTGATCCTGCTGGACGAGCCGTTCACGGGCGTCGATGTGAAGACCGAGGAACAGATCATCAACCTGCTCCGCGAGCTGCGCGACGAAGGTCGTGTGATGCTGGTGTCGACCCACAACCTCGGCACCTTGCCCGAGTTCTGCGACCGCACCGTGCTGGTCAAAGGCACCGTGCTCGCCTACGGCCCGACCGAGACGACCTTTACCCGCGATAATCTCGAAGAGGCGTTCGGCGGCGTGCTGCGTCATTTCTCGATCTCGGACGCTCTGTCGAAGGCCGCGCAATGACCATGTTGCTGGAGCCGTTCACCTATTCCTACATGCTAAATGCGATGTGGGTTTCGGCGCTCGTCGGCGGCGTCTGTGCGTTTCTGTCGTGCTATCTGATGCTCAAGGGCTGGTCGCTGATCGGCGACGCGCTGTCTCACTCGGTCGTACCGGGAGTGGCGGGGGCGTATCTGCTCGGCATCCCGTTCGCGCTGGGCGCATTCATCTCGGGCGGGCTTGCCGCTGCCGCGATGCTGTTCCTCTCGGATCGGTCGGGGCTGAAGGTCGACGTGATCATCGGGATCATCTTCACCTCGTTCTTCGGGGTGGGGCTGTTCATGGCCTCGGTCAGTCCGATGGCGATCTCTATCGACACGATCACGATGGGCAACATTTTGGCCATCACGCCAGAGGACACTTTGCAACTCGCGATCATCGGCGCCGTGTCGATGGCGGTCTTGCTGCTGAAGTGGAAAGACCTGATGGTCGTCTTCTTCGACGAGAACCACGCCCGTTCGATCGGCCTGCGTCCGCAATTGCTGAAGGCCGTATTCTTTGTCCTGCTGTCGGCGAGCGTCGTCGCTGCCATGCAAACGGTCGGCGCGTTCCTCGTCATCGCGATGGTCGTGACGCCCGGCGCGACGGCGTATCTGCTTTGTGACCGCTTCCCGCGGCTGATCCTGACGTCGATCACCATCGGCACTGTGACCAGCTTTGTCGGCGCCTATATCAGCTACTTCCTCGACGGAGCGACAGGCGGCGTCATCGTGCTGCTGCAAACGCTGATCTTCCTGACGACCTTCGTATTCGCCCCCAAACACGGGCTGCTGGCACACAAACGCAAGGCAGCCAAAGCACTTCGGGCGGAGGGTGCATAATGCTCGATACCCTTCTGTTTCCCTTCAATTTTCCCTTCATGCAGAACGCGTTTTTCATAGCGCTAATGATCTCGGTTCCGACCGCGCTGCTGTCCTGTTTCCTCGTCCTGAAGGGCTGGGCGCTGATGGGCGACGCTGTGAGCCACGCCGTCCTTCCGGGCATTGTGCTGGCTTATATCCTTGGCCTGCCGCTGATCGTCGGAGCCTTCGTGGCGGGCATGATCACGGCTACCGCGACGGGCTATCTGACCGAGAACAGCCGCATCAAGCAGGACACCATCATGGGCGTCGTGTTCTCGGGCATGTTCGGGCTGGGGATCGTGATGTTCGTCGCGGTCAAGACCAACGTCCACCTCGATCACGTGCTCTTCGGCAACATGCTCGGCATCGGGCCGGAGGATCTCTGGACTGCCGGTATCATCGGTCTGGTCGTGACGGCGCTGCTGCTGGCGAAGTGGAAGGATCTACTCCTTCACGCGTTCGATCCGATCCAAGCCAAGGCATCCGGCCTGCCGGTCAATGTGCTGCACTTCGGACTGCTGACGGTGTTGTCGCTGACCATCGTGGCAACGCTGACGGCAACGGGCTTGATCCTCGCCGTAGGTCTGCTCATCGCCCCCGGAGCCATCGCGTTCCTGATGACCCGCCGTTTCAGCCATATGATGGTCGCCGCGGTTCTGGTCTGCATCGTCGCGACCTGTGGCGGTATCTATGCGAGTTTCTGGCTCGATAGCGCGCCAGCACCGACGATCATTCTGGTGCTGACGGGCTTCTTCATCGTCGCCTTCATCTGGAGGTCATGGCAGGTGCGCCGCGCCTCGGCGATGGCCTGACGCGGCGAGCCTGTCAGACGAGTTTCGGCAGGTTCTCGGCCAGTCGCGAAATGCCCGGTGCCAGTGGGAACAGCGCCGCCTGAACCGAGTGGTAGATGTCAGGCTTGCCGAGAAACTGACGCCCCGTCGGCTTGCTGTGTTCGTCCAGTTCGGGAAACCAGCCGCCGTTTTCGTGGTCGATCAGATGCTTGTCGGCAAAGTTCCAGAGGCGGCGATACCACTCTTCGTCCTCCGGTTTGCGTTCGAGCTTGATGAAGGTCGCGATGACGCCAATCGCCTCTGTCACGGGCCACCAATAGCGGTCGCGGATCGTGGGCGTGCCGTCGAAATCGAGCGTGTAGAAGAACCCGCCCTTTTCTACGTCCCAAGCGCCGTTGAGTGCCTGCTCCATCAGCTTGCGAGCCGTCGCGGGGGCAGTGTCGTCCTTGCGGCCCGACAGATCCCAGTATTGCAGCAGCAGACGCGCCAGTTCGAATGAATGCCCCGGAGTAGTGCCAGCAGGGCGGAACATCGGGTTCTCCGAATAGCCCGGATCGACTTGCCAGTCCTTGGTGTAGTGTTCGGGCAGCCGCCAGTCGTTGGCGGGAGCGATCTTGCCGAGGAAGAAGTCGAGGATGCGGCCCGCGCGGGTCAGGTAGACCTCATCGCCAGTGGCCTCGTAGGCGCCCAGCAGCGCCTCCACCCCATGCATGTTCGCGTTCATGCCGCGATAGTCGGAGAAGGGCGTCCAATCCTGGTTCCATTCGTCGGCAAAGAGGCCGTTGTCCTCTTCCCAGTAATGCTTGTCGAGGATTGCGCTGACGTCCGCGATCAGTTCGTCCGCATCGGGGTGACCAGCCATTTTCGCGGTCGCGCCGGCGAGCAGCACGAACACATGCCCGTAGGCCAGCTTGCGCCCGTCGTGGACATTCTCGCCGTCCATCGCCCAGACATACCCGCCGTTTTTCAGGTCGCGGTGGTGCGAAACGAGGTACTTCATGCCCTTGTCGACAAGCTCCGCCGCGCCTGGAACGCCAGCTAGCTGACCCAGTGCGAACGAGTGCACGAGGCGCGTTGTGGTGTGAAGCTCCTGAATGGTGTCGGGCAGGGGCTCGCCTTCGTAGTTCAGGACGTAAAAACCGTCGCCGCTGCGCAGGCTGGCACGGAAGAAATCGAACTGGCGTAGCGCGTCAGCAGCTAGCCACTTGCGGTGCCCGCTATCGTCCAGCCAGAACGCAGCAGAGTTATCGGACGCCTTGTCCACGGTAGTCGTCATGTTGGATCCTCCCGAACGGGCAACGAAAATGCTGAAAAGCCCTGTTAAAAATCGGGCGCTGCGCTCCTCCGCGCCTCGCCGTCAATGGGACGCTAATCCAAACGCATGATAGCGGCAACATCGTCCGTGGTGCATTTCGGATATGTGGCGCTTACCGATCATTTCGTGTCGGAATAGATGTGAAAGCGTTCGAGAATGGCGGTAAGGGACGTTACGCATTCTGTGAACACAGGCTGCGGTAAGGTTTTCGGAACAGGTGAAATTCAGGACACATGACGAAGCTCGGCCTCGACGCTACAGACATCCGCATCCTCAGCGCCGTGCAGGCGCATGGCCAGTTGAGCAAAACCCGTCTGTCCGAAATCGTAAACATCTCTGCGACGCCATGTTGGGCGCGGCTCGATCGCCTGAAGGCGGCGGGCTATATTCGCGGATTTCATGCCGATATCGCGCTGGAGCGGGTTTGCGACTTCACGCAGGTCATGGTGACCGTGTCGCTGACGCATCACCGCCGCACTGACTTTGACCGGTTCGAAAATTGGGTCGCGCAGCAGGACGCGATCATCGAATGCGTCGCGACAGGTGGCGGCATGGATTACGTCTTGAAGACCATCTGTCCGACGCTGCAAGCGTTTCAGGCGTTGATGCAGGAGATGATCGAGGCCGATCTGTCGGTCGATCGCTACATGACTTACATCGCGACTCGCGTGGTGAAATCATCCCGCCCGAATATCGCCAAATTGGCCGCTTCATCGGTCCGCGACCGAACGGTCTGAGACGCGGCATATTTTCAGTCCGAACAGTCTGCGCCGTGCCCGCATTTTGGCCCGAAGCGCAGCGAAATTTTCCCATTAATAAGCGCCATCATCCACCACATCCCGGGCCGCCAGCCCGGCGTTTTTCGAGGGCGCAGGACATGAACGCAGACGAGTTCGGCTTTGGCACGCAGATCCGGAAATCCCCCTATTTCGACGCCACCGTGCGTTGGGGCGCAAAGGGATTTTCCGTTTATAACCATATGTATATCCCGCGCGATTTCGGTGATCCGGAGCAGAACTTCTGGAATCTCGTGAACGACGCGATCCTCTGCGATGTGGCCGTCGAACGTCAGGTGGAGATCACCGGACCGGATGCCGCGAAGTTCGTGCAGATGCTGACCCCGC
Source organism: Marivivens donghaensis (assembly GCF_011806565.1). Taxonomy (GTDB): domain Bacteria; phylum Pseudomonadota; class Alphaproteobacteria; order Rhodobacterales; family Rhodobacteraceae; genus Marivivens; species Marivivens donghaensis_A. The sequence continues at coordinate 57,955 of NZ_JAATOP010000007.1, forward strand.
GCGATCTGTCCACGATGGCGGTGGGTCAATGCAAATACATCCTGATTACCAACGCGGACGGCGGCATCCTGAACGATCCGATCCTGCTGCGTCTTGCTGAAAACCACTTCTGGATCTCGCTTGCTGACAGCGACATCCTGCTTTGGGCGCAGGGCGTTGCCGTGCACTCCGGCCTCGACGTGACGATCTGTGAGCCGGACGTGTCGCCGCTCCAGCTTCAGGGTCCGAAGTCGGGCGAGGTGATGCGCGCGCTCTTCGGTGACGAGATCATGGACCTCAAATACTACTGGCTGCGCGAGGTCGAGCTCGACGGTATGCCGCTGATCGTCTCCCGCACGGGCTGGTCGAGCGAGCTTGGCTACGAGATCTACCTGCGTGACGGCAGCTGCGGTGAGGCGCTTTGGGAGCGGATCATGGCTGCGGGGATGGAGTTCGGCCTGAAGCCGGGCCACACGTCGTCCATTCGCCGGATCGAGGGCGGAATGCTGTCCTATCACGCCGACGCGGACATCCACACCAACCCCTTCGAGCTTGGCCTCGGCCGTCTGTGCAACCTCGATATGGAGGCCGACTTCATCGGCAAAGCCGCACTGCGCCGTATCAAGGAGCAGGGCATCACCCGCAAGCAGGTCGGCCTCATCATCGACGCCGCACCGCTGAACGGGCCGAACACCAGCTTCTGGCAGATCAACGTCGGCGGCAACGAGGTGGGTAAGGTCACTTCGGCCATCTACTCGCCGCGCCTTGGTCAGAACATCGCGCTGGCAATGGTCGCGGTCGAGCATGCCGAGATCGGAAGCCAGCTTGAGGTCGTACTGCCCTCCGGCCCGACGGTCGCGACGGTCGTCGAAACACCGTTCTTCGACCCCAAGAAGTCGCTGGCCGCCGCCTGATCTGGCTGGGGCAATCCGGAACTGCACATTCTCTGAGGCCGTATGACCGATATCCTGCTGCGCGAGTGCGATGCCGACGGCATCCTGCGCCTGACCCTGAACGACCCCGCCAAGCGCAACGCCTTGTCCGAGGCGATGATGGCCGCACTGGCCGATGCATTCGCCGAAGCGGGCCGCGATCCTGCGGTGCGTGTCATCGTCCTTGCTGCCAACGGGCCTGCGTTCAGCGCGGGCCACGACCTCAAGGAAATGACTGCCGGACGGAGCGGCGATGACCGCGGGCGGGCGTATTTCGCCAAGGTGCTCGGCGATTGCTCTGCCATGATGCAGGGCATCATCAACTGCCCCAAACCGGTGATCGCCGAGGTGACAGGCATCGCCACGGCGGCGGGGTGCCAGCTGGTGGCAAGCTGCGATCTGGCGATTGCGGCGGACACGGCGGCCTTCAGCACGCCCGGGGTTCACATCGGTCTGTTCTGCTCGACGCCGATGGTCGCGCTGTCCCGCAATGTGGCCAACAAGCACGCTATGGAGATGTTGCTGACGGGCGATATGACCTCCGCATCGCGCGCGGCAGAGATCGGTTTGGTGAACCGCAGTGTAGCGCCGGATGCGCTGCACGAAGAGGTCATGGCAGTCGCCCGCAAGATCGCGTCGAAATCCGCCATGACCGTCGCGACGGGCAAGCGTGCGTTCTATGCGCAATCCGAAATGACCCTCGCAGACGCCTATGATCATGCGGCGCGTGTCATGGTCGACAACATGCTGGCGCGCGATGCCGAGGAAGGCATTGGCGCCTTCATCGAAAAGCGTGCCCCCGAATGGCAGGACGCCTGATGAACCCCTACAACACCGACCTTGACCGCAATCCTGCGAACTACCAGCCACTGACCCCGATCGGGTTTCTGGAACGCGCGGCGACGGTTTTTCCCGACCATACGGCGATTGTTCATGGCAGCTTGCGCCGCAACTACGCCGATTTCTATGCGCGCTCTCGGCGGTTGGGCTCTGCCTTGGCGCAGGCAGGGATGGGGCGCGGCGATACAGTTTCGGCTTTGCTCGCGAACACGCCAGCGATGCTGGAATGCCACTACGGCGTTCCGATGTGCGGCGCGGTGCTGCACGCGATCAACACGCGGCTCGATGCGGCGATCATCGCCTTCCAGCTCGACCACGCGCTGTCCCGCTTGGTCATCGTCGATGCAGAGTTCCTGCCGTTGCTCAACGCGGCACTAGAGCTATGCGAGGCCAATCCCATCGTCATCGTCTATGACGACGCGGAATTTAACGGTCCGCGTATGCCGACGGCGGCGATGGACTATGAGGATTTCGTTGCCGGTGGAGATCCTGATTTCGCTTGGCTCATGCCGCAGGACGAATGGGACGCCATCGCGATCAGCTACACCTCGGGAACGACAGGCGACCCCAAGGGCGTCGTCACTCATCATCGGGGTGCCTACCTGCTGGCCCAAGGCAACGCGCTGACCGCAAGCATGGCGAAGCATTCGGTCTATCTGTGGACCTTGCCGATGTTCCATTGCAACGGCTGGTGCTTCCCGTGGACGCTCTCGGCGATCATCGGCACCCATGTTTGCCTGCGCCAAGTCAGAGCAGAGCCGATCTGGGCCGCGTTGGCAGACGAAGGCGTGACCCATCTGTGCGGCGCGCCCATTGTGATGTCGCTGATGATTTCTGCGCCCGACACGGTGAAGCGCGATCTTCCGCAGCCCGTCCAGTTCTTCACCGCTGCCGCCCCGCCGCCGGAAAAGCTGCTCGCGGCGATGAAGGACGCGGGCTTCGACATCACTCACCTCTACGGGCTGACCGAAACCTACGGCCCTGCGGTGGTCAACGACTGGCACAGCGCGTGGTCGGAGCTGCCGAGCGCGGAGCAGGCCCGCCTGAAGTCACGTCAGGGCGTGCGCTATCTGCCGCTTGAAGGGCTGGATGTGCTGGACCCCGAAACCATGCTGCCCGTCTCGCGCGATGGTCAAACGATGGGCGAGGTGATGTTCCGTGGGAACGTCGTCATGAAAGGCTATTTCCGTAATCCGAAGGCAACGAGGGAAGCCTTTACTGGCGGCTGGTTCCACTCCGGCGATCTGGGCGTGGTGCATCCCGACGGCTATATCCAGCTCAAGGACCGGTCCAAGGACGTCATCATCTCGGGCGGCGAGAACATCTCGTCTATCGAGGTCGAAGAGACGCTCTACCGGCACGATGCCGTGGCCGTATGCGCCGTCGTCGCCATGCCTGACGAGAAGTGGGGCGAGACCCCTTGCGCCTTTGTCGAACTGGCCGATGGTCAGGTGGCGGATGGCGATATGCTCAAGGTCTGGTGCCGCGATCATCTGGCGCATTACAAGGTGCCAAGGCGGTTTGTTTTCGGTCCAATTCCGCGCAGCTCGACCGGCAAGATCCAGAAGTTCGCGCTCCGCGATCAGGCGCGCGAAATGCAGGATCGCCGAATTTCCTCGTTGACATGACCCTAGGTCACTCGGAATATGCGCGCACGTCAGGGGAGTCCCGCCTAGGGGACTGAGAGGCTGACAGGGGCGTTCCAAACGCCTCGGTGACGCGACCCTTTGAACCTGACCCAGTTGACGCTGGCGTAGGAAGACCGAAGGGCAATTCCGTACTCTCCATCTACGTGGGGGCGGTCCTTTCGGGCCGCTCTTGGCCCTCGTGCGTTCGCACGTCCAGACCATGCGGCCCCTTTCTGCCACCTGTTTCTCTTGGGTCTCATCACTGTTGAGGAGACCGAAATGAAAGACACTATTCCCGCCATCACCACCGGCAGTCTGCCTGCTTCGCGCAAGGTTTACGCCTCGGGCAACATTCACGAGATCAAGGTGCCACTGCGCGAGATCGCTATCTCGAACGAAGAGCCGCTGACGGTCTATGATAGCTCGGGGCCCTACACCGATCCGCTGTCAACGGTCGACATCGCTACCGGCTTGGGCGAGGTGCGCGGCGGCTGGCTGCAAGCACGTGGCGAAATCGAGGAATACGACGGGCGCAGCGTGACCGATGCCGACAACGGCTTTGCCACGGGTGCCCGCCTGACACCAGCGTTTCCCGTCCAGCGTCCGCCCCTGCGTGCCGTTGGAGACCGCGCCGTAACCCAGTTGGCCTATGCCCGCGCCGGCATCATCACCCCCGAAATGGAATTCGTCGCGATCCGCGAAAACGAAGGTCGCCGCGCTGCGCATTCCCGCGATGGTGAGGCGTTCGGCGCAGAGCTGCCCGCCCTCGTAACGCCCGAGTTCGTACGCCGCGAAATTGCCGAAGGCCGCGCAATCATTCCCGCGAACATCAACCACCGCGAGCTTGAACCGATGATCATCGGTCGGAATTTCAAGGTGAAGATCAACGCCAATATCGGGAACTCGGCGGTCACTTCGAGCATGGAGGAAGAGGTCGAGAAAATGGTCTGGGCGATCCGCTGGGGTGCCGATACGGTCATGGACCTGTCCACGGGTCGCAACATCCACAACATCCGTGATTGGATCATCCGCAACGCGCCTGTCCCGATCGGTACGGTGCCGCTCTATCAGGCGCTGGAAAAGGTCGGCGGCGTGGCCGAAGACCTGACGTGGGAGGTTTTCCGCGACACGCTGATCGAGCAGGCCGAACAGGGCGTCGATTACTTCACCATTCACGCGGGCGTTCGGCTGCACATGATCCCGATGACCGCAAAACGCGTCACCGGCATCGTCTCGCGCGGCGGCTCGATCATGGCCAAGTGGTGCCTGCACCATCACCGCGAGAGCTTCCTCTACGAGCATTTCGACGAGATCTGCGACATCTGCCGCCGCTATGACGTGAGCTTCTCTCTCGGCGATGGCCTGCGCCCCGGTTCCATCGCGGACGCCAATGACGAGGCGCAGTTTGCCGAGCTGCGCACGCTGGGTGAGCTGACGAAGATTGCTTGGGCGAAGGACTGTCAGGTGATGATCGAAGGGCCGGGTCACGTGCCGATGCACAAGATCAAAGCGAACATGGACGAACAGCTGAAGCACTGCCATGAAGCGCCGTTCTACACGCTCGGGCCGCTGACGACTGACATCGCTCCGGGTTATGACCATATCACCAGCGCCATTGGAGCCGCGATGATCGGTTGGTTCGGCACGGCGATGCTGTGCTACGTCACGCCCAAGGAACACCTTGGCCTGCCTGACCGCGACGATGTCAAAACGGGCGTGATCACTTACAAACTCGCGGCGCATGCGGCCGATCTGGCCAAGGGCCATCCCGGTGCGCAGCAGCGCGACGATGCGCTCAGCCGTGCGCGGTTCGAGTTCCGCTGGGAGGACCAGTTCAACCTCGGTCTCGATCCCGACACGGCGCGCGAGATGCACGACCAGACGATGCCTGCCGAGGCCCACAAAGTTGCGCATTTCTGTTCGATGTGCGGTCCGAAATTCTGCTCCATGCGGATCAGCCACGACATTCGTGCCGAAGCTGAAAAGCAGAAGGGCATGGAGGACATGGCCGCGAAATTCCGAGAGGCAGGCGCGCTCTATGTTCCGGCGGAGGACGTGTGATGATCTCGGTTCTGGGTGCGGGCGTGGCGGGGCTTTGCGCCGCTACCGCCCTGTCCGAGGCGGGCTTTGCGGTCGAGGTCATCGAGGCCGAAGGCGCACCGCGTCCTGCGTCGCTCTTGGCTGGCGGGATGCTTGCGCCGTTTTGCGAAGGCGAGAGCGCCCCTGACGTCATCGTCACGCAGGGGCAGGCGGCGACCGACTGGTGGGCGGCGCATGTGCCGGATGTGCAGCGGAGGGGCACGCTCGTTCTGGCTGCCTCGCGCGATACCGCAGAGCTTGACCGCTTTGCCCGCGCCACGCGTGCGCACCGCTGGGTTGATCCCGGATCGCTTGAGCCCGACCTCGCGGGCCGCTTTGCGCGGGGTCTGTTCTTTGAAACCGAGGCCCACATGGACCCGCGCGCGGCGCTGGACAGTTTGCGCGCCACTTTGTGTTCGCGCGGCGTGGCCTTCCGCAATGGCACGCCCTCGGGCCGTGTCGTCGATTGCCGCGCGATGGGGGCGGCCTCTAGCCTGACAGACCTGCGCGCCGTGCGCGGAGAGATGGTCGAGGTGGTGACGCCCGACGTGGACCTCAGCCGCACAGTGCGGCTCCTGCATCCGCGCTTTCCCTGTTACATCGTGCCGCGTGGACACGGTCGTTACATGATTGGTGCGACGATGGTGGAAAGCGCTCACGCGGGACCGATCACGGCGCGGGCGGTGATGGAGTTGCTGTCCGCTGCGTACACCGTCCATCCCGCCTTTGCCGAGGCCGAGGTTGTGTCCACCGAAGCGGGGCTGCGTCCCGCGTTTCCCGACAACATCCCCTCTATTCGCCGCATCGGCGGGCGTATCCACGTCAACGGCATGTATCGCCATGGGTTTCTGATGGCGCCCGTTCTGGCCGTCCAGCTTGCCAAGATGATGACAGAAGAGCTTGCCCATGCAGATTGATCTGAACGGCGCACCAGTGACGACAGCTGCCGAAACCTTGTCCGCGCTGATCGAGGAACACGGCTTCGACGCCGCGTCGGTCGCTACCGCTCTCGACGGTGTTTTTATCCCTAGGCTAATGCGGTCGACCACGCCTCTGCACGGCGGTGCCAAGGTCGAAGTTCTATCTCCGATGCAGGGGGGCTGACGGATGTTCTACGGTACCGAACTGAACAGCCGCTTGATGCTGGGGACGGCGCAATATCCGTCGCCCCAAGTCCTTCGCGATGCGATCACTGCCTCTGGAACCGAGGTCATCACGGTTTCCCTGCGCCGCGAAGGGCAGGGCGGCGATGCATTCCGCGAAATCCTGAGGGACAGTGGCTGCCGCATTCTGCCCAATACTGCCGGATGCCACAGCGTGCGCGAGGCTGTCACGACTGCGCAAATGGCGCGCGAGCTGTTCGACACGTCGTGGATCAAGCTCGAAGTGATCGGCCATGCAGACACCCTGCAACCCGACCCCTTCGCTTTGGTCGAGGCCGCGCGTATCCTCTGCGCGGACGGTTTCGAGGTGTTTCCCTACACGACCGAAGACCTCATCGTAGGCGAGCGGCTGCTGGAGGCTGGATGCCGCGTGTTGATGCCGTGGGGCGCACCGATCGGCTCTGGGCAGGGGCTGCGCAACATCGAAGGTTTGCGCACGATGCGTACCCATTTCGCGGGCGTTCCGCTGGTGATCGACGCGGGTATCGGCGCGCCGTCTCAGGCGATGGCCGCAATGGAAATGGGTTTTGACGCGGTGCTTTTGAACACTGCCGTGGCCAAGGCGCTCGATCCCGTCGCGATGGCACGGGCCTTTGGTCGGGCCGTCACCGCAGGGCGTGCGGCCTACGCTGCGGGCCTGATGCCGAGGCGCGACATGGCCGCCGCATCGACCCCGATTTTCGGACAGGCGGTGCTGGCATGACCGTCCTCGATCCGTTTTACCTGATCGTCGACGATGCCGACATGCTGGAGCGGTTGGTGCCTTTGGGCGTCAGGCTCGTGCAGCTACGCATCAAGGACCGCCCCGACGATGATATCCGCCGCCAGATCAAACGGGCGCAGATCTGCTGCGCGGCGCATGGGGCGCAGCTCGTCGTCAATGATTACTGGCGGCTTGCGATCGAACTGAACTGCGATTTCGTCCATCTTGGCCAAGAGGACATGGACACGGCGGATTTCGAGGCTCTGCGAGGCGCAGGCCTTCGTTTCGGCCTGTCGACCCATGACGAGGCCGAACTTGCCCGCGCGCTTGACCAGAGGCCCGCCTATGTCGCGCTCGGGCCTGTTTATCCGACTTTGCTCAAGCAGATGAAGTGGGGGCCGCAAGGGTTGGAGCGAGTGGGCCAATGGCGTCAGCTCGCGGGCTCCATTCCACTGGTCGGGATCGGAGGGCTGGTGCCGGACCGCTTGCCAAGCCTCTTCGCCGCAGGTGCCGACAGCGCGGCGGTCGTGACGGATATCAAGACCGCCCAAGACCCCGAAGCGCGCTGTCGCGAGTGGATCGCGGTCACGCGGGAGTATTGCAAATGAACCGCTACATTCGGCAAAGCTGCCTGCCAGAGGTAGGCGTCGCGGGTCAGGCAAAGCTGGCGCGCGCGCACGTTCTGGTCGCGGGGGCAGGCGGGCTCGGGTCGGCGCTGCTGCCCTTGCTGGTGGGGGCGGGAGTGGGGCGGATCACGGTCTATGACCCTGACGTGGTCGAGGTGCACAATTTGCATCGCCAGACCCTTTATCGCATGAGTGATGTCGGCCAACCCAAGGCCCTTTGTTCCGCGCAGCATCTACAGGCGCTGAACCCCGGTTGCAGTGTGACGGAGGTGGTCGCGAGGCTTGATCCCGATAAGGCGCAGGCCGAGATTGCCAGCGCCGATCTGGTCATCGATGCGGCCGACAACTTCGCGATGAGCTACGCGCTCTCGGATCTGTGCCTCGCGACCGCAAAGCCTTTGGTCAGCGCGTCCGTCATTGGTCGGCAGGGGTATGCAGGCGGGTTTTGCGGCGGCGCGCCCAGCTTGCGTGCGGTCTTTCCCGACCTGCCGCCCACCGCGGGCAGTTGCTCCAGCGCGGGCGTCATGGGGCCAGCCGTCGCCACGCTCGGGGCAATGCAGGCGCAGATGGCGCTTTCGATCCTGCTCGGGCATGAGCCATCGCCGCTCGGGTCGATCATGTCGGTCGACTTTTCAAACTGGCGTACTTCGCAGTTTCGCTTTGACGGGGCACCGGAGCCGGAGACGGTATGTCCACGGATCATTTCGCGCGCTGCGGTCGGTGGTCCTGATATCCTTGTCGATTTGCGGAAGGAAAGCGTGCCTAATCCGGACGAACTATCGCTAGGGGCCGAGCAGCAGATCGTTTTTCTGTGCGCAAGCGGTCTGCGGGCATGGCGCGCCGCACGGCTGTTCATCGACGCGGGCCACAGCCAAGTCGCAATCTGCGCGGAGGGAACGTGATTCCTCGGGTTCTGTTTATCGGCGGCACCGATTCCAGCGGCGGCGCGGGACTTGCCCGCGACATCGCGACCGCGGCTCAGATGGAGGCGGAGGCGCGGATCGGCGTCACAGCGGTGACGGCTCAGACAGATGGCGCCGTACACGCGGTTCGGCTGATGTCATGCGATGATGTGGCCCTTCAGGTGAGAGCTGCCGGGAAGGTCGGGGCGGTGAAAATCGGGATGCTCGGCAGTGCGGAGATCGTCTCAGCCGTCGCAACGGCGTTGTCGTCGGTCCCGTTGGTCCTCGATCCTGTGCTCGCATCGAGTTCGGGAACTGCATTGCTGGATGATAGGGGAGTAGACACGTTGATCGAAGAGCTTCTGCCCTGCACGACGCTGCTGACACCGAACCTGCCGGAGCTTGGGATGTTGACCGCCCGTTTTGGCCTCGACGAGACTGCTGGGGAGGGCCAACGTGTCCGCGCTCTGCTCAGGCGCGGTTGCGGCGGTGTGTTGGTGAAGGGCGGTCACGCAGAGGAAAGCACCTCCTGCGAAGACAGGCTATACCTGCCGAGCGGCGAGATCATCCGGCACTGCGGCCCACGATTTGGCATCCCGCTACGAGGAACCGGATGCCAACTGGCCAGTGCGATAGCGGTCGGGCTGGCCGAGGGTTTGGACCTTGGCACTGCCGTCGAAAACGCCCGTGCCTGCGTCGCATCGCGTTTCAGGATGCGTGAGCGGTCGCTTAGTGCGCGCGTTTGAACGCTGCCGTCGCCATGCCCATAGCGACCAAGGCCCCACCGCCCAGACGCGAGAACCACGCCAGAACCGACGGGCGAGCGACCTTTGCGCGCAATTTGTCGGCCAAGAGCGCGTAGGCCAGCGCGTTGATGGCGGCCAGTCCGACGAAAGTGACGACTAGGATGGCAAATTGCGGCAGCAGCGGCGCGTCCAGAACTACGAATTGCGGCACGAACGCGATGAAAAACACGATGGATTTCGGGTTGAGAGCCGTCACGGCGGCGACATGACCGAACACGCTCGACGCGCTGGTTTGCGATACCCTTTCCAAATCGCCCAACGAAGCTGTTGATGCACTTCGGAAAAGTTTGATCCCAAGGAAAACGAGATACGCAGCACCAATCCACTTCAGGGCAGTAAACAGAGTCGCTGACGCAAGGACCAAAGCCCCCAACCCAGCGAGCGACGTGGACATGGCGATGAAGTCACCCAGAGCAACGCCGCCCACGGTCGCAAGGGCGACTCTTTTGCCTTGGCTGATTGCGTAGCTGAGAACGAGTAGGACTGTTGGTCCAGGAATGAGCAAGAGCGCTGTGGAAGCTGCGACGAAAGCCAGCCAAATTTGAAAATCCATGAAAACACCTTTCCAACTTTAAGCTGAGCCAGCCACAGGAGCAGAAGGCTGTAAAGGGGGGAATTCCTGTTCTGGCGATCGCGATGAACCAGCACCCACGAAGGGCTGGCCGACGCTAAAAGCCTCTTGGCTCATTTACCTGACTATTTTGGTATGCTATTCGCCACTCAGTCGAGTCGCCATCCAGACCTCCTCGGTCAAGACAGCCTGTTTTCGACACAGTCAAACGCTGCAAAATAAACCGAGGGACACATGCGCAATCTGCGACAGCAGCCGCTTGCGGCTCAACACGGCTTTTCCGTACCGACCACTTCACTCCTGGGTGCTTCGCTGACCGCGATGGCATTTGCCACCGGCGCGATGGCGCAGGACACCGATACAACCATCATGCTTCCGACCGTCGAGGTAGAAACCACTCAGGCCCAGCCCGAACAAGCAAGCGCTCCGGCTGCCGCGCCGCGCCGTACCGCTGCGCCCGCCGCGCCGCAGGTTTGCACGCCCGAACTGGCGGGAACGCCGGTTTGCGCCGCGCAGGAGGCCGCCGAGGCAGCCGCCGCCGCCGAAGCCGCCGCTGTTGCTGCTGCCGAAGCAAAGGCCCGCGCGGGCACCAACCCGAACGCTGATCCCGATGCGCCTTTCCGCGCCGAGACGCTGACCAATTCGCGCCTCCCCGGTCCGGTTCTGGACACGCCGCGCACCGTTACTGCGATCACGCAGGAAACGATCGAGACAACCGGCACCACCGCAATCCGAGAGCTGGCCCGTAGCACGCCCGGTATCTCGCTGGGCTTTGGCGAAGGTGGCAGCTCGTTCGGGGACAACATCTTTATCCGTGGTTTCAAGGCCAACAACGACATCTACGTCGATGGTGTGCGCGATCCGGGTATCTCGGTCCACGAGACCTTCAACACCGAGCAGGTCGAAGTGGTCAAAGGTCCGGCGGGTTCGGTCGCTGGACGGGGCACCACCGGCGGTGCGCTGAACATCGCGTCGAAAAAGCCGCAGGATGTCGATTTTACCGAGCTTGCGACCACCGTCACCGACGCTGGCACCACCCGCCAGACCGTCGACACGAACTGGGCGATCAGCGACGACCTTCAGGTCCGCGTCAACGGCATGATCCAGAATGGCGAAGTCGCTGGCCGCGAGAGCCTGATCGACGACCGCCGCGGCCTGTCGGCTGCGCTGCGTTACCAAGCCGCGCCGAACGTGACAATTGAGGCCGACTACACCCACACCGAAATCGAACAGACACCGGATTGGGGCGTCCCCTATATCGCTGACGGCGACGAGACCGACGGCATCGACATTCCGAATGGCCCCGTCACGGAATTCGGCGTCGACCGCGATACCTTCTACGGCGTTGCGGGGAGGGACTATCAGGAAACGACACAGGACGTCGCGACTGCCCGCGTGATCTGGGACATCTTGCCCGACATGACGCTGACCAACACGCTGCGTGGGTCGACATCGATCAACGATTACGTTCTAACCGCGCCGAGCAGCGTCTCCGACAACGGTTCGACTGACCCGAACGACTGGACCGTCGGTCTCAGCTTCAAGAGCCGCTATCAGGAGACGGATGTCCTTTCCAACGATACCGAGCTTGCGGGCAAGGCCGAGGCATTCGGTCTGTCGCACAATTACATCCTCGGCGTCAGTATTTCGCAAGAAGACGTGCGCTCGACTTCCTATGCCAACCTGCAATCGGAGGACTATGAGCCGCCCGCAGGTCAGCGAGGCTGTACCGTCGACGTCGTCGATCCCGACCCGACCGACTGCTGGGGCGGTGAGACGCCGGTGCGTGGTGACAGCTTCACCACGACCGAAGTGCGCACCACGTCGGTCTACGCGCTCGACACCGTGGATATCACCGACAAGGTTAGCGTGACCGCCGGTCTGCGCGTCGACAACTACTCCATCTCGCGTTCGGGCGTTGGTTGGATGGGCGACGCCTACGACTATGCGCGCGAAGACACGATGGTGAACGGCAACCTTTCGGCCAACTACAAGCCGCGGGAAAACGTCACCTTCTACGGCGCTTACTCGACCTCGACCAACCCGATGGGGCAGGAAATCGCGGCGGGCGGCGGCTACTACGGTGGTCTGGACGAAGGCGGCACGGCACTCGCTCCGGAAAAGAATACCTCGCTCGAATTCGGTGCGAAGTATGAATATCAGGACGATCTGCTGCTGACCGCTGCGCTGTTCCGCACCACCAAGGACAACGCCCGCGAAGACATCGGCCCGCGCGGTGCATCTGTCACCTACGACACGCTGGAATACATGGTTCAGGGTGTCGAACTGGGTGTCAGCGGTAAGCTCAACGAACGGATCGGCCTCTTTGGTGGCGCCGTCTGGATGGACAGCGAAGTGCTCGATAGCCAAGACCCCGAAGCCATCGGCCAGTCAGTCCCGACGATTGCGCACGAGCAGTTCAACCTGTTGACCACCTACGACTTCACCGAGGACTTCATGCTCGGCGTCCAGGTCAACTACACAGGTGAGCGCGACCTCGGCACGTCCACGCCGAACGGCAACACGCTGGACGCCTACACCACCTTCGACATCGTCGGCGAATATGCCTTCAACGATACGACGGGTGTGCGCTTCGGCGTCTCGAATGCGACCGACAAGACCTACTACGACACCGCGTACCGTTCGGGTGAGCCGTTCACCTACGTCGCTCCGGGCCGTGAGGTCTGGGCCACGCTGGAAATGAAGTTCTGATCCGAAAAGGAGGGGCGGGTCCGCTCGCCCCTCGCACCCAAAACAGAGGGGGTGAGCCATGCTCGTTACCATTCCCGAGGTATTCACCAAGGACGAAGTCCGCAGCATCCGCGATTTGCTTGATCGGGCGAATTGGGATGACGGCCGCAAAACAGCCGGCGCTCAATCGCAGTCCGTGAAGGCCAATCAGCAGCTACCTGCAACCGGTGAGACGGCGCAGAAACTCGGTCAGATGATCCTGAACCGACTTGGCGAAACCCCACTGTTTCTATCGGCGGCATTGCCCCTGCGGTTCTTGCCGCCGATGTTCAACAAATACGAGGTTGGCGAGACGTTCGGCGTCCATGTCGACAACGCGATCCGCGTCAATCCGCACACGGCGGAGCGTCTCCGGACCGACCTGTCGATGACCATCTTCTTTTCCGAGCCGGACGAATATGACGGCGGCGTTCTTGAGGTTGAGCACCACTACGGCACGCAAGAGGTCAAACTCCCAGCGGGGGATATGGTGCTCTACCCATCGACGTCCTTGCATCAGGTCACGCCCGTCACGCGCGGCGCGCGGGTGTCGTCATTCTTCTGGCTACAAAGCATGGTACGGTCGGACCAGCAGCGCTCCATCCTGTTCGACCTCGACCAGACCATCCAGACGCTTGCGATGCAGTCCGGTGTAGAGGACCCGCAGGTTGTCCGCCTGACCGGCATTTACCACAACATGATCCGTGAATGGAGCGAGGTATGAACCGCCTTTGGTACGCCGTAGCCGCGTCAGTTTTTGCCACCCCTGCCGCTGCGCAGAGCATGGAAAGTTTGAACGAATGGCTGACGGAGGCCGGACAGGACCATATGAGCCCCGTCGGCATGTACCTTGCCGCCGACATCGTGGTCAAAGGCGTCATGGTCACGCTGTTCGTGGCCTCGGTGCTTGTCTGGGCGGTGTTTGTCGCAAAGCTTCTGTCACTGGGTGCGGCCAAGGCACGCCTGCGCCGCGGGTATCGCAACCTTGACGAGCGCGGCACGCTGGAAGGCGTCCACTTCAGAGGCCGCGCACCGATGAGCGTGATGATCCGCACGGCACAGGAAGAGCGCGACCGCTCTGTCCGTGGCAGCGCTGACGGCATCAAGGAGCGCACAAAAAACGCACTCGGACGTATCGAAACAGGTGCTGCGCGCAAAGCCAGCGCAGGAACGGCACTGCTTGCGATCACTGGATCGTCTGCTCCGTTCATCGGTCTTTTCGGCACGGTCTGGGGCATCATGAACAGCTTCATTTCGATTGCGGAAACGAACACAACCAACCTCGCCGTCGTCGCGCCAGGGATTGCGGAGGCTCTGCTGGCCACGGCCATCGGCCTCGTCGCGGCGATCCCTGCGGTGATCTTTTATAACCTGCTGGCCCGTTCCATCGGCGGCTATCGGGTGATGCTCGGGGATGCCTCGGCGCTGGTCTATCGCACGCTGTCGCGCGACCTCGACCTTGCGAAATCGCCAGCGCGCCCGTCGATCATCGCTTCGGCGGCGGAGTAAGTCATGGGCGCGAAACTCGGTGGTGACGACTTCGACGATCTGGGCGAAAGCGCGGAAATCAACATCACGCCATTTATCGACGTCATGTTGGTGCTGCTGATCATCTTCATGGTCGCGGCACCGCTCTCGACCGTCGACATTCCCGTCGAACTGCCTGTTGCCGTGGCCGATGCGCCTGTCAGGCCGTCGGAACCGGTCTTCATCACGATCGAAGAGGACCTCTCCATCTCTGTCGGCGACTATCCGGCCACCCTGGACTCTCTGGTGATGGAGGTCGGCATCGCGACCGGCATCGACCACGATGAGCGCCTCTATATCCGCGCCGACAAATCGGTGCCGTACGGCGAACTGATCGGCGTGATGAATGTGCTCAGGTCCGAGGGCTACCTGAAGGTCGGCCTCGTCGGTCTCGATGAAATGAGCGCGCCGCCGCAAGAGGGGGGAGCGGAATGAGCCTCGCTTACAAAGGGGGCGTGTCGCTGCTTCCGATGCTCGCCGCGACCGTCGCGTTCAGCGGTGCCGCACACATCGCCTTGCCTGTGGTTCTAACATCGCAGCCCGAGGAGGCGGCTCCCGCGCCGCTGGAAACTGGCGTTCAGGGTGCCATCATGTTCGACCTATCGGATATCATCGCAGCGCCTACCGCTGCGGGCGAGGACAGCCGCGAAGTCGCCGAAGCCGAGGAGGCCGCGACGGTCACCGAAAGCCCCGAATTGGTCGATCTTGCGAAGGCTGCCGATGAACCGATCCTGAACCAGAGCCCCTATGAGGTCGAGGACGACACCCTGAAATTCGGCGTGGCCAGCCCCGATCCGGTTAAGAACACCGAGCGGGATGCGACCGCCACCGCCGCCGAGTACGAGGAAGAGAAGGTGCACGAGCCTTCGTCCGCGGGTGCGACTGCCGCCCAAGCCTCCAACGCGTCCGTGTCGGGCGTCGATGCCGACCAGACTGCCGAGAGCGCACAGGCCAGCAGCGAAGGGCTTTCAGCGGCTGATGTCGAGCAGATCACCGAATGGCAAAAAGAGATCGTCCTGAAGGTCGCCCACGCCAAATCCTATCCCGATGCGGCACGTTCGGCGGGAATTGAGGGCGAGGTCCGCATCCGCTTCGAGCTGGACCGCTACGGCAACGTGCTGTCGCGGTCGGTCGAGCAGACCTCTGGCCATGACGTGCTGGATCAAGCTGCGCTGGGCGTCATCGACGGTATCGGCAAAATGCCGACCCCACCGAATGCGCTGGTCGGTGACAGCTTCACGCTGGTGATCCCGATCAACTATTCGATCAATAGGGGATGAAGCCGTCGGGCACCCTGACGCAATCGCGCGTGATGTCGCCAAGTGTACGGCATCCGGCGAGGGCCATGGTGATTTCCAACTCGTCCCTCAGCAGTCGCAGCACATGGCTCACCCCAAGCGCGCCGCCCACGGCAAGGCCAAAGAGCACCGGCCGCCCGATCAGCACCGCATCAGCGCCGAGGGCGATGGCTCTGAAAATGTCCACGCCGCGGCGGATGCCGCCGTCGAAGAGCACGGGAAAATCGGCCCCGGCGGTCTGCCTGATCGCGGGCAGAGCCGAAATGCTCGACGGCACCCCGTCCAGCACCCGCCCGCCGTGGTTCGACACGATCAGCCCCGCTGCGCCTGCGTCCTGCTCCAACGCCACATCGCCCGGATGCATGATACCTTTGGGCAAGACGGGTAGGGGCGCGTGACGGCAGAGCCAAGCCACATCGTCCCACGTCGGCATGACATAGGCGATCCGTTCGAAAATAGCGGACTCGGTGCCGGTCAGCGGAGCGAACTGCGGAGGCTGCGCGGCAAGGTTGGGAAAGGGCAGGGAGGCAGGAAACTGAAAGCCGCTGGCAATCTCCTCATCCCTGACGCCATTCACAGGCGCATCGACGGTTAGAACGAGGCTCTGAAAGCCTGCATCGGTCGCGCGTTGGGCGAGCGCGAGAGTGGCGTCTCGCCCTTGCCAATAAAGCTGAAAAGTTCGGGCATTTGGCCCTTCCGCGCGGACGTTTTCCATCGGGACATTTGACTGGGTGCTCAGCACCATGCCGCATCCCTGAGCGGTGGCGGCGGCAGCGGTCGCGGTCTCGCCTTGGGAATGCAGCAACTGTTGCGCTGCCATCGGTGCCACGATTATCGGGGCGTCAAGGTTCTGCCCTAGCATGGTGCACCGCGTCCCGCCGCCTTTGATCTCTCTCAGATGGCGGGGAAATATTTGCACCTCCGCAAGGTCGCTCAGGTTCCGCTGCGCAGTCTGTCCGTCGCCTGCCGCGCCAAAGAAATAGGCCGCTGTGGCTTGGTCCAATCGCTCGCGAGCGGCACGTTCATAGCCCCGCAAAGTGGTCGGCAATGTCGGGCTATCGCTCATTTCGTCAGGATAAGCTTGCCCGCACGCGTGATGCGCAAGGTATAAACCTGCCCCGCCAAGGAAATCTGCGCCAGATCTCCGCCCTGCGTAAGATCGGTCGCCGAATAGAGGGGCAGCCGCGCCTTGTCGGATGGGCCGACGCTCTGATCGCTAGTGGGTTTCCCATCACAGTCCGATGGCAACATTTGAAGTCTCCGCTGTCTCCGTTTTCCTGGCTGAGTGCGGCGACTCTGGCTGGGTCAATTAAAGTTGACTTATTATGTCAGGAATATCCGGAGTGCAAGTGATGGGAGATCCGGTCAGTTTGAAATGGGCGAATGATTGGGAAAAAGTGGACACCCCCCCCCTTAAGTTGCAGCGGTGGTGGAACGGCTTGTGCGAGGGTGGAGCAATGAAGTGGTCAGCTCCAAGATCGAACACATTGCACTTGTATCTGCTAGTAGCGCGGTGCCTTATCGGGCGGATAAACGGTGCATGATTGAGAATAGCGAGATGGACGATTTGAAGAGCGGGCTGACTTACGACACCGCAAAATTAGGCTTGGTGACCATTGGGGATATCGACCTGAGGTACCGCGACGCCGATGGCGGGGGTAAGCACTATCACGGGCGTGGCCATTTCGAGGAATACGTGAGCCCGATGTACCGCCTGCTCGCGGACGAGTTGAAGCCATCTCACTGCATCGATATCGGAGCCAACTACGGCTACACTGGGCTTCTCATGCGCCGTGCCTTCCCTGATGCAAATCTCACGTTGGTCGAGCCGATCCCTTGGCTTGAATCTTTCGTTCGCAAGAACTTTGAAAACAATGGCGCGAGCTTTGATCGTTTCATTTCAGCCATCGCATCGGATGCCGCTGCCACGACCGAATTCGGTGTTAATACCAACGCCTCGCAAGACAGTAGAGTCAAAGCACAGGGGAACTGGGACGTCATCTCGACGACTTCGGTCACTTTGTCGGAAATCACTTCGCCTGTGTCCGCTGATCAGGGTGTTTATATCAAAATCGATACCCAAGGCTGGGAAGAGAGCGTCTTCCGCGGCGGCGAACGTTTTCTTTCTTCGCATAATCGCTGGTTCATAAAAACGGAGTTCGCGCCGCACTGGATGATCAGTCAGGGGAGCGATCCGGTGGCAGTTCTGGAAAGCTGGCTCGAGAAGTACGATATCTACGAAAGCCTCGGGCGGGTTGCTTGGAACTGTTCCAGCCTCACAGACATGATCGGCAAGAAGCTCGAGCCCGGTGATGGCGCCAAGTTCGTTGATTACGTCCAGACGCTGAACAAGAATGGTCTGGGCTGGGTGGATCTGTTTGTCTTGCCGCCTGCGTCGCGGCGCGCCTACGCGAATACCGTAGAGCGTCCAAGCAGCATTTGGAAGCGCCTCTTCGACTGACGCTCTGGCGGTTGTCGCCGGACCGAAAAGCAGCAGTCTAGCATTTCGCTGTTGTATCCGCTCTACGGGGCTTCGCCTTTGAACTCGTCGGCTTTAACGGCCCCGCGCACACCGCGCGGCATGTCCTTTCCGATGGTCGTATCGTGGGTGGTCTGTGCTTCCAGCTCGGCGTTGATCTCGGCTCCCAGAAGTATCACGTAGGCGGAAATCCAGAGCCAGAACAACAGGATGATCACCCCTGCCAAGGAACCGAAGGTTTCCTGATAGGATCCGAAGTTCTCGGCGTAGAGCGAGAAAGCGATAGACCCCATAAGCCAGAGGAGGCAGGCAACGATGGCTCCGGGGGCCAGCCATGCCCATTCTGCAGATTTGCGGGACGGACCGAACCGGTAGATGATCGCAATGCCTACGACCACCGATAAGAGCAAAACGCCCCAGCGAGCCCAGGACATGATTGCTTCGAACACCGGTCCAAACGCAACGATCGCGAGGATGCCGGGCAAAACGAGCACCGCGCCAATGGCAGACAACAATCCGACGATGAGAAGCAGGGTTAGCGCCAGCGTGGTGAGCTTGAGGCGGATAAAACCGCGCTTTTCCTCTTCGTCGTAGGCGACGTTGAGCCCCTCGATCAGATGGCCAACCCCGGCCGAAGCAGAGTAGAGCGAAAGCAGGATGCCCAACGCGGCCGCAAGCCCGAGGCCCCCTGTATGCGATCCAGCAACAGATTTTGCCTGCTCGATGAGGATCTCGGCAGCACGCTGCGGCAATACCTCGGTGATTTGTTGGATTTGAGCGGTGACGTCAGCGGGCGTAATGAAAAGCCCAGCGAGCGCCATAAGCGCAGTGATTGCAGGAAAAATGGCCATCAGCGCATAGAATGCGACACCTGCCGAAACCAAGCTGATCCGGTCTGCGGCCAACTCGGCCTTGACGCGCAACATGATAGCTTTCCAGCCAGTGAGGCCGATCTGGCGTGGCCGGGTGGCGTAGGATCCGTCGTTTGGCATGACAGCGATTTTCCTTGGAATGTCTTAAATTTCGCGCCGGAGCCATTGGGCACCGACGCGAATTCATAGTCAGTTGATCAGCCCTGCTTGGGCGTTTGGGACGTCACGTCCGGTCGACCGAGGTTCTGCGCGTCCGCTTCGTCGCGAACCCGATCCTCGATACGCTTGCCGGCAGATTTGGCGGCATCGGCAAGAGCGTGCTCAGCAGGCTTATCGCCGGGGGTGCGTTCATCGGCTTCCGCACGAGCCTCGCGCGCGATGCTTTCGCCCTCGTCGAGCGCGGCACTGGCAACGGCAGAAAGCTTGTCACGCTCCTCACGGAAGATCGCTTCGGCTTCGGACATCAAAGCGTCGCTGTATTCGCCCATGAAGTCGTCCTCTGCCTTGGTGCGCGGTGCGGCTCCGCCAAGAGCGGCACCGACCGCGACGGCGAGTGCGCCAGCGACGAGAGGGTGGTCACTGAAGAAGTCGGCAGCGCTTGCTGCGGTCTGCTTCACTTTTTGGCCCCCGCGTTCACGGGCGATAAGTGCGCGCTCACGCGCCTCGATCACACGGCGGCGGGCGCCCTCCGACATATGCTCTGTCCCGGCGGCGATGCGGGCGTAACCGTCCTGAAGTACCGACTGGGCCTGCGACGACTTCGCCGAAACGGAGTCGCGGACGGACTGTCCGGCCTCACCAATCTTGGTGCGGGCATCCCCAGCGGTGGCCGCGGCGCTATCACGTTTGTCGGCCAACGCAGACTTCAGGCGGGCCTGTGCACGATCCACGCGATCTTCGAAGCTTTCCGCCTCGTCGCCATCATCACCATGCAGATCGTCATAATAGCTGGGGCGATAGGTGGTGCCGTAGCCCGGTTTGCGGGCGGCCCAGTCCGGACCGGCTGCGGTATTTGCAGCGGAGTCCGTAGCGCTGTCCTTACGGATCTGACGGCTCAGCGGGTCGCCGGCCAGACCTTTGTCCTCGTTATCGTAGGAGCGACCGAACATCATCCATACAAGGCCAGCTGCCGTCAGCGTCAGGCCGATCGGGTTCTGCTTGGCCGACTTCGAAAAAGCCTGCCCCATTTCGCTGCCGTGGGTCTGTAGGTGGCGGCCCACTTGGGCCACAATCTCGTCGGTCGAAAAGCGGCTCTGAAGCTCGGATACGGACGAGGTCAGACCCGCGCGTTCGCGTTCGATCTCGCGTTCGATTTCTGCTGCTGATTTGCGATTAGACATTGGTCGTCTCCGTGATTGCATGCACGTCGCGACGGACGTTTTCAGTGGTGCGGGTCGGGGCGAGGCTGCTTGCTTTAAGCTTGCTCATCCCGCCTTTGATCATGATCAGCGCCGCAATGATGGCGACACCGCCGACGATCACGGCCGACCAGAAAGGATGCAGGCCCGCCGCGGAAAGCGCGGCCACGAGCGCAGCAGCGATGACGTTGAGACCAACGAGGGTCAAAACGACGCCGCCGACGATCACGCCCACCGCCGTGGCGGCAGTGTTCAGGTTCTCGCCAATTTCAGCACGGGCGAGCTGCAATTCCTTGCGTACGAGCGTTGTGACATGCGTGATGATATTGCCGACCAGGTTAGTAGTTCCGGTTGTTTTGTCCGTTTGCATCAGAGGTTCTCCGGTTCCTGGCGGTGGTAGGCGGGGGTGGCAGGGCTCGCAGCAGCGGGTGCCGATGCCGGTTGCGGTGTAGTGTTCGTGCTGGCGTTGTTTGCACCTGCTTTGGCGAAGCGCGTTGCGGCGAAACCGAGAAGTGCGGCACCGCCGAGGTAGGCCATCGGGTTGCGGCGGGCGAAGTCGGACAAGCCGCCTGCCATTTCGCCCAGATCCTTATCTCGGATCGAGTCCGAAGCATCTGCTAGGGTCGAGGCAATCTGGGACATGGTCCGCTCTTGCGGAGAACCGCTGCGCATCTCTTCGGCAGCTTTGCGAAGCGCGTTCGAGACGTCCGAAACCTCGTCCGCCATATGGCCGCGCTGCTCTTCTTCGAAGCCGCTGGCACGCTGTTTGATTTCATCCGCTGTATTCCGGGCCTTGGTCCGAAGATCATCGCGCATCTCACGCGCGGCGCTCTCAGCGGGAGGGGTGTTCGGGGTGTGTTGGTTAGGATTTGTCATCCCTACCTCCTTGGATAAAATTGACCGGCGGTGAACGCCGTCTTGGTTGAACAACACACGCTGCTCCGGCTAAGTTCCTCATCTGCTCCTTATTAATTGACTGCGACGTGAGAGCCCTTCGTCCAGTTACTGCTTGGAAGAAGATTTTTTCGTGTCGGAGATCGCTGCCAGCTTTGCGCTGCCATCGGCGTACCGGCAGAGAAACAAGGCTCTGACCGCAGTCGCGACCTTCATCTTCTGAAAGTGCTGTGTGATGGTTGAATAGCCGGTCCAATGGAGCTGAGCTGCAGCGGTCGGCAAAAGATCGAAAGGCAGCAGTGGGCCGGGACCGACGACCGCGGTTGCCAGCGAGGCTCGAGACTCCGCTGCGCCGCCGCAAGTCTGGTTCGAAACCATTCTGAAGGTTGCTGCGTCGCAAACGAAAGACTGCCTCTCCCGTGACAGCCTAGGACGACCAAAGTGGCTCCGTGCTCTCGTCAAGGCAGGTCATCGCATGCAGAACTGTCTCTCCGAGCCGCGTGCTCAGACCTGTCCTTGCGCCGGTTTCAAGCATCAGTTGCACACGCTGAAGGGGGGTCGAGAACGCGCCCGTGGCCCACATCAGCGGGAAGGGCGACGTGCCCGAAAAACCTGATCCGTATGTTCGATTGAGCTCGACAGACGGAAGCGCAACGCAGAAAACGGCGAAGCCGGCCACCTTTGCGAGAGCCTCTGCCGCATCGGTCAAACCGAGAAACTTCATTGCGCGTTCGCTCTTTTCAGGGAGCCAATTGATCTCCTCCATTTGCTGAGCGACACCGGCGGCATCACCGTCCGCGCATGCCTTGTCGAACCTTTGGTAAGCGTCCATAAATTCGGGAAGGACCCTGATCTGTTCGGCAAAGCGCGGTTGGTCTTCCGGCATGAGCTTGGCTGAGTAGTCACCAAGTGTAGAGACAAGAGCGTCAGCGAGGCGGGCATCTCCGCTATCGTTCTCAATACCGTCGAGAACCTGTCTCGCCAAAGCGACGGTTAGCTCTCGGGCTGCTGGAAATTTGTCGGAAAAATGTGCTGCTCGATCTTGCTGATCCTTGAAACAGAGAGACCTGTTCCAAAAAAAATGTGACCCTTGTGTGGTCAATTCCCAGACTGCATGCACTTTTGCCGAAAGCGGTGCATTTGCCCAAATAAGATGAAATATTCGGGCCACATCCGGAGAGACCGTGCGCAGTCCGCGCATCCTCGCCGCCCCCGCCGCCTTCGAGTGCCATCTGGTGCAGACGGTTCCGGTCAGCCCCGCGCGCACCATTGTTCTGGGCGAGGTCAAGCGCATGTTCGTGCGCGAGACACTGGTGGACCCCGAAACCCACTACGTCGATCAGATCGGAATCGACGCCGTCGGACGCCTCGGTGGTCACCTCTACGCGCGCCAGCTCGACCAATTCGAACGGGTGACGCCGACGGTGGAGGAGTTCATGGGCGTTCCGGAGAAGACAGGCTGAGTCTCTTTCGACGGCAGTAAGAACAATTTTCTGAAATACTTGAGAGGGGCCGGTTCGGGGAAGCGGCTCCGCAAATAGGAGATCGCTTGAAGCGCTTCCCGTCCACAGTGACCCCAACTTCTGCCTTTTACACCGGCGCTCCGTCCGCCTTTTCACGAACTTCGATATGTGCCATACGCTCGTCCTTTGTCTGAAGCATCGGCAGGGTTAGTCGTCCCTTCCGAGGCTCAAGTAGGTCCTCGAGCAGGGGGATGTCGGTCCAAAATGTGCAGGAATGTCGCGCGAATGTCGGATGCCATACAAAATATGTCAGACGGAAATATTATTGGAAATCAAAATTTTAGTCTGATTTCAAAGGCTGCGCGTTTGAGCGTGGCACCCATGATGGACTGGACCGACCGTCATTGCCGTTACTTCCATAGGCTACTGAGCAAAGAGGCGCTCCTTTATACCGAAATGGTAACGTCTCCGGCGGTGGTCCATGGCAAGCGTGATCAGTTGCTGGCGTTTAGTGATGCCGAGCATCCTGTTGCGGTTCAGCTCGGCGGATCGGACCCCAAGGAGCTGTCAGAGGCGACGCGGATTTCGGCGGAGTATGGCTACGACGAAGTTAATCTGAACTGCGGTTGTCCGTCGGATCGTGTGCAGTCGGGTGCTTTCGGTGCGGTGCTCATGAAATCGCCTGATCTGGTCGCCGAATGTGTAGCCGAGATGATCGCCGCGTCTCCTGTCGAGATCACGGTGAAGTGTCGCATCGGTGTGGACGAGCAGGTGCCGCATGAGGTGCTGCCTGACTTTATCGAGAATGTGAGCGCCGCCGGTGTCCGCCGGTTCACCATCCATGCGCGGAAGGCTTGGCTGCAAGGGCTTTCGCCCAAGGAAAACAGGGATATTCCGCCGCTCGACTATCCGCTGGTTCATCAGATCAAACAGACGTGGCCGGACCTCCATATCTCGATCAATGGCGGGATTGCGACGCTGGACGAGGCGGAAAAGCATCTAGCAGAGGGCCTCGATGGGGTGATGATCGGGCGCGCGGCTTACCACAATCCGGCCGATGTGCTGTGCGAAGCCGACCGCCGCATCTACGGCACGGGCGAGGATACCGACGCGGCGCAGGCTGTGCGTGATATGCTGCCCTACATCGAAAGCCACCTGTCGCAGGGCGGGCGTTTGCACCAGATCACGCGCCATATGCTTGGTGCGTTTGCGGGTCGTCCCGGTGCGCGGGCGTGGCGGCGCAAGCTGTCGGAAGAAGCCAATCGTGATGGCGCGGGGACGGAGCTTGTCTTGGCAGCGCTTTCGGAAGTAACTGGCTTTACCGAATAATTTCTAACCGAACTGGAGAGTGCCCGTGTCCGATCCGACGACTTTGATCATGGCGGCCGCGCTGCTCGCGGTAATCGGGGCCTTCGCTGGCGTGCTCGCGGGATTGCTCGGCGTCGGGGGCGGGATCGTCCTCGTTCCGGCGTTCTATTACACCTTCAATGCGCTCGGCTACGGGTCGGAGCAGTTGATGCAGGTCTGCCTCGCGACCTCGCTGGCGACGATTATCGTGACCTCGGCGCGCTCGGTTCTCAGCCATCACCGCAAGGGTGCGGTCGAATGGCCGATCCTGCGGCAAATGGCGCTGGGCATCGTGATCGGCGCGATCATCGGCGTGTTCGTCGCGTCCCAACTGCGGACCCGCGAACTTCAGTTGATCTTTGGCGGGCTGGCGACGTTCATCGGCCTCTACATGGCGTTCGGGCGCAATGACTGGCAGATCGGTGACACAATGCCGAAGGGGCCGGTGGGCTTCATCTTCTCGCCGCTGATCGGTTTCCTGTCTGTCCTGATGGGGATCGGTGGTGGCAGCTTTGGCGTGCCGACGATGACGCTGTTCGGGGTGCCAATCCACCGCGCTGTGGCGACGGCTGCGGGCTTCGGATTTATCATCGCGGTGCCAAGTGTCATCGGCTTCATGTTTGTCGATATGCCCGATGCGCCGCCGTATTCGATCGGCGCGGTGAACATTCCGGCTTTCCTCGTGGTGATTGCGATGACGACATTGACCGCACCGCTGGGTGCGAAACTGGCCCATATGACGGACCCGAAGCGGCTCAAGCGCATCTTTGGCGGGTTCTTGATCCTTGTGGCACTCAACATGCTGCGAAAGGCGCTGGGCGCATGATCGAGGGCGGTTTCATCCAGTTCGAGGCGACACCCGAGACGACGACTTGGGCCAAGGCGGCAAAGCTCGAAGCGGACAAGGTGCTTGCCGATCCCGCGATGCAGGCCAAGTGGCTGCGGCATGGCAAAACGTGGTTCGTGGGCGTCGATGCGCTGCCCAATGATGAGCAGGGGGCAATTGGCGGTGTTCCTCTGCGCGGTCCGTGGGAGGGCATGATCCCCGGTCTGCCGCTGCATCCCGCGCAGCTATCGGTGGTCTACGACGGCTACCCGAAAAAGGACGAGGGCGAGAGCGACAAGGCGCACCAGTTCCGCCTGAAGCGCGACGCTGCCCATTTTGACGGTCTGCTAGCCGAGGGACCGCAAAAGCGCCGCTTCTTGAAAGAGCCGCACGCCTACATCCTCGGGATCGCGCTGACGGATGCGGAGGCGTGTCCGCTCGTCGTCTGGCCGGGGTCGGAGGAGATCATGCGCGAGGCGTTCACCGTCGC
Organism: Marivivens donghaensis; assembly: GCF_011806565.1. Lineage (GTDB taxonomy): Bacteria > Pseudomonadota > Alphaproteobacteria > Rhodobacterales > Rhodobacteraceae > Marivivens > Marivivens donghaensis_A. The sequence continues at coordinate 83,468 of NZ_JAATOP010000007.1, forward strand.
ATTCGCGGGGATGCCCGCTGCGATGTGGTCCGACATCGACGTGACCGAGATCTATAGCGATGCGCGAAACGAAGTGTTCGAATGTTGCGAGCGGGTCGAACTGCCGATGAAGGCGGGGCAGGCGGTGTTACTCGACCGGTTCGTCATTCACGGCACCGCGCCACAGAGCAAAGCGAAGCCGCCGAAGGATGGACGTCAGATCGCGTTCTTCCGACCGCAGATGGCGTCGATCCGCGATTGGCTCAGAGACTGAGGCGGGCAGCGCGGCCCCCGCGGCGCTGCTTGAGTTCCTGATTGCGCTGCGGAAGCTCGGTCATAATCTCGCGGCGCTTTTCGGGCGTGTAGCGGCTCCAGTTGCCGATCTCTTCCATCGTGCGCTTGCAGCCGACGCAGGTTTTCGTTTCCGGATGGATCGAGCACAGCTTCACGCACGGGCTTTCGATTTCGGCCCGTTTCCAGATGTGGTCGGTGTTGTGCGGCTTGTTCACTCAGCTCTCCAGGAAACGCAAACGGTCCAGCATTCCTTGTAAGATAAAGCCAGCAGCGACGTGGTCGATCACCTCTCCGCGACGCTTTCGTGACGTATCCGCCTCCAGAAGCGCTCTTTCGGCGGCAACGGTGGAAAGCCGCTCATCCCAGAAGGTGATCGGAATATCGGTCAGTTTCTCGAGATTGCGGGCAAAAGCGCGGGTCGATTGGACGCGCGGGCCCTCTGATCCGTCCATGTTCAACGGCAGGCCAAGCACGATACCGGCGAGGTCACGCGCTTTGATGATCTGGAGCAGCCGCTCGGCGTCGAGCGTGAACTTCTTGCGCTTGATCGTCTCGAGCGGCGTGGCGACAGACCTCATCCCGTCGGACACCGCGACGCCGATGGTCACAGTGCCGAGGTCGAGGCCGCAGATCGCGCGGAACGGGGGCAGGGCAGTCGCGAACTCTGCCGTGTCATTGAGGATCATTCTGCGACACCTGCGGAAATGGCTGCATTGCGGATTTGGGCAAGAGCGTCATCGCGGCCTGCAAAGACCTGCTGCGCTTCGCCCCAGATGGCTGCGGCGCGGTCGGTCTGGCCAAGAACGCCGAGCGCACTGATAAGCTGCGCCCATTCGGCAGCAGAGCCGCCTTCGGTCGCCAGACGCTCGGACAAGCCGTCGACCATGCCTTGGATCATCGCGGCCTGGCTTTCGGCGTCCATTCCGGCGGCGTCGTTGATCTGGTCCTGAGTCGGTCCACGCAGCGACGGAAGCTCGTACTCGGCGCCAGCGAGCTGTGCCGCTTCCATGATCTGGGAGCGTGCCCATTCGACGTAGGGCGCGTCAGAGCCGCTCTCCACGACTTCGCGCCACAAACGGAAGGCGAGGTCGGGGCGGTCAGTCTGGCCATAAAGCAGGCCGAAATAATAACGGGCGGCGATGTCGTCGGGGTTGCGGTCCACGAGGGTGCGCAGGACGGTTTCAGCCTCGGGCGAGACGAACCCATTTGCCGCGCCAACCATCAGATCGGCCAGCGTGGTCAGTTCGCCTTGAGTTGCATCGGCGCCCTTGCGGGTGACGAGCTCCTGCTGCGCGACACGGGCGGCGACATAGTTGCCAAGGGCGGCTTCGTGGCGGGCAAGCAGCGCCCAGCCTTGCAGGTCGTCGGGGCGGGTCGGCACGATCTCGCGAAGCTGCGCGACCATATCGATATAGTCCTGAGGAGCCTCAACCGGCGGAAAAGCGGACTGATCGATAAGGCTTTCGGCCTCTTCCTGACTGATACGGTTTTCGCGCATTTCGCGGCCGAACTCGATCCGGGCCTTCTGCGGCATGTCGGGATAGCCCGGTGCGCCAAGCGACCAGTAACCGTAGGCAGTGCCAGCAATTAGCAACCCGAAGGCGATAACCGACATGGTCATGGCTGCGGTGCGCGGCGCTTTAGGCGTCGTGCTCTGTTCGGCCTGATCGGCGGCGAGCAAGCGGCGGGCGATCTCGGTGCGGGTGCGCTCTGCCTCTTCGGCATTCAGAACACCGCGGGCAAGGTCGCGCTCAACCTCTGCGAGCTGGTCCTTGTAGATCGTCATATCGTTGCGGTCTTCTTGTACCGCGGGCGCGCTGCGCCACAGAGGCAGGAGCAGCATAATCGCGACAACTGCCGCAATCGCGACTACAATGATCCAGAACAGCATGGTGCCTCCGATTTCCCTTGCCCCTCATTAGCGGGGGTCAGACCTATGTAAAAGAGGGAGCGCGAGGATGCACCCTTTGCTCCTGCGACAAGCTGTCCTCCACCTATGTCGCAAAGATGCAATATTACGGCGCCTCCAGTCGCCATTTTGTAACGGGTTCAGTCCACTTACGGGGCAATGGGACGCCCATGACTAACACTAGGGATTCGGTGCCGATGAAACGTTATTCCGTCTTTGCGGTCGCCCGAGAGGGCCTGCGCTATCACACGGGTTGGGGACGCGCATGGCGATCGCCAGCGCCGAAAAAGAAATACGATGTCATCATCGTCGGTGCTGGTGGGCACGGACTCGCGACAGCGTACTATCTGGGTAAAAATTACGGCATCACCAATGTCGCAATTATCGAAAAGGGCTGGCTCGGCGGTGGTAACACCGGTCGTAACACGACCATCATCCGCTCCAACTACCTTCAGGACCCGTCCGCTGCGATCTACGACAAGGCGCTGAGCCTGTACGAGAGCCTGTCGCAGGACCTGAACTACAACATTATGTTCAGCCCGCGCGGTCTGATTATGCTTGCCCAGACCCACCACGAGGTCCGCGGCTACCTGCGTACCGTTCGTGCCAACGAACTTCAGGGCGTTGCGACCAAGTGGATCAATGCCGAGCAGGTCAAAGAGCTCTGCCCGATCATCAACATTGATGGTCCGCGCTATCCGGTCATGGGCGGCCTCTATCAGGAACGCGGCGGCACCGCCCGTCACGACGCCGTGGCTTGGGGCTATGCACGTGCATGTTCCGATATGGGCATGGACATCATCCAGAAGTGCGAAGTCACCGACGTGCGCCGTGAGAATGGCAAAGTCGTCGGCGTCTCGACCACCAAGGGCGACATCGACTGCGACAAGCTCGGTATGGTCGTTGCGGGTCACACCTCGGTTCTGGCTGAAAAAGCCGGCTTCCGTCTGCCGATCGAATCCGTTGCGCTTCAGGCGCTCGTCTCCGAGCCGATCAAGCCGTGCATGGACGTTGTCGTCATGGCGAACACCGTTCACGGCTACCTGTCCCAGTCGGACAAAGGCGAGATGGTGATCGGTGGCGGCACCGACAGCTTCAACAACTACACCCAGCGTGGCTCCTTCCACCACGCAGAGGAAACCGTCCGTGCGCTGGTCGAGACCTTCCCGATGATCTCGCGTCTGAAGATGCTGCGCCAGTGGGGCGGTATCGTCGACATGACCGGTGACCGTTCGCCGATCATCTCCAAGACGCCGGTCGACGGCATCTTCGTCAACTGCGGCTGGGGTACCGGCGGCTTCAAGGCGATCCCGGGATCGGGTTGGGCGATGGCCGAACTGATGGCCAAGGGTCACAGCCCGCTGGCCGAAGAATTCGATATGTACCGCTTCCGCGAAGGCAAGTTCATCGACGAGTCGGTGGCTGCCGGTGTGGCTCACTAAGAAGGGACCGACATGCTCATCCTGCATTGCCCCTATTGCGGCATCGATGCCGAAGAAACCGAACTGGCCGCTGGCGGCGAGGCGCACCTGAAGCGTGCGACCGTCGGTGACAGCGACGCTGCCTTCGAAGAATACCTGTTCATGCGCGAGAACAAGAAAGGCGTTCACCTCGAACGCTGGCGCCATGCCTACGGCTGCGGCAAGTGGTTCCTTGCCGCCCGTGATACCGCCACGCTCGAAGTCTACGGCACTTATCCCGCCCAGACCCAAGAGCCTCCGCAAGAAGTCAAAGACGCCATCCGCGCCAAACACCCCGGCTGGGCTTGGAAGGAAAACGCATGAGCACTCGTCTCTCTACCGGTGGTCGCCTGATCAACCGTAACAAGCCGGTCGAATTCCAGTTCAACGGCAAGCGCCTGAAGGGCTACGAGGGCGACACGCTCGCGTCGGCTCTGTTCGCCAACGACCAGATGATGGTCGGCCGCTCGTTCAAATACCACCGTCCGCGCGGCGTTGTCGCGTCGGGTGCGGAAGAACCGAACGCGCTGATGAACCTGAACTCGGGCGGTCGTTTCGAGCCGAACCAGCGTGCTACCACGCAGGAAGTCTACGACGGTCTGACCTCGACCTCGCAGAACCACTGGCCGAGCCTCGAATTCGACATTGGCGCGATCAACCAGCTGTTCGCACGCTGGCTGCCTGCCGGTTTCTACTACAAGATGTTCATCCACCCGCGCGCGTTCTGGAAGCACGTCTATGAACCCTTCATCCGCCAGTCGGCCGGTCTGGGTCAGGTGCCGAAAGAGCAGGACGCGGACGTCTACGAACACTTCTACTTCTTCTGTGACGTCATGGTTGTGGGCGGCGGTGTCGCCGGTCTGACGGCTGCGATGGAAGCTGCGAAGTCGGGCAAGAAAGTGCTCGTGGTCGAACAGACCGCAGCATGGGGCGGCCGCGCTGTCGTCGACGGCGGCCTGATTGACGGCGAAAGCACCGAGGCTTGGATCAACCAGACCCTTGCCAAGCTCGCCGACATGCCGAACGTCACCCTGCGTGATCGCACGATGGCTTCGGGCGTTTATGACCACGGCTACGTGCTGGCCTACGAACGTCTGACCGACCACCTCGCTGACAAGTCCGGTGCCCGTCATCGTCTGTGGCGCATCCGCGCCGGTCAGATCGTCACCGCAACCGGTGCCATCGAACGTCCGCTGTCGTTCGCAGGCAACGACATTCCTGGCGTTCTGCTGGCTGCTGCCGTCCGCGACTACGTTGTGAACTGGGGCGTGTCTGTTGGTGATCGCACTGTTGTTGTCACCAACAACGACGACGCTTACCGCACTGCGCTCGCGCTGAAGAAAGCCGGTCTGTCGGTTCCCGCAATCGTCGACGCCCGCGAAGGCGGTGCCGGTGCGATCGGCGCCGAAGCCGAAGCTGCTGGTATCCGCGTCCTCAAGGGCAAGGGCATCGCCAAGGTCAAAGGCGGCAAGCGCGTCACCGGCGTCGCGATCTGCTCGCAGGCTGGCGAGGGCGCTGTCCTTGAAGAGATCGCGTGCGAATGCGTTGCGATGTCTGGCGGCTGGTCGCCTGTCGTGCACCTCTGGTCGCACTGTGGTGGCAAGCTGGTCTGGGACGACGCCAAAGTCATGTTCCGCCCCGACGTCGACAAAGGCCCGACGGGCGCTGACGGCAAACCGTTCGTCATCGCTGCGGGTTCGGCAAACGGTTACCTCGGCATGGCCGAAGGTCTGGCTGACGCTGCCGCCGCTGGCCGCGCTGCTGCCGGTGTCAAAGGCGAGGGTGCTCCCTCCGCCACCGACGCTGCCGAAAAGGCCGTTGCGCCTGTCTGGCTCATGCCGCAGGGCGCAGGTCCGAAGAAGCGCATGAAGGCGTGGCTCGACTACCAGAACGACGTGAAGGTGTCGGACGTCATGCTTGCCGCTCAGGAAGGCTACGAGTCCGTCGAACACACCAAGCGTTACACCACGCTGGGTATGGCGACTGACCAAGGCAAACTGTCGAATATCAACGGTCTGGCTATCCTGTCCAAATCGCTCGACGCACCGATCCCCGCTGTCGGCACCACCACGTTCCGTCCGCCTTATACCCCTATCTCGATGGGCTCCATCGGCGGGTCGGCACGCGGCGATCTGTTCCAGCCGCTGCGTCGCACTCCGATGCACGACTGGCACGACGGCAACGGCGTGGACTGGGAACCCGTCGGTCACTGGCGCCGTGGCTATGCCTTTGTTCGCAATGGCGAAAAGGTCCACGATGCGGTTAACCGCGAAATCCTGAACGTGCGTGAAAACGTCGGACTGCTCGACGCCTCGACCCTCGGCAAGATCATTGTCAAAGGTCCGGATGCTGGCAAGTTCCTCGACATGCTCTACACGAACATGATGAGCACGCTGCCGATCGGTAAGTGCCGCTACGGTCTGATGTGTAACGAGAACGGCTTCCTCTCGGACGACGGTGTTGTCGTGCGTCTGAACGAGGATACCTGGCTCTGCCACACCACCACCGGCGGTGCGGATCGTATCCACGGCTGGATGGAAGACTGGCTTCAGTGCGAATGGTGGGATTGGAAGGTCTACACCGCCAACATCACCGAACAGCTGGCGCAGGTTGCCGTTGCTGGTCCGAAGGCGCGCAAGCTGCTGGAAAGCTTCGGCGGCGACATGGATCTGTCCAAGGAAGCCTTCCCGTTCATGGAATGGCGCGAAGGCAAGCTGGGCGAATTCGACGCACGCATCTACCGCATCTCGTTCTCTGGCGAGCTGTCCTACGAAGTCGCGGTTCCCGCCTCGCAGGGGGCGGCCTTCTGGAACGCGCTGCTCGAAAAGGGCCAAGAGTTCGGCGTCATGCCGTACGGCACCGAAGCCATGCACATCATGCGGGCCGAGAAGGGCTTCATCATGATCGGCGACGAAACCGATGGCACGATCATTCCGCAGGACCTCAACCTTCAGTGGGCGCTGTCCAAGAAGAAAGAGGACTACCTCGGCAAGCGTGCTCAGGAACGTTCGCACATGGCCGACCCTAAGCGCTGGAAGCTCGTCGGTGTCGAAACGGTCGACGGTTCGGTCATTCCGGACGGCTCGCACGCTCCGGCACCGGGCACCAACGCCAACGGTCAGCGCAACACGCAGGGCCGTATCACGTCGACCTACTACTCGCCGACGCTCAAGAAGGGCATCGCGATGGCTCTGGTCGCAAACGGTCCGGACCGCATGGGTGAAACCATCGAGTTCCAGGATGAAAACGGCGGCCTGATCAAAGCCAAGATCGTCGATCCGTGTTTCTACGATAAGGACGGGGAAAAGCAGAATGTCTAATGCAGTCAGCGCTCTGAACGGCAAAGTTGCTACCGCGAACGGCGTAACCGTCCGTGATTGCGGCCTGCAGGGAATGATTTCCATGCGCGGCACGTTCGAGGACGAGAACTTCTTTACCGTCCTGTCGCACATCATCGGGCTGGAAATTCCCGACGTGCGCACGATCGTGTCGAACGGCGACCGCAGCGTGGCGTGGATGTCTCCGGACGAGCTGCTCGTTCTGGTGCCCTATGCCGACGTGAACGGTATCGTGGCCCAGATCGAAGAGGCGCTTCAGGGCAGCCACTTCCTCGCGGTCAACGTATCGGACGCCCGCAGCCTGATTGCCATCGAAGGCGCGGGCGCTGCTGAGGTCATCGCCAAGAACGTGCCTGTCGACCTGTCGGCCGGTGCCTTCGGCGAAGGCATGGTCCGCCGCACCCGTATGGCCCAGGTTGCTGCGGCTGTCTGGTGCGACGGTGCCGACAGCTACAAGGTCATCTGCTTCCGTTCGGTATCGACCTATGTGTTCGACCTGCTCGCGCAGTCGGCCAAGGACGGTCTGGTCGGCGCTCTCTGATCCGACCAAAGTATGACGTTGAAAACGGTCGCTTCGGCGGCCGTTTTCGTTTTCCGATGGTAATTGTCGGGTACGCGCTCTGATGCACCCACTCTGTCCGCATAGACACACGGTCTTGAGGTGCATTCGGGGTTGACGTGGAGTGTAGTTGAGCTTTGTTACAAGGCAGCGAACACAAACTTTAAAGAGGATTAGATCAATGGCTTTTGAACTTCCCGATCTTCCGTACGCCCACGACGCACTTGCTTCGAAGGGCATGTCCAAAGAGACCCTCGAGTACCACCACGACCTGCACCACAACGCCTATGTCACCAACGGCAACAAGGCGATCGAAGGCACCGAGTGGGAAGGCAAGTCGCTAGAAGAGATCATCAAGGGCACCTACCAGCAGGGCGCAGTTGCCCAGAACGGTATCTTCAACAACATCTCGCAGCTCTGGAACCACAACCAGTTCTGGGAAATGATGACCCCGAACGACAGCAAGATGCCGGGCGAGCTGGAAAAGGCTCTGACCGAGTCCTTCGGTTCGGTCGACAAGTTCAAGGACGAGTTCTCGGCTGCCGGCGCCGGCCAGTTCGGTTCGGGCTGGGCTTGGCTCGTGAAGGACGCTGACGGTTCGCTCAAGGTCACCAAGACCGAGAACGGCGTCAACCCGCTGTGCTTCAACCAGACCGCTCTGCTCGGCTGCGACGTGTGGGAACACTCCTACTACATCGACTACCGCAACAAGCGTCCGGCCTACCTGACCAACTTCCTCGACAACCTGGTCAACTGGGAAAACGTCGCTTCGCGCATGTAATCGCTGCGAATGCCGATAGGAAAAGCCGCCTTCGGGCGGCTTTTCTGTTTTTTAGCGGGCGCATCTGGATAGCGCAGCCATATCCGCTAAACGGTCCATCTGACCGACCGTTGTGACTTTGGAGAGATCATTCCTAAGGCCGCGCATATGTCCCGACTGTTTCGTCACATCACCCTGAACTGGAGCACGTTTTGGCGGCATATGCTGCTAGGCGGCCTTCCGTTGGTGTTCGGTATCGTCATCGCGCTGTCCTATGCGGGAAACCGCTACAAGGAATTCGCTGACGTTCAGGGCCTTGAGGAAATGCTCGAAACGGTCACTGTGGTGAACGCTGTCGTGCATGCGATGCAAGCTGAACGTGGGCGATCCGCGGGCTTCCTTGCGAGCGGCGGACACAACGGCGGCGAGGAAATGATTGCGCAGCGCGCTGTCGTGGACGAACACTTTGAAGCGTGGCGCGCGTTTGAAATTGGCGCGGTGCCGCCGCAATTCGCCGCCTACTACGACGAAGTGAAAGCCGTAGACGAGGAAGTCGTCCGCATCCGCAGCAAAGTTGATGGCAAGATCATCACTGGTCCCGAGATGGTCGAGGTTTACAAGGACATTATCGCGCGGCTCCAGCATCTGTCGGACCTGATGGCGCAGTTGACGCAAGAGCCGACGCTCGCCGTTTACCTCGACGGCTACAACGCGCTCCTCCGCGCCAAAGAACAGACCGGTCTTCAGCGCGCGATCGATACGCGCATTGCCACGCAGCTGTCCTTTACCAATTCGGACTACGATCTGTTCGTCATCCACCGGACGCTGCTCCAAGCCTATCTGGACCAGTACGACCAGATCCCCGATCCGGTTGTGCAGAAGTCCTACGAGGACTTCTTGGCGTCCCCAGAAAACCTCGCGGTTCTCGACATTCAGGAAAAGGCCAAGCGCTACACCTTCGACCTCACGCCTAGCGAGGTGTTCGCGCTTCATACAGATCGGGTGAACCTGCTGTTTGATGCTGAGCACCAGCTTTGGGACATCATCATGGAGAAAGAGGCCGCGCTTTCGGTGACGGCTTGGCGTTCTTTGGTCCTGACCGTCGCGGGCGGGCTGCTGTGCATCATCCTCTCGGCTGTGATCATCTACGGATTCACCAAATTTAATGCCGAGGTGATGGGAGAAATCGTCGGCGCAGCGGTCAAGATGACCGAGGGCGACTATGACGTCGAACTACCCAAACCGGGCACCAACGGCCTGTCGACGCTGATCTCGACGCTGGTCGTTTTCCGCGACAAGATCAAAAAGAACCGCGACGAGGCTCTGGCCCGTCAGGATGCGCGCCAACGCGAGCTTGAAGAGGTAAAGATCCGTGCGGAGAACGGCCGCTCACGTTCGGACCGGATCAGTCGCGACATCGAACACACCGCCCAATCGACCGAAGAACTGGCCCAGTCGGTAAACAGCGCGCTGAAATCGACCGAAACCGCGAATATCCGCGTCGGTGAGATGCGCGATATGGCTTACGAGGGCACACACATCACCCAGAACGCCATCGAGGCGATGGACCGTATCCGCAAGGCGTCGGACAAGATCACCTCGATCATCAAGATCATCGACGAGATCGCGTTCCAGACCAACCTGCTTGCCCTTAACGCCCGCGTCGAAGCCGCAAGGGCAGGGCCTGCGGGGCGCGGTTTCGCCGTGGTCGCGACCGAGGTGCAGCAGCTAGCCGCCCGTTCCGCGCGTGCGGCGGGTGACGTGTCAGAGCTGATCGAGCAAGCCGCGAAAGAGATCAGCGACGGCGTTGTTATCGTGGAGCAAAGCGGCTCCGCCCTCGACGAACTGGCCGCCGGTGCGGGCGAGATCGCAGCGCTGGTGGAATCGCTGACCTCTGTCAGCCGCCAGCAGTCGGCAACGCTTGATGAAATCAACGACGCGACCATGCGCCTCGACTCCGAGATGCGCAGCCTGTCCCGCGAATTGACCAGCGAGGACAGCGCGGAGGACGACCCCATGAATCTCACACCTGCGAACGATTGGCCGGACGATGCTGCAACTGCACGGTCTGCATGAATGACCGAGGGCGCCCAAGCGGCGCCCTTTCTTCTTTCGCTTCAATGGTTTTGTGATCGCCCGCCCGTGGAACGGATGCGGGTTTTTGTGCGTTGGCTTATCAAATGAAAGGAGGCTCATGATGGCCGAACGCTATAGATCCCAAGATGGTCGCAGCGAGACCGAAGAGCTGATCGGTGATGTCGAGGAAGCACCCTCCAAAGCCGGTCGCGAAGGCGGAAACCTCCAACGCAAAGTTGGCACCCGTGACGAAGAGAAAGCGGTAGAGCAGGGACGTCCGACGACGACCCGTGTCCGCAAATCCGACGAAATCGAAACCGGTAACGAGGAGAAATAACATGGCTGTACTGACACAAGGCACTTGGGTCGTCGTTGCCGACGGTGAGAAGGCGCTTTTCCTTCGTAACGATATGGATGCGCAGAACCCCAATCTGAACGTGGTCAGCATCGACGAGCAGGAAAACCCGTCGGACTACGAACAGTCGGCCAACCGCCCCGGACGGATGAACGACAACGGTCCGGGCCAGAAGTCGGCGCTTGATGACACTGACTGGCACCAGCTTGCTAAGGATCGCTTTGCTTCGGACATTGCCGACAAGCTCTACAAGCTGGCGCACAAGGGCAAGTTTGACCGTCTGGTCCTCGTTGCATCGCCGAATACGCTCGGTGAGGTGCGCAAATCGCTCCATAAAGAGGTCACCGACAAGATCGTTGCCGAACTGGACAAGGATTTGACCAACCATCCGCTCGATAAGCTGGAGCAACTGCTCCACAAAGAGCTGGACGGCGACACGGTCCACTAAACGAAAAGAGCGCCTCGCGGCGCTCTTTTTCTTACGCGAAAGCGGTCTCTAGTATCGCTTCGGCTTCCTCAACCGTTGTGGCCACGCTGATGTAATCTTTCAGCGACGCATCCGCAAACCCTTCACCGATAAAATGGTCGATGAGCGCGATGAGCGGCTGCCAGTAGCCTTCGACATCCAGCAGAACAATGTGCTTCTGGTGCAGACCAAGCTGCCGCCATGTCAGTGCTTCAAAGAACTCGTCCAGCGACCCGCCGCCACCCGGCAGCATCAGCACCGCGTCGGCGTTCATGAACATGACCTTCTTCCGCTCGTGCATCGTTTCAGTCACGATGTAGCTGTCGAGGTCGCTCTTGCCGACTTCCCAACGCACCAGATGTTCTGGGATGACACCGAAGGTTTTGCCGCCCGCCAGTTGGGTGGAGCGCGCAACGGTGCCCATCAGACCCACATCACCAGCACCGTAAACGAGTCGCCAATCGCGCTTTGCGAGCATCTGACCTCTCTTTTCGGCGGCCAGATTATACGCAGGACGCTTTCCGCTGCGCGATCCGCAGTACACACATACCGATTTCATCGCAGGGTCTCACATATTTGTTATGGTAGTCTTTGACCCTGAATAGACCCGTTGATAATGTCCGACAACAGATTTTGCCGCTTTGCGGCAATTGCGCAGGGAAGGGACAATCTTGTCGCAAGATCAAAGTACAACAGGCCGTAGCGGTCTGATGACAACCGTGGCCGTTGGGGCGGTCGTGGTTATCGGCATTCTGGGCGCAATTTTTCTGGCACCGGGAGAGGACACTCCCGAACCGCAAGAGCAAGTTGCCGTCGCCCAAACGGATACCGAAGAACCTGCGGAGATTGTAGCGGAACCTGAGGCTGTTCCGGCAGATGAGCCGGAAGTTGCCGAAGAGACTGCCGCCGAGCAGCCGCCCGTCGTCGACGTTGCGCCTGTTGTCGATCCCGAGCCGGCGCCCGAGCCTGAAGCAGTTGATGAGCCGGAAGAGCCTGCTGCCGCTCCGGTCGAAACCGAAACCGCCGAGGCTCCGGTCATTGCGGCCCCGACCATCGAAGACGTGCGCATCGAAGCCGACGGCATGGGCACCATCGCGGGCCGCTTCGCTGCCGGTGGCCGTGTGGATGTGATGCTGGATGATGTGATCCTGCAATCGCTCGAAACCGATGGCGACGGCAGCTTCTTTGCGTTCTTCACGCTCGAGCCGTCCGACCAGCCGCGCCAGCTTTACCTCGTGGCCGATCCCGAAGGCGATGCGCTCGTCTCCGAAGAGACTGTGCTGATCGGTGCTGACGTGGTGAAGGGGCCGCAGCCCGCCGAGGAAACCGCTGAGACTGCGGAAGAGCAGCAACTCGCGTTGGCGGAGGTCAATACCGAGCAGCCCGAGCGTCCTGCGACGCCGGAGACCGAAACTCCGGTCGAAGTTGCGAGTGACGAGCCCGCTGCGGAAGAGACCGTAGCGGCGGGTGCGGAGGAAGAGCCGACCGCGGACGTTGCAGAACCTGCCGAGGCTACCCGAGCCGAAGAGCCTGTAGCCGAGGAAACCATCGAGGTTGCCGAAGTCAACACTGATGAACCGGCAGCTCCGGCTGAGGAAACGACCGAAGTCGCCGAAGCCGCTGAACCTACGGTAACCGAAGAACAGCCTGCCCAAGAGCAGCCAAACGAAGAAACCACCGAACTCACCGGCGTTGAAGAGGTCGAAGACACGACCTCCGACACCGTTCTGCTGGCTGACAACGACGGCGTTCGCGTGGTGCAGTCGGGCGATGAAGAACGTTCGCCCTCCGTCACCGTCGACACCATCACCTACAACGACGAAGGCAACGTCAGCGTGTCGGGCCGTGCGTCGGGGCAGGCGGGCAACATCCAGCTTTATCTCGACAATACCCCGCTCGTCTCCGCTCCGATCGAGCAAAGCGGCGATTGGCGCACCGATCTGCCCGAGGTGGAGACAGGCGTCTATACGCTCCGCGCCGACGAAACCGACGAAGCTGGCGAGGTCGTGAGCCGTATCGAAACCCCGTTCAAGCGCGAAGACCCCACTGACATCGCCACCGCGATTGGTGTGGACGAAAGCGACGACGGCATCTCGGTCAAGGTCGTGCAGCCGGGCAACTCGCTCTGGCGTATCGCCCGTGCAGCCTACGGCGACGGCGTGAAATATGTCTACGTCTTCGAGGCGAACAAAGACCTGATCCGCGATCCGGATCTGATCTATCCCGGTCAGGTGTTCGTCCTGCCGGAACTCGAACAAGAGTAAGTCTGGTCTTCCCCTATCGGCGCGCCTAGGCTGCGCCGGTAGCCACGGGAGTCTTGATGCAACGTCTTCAAAAAACCGACGCCAATCTGAGTGGAGAGCCCATCGAAGGCTGGTCCATCATCCGCCGCGTCGCGCCTTACCTCTGGCCCAAAGACAATCTGAATTTCCGCATCCGCGTGGTGGCGGCGCTGTTCGTGCTGCTCTTGGCCAAGCTGATCGCTGTCGGCTCCCCGATCCTCTACAAACAGGCCGTTGATGCGCTCGCCCCCGAGAGCACGAGCGGCGGCAGTTTCCTTGCGCTTGGCGCGGTCGGTCTGACGCTGGCATACGGCCTCGCGCGGCTTGGCGACACCGGTTTCCAGCAGCTGCGTAGCGTGATTTTCGCGAAGGTCGGGCAGGGCGCACTGCGCAAGCTCGCCATCGAGACCTTCACCCACATTCACCGCCTGTCGATGCGCTACCACATCACGCGCAAGACCGGCGGGCTCAGCCGTATCATCGAGCGCGGGGTGAAGGGCGTCGACTTCCTGCTGCGCACCATCCTCTTCAGCCTCGGACCGCTTGTCCTGCAACTGGTCCTGATCGGCATCGCGCTGCTCGCTTTCTTCGACGTTTGGTACCTCATTGTCGTGGCGGTCACGATTGCGCTCTATGTGGCGTTCACGTTTTCGGTCACCGAATGGCGCGTGAAAATCCGCCGCGAGATGAACAAGCAGGACACCGATGCCAACCAGAAAGCCATCGACAGTCTGTTGAATTTCGAGACCGTGAAATACTTCGGCGCTGAGACTTGGGAAGCAAACCGCTACGACCGCTCGATGGAGCGCTATGCCGCTGCCGCCGTTCGCACCACCAACTCGCTGGCGCTGCTGAATTTCGGGCAGGGGCTGATCATCACGGGCGGCCTTGTGGCCGTCATGGTGATGGCGGCTGTCGGCGTGCAGAACGGCTCGCTCACCGTTGGCGATTTTGTCATGGTCAACAGCTACATGATCCAGATCACAATGCCGCTCAATTTCCTCGGCACGGTTTACCGCGAAATCCGTCAGGCGCTGATCGATATGGGGGATATGTTCGGCCTTCTCGATATGCCTCCCGAGATTACGGACAAACCGAACGCCTCGCTGTTGCACGTGCGCGGCGGTGAGTTGACGTTCGAGGATGTCCACTTCGCTTACGAGCCGGAACGTCCTGTTCTGAAAGGTATTTCACTGACCGTGCCTGCGGGGAAAACCGTGGCGATTGTCGGCTCGTCCGGCTCCGGCAAATCGACCATCGGGCGTCTGTTGTTCCGTTTCTATGACGTCACAGGCGGCGCGATCCGCATTGACGGGCAGGACCTGCGCGAGGTGACGCAGGACAGTTTGCACCAGATGATCGGCGTGGTCCCGCAGGATACTGTGCTGTTCAACGACTCCATCCGCTACAACATCGCCTACGGCAATCCGGAAGCGTCCGAGGACGAGGTCATCGCTGCCGCCCGCGCGGCCAAGATCCATGACTTCGTAATGAGCCTGCCGCGCGGCTACGATACCGAAGTTGGTGAGCGCGGCCTCAAGCTTTCGGGCGGTGAAAAACAGCGCGTCGGTATCGCCCGCACGATCCTGAAAAACCCGCCGATCCTGCTGCTGGACGAGGCGACTTCGGCGCTCGATACGGATACGGAACGGTATATTCAGGCGCAGCTTCAGGAAATGGGCGAAGGGCGGACTGTGATCACTATCGCACACCGACTGAGCACAATTGCAGAGGCCGACGAGATCATCGTGCTAGAACACGGTGAAATCATTGAAAAAGGCCGTCATGAAGCGCTTCTCTCACGAGGGGGGCGCTATGCGCAGCTCTGGAGAAAACAGGCATCGGAGGACGCCGCCTGATTGCGCCGCAGCGCAGCACGGCCTAGACAGACTGCATTGAGATAAAATGTCGCAGTTTGGATAGATAATGCAACCTTCATTAGCCCGTGCCGCATTCGTGCTTGGCCTCCTGTCATTGGTCGGTCCGTTCGCGATCGATATGTTCCTTCCTGCGCTTCCGACGATCGCTGCCGAACTTGGTGTGACCGAGGCCGAAGCGCAGATCACCCTCGTTGCATACTTCGTCACCTTCGGCGTGGCGCAACTGATCTACGGCCCGTGGGCCGACCAGGCGGGCCGCAAGGTGCCGCTCTACGTCGGTCTCGCGATCTTCCTGCTCGCTTCGGTGGGCTGTGCGGTATCAACCGACCTGACGTCGCTCGCTATTTCGCGTGCGCTTCAAGGCTTCGGCGCGGCGTCCTTCGGCGTCATTCCTCGCGCGATTATCCGCGACATGCACACTGGCCCGCAGGCGACAAAGCTGATGTCGATGGTCATGCTGGTGATTGCCGTATCCCCGATGCTCGCGCCGCTCGCCGGTAGCGGCGTTCTGGCGTTCGGCGAATGGCGCGATGTGTTCTGGGTTCTGGCGGGGGTCTCCGTGCTCAGCATCTGTGCGCTTCACTTCATGCAGCCCGAGACCCTGCCGAAAGAGCGCCGAATGCCGCTTCGCATTGCCTCGCTCGGCCGCGCGGCCAAGGTACTGGTCCGTGATCCGCGCTTCATGGGCCTGACCTTCATCGGTGCGTTCGGGTTCAGCAGCTTCTTCATCTTCATCGCCAGCGCGTCGTTCGTTTACACGAACCAGTTCGGCCTCACGGAAACCCAGTTCTCGCTGGCCTTTGCTGCCAACGCGCTTGGCTTCTTCGGCACCTCGCAGATCGCGGGTCCGCTGGGCGCACGTCTGGGGGCAGAGCGCCTGATCCGCTACGGCGTGATGGTTTTCGCGACCTTCACCATCAGTCTGGCTCTGGTGACGCTGGCTTTCGGCGGTCACCTCGTCGTCATCATGGCAATGCTGATCGGCGCCAACGCCGGCCTCGGTGTGGTCATCCCGTCGAGCATGGTGCTCGCGCTTGATGACCACGGCGAGATCGCAGGCATGGCGTCCTCGCTCGGCGGTGCATCGCAGATGATCACCGGCGCGGTCATGGTTGCGATCATGGGTCCGTTCTTTGACGGCACCGCGACGCCGATGGTCGTCGCGATTGGCTGCTGCGGTGCGATCTGCCTGACGCTGACCCTGCTGACGCTCCGCGCGCCGCGTGTCGGCTACGCGTAAAAATCCGCGCTAAAGTCAAATGAAAAGGCCACCCCGCGGGGTGGCCTTTTTGTTATTCTGCTGCTCTCAGGTGCGGTTTCGGCGTGCTAAACGCCGCAGGAGGATCGGTCCAGATGAGGTCGGTCGACGCCTCATCCTTCGCCCACTTCCGCAGGGACCGCGCGAGGCGTGACCGCTGGCCTGAACGGGCAAAGATGGCAGCTAGCGCACGGACGACCCAGACGCGCAGCGCCAGCATTGCAGGTGTAAAGATCAGGGTCAGGACCGTCGCGATGCCGAGGCCGAAGACAACCGCCGTGGCCAGCTGCTTCCACCAAAGCGCGGTCGGACTGTCGATAGAATACCCGCCGTTGATGAAATCAAGGCTAAGGCCGAACATCATCGGCGCAAGGCCCGCCATCGTCGTGATCGTCGTCAGCAGCACGGGGCGGATACGGTCCTGCGCGGTGCGCACAATCGCCTCCAGCTTCGGCATATAGCGGGTGTATTCCTGATAGGTGTCAATCAGAACGATGTTGTTGTTCACCACGATCCCCGCCAGCGCGACGATGCCCGTACCCGTCATGATGATCGAGAAAGCCTGATCCATGACCAGCATCCCGACCAGCACGCCGGCGGTCGACAGAATGACAGCAAGCAGCACCAGCACCGAGTTGTAGAAGCTGTTGAACTGGGCGAGCAGGATGATGAACATCAGGACCAGCGCACCGGCGAAGGCGGTTTGCAGAAAGGCTTGGCTTTCTTCCTGATCGGCCATGTCACCGGCCCATTCGAAGCTCACCGAAGCGGGCAGGTTGCCGTCCGCCAACAGCCATTCTTCCAGCGCTGTGATACGTTCGTTGCCGTTGACGACAGCGCGCGTGAGTTCACCGCGGTCGATCATGCGTTGCTGCTCTGCGGTCAGGGCATCTTCGGCGATGTAGGTTTTCTCTTCGGTCTCGACGTTGGTCAACACAACCATCCCGTCAGTGACGCCAGCCTTCAGGTCGAAGTACCGTTTCTGGTCGATCCGGTCGATCTGCGCAAGCTTCGGCACAGGCTGACGGGTGATGAAGTTCGACAGCGGGACGAGGCCGTTTTGCGTGCGCACCTTCAGGCTGTCGAGCGTCGCGAGAACGCGGTCCTCTTCGGGCAGGCGCACGCGGATTTCGATCTCTTCGTCAGAGCTATCGACCCGCATGGTGTCGAGTAGAATGCCCCGCGTGACGAGCTGCACCATCGCGCCGACAGTCGCCACGTCAGCACCGTAGCGGCCTGCCTTTTCGACATCGACATTAATTTCCCAGTCGATACCGGGGAGGGGGCGGCTGTCCTCGATCTGGGTGAGGGCAGGCATCGTCTCCATGTGCGCGCGAGCAGCTGCGGTGGCGGACAGCAGATCGTCCCAGTCGTCGGATTTGAGGCGCAGGTTCACCGGCTTGGCCGAGGCGGGGCCCATGGCTAGGCTCAGCGTTTCCGTGCGGATACCCGGCAGCTGATCGAGGCGCGACTGTAGGTTGGCCATGACAGCATTGCCGTCGAGTTCTTCCAGCGGAATGTCGTTCGCGATGGCATAGGCCGGACGGTCGTCCCACGGAATCAGTTCAAGCTGAAGCTGACCGATGGCATCTCGCGGGCTCTCGGCACCGGCGGTATTGGCGTTGAGGCCGCCTGCGCCCGAAAAGGCAAAGACAGACTCGATGCCGGGCGTGCTGAGAGCGATGTCCTCGGCCTGAGCGACGAGCGCGTCCTTTTCGGCGAGGCTGAGGTTGCCGCGGGCCTGCACGTAGACGATGGATTGCTCCGGCTCGGTTTCGGTGAAGAACTCGACGCCGTTGTTGTTTTTGCCGAAGTAATCGAAAACTACGACCACGAAGCCGATGATCGCCACGATGGTCACGATCGGCATCACGGGGTTATTCGTGATCGCCCACATGAACCAGCCGAACGGCGAGCGGCGATAGCTGGTGTCAACGCGCTTGGCTTTGCGTTGGTATTTCAGCGACCCCATCGTGATCGACATAGCTGCCGAAGCGACACAGAAGATCAGGAAGCCGAGCATGAAGCTATTCTGACCGATCGGCGCGGGGTTCACCGCCGAAAGCGCGCCGCCCAGCATCACGGCGACAGCCACCAGCCACATGACCGCGCGGACGATCCACGGCAGTTTGCGCAGGCGGTCCGACGCGTGGCCGAAGCTCCGGCTGATACGGCCAAGAACGCCGCCCAGAACGGGCATGAAGATCAGCGCGACGACGAGCGAGGCGGACAGAACGAAGATCAGCGTGACCGGCAGCATCCCCATGAACTGACCGGGGACTCCGGGCCAGAAAAGCATGGGAAGGAAAGCGCAAAGCGTGGTCGCGGTCGAAGAGATGACCGGCCAGAACATGCGCTTGGCGGCTTCGGTATAGGCGTGCATCGGGCCGACGCCTTCGTCGATGCGTTTGTCGGCATATTCCACGACCACAATCGCGCCGTCGACGAGCATACCGACCGCGAGGATCAGGCCGAACATAACGATGTTCGAGATCGTGACGTCCATCGCGCCGAGCAGCAGGAAGGTCAGCAGGAACGAGGTCGGGATCGAGAAGCCGACGAGCAGGGCGGAGCGGGTACCGAGCGAGGCCAGCACCACGATCATCACCAGTGCAATCGCCGTCAGAACCGAGCCTTCGAGCTGTTTGACCATCGAGTCCACGGTGCGGCTCTGGTCGTTCGATGTGCTGACCTGAATCGCGGTGCGCAGGTCTTCGGGCCAGTTTGCGCGGGCTTCCTCGACCGTTTCGCGGATCAGCGTCGCGGTGTCGATGAGGTTATAACCGCGGGCTTTGACGACCTGCAAAGCGACCGTTTTTACGCCGTTGAAGCGGGCAGTGCTTTCGGCGTCTTCGAACGTCAGACGGATCGTGGCGAGGTCGCCGAGGGTGACAACGCGGTCACCGTTCGTCTTGACGGGCAGGTCGTAGATGTCGGAGGGCGTGTCGAAGGACGACGGGATCTTGACCGCGAAATTACCTTGATCAGTTTCCACTTCACCCGCTGCGATCAGCAGGTTGTTTTGTGTCACGACGTTGATGAGTTCGCCCGCCGTGACGTTGTACGCCTCAAGGCGCAGCGGGTCGATTTCGACCTCCAGCATCTCGTCGCGCTGACCGCTAAGGTCCGCGGAAAGCACAGCGTCGATGCCCTCAACTTCTTCCTGCAAGTCCTTGGCGACGTTGATCAAAGTGCGTTCGGGCACATTGCCGGTGAGGCTGACGATGATGATCGGGAATTCGGAGAAGTTGATCTCGTTGATCGAGTAGTTGTCGGCTCCGGCGGGGAATTTGCCCTCGACGCTGTTCATCGCGTCGCGGACGTCGGCCATGGTCTTGGTCTTGTCCCAGCCGAATTCGAATTCCAGCGCGACACCGGCGTAACCTTCAGCGGCGTTGGAGGTCATTTTTTTCAGCCCGTCGAGGTCACCGAGTTCGGTTTCCATCGGCTTGACCAGCAGCGTTTCGGAGTCGGCTGCGGAAATCCCGGGGAAGGGGACCGACACGAAGAGCGCCGGAATTTCGATATCCGGCTCGCCTTCTTTCGGGAGCGAGGTGTAAGCGCCCCATCCTGCCACGATAGAAAGCAGGATGAAGAGGATCACCATGCGGGCCCGTGACGCGGCCCAGTCGATCATTCCGGTCATAACGCATCCTCACGGAAGGTCGGTGCTACGGTGACGCCTTCGACAACGTACTCCTGACCGACGACGATGATGTCGGCCTCGAGGTCGAGACCCGCGACCCACATACCGTCGATCGTGTCGCGCACGGCCTCGACCGGAGCGAACTCTACCACGTTTTCGCCCTTAAGGATACGCAGGCCCAGAATGCCTTCGTCATTGAGCGTCAACGCGGATTGGGGAACGAGGTGTGCTTCGCGTCCGTCGGTTGCGATCATGATCTCTGCGGTCTGGCCGTCGCGGATCGACAGATCGGCGTTCGGAACCTCGATCTCCACGCGGAAGGTGCGGGTGGTCGCGTCGGCGGAGCGCGCGATAAAGTTCACGCGTCCCTCGGTCGTCAAGCCCGAAGCCAGCTCTGCGGACGCGCGCGAACCGACCTGTACCTGCTCGACCTCGGTTTCGGGCAGGAAGCCCACAAGCTTGATCGGATCGAGCTGGATGATCGTCGCGCATTCACCGCCAGTGCTGAGGAGGGTGCCCAGTTCTGCGGTGTCGGTTTCCAGCAGGCCGCCGAAAGGGGCGGTGATTTCGGTGTTGCGAATATCGCGCTCTGCATTGTCGAGCGCCGCACGGGCGGCAGAAACGGCGGCTTCCGCGCCGCGGAGGCGGGTTTCTGAGGCGTAGCCTTCGGTATTCAGCTTTTCGGCGGCGGACAGGCTGAGTTCCGCCTCGCTCAGCGCGGCCTCGGCTTGGGCAAGCGACGCCTCGCGCGAAGCCATGTCGATCCGGCAGAGGACATCGCTTTCGTTGACATAAGCGCCCTTGCGCAGCGGGTCGGAGACGACCTGACCGGCGGTTTGCGCACGCACGGTAACCTGACGCGCGGCCTCCGTCTGGCCGCGCAGGATCACGGCATTGTCAATCGCTTCGGCCACGGAATGCTGTACGACAACACGAATGAGGCTTGGCGTATCGGCGGCTTCAACGACTTCGGTTTCCGCTTCGTCCGGTTCTTCGACTTGGGCGAAGGCCAGCAGTTGGTCGCGCTCCGCAATTGCGAAGTAAAGTGCAGCTGTCACCAACGCCGACGTCATCAGCGGTAAAATACGCATTCGTGTTCCCCCAAAGGCCTTTGATGGCTGTTGCCAGCCGCATACCCGTAACGGGCTTAGTCCGTATAGTTTTCTTTACGGTAAACAGGCCTGTTCAGATTAAATTCCACGCAAAGTTGCTGCAAGGCAGCATTCTCCGACCTTTCCGTAGGGCTTGGCAATTGTGCCCGCTTCACGATAAGACGTTGACCGAATTGAAAGTGACAGGCGGGCCGACCGTCGGAAGGCGAAATGAGCAATAACGATAGTTTCGTAGACGAGGTGGCAGAAGAGCTTCGCCGCGACCGTCTTTATCACATGATCCGCCGTTATGGCTGGATCGCTGTTGTCGCAGTTGTCGGTTTGGTCGGTGGTACCGCCTATTTCGAGTATACAAGCGCCCAGGAACGCTCTGTAGCGCAAGCCAAGGGCGATGCGATCCTGACCGCGATGGAGAACAACGACTCCGCATCGCGTAGCGCCGCGCTGAGCGAACTGCCGCAGGGCGTTGTCGCGCTGATGCTCGAAGCATCGACCGCCATCGACGCGGGTGACCGCGAGGCTGCGATTGCCGCCTACCGCGAAATCGCTGACATCGAAGGCGCCGAAAGCATCTATGTGAACGTCGCTGCCTTCAAGGCCATGCTGCTCGATGCGCAGGACATGACCGCCGAAGAGAAAATTGCGGCATTTGAACCCTTTACGGATGTCTCTAACCCGCTAAATCTGCTTGCACTGGAGCAGATCGCTCTGGCCAACGTCGAGGCAGGTGACCGCGAGAAAGCTCTCGAGATCCTGACGCGCATCGAAAACGATGCATCGACGACTCGGGGCTTGCGTGACCGCGCAGGAACGCTGATTGTTTCTTTGGGCGGCAACGCCGAATAACGCGATAGAGGGGGCAGCCAATGTCGATCCGGACACTACTTAGCAGCTCGGTCCTGCTGGCTGCTCTGGCAGGTTGCGGCGGCACCGACATCATCCTTCCGGGTGAACGCGTCGATTTCCGCGACGGCACCTACGCTGCGCCTCAGGCCGAAACGAATATCGCGCTGGCAGCCTCCATTCCTGCCGCGACGAACAACGCCGACTGGGCGCAGAACGGCGGCAACGCCCAGCACAACGTCCAAAACGCAGCCTTTGGCGGCACGCCGCAGCTTCTGTTCTCGGCCGATATCGGTGCGGGCAACGAAAAGCGCGCCCGTCTGGCTGCTGACCCCATCGTTGCAGGCGGCGTGGTCTACACGATTGATTCCGACTCGCAGCTGGTCGCGACCTCCACCGCGGGTGCACGCCTTTGGCAGTCGAACCTGAAGCCCGTTGGTGAGCGCGTGGCCGGTCCCGCAGGCGGCATGGCCGTTGCTGGCGGCATCATCTACGCGACCTCCGGTTATGGCGAAGTCATTGCGCTCGACACATCGAACGGCGGTATCGTTTGGCGTCAGGATCTGAATTCCGCCGGTGCAGCCGCGCCGACCGTTGCTAGCGGCATGGTCTATGTCGCGAGCCGCGACAGCCGCGGCTGGGTGCTGGACGCTGCAAACGGCCGCGTGAAGTGGACCGTGGACGGCATCGTCTCCGAAACCCGCTACGGTTCAGGCGCAAGCGTTGCCATCGGTAACGACCTGTCGCTGTTCCCGTTCCCGTCGGGCCAGATCATCGCGACCTTCCGCAATGGCGGCACCAACCGCTGGAATTCGGCTGTCGCGGGTGAGCGCCTTGGTTACGCTGTAGGCGCTGTATTTACTGGGGTTTCCAGCTCTCCGGTCATCGACGGCGGGACTGTCTACGCGGGTAACCCTGTTGGCCGTCTTGCTGCGATGAACCTGGCAACCGGCGCAATCGAATGGACCGCCAACGACGGTGCCATCGGTCCGATCCAGCTGACGGGCAACTCGCTCTACTTCGTCAATGATGTGAACGAGCTGGTCCGCCTCGACAAGTCCTCCGGCAATGTCATCTGGCGCCAGTCGCTGCCCGATATGATCGAGCGTCGCTTTGGTCTGTCGAACGCGGCATACGCCCACTACGGCCCCATAATGGCGGGCGGTCAGCTCTATGTCGCATCGTCCGACGGCAATCTGCGCCAGTTCGATCCGGCCTCGGGTGCACTGGTCGGTCAGACCGAAGTGCGTGGTGGCGCAGCTTCCAATCCGGTAGTCGCCGGCGGTGTACTTTACGTCGTGTCCCAAGACGGCAAACTGTTGGCTTTCCGTTGACGCGATAATGGTGTATCGCCCCTTTTCTGACTAGAAAGGGCATTTGCCATGACATTCACGCTCGCTATCGTCGGTCGCCCGAACGTGGGCAAATCGACACTGTTCAACCGTCTGGTTGGCAAGAGACTCGCTTTGGTCGACGACCAGCCGGGTGTGACTCGCGATTTGCGTGAAGGCGAGGCGAAGCTCGGCAACATCAAGTTCACGGTCATCGATTCTGCCGGTCTTGAAGAAGCCACCGACGACAGCCTTCAGGGCCGTATGCGCCGCCTGACGGAGCGCGCGGTCGAGATGGCCGATGTGTGCCTGTTCCTCGTGGATGCCCGTGCGGGCATTACCCCGTCCGACGAAGTGTTTGCCGACATCTTGCGCAAGAAGAACGCGCATGTGATCCTTGCTGCGAACAAGTCCGAAGGACGTGCGGGTGAGGGCGGTTACATCGAAGCTTTCTCGCTCGGCCTTGGTGAGCCGATCCGCCTGTCCGCCGAACACGGCGAAGGTCTGGACGAACTTTATCACATCCTCCTGCCGCTCTCGGAACAGTTCGAAGAGCGCGCCGCTGCCGATGCGCCCGAAGTCGACGTCGATGTCGAGGACTGGGACGAGTTCGAAGAGGGCGAAGAGCCCGAAATCATGATGCCGACCGAGAGCAAGCCGCTCCAGATCGCCGTCATCGGTCGTCCGAACGCTGGTAAATCGACGCTTATCAACAAGATTATTGGCGAAGAACGTCTGCTCACCGGTCCCGAAGCAGGTATCACCCGCGACGCGATTTCGGTCCGCACGACGTGGGAAGACGTGCCGATGCGCATCTTCGATACCGCCGGTATGCGCCGCAAGGGCAAGGTGAACGAGAAGCTGGAAAAGCTCTCGGTCGCCGACGGTATCCGTGCGGTGAAGTTCGCCGAAGTCGTTGTCGTTCTGCTCGACGTGTCGATCCCGTTCGAGCAGCAGGATCTTCGCATCGCCGACCTCGCCGAGCGTGAAGGCCGCGCCGTGATCGTTGCGGTCAACAAGTGGGACGCCGAAGACAACAAACAGGAAAAGCTGAACGACCTTCGCGAGAAGTTTGGTCGCCTCCTGCCGCAGCTGCGCGGCGCACCGATGGTCACCGTATCGGCCAAGACCGGCAAGGGGCTCGACCGTCTGCACGCTGCGATCATGAAGGCGTATGTGACGTGGAACCGCCGCGTGTCGACCTCGGCGCTGAACCGCTGGCTGGTTGGTATGCTGGAGCAGCACCCGCCGCCCGCACCACAGGGCAAGCGCATCAAGATGCGCTACGTCACGCAGGTGAAAACCCGTCCTCCGCAGTTCGTCGTCATGACCTCGCACCCCGATAAGGTGCCTGAGAGCTACGAGCGTTACCTGATCAACGGTCTACGCGAAGACTTCGAAATGCCGGGTACCCCGATCCGCCTCTATCTGCGCGATCAGGGCGAAAAGAACCCGTATAAGAACAAGAAGAAAAAGCAGCCGTCCAAGCTGTCCAAGCACCTCAAGTAAAGGCGCGACGGGCCAGACGGCTGAGCAGCAGAACGATGCCAATACCGGCAAGCGCCGACATGATCCAATTGTCGGCGCCGTTCTGCACGATGATCCCCACCAGCGCCCAGATCACGGCAATCCCGTAGGCAGGGCCGCTGGGCGGCATCATCTGCACGAGGATCGCAGCAGACATCGCAATAGCGAGGAAAAGGATCGACGCGGCCTGATAGCTCAGGATGCCGTAGCCTGCGACCGCGATGGCCAGCGATACGAACGACGCTGCCGTCAGCCAGCCTGCATAGAGGCCCAGCGGCACCTTCAACCACCAGAAATCTTTGTCAGGCGAGCGGAGCAGGGCGAGCACTGTTACGCCTGCCATCACCAGAATGACGATTGTCGCCCAGATGACCGTCGCATTCGCAATCGCCAGCCAGAGCGTGCCGAGCGCGAGGCTCAGCGCCAGCGGGCCGCGCACGAGTTGCCATTGGTAGTCGTCACGCCGCTTCCAGAGACCGTAAACCGCCGACACGATCAGCCATGTGTAGATGACGCCCCAGATGCTGAACGCATACCCAGCGGGCTGGATGGGCGGCTGATCCATGAACACAGGGATCTGGCCTTCCTCGTAGCCGGTGAACGGCTCTGTCACGAGAGGCGCAAAAACAAACGTCAGCGAAAAGAAGGCGGTTAGCCAAGGAAGATAGCGTTTCATGCGAAGTCCTACGTCCGGCGGGGTACACTGGATCAACGCTGCACCCGAAGCGCTTGTTCCGCAAAATAAAAAGGGCGCCGAAGCGCCCTTTTCTTATTCCAGATCGCCGGCTGCGTTCAGCACCGTCTTGCCCCGCAGATACGGGTGAAGCGCCGTAGGCAGCGTGACCGAGCCGTCTTCGTTCTGGCCGTTTTCCAGAACCGCGATCAGCGTGCGGCCAACCGCAAGGCCCGAACCGTTCAGGGTGTGAACGAACTGCGGCTTGCCGCCTTCGGCCGGCTTGAAGCGTGCGTTCATGCGGCGCGCCTGATAGTCACCAGCGGTCGAGACCGACGAGATCTCGCGGTACTTGTCCTGACCCGGCAGCCAGACTTCGAGGTCGTGGGTCCGCTTCATGCCTGCACCCATATCGCCCGCGCAGAGCTTCATGGTGCGGTAGGGCAGTTCCAGCGCCTCTAGGATCGCTTCGGCCTGACGGGTCATGCGCGCGTGCTCGTTTTCCGACTCGTCGGGGTGGACGATCGATACCATCTCGACCTTTTCGAACTGGTGCTGACGCAGCATACCCGAGGTGTCGCGGCCCGCCGAACCCGCTTCCGAACGGAAACACTGGGTGTGGGCGGCGTAGCGCATCGGCAGGGCCGACTCTTCGATGGTGTCGCCGTTGACAAGGTTGGTCAGCGTGACTTCTGCAGTCGGGATGAGCCACCAGCCGTTGGTGGTCTGATAGCTGTCCTCGCCGAACTTCGGAAGCTGGCCGGTGCCGTACATCATGTCTTCCTTGACCATCACGGGGGTGATGGCTTCGGTCAGACCGTGGTTCTCTACGTGGAAGTCCAGCATGAACTGGGCCAGCGCACGGTGGATGCGGGCCACACCGCCGGTCAGCACGACGAAACGGCTGCCCGAAAGCTTGGCGCCGGCTTCGAAGTCCATGCCGGTCTTCACGCCGGCGAGGTCGTAGTGCTCCACCGGTTTGAAGTCGAACGAACGCGGGGTGCCCCAACGGCCGATTTCGACGTTGTCGTTTTCGTCGGCACCGTCCGGCACGTCATCGTACAGCATGTTCGGCAGCGTCAGGAGGAGCGTGTTAAGCTCCTCGTCCTTCTGCTTGGCTTGCTCCTGCATCTGCGCGATTTCGGCCTTCTTTTCAGCCACGAGAGCACGGAGGCGTTGGAACTCGTCCTCGTCGCCTTTGGCTTTGGCCGCACCGACTTCTTTCGACGCCTTGTTCTGCTCGGCCTGCGCGGTTTCGGCAGCGAGAATCAGGGCGCGACGTGCTTCGTCGATGGCAAGGATTTCTGACGAAACCGGCGATGCTCCACGACGCGAGAGGGCGGCGTCAAATGCTGCCGGATTTTCGCGGATAAAGCGGATGTCATGCATAGTTCCGTCTCCTTGGTTTGAATGACGCGGTGCTTATTGCACGGCCTCTGACACGAGGAAAGGCCCAAGGTGACTATGAAACTTTGAAGACGCCCCTTGCGGGATGATATGATATAACATAACAGTTAGCCGACCGAAGCAAACGGAGCCTCGTCACGCCTTTGTCCAACGCCGAATTGCGGCCGGCTCCGTCGGTCTGCTGATCTGAAATCCCTTCTTAGCTTACTACCGAATACCCGGCGCATCCGTTGCCGGGATCAAAGAGGTCATGCCGTGTCCCAACTACGCCAGTGCACAGGATCGTTCTCAAGATGAATGGAAACCTCGGCCGGAATGCCCTGCGCAAACGTAGACGGCGAAATGACCCTATGCGTGACTTCGACGCTCTTCCTCTCGCGCTGCGTCAGTGGATGGCTGGCGCTGCGATGCCATGGTCGCCTGCATCGTGCCGCCGGATCTGGCTGCGTGCGAGATCCAAAGGGGAGAGCGTCGAGGCCGTACTGGAACGGCTGGACAGGGCGGAGCGGCAGTGCCTCGGTCGGGAGCAAACGGGCCTCGTGGCCCAAAACCTGCCGACGCAGCCCGTAGCGGCTCGCAGCATATCAAAAAACTGACATACTGGGCGCGTATTGCGCGCCGAACACCGAAAGGAATTACGATGAAAACCATTGGTCTGGCGCTTCTCGCCACTGTCGCCGCCGCTCCGCTGTTTGCCGAGGATGGCCACCGGGAAATGGGTGCGCACGTTCACGGCGTCAGCAAGCTTGAGATGGCCGTCGAAGGCAGCACGGTCGAGATGAACCTCGAGTCTCCCGGCATGGACATCGTCGGCTTCGAATACGAGCCGAGCACCGACGCCGACCTTGCTGCGGTCGAAAATGCGATTGCCCAGCTGATGCGCGCCGACGAGCTGTTCGCGTTCAACGATGCTGCGGGCTGCGCGCCTGTCGAGGCGATGGCCGAACTGCACATCCATGACGGCGACGAGCATGATCATGGCGAAGACCACGCCGATCATGAAGAAGAACATCACGACGAGCATGGCGACGAAGAGCACGAACACGAGGAAGGCGCGCGCCACACCGAATTCGAAGCGCACTATGTGTTTGAATGCGAAGATACCTCTGCGTTGACCACGGTCGAGTTTCCGTTCTTCAATCACTTCGAAAACGCCCACGAGATCGAAGCGCAATATGTCACCGATGCAGGTGCCGGTTCTGCCGAGATTGACCATGACGTGGCCAAACTGACCCTGAAGTAAGCCATGACCAAAGCCGCTCTTGAACTCTCCGATGTCCGATTTTCCTGGCCGGGAAAGGGCGGCTTTGCACTGACTTGTCCGACGTTTGCCTTGGGGCAGGGCGAAAGCGTCCTGCTCCTCGGTGAAAGCGGATCGGGCAAGTCCACTCTGCTTTCGCTGATCTGCGGGATTGTCGCCGCCGATCAAGGCGAGGTGCAGGTCTCTGGCACCGACCTCGGCAAACTGCGGGTCGGTGCGAGGGACCGTTTTCGCGCCGAGAATATCGGCGTGATTTTCCAGCAGTTCAATCTGCTCCCCTATGGCCGCGTGGCTGATAATATCTTGTTGCCACTCAGGTTTTCGCCCGAACGCCGCAAGCGTGTTGGCGACAGCAGCGCCGAAGCGGCCCGCCTTTGCGCGGACCTCGGCCTGCCCGACGGCGTGATGAACACGCCTGCGGGGCGTCTGAGTGTCGGCCAGCAACAACGTGTTGCCGTCGCGCGCGCGCTGATCGGTCGCCCGCCGCTGATCGTCGCTGACGAGCCGACCTCTGCACTCGATGCGGCGACGCAGGACACGTTCCTTGAACTCCTGTTCCGCCAGACGCGCGAGGCGGGGTCGGCGGTCCTGATGGTCAGCCACGACGAAAGGCTTGGCGACAGGTTCGACCGCGTGATCCGGCTTGAGGACATCGTCAAAACCGAAAGGGCCGCCGCATGATTTTCCGTCTCGCTTTCGGATCGCTCATCGCCCGCGCCCTGACGGTCGGCATGACGATCCTCGCCATCGCTCTGTCTGTCGCGCTGTTCCTCGGGGTGGAGAAAGTCCGCACCGGTGCCCGCGACAGCTTTGCCGATACGATTTCGGGCACCGACCTGATCGTCGGCGCTCGGTCAGGCTCGGTGCAGCTGCTGCTCTATTCAGTGTTCCGCATTGGCAACGCCACGAACAATGTCACGTGGGAGAGCTACGAGGACATAGCGAACCGTGAGGAGGTCGACTGGATCGTGCCAATCTCGCTGGGCGACAGTCACAAGCAGTTCCGCGTCATGGGCACGACCAACGAATTCTTCGACCGCTATAAATTCCGCGGTGGCCGCTCGCTTGATTTTGCCGAGGGGCAGGGGATCGGCGACCTCTACGACACAGTCGTTGGCGCGGATGTGGCCGAGACGCTCGGCTACAAGGTCGGCGACCCGATTGTGGTCGCACATGGCCTTGCGTCCTTCACCGAACATGACGACCAGCCGTTCCGTATCGCAGGTATCCTCGCCAAGACCGGCACGCCCGTTGACCGCACTGTGATCGTCAGCCTCGAGGCGATTGAGGCGATCCACGTCGATTGGCAAACGGGAGCAAAATCCGCCGGACCTGCAACGCCGGTCGAGCAGATTCGACAGATGGACCTTCAGCCTCAAGCGATCACGGCCGCGTTGGTCGGGGTGAAATCCCGTCTGCAAATCTTCGGCCTGCAACGGTGGATCAACGAATATTCCGAAGAGCCTCTGCTCGCGGTCCTTCCGGGCGTCGCACTGCAAGAGCTCTGGCAGATCGTTGGAGTGGCCGAAAACGCGCTGATCGGTGTGTCCGCGATGGTGGTGCTGACCGCACTGATCGGGATGATGGCGATGATCTTTTCCAGCCTCAACGAGCGGCGGCGCGAAATGGCAATCTGGCGAGCGGTCGGCGCGAGCCCTGTCACGATCCTTGGTATGCTGGTACTCGAGGCAGTGCTGATGGCAGCCATCGGCGCGGCGCTCGGTGTTGTGATCCTTTACGCGGGGCTGATGGTGTTCCAGCCGTGGGCGGACGCCGCCTATGGTATCTGGCTGCCGATTGAGGCACCTTCGCTCTATGAACTTCAATTGCTCGGCGCGGTGATCATGGCGGCGGCACTCGCTAGCCTCGTGCCGGCGCTGCGCGCCTACCGCCTGTCGCTCGCAGATGGCATGATGGTGAGAATATGATCCGACTTTCCCGCAGACAGCTTCTGCTGACGTCGACCGCGGCGGCGGTTTTGCCGCGCATGGCGCAAGCCGCTGACTACCAAGAGATCACGTGGGACGACCTGATCCCGCCCGGCGTGCCATATTCCGAGATTATCGGAAACGGCGAGATGGACGTGATGAATGACACGTGGAACCCCGTTTTCGACGAGAACGGGGTGAAGCTGAACATGGCGCTCGACGGGATGGCGGTGAAACTGCCCGGTTACATCATCCCGATTGATGTAGGGACGGAGGGCGTCACGAGCTTTGTCTTTGTGCCCTACACGGGTGCCTGTATCCACGTCCCGCCGCCGCCGCCCAATCAGGTGGTGTTCGTGACGAGCGAGACGCCGTGGCCAAACGACCAGTTGTTCGATGCCGTGTGGGTCTACGGGATCATGTCCGCCAAGCTGCAAAGCAACGAGCTCGCGCAGATGGGCTACGAGATCGAAGCCGAGAAAATGGAAATTTACGAATGGACGTGATGCAGCCCACCCGCCGAGGCGTGCTCTTGACCTCGGTCGCTTTGCTGTCGTGCGGCCTTCCCGCGCTGGCCGACGAGGTCTTCGAGATTGAATGGAAAGACCTCATGCCCGAGGGCGAAGCATCCGGACCAAGCGGCGTTGTCGAACACGACGGCGCGGCGGCGATCAGTCAGCCTGCATCGACCGGCGTTCGCACGGACTGGAACGGTCAGACGGTCCGCCTGTCGGGCTTTGTGATCCCGATGGAGTATGACGGGACCGCAGTGAAAACCTTCATGCTCGTCCCATACGTCGGCGCCTGCATCCACGTCCCACCGCCGCCTGCGAACCAGCTGGTGCTGGTCACGACAGATCGCCCGTACGAGTCCGGTGGGCTATTCGAGCCGGTCACGGTGACTGGCATGTTCGGTGCGGCGTCCAATTCCACCCAGTTGGCGGAAGTGGGATATGCGCTCTCTGCTGACCGGATCGTGCCCTACGAGTGAGCGTGATGGGGGCGCTGCCCCCGCGGCGTTGCCGCTCCCCCGGGATGTTTTTCGCACAAAGGCGGGCCTAGGTACCGCAGAAGGTTTGGCGGACGCGCTCGGTTTCGGTTGGCGGGGACATGTAGGCGTCGTTCTTGGTGAACGGGTTTGTCGCGGCCGCTAGCAGGGCGTTGAAGGGGCCGTAGTCCTCATAGATCGCGCTCGCGATGGCGGCCTCGATGTGATGGAGGCGCGGAATGACCTGCGGGTTTGTTTTCGCGGCGAGGTCGAGGTCGGGATTTTCCGCGGTCCAATCCTTGAGCCATTGTGCATAATCGGGATGGTCGAAGGGTTGGCCGAGGGTGGCAAAGGTGTTGGTGAAATCGGCGCCAACTTCGGCCATCATCGTCAACAGGCGATTTGTCAGGTCGAAGGATGCGTCATTCGGCTTGAGGCCAAGCTTGGCTGCGAATACGCGGCGCCATTCGGTCTGATAGAGGTCAGCGAATTCATTGACGATGCCGGTGAATTCCGCGATCGCGGCGTCCTGATCGGGCGTCAGCGGGATCATTGCCGAGGCGAACTGCGCGATGTTCCAGACCGCGATTTGCGGCTGGTTCGAGTAGGCGTAGCGGCGCTGGTGGTCGATGGACGAGAACACCGTGTGCGGGTGGTAGGCGTCCATGAACGCGCAAGGGCCGTAGTCGATGGTCTCGCCACTGATCAGCATGTTGTCGGTGTTCATCACACCGTGAATGAAACCGAGGCCGATCCACTGGGCGACCAACTTGGCTTGGCGGGTCATCATGTCGCGCAGGACAGTGGCGGGGTTCGTTTCGCCGCCAAAGTGACGCTCTGCCGTGTGGTCGAACAGCGCTTTGAGGCCGTTGACGTCCTGATGGTAAGCGTAGAGCTGGAAGGTGCCGACGCGGATATGGCTTTGGGCGACGCGGGTCAAAACAGCGCCGGGAAGGGCGGCTTCGCGGACGACGGTTTCGCCTGTGGTCGTGGCAGCGAGGGCGCGTGTGGTCGGAACGCCAAGGGCGTGCATTGCCTCGGACATGATGTATTCGCGGATGACGGGGCCGATCCACGCCTTGCCGTCGCCTGCGCGCGAATAGGGCGTGCGGCCCGAGCCTTTGAGCTGGAGGTCGAAGCGTTTGCCAGCGGGCGTGATGACTTCGCCCAGCAGCACCGCGCGGCCATCGCCGAGGCCGGGGTTCCATTGACCGAACTGGTGGCCGCCGTACGCTTGGGCGATGGGCTCGGCGCCGTCGGGGATGGTGTTGCCGGCAAAGATCGCGGCGGCCTCGGGGGACTTCAACGCCTCGATATTGCCGCCGAGGTCACGCGCGAGGTCTTCGTTCAGCGCAAACAGTTTCGGCGCGGGAACCTTGGCCGGATCCTGACGGGTGAACATATGCGGCAGCAGGCGGGCGTAGGAGTTGTCGAAGTCGAAAATATGCATGGGACCTACATGGGGGCGCCGCTCGCAAAGCGCAATCAGAGGCGGTCGGTCAGGACCAGAATGTCGTCTTGTGCGCGGAAGCCGACCTTTTCGCAGAAACGGCGGAGGCCGTCCTGATCCTGCGGAAGGTGGACATGCAGAGCGCCAACGCCGCCTTTGCCGAGCGCGACGGCCACTGCGTGGAGCACTTCGGTTCCGATGCCGCGATTGCGGACGCTGGGGCGGATGTAGACCTCTTGCACCCAGCCTTCGGTCTCTGCCGTGGTGACGGACCAACTGAACGTCACGACCACATAGCCCAGCGGCGCGCGCTGCGGGCCGACCAGCCAGACGGCGCCATACGGGCCGCTTTCGAGCAGCGGAGCCACGGCGCGGTCATGGAGTTCGGGGTCGGACGTGTGGCCTGCTTCTTCCACGGCGCGGGCCATGAGCGACAGAAGCGGCGCTTTGTCTTCAGTCGTGGCGAGGCGGATCGACGTCGTCATAGGCGCGCGAGCCTTTCGGTCAGCAGGTCGAAGAACCCTTGGGTGTCGATATCCTTCATGAACATCGCATTGGCGGGGCGGTCTGTGACGCGCCACCAGTCGGCGACAGTCATGCCCAGCGTGAGGTCGGACGTGGTTTCGATCTCAACGTTGATGTGGCGACCCGAGAAAAGCTCGGGCTTGATCAGGTAGGCGATGGTGCACGGATCATGGAGCGGAGCGCCCTCGGAGCCGTATTTCTCTTTGTCGAAGCGCTCGAAGAAGTCGGTCCATTCGGCGACCATCGTGCCGACCTTGGTGCCCATGTTGCGGAAGGCATCGACGCGGGCCTTGTTGGTCAGCGCTTTGTGGGTCACGTCGAGCGGCATCATCGTGATCGGGACGCCAGATTTGAACACGATCGCAGCGGCTTCTGGGTCTACGTAGATATTGAATTCGGCGGCGGGCGTGATGTTGCCGACCTCGAAATATGCGCCGCCCATAAGGACGATTTCCTGCACTTTTTCGATGATGTCAGGTGCCTTCTCGAAGGCGGCGGCGACGTTGGTCAGCGGGCCGATGGGGCAGATCGTGACGGTGCCTGCGGGTTCTGCGCGCAGCGTATCGATAATGAAGTCGACGGCGTGTTGATCCTGAAGCGGCATGGTCGGGTCGGGCATCACCGGACCGTCGAGGCCGGTTTTGCCGTGGACGTGTTCTGCCGTCACCAGCTTGCGGGAAAGCGGGGCGTCGCAGCCTTCGAACACCTTGATATCAGGGCGTCCGGCCAGTTCGCAGACGATACGGGTATTCTTCTGCGTCAGAGGTAGCGGCACGTTGCCCGCGACCGCCGTCACGCCGAGAAGGTCAATCTCTTCGGGGCTGGCGATGGCAAGGAGGATGGCGACCGCGTCGTCCTGACCGGGATCGGTATCGATAATGATTTTACGGGGTGACATAGAGCCCTCTTCAAATTTGCGAGCACTGTGGCTGGCATGGAAAGGGCGCGCAAGGCCAATTCGGGGAGGAGGGGCGCTGCCCCTCTGGCGCTGTGCGCCATTCACCCCGAGGTATTTTTGTCAGAATGAAGATCGGGCCGGTCACTTGGACAGCGTCGGTGATCCGTCGTCATCGTCAACGGTGCGGCCACGGATCGGGGTCGGTCGGACGCGGTCTTCGATGTGGTCGATCAACATGCCGGCGATGTTTTTCTTGGTGGCGATCTCTATGCCTTCGAGGCCGGGGCTGGAGTTGACCTCGAGCACCTTCGGGCCTGATTCCGAGCGCAGGAGATCGACGCCTGCCATGTTGAGTTTGAACGCTTTGGCTGCGCGCACGGCGGTTTCGCGTTCCTCTTTGCTGATCCGCACGGACTGCGCGGAGCCGCCGCGATGCAGGTTGGAGCGGAAGTCACCTTCGGCGCCGGTGCGTTTCATGGATGCGACGACTTTGCCGCCGACGACGAAGCAGCGGATATCCTCGCCTGCGGCTTCTTTGACGAAATCCTGCACGAGGAAGTTGGCTTTGAGGCCGCGGAAGGCGTCGATCACCGACTGGGCGGCTTTCTTGGTTTCGGCAAGGACGACGCCTTTGCCTTGGGTCGATTCAAGCAGTTTCACGATCAGCGGCGCGGTGCCGACGAGACGCATGAGCGAGTCCGTGTCTTTCGGCGAGGCGGCGAAGGCGGTGTTCGGCATCCTGATCTTGTGGCGGGCCATGATCTGGTGTGCGGCGAGCTTGTCACGGCTGGCAGTGATCCCGTCGGAGCCGTTCAGACAGAACACGCCGATCGTTTCGAACTGGCGGATCACGGCGGTGCCATAGGAGGTAATCGACGCGCCGATGCGCGGGATCACGGCGTCGTAGCGGGGCAGGCGCTTGCCGTCGTAATGCACCTCGGGCGACATCGCGTTGATGGCCATGTAACAGCGGGTGGTGTCGATGACCTCGACCGTGTGGCCGTGCTTTTCGCCCTCTTCGACGAGGCGGCGCGTGGAGTAGTTATCCTCACGGCTGAGGACAGCGATGCGCAGCGCGCGGTTCGGGGCGGCGTGGCGGACGCGGGCCGTGGTGTAGACGTCGTAGCTGAGCTTGGGCTGCTGGTAGCGCTCGGTCGCGACGATAGTGATGTGGTCTTTCAGGGCCTCGCGGCCGAGCAACATGCGCGAATGCATCCCCGAGCGGTCTGTCAGGGTCAGTTCGATCGGCCAGCTTTCATCGCCGACCTGCATTTTCGAGGCGATGACATAGCGCATTTCGGATTCGCCGTTGGATGATGTGACGCTGCGCCTGTCGACGATCTTGGCCGAGCAGGGGATCATCAGGTCCTCGCGTCCGGGAACAGGCTGCACGGTAAAGCGGACTTTGGGTGCGGATGCGGGGCCGAAGGTTTCGATGTCGAAGGCATGGAGTGCCGATGTGCGTGCGCCGGTGTCGACCTTCGCCTTGATCGCAGGGAGTCCCAGATCGGGGAGCGCAACCCATTCCTCCCAGCCGAAACGCATAAGGTTCTGCATGTCGTCGGTATCGTTGGTCATGGAAGGACTCCTGCGTCTATTTGACCCCTGCGTTAACAAGGGCTGGCGGAAAATAACAACGGATGATGACGGAAATACTGCGGAATTACGCCGATGCGGGGCATCGGTCGTCGTGGTGTGGAGGGCGATTGGAGGGGCGCTGCCCCTCTGGCGCTGTGCGCCATTCACCCCGAGGTATTTGGGTCAGAATGAAGATCAGGCGCGGAAGTGTTTCGAGAGCTTGAGGCCCTGACCCTGATAGTTCGATTTGATATCGCGGCCGTAGAGTTGTTCGGGCAGTTCGGACATCTGTTCATAGACGAGACGGCCGACGATCTGGCCGTGTTCGAGGACGAAAGGAGCCTCGTGGCAGCGGACTTCGAGGACGCCGCGCGAGCCTGTACCGCCAGCGCTGTCATGGCCGAACCCGGGATCGAAGAAGCCTGCGTAGTGGACGCGGAATTCGCCGACCATCGCAAGGTAAGGGGCCATTTCGGCGGCCTGCATCGGCGGGATGGTGACGGCTTCGCGGCTGACGAGGATATAGAACGCGCCGGGATCGAGAATGATTTGCTGGTTGTCGGAGTGGACCTCTTCCCAGAACTCGCGCGGATCGTAGTGGTTCAGCAGGTCGAGGTCGATGACGCCGGTGTGCGGCTTGGCGCGGTAGCCGACGAGGGTGCCGTTTTGCGGCGCAAGGTCGACGGAGAAGCCGAGGCCATCGTCAATGACAGGCTCGCCGTTGACGAGCGGGGTTTCCGCGTGGAGCGCTTGGAGTTCGGCGTCGTCCAGAACTGCGTGGCCGGAGCGGAAGCGGATCTGGTTCAGACGCATTCCGGGGCGGACGAGGACGGAGAAGGAGCGCGGGCATATCTCTGCGTAGAGCGGACCATTGTAGCCCAGTGCGATGCGGTCGAACTCGACGCCGCCGTCTGTGATGGTGCGGGTCAGCAGATCGAGGCGACCGGTGGAGGATTTGGCATTCGCGACGGCTTGAATGCCAGCGGGCAGCGCGAGGCTCTCCATCAGCGGCACCACGTAAACGCATCCCTTTTCGAGGACGGCGCCATTCGTCAGGTCGACGCGGTGCATCTCGAATTCGGCGAGGCGGTCGGCGACAGAGCGGCCCTCGCCAGCAAGGAAAGACGCGCGGACGCGGTAGGCGACAGTGCCGAGACGCAGGTCGAGGCTTGCGGGCTGGATCTGACCGTCGACATAGGGTGTCGCAGCCGAGATTGCGCCATCGTCGATCAGCTTTGCGATCTGCTGGCTAGCCAATACTCCGGTCATTCTTTCCTCCCAAAAACAAATCGCCCGCCCAGTGAGGGCGGGCGATTTTGATGGTCGGGCTAGCAGGACTCGAACCTGCGACCTTCCGTCCCCCAGACGGACGCGCTACCAGGCTGCGCTATAGCCCGACGTGTGGGCCTTCTTACCGTTTTTGCGGGCAAGAGCAAGACGCAATCTGGGGAAAATTCCGTCGATCTGTCAGGAGTTAGCCGAGGATCAGGTCCGGCAGTTCCGACCAGTGGTCGAATGACCAGCGTTTGGGGACCTGCGCGACCGTTGTCTTGTGGTAGCCGCCGGTGAAAAAGACAAAGTCGATCTGTGCGTTCTGCGCAGTTTCCGCATCGACTTCGCTATCGCCGACGTAAAACTGACGGGTGCGACCGAGCATCGTGAACGTGGTGTCGAGCGGAAGGGGATCGGGTTTGCGCTTTTCGAGCGAATCGCCGGCGATCATCGCGTCGAAGTAATGCGCGAGGCCCAGTTGCGCGAGGACGCTTTTCATCGGGGCTGTCGGCTTGTTCGTGCAGAGGCCGAGGACGCAACCGGCAGCCTTCAATCGGTCCAGCGCGTCGGTGACGCCACCGTAGATCGTCGTCAGGTCGTGCGCATCGACATAGGTGTCCATGAAGGTTTTATACGCCTGATCGCGTTCGGCTTCGGGAACATCGCGCACGTCGCAGACGCGGCTGAACAGAAAAGCGGTGCCGTTGCCGACGAAGCTCTGCACCGTGTCGCGGTCCAGCGGGGCCAAGCCGTAGCCCGTAAGCATCGTGTTCACGGACGCGGCGATATCGGGAACGCTGTCGATCAGCGTCCCGTCGAGGTCGAAGACCACGGCAGTTTGTTCGGACATAAAATCAGGTTCCGGTCATGCGACCATATAGCGCCGCGAGGTTAACAAAATGGGGTCTGATCGAACCGGATTTACGCGCCAGCGCGCTCCGGTCGCCCCGAGAGATAAGCGACAGGACACCGATAGGTTCCGGCTGGGCAGGGGGCTCACTGACATTTGCAGGGATCGACGAGAAAAGATCACCAATGGCGGCGATCTCGCGATCTTCGGGCTGCGGCTTTGTCTCGGAGATTGCCGGCACGCCTTCGATCACATCATCTGTTTGAGGCTCGGGCGCCGTCTGCTCATCATCGGTCAGCGATTTGCCCAAGGATGCGACGTGCTTCACGCCCATCTCGCGCAACAGCTTTTGCGCGCCCTTTATGGTCATGCCGTCGTCATGCAGAAGTTTCTTGATACCGCCGAGCAGTTCCATGTCGACAGGGCGGTAATAGCGGCGGCCGCCCGCGCGCTTCACGGGTTTGATCTGCGTGAACTTGCTTTCCCAAAAGCGCAACACGTGGGCTGGCGTGTCCAGCCACTCCGACACCTCGCTGATGGTGCGGAAGGCATCGCGTGATTTGCCCATGGGTTAAGCCCTTAAGATTTGTTACCGTCCGAAACGCGGTCTTTCATAAGGTGGCTCGGACGGAATGTCAGCACACGGCGCGGAGAAATCACCTTCGGCTCGCCGGTTTTCGGGTTCCGGCCTACGCGTTCCGCTTTGTCGCGGACGGTGAAGGTGCCGAAAGAGCTGATCTTGACGGTCTCGCCTTCGACCAGAGCGTCCGAAATGTGCTTGAGCACGCTTTCGACCAGCTCGGCGCTATCATTGCGAGAAAGTCCGACTTCAGCGTGTACCGCTTCGGCAAGATCCATACGTGTCAGAGTCTTCTCGGCCATGCCATTCCCCCTCAGGTTTTGAGAATGTTACGCAGGCTCGAATTTACCTGTCAATAACAGGGGCTTGGAAAGAGGTGTTATAAGCCGCCTTACCAGCGGATTACGACCGAACCCCATGCAAGACCGCCGCCGATAGCCTCAGTAACGACCAGATCGCCTTGTTTGATCTGACCGCTCTGCACGCCTACGGAGAGTGCGAGGGGAATCGATGCCGCCGAGGTGTTGCCGTGGTCCTGAACGGTCACGACCACCTTATCCATGCTGACGCCAAGCTTTTTGGCGGTCGACTGGATGATGCGGATGTTGGCCTGATGGGGCACGACCCAATCGACGTCTTCAGACGTCAGGCCAGCATCGCCGAGCGATTTGTGCGCGGTTTGCGCCAGTTTTTCGACAGCGTGACGGAAGACTTCTTTGCCTTCCATACGCAGACGGCCCGTGGTCTGGGTCGAAACACCGCCGTCCACATAAAGAAGGTCTCGGTAGGTGCCGTCGGAATTGAGGTCGGTGGCCAGAATACCGCGGTCGGTATTGGCGCCGGTGCCGTCTTGCGCTTCGATGATCAGCGCGCCAGCGCCGTCACCGAACAGAACGCAGGTGGAGCGGTCTTCCCAGTCCATGATGCGGGTGAAGGTTTCCGCGCCGATAACCAGAACACGCTTCGCGCTGCCCGACTGGATCAGGGCGTTGGCGTTGGTCAGGGCGAAAACGAAACCGGCGCAGACGGCCTGGATATCGAAAGCAAAGCCGCTGGTGTTCCCAATGTTGTGCTGAACCATGGTCGCGGCAGACGGGAAGGTGAAGTCGGCGGTCGAGGTCGCAAGGACGACCGCGTCAATGTCGTTGCCCGTCAGACCTGCGTTTTCGAGCGCGGCGTTGGCAGCGCGGGTCGCGAGATCGGAGGTCGTCTGGCCTTCGGCGGCGAAGTGGCGGCGTTCAATTCCGGAACGGCTGACAATCCAGTCGTGGGACGTGTCCAGCTTGTCTTCGAAGTAGGAGTTGGGAACCACGCGCTCGGGAAGGTAATGCCCTACGCCGGTAACCACCGCTCTGATCGTCATTGAAATTACTCGCTTTTTGCGCTTGTAGACGCAGTTTCCGCGCCGTCATTCTGGGCATCTTGCGCAAGTGCGGTGGCAGTTGCAACCCGTGCAGCC
Organism: Marivivens donghaensis; assembly: GCF_011806565.1. Taxonomy (GTDB): domain Bacteria; phylum Pseudomonadota; class Alphaproteobacteria; order Rhodobacterales; family Rhodobacteraceae; genus Marivivens; species Marivivens donghaensis_A. The sequence continues at coordinate 123,412 of NZ_JAATOP010000007.1, forward strand.
AGTTTCTGTGAGAAGCCGTTCTTGCCGAGGCGGCTCGCAAGGGCCAGCGCGGCGGCAACGCCGGTCGGGTCGGCGGAGCCATGGCTCTTGATGACCGAGCCGTTCAGACCGAGGAACACACCGCCGTTGACGCGGCGCGGGTCGATCCGCTTTTTCAGGCGCTGGAGCGAGGTATAGGCAATCGCCGCCGCAATGCGCGACAGGAACGAGTTGTTGAAAGCTTCGCGCAGCGCGCTGGAGATCAGGTTCGCGGTGCCTTCGCCGGTTTTCAGCGCAACGTTGCCGGTGAAACCATCGGTGACAATGACGTCCACGCGGTCGGAGGGCAGGTCGTTGCCTTCGACAAAACCGATGTACTCGAAATCGCCGCGGTCGGCAGCAGCAGCGATCAGCTCGTGCGCGACCTTCAGCTCGGCGCGGCCCTTGTGCTCTTCAACACCGACGTTCAGCAGGCCAACGCGGGGGCGGGCGAGGCCCATACCGTTGCGAGCGTAGGACGTGCCCATCAGTGCATAAGTCAGAAGGTCGTCCTGATCGGCGCGGATATCGGCACCGGCATCGAGCATGACGTTGAAGTTGCCCGCGCTCATCGACGGCCACATGCATGCGATGGCCGGACGGTTCACACCGTCGACCTTGCGCAGGATGAGCATCGACATCGCCATCAGCGCGCCGGTGTTGCCGCAGGACACACAGACATCCGCATCGCCGGTCTTCACCGCAGTGATAGCCGACCACATAGACGTCTTTTTGCCCTGACGCAGGATCTGCGAGGGCTTATCGGTCATCTGGACCACATCGGGGCAGTCGCGGATTTCGACGCGGTCTGCGATGCGGCGCTTGTTGACGAGCGGCGTCAGGTCTTGCTCGCGACCATGCAGGATGGCGCGTGCTGACGGATCCTTTGCCAGAAAACTGGCAAGGCCCGCGACAATAGCCGCAGGCCCTTTATCACCGCCCATGGCGTCAACGGACAAGACTACGGATTTTTCCGAGGTATTGGTCACGTCAGACCCGTCCGTTTTCCATTAGTACCACTGGAGATGCTTATGCAGCGTCTTCGTCCAGATCGACTTCGTCGGCCTGAGCTACGATTTCTTTGCTATCGTAGTGACCGCAGGACGGGCAAACGTGGTGCGGACGCTTCAGTTCGCCACAGGACGAGCATTCGTTCGGGTTGGCAGCAACCAGAGCGTCGTGTGCGCGGCGCATGTTGCGGCGCGATTTGGAGACTTTGTTCTGCTGAACGGCCATGTCTCTACCTATCTAGTTCGGGGGCGCATGGCCCGGTGTTTCGTGTTTCGCTTACGAGTATCGCGGGCGTCCTAGACGATTAGACGCGGCCTGTCGAGTATCGTTTGAAAGAGGCCGCGAACATACTGCGATTTCGCGTTTGCGCAAGCCCCGTATCGGGGCCTTTTGTCATTCTTTTTCTGGTTTTTCCAGAGAGTCGCGCAAGGATTTTAGGCCCGCGAACGGTTTTGTGTCCTCGTCCCGCATCGGAGCGATTCCTTTTTCGGTGTAAACCGCTTCGCCAAGCTCGACTCCCTCCGCGCGAGGGAAGGGCGGAAGGGCCAGGCTGAGCGCTTCGGCCATCACTTCATAGAGATCAATGGCGGTCGGCAGCGGCTCGATGGAATCATCGTCGGGCATTTCCACCTCGCCGATGAGCGTCTCCTCATAGTCATGCACGTAGGCGCGCACGATGCTCTCGTCGATGCGAGTGGTGACCGGCTCGAGCGTCACGACGCATTCCTGAACCACGGTTGCGCCCAGTTTTGCATGGAGATGCCAGTCGGTTTTGCCGCGTGCGAGCAGTTTGCCCTCGAAGCGGAGTTTGCGAACTTTGAGGATATCGAGCACGCGAGCCAACTCGGCGCGGGCGTCCGCGTCGGGCTCCAGCGTGAAGGGAACTTCGGTGCGTCCGGACAATTCGGACAGACGGTAGATATGTTTGTCGGCAGAGCCCATTACGCTTCCATTCTTGAACAACGGCCTTAGGGTGATGTAAGCCAACTAAAAGCCAAGGCAAAGCGATACAAGGGGGCATTCATGGGCAAGACGGCAGGTATCATCCGCGGTATGCGGATCCTTCCACTTGCGGTAGCGGCCCTGCTTGCTACCAGCGCCTGCGTCGAGCGCATCGACTACCACGGGTTTACACCGAGCCAAGAAGCCATCGCTTCGGTCGATGTCGGCAGCGATACTCGCGCCACGGTGATCGAAAAGCTCGGTCGTCCGTCGATGGGCGGCATCACCGGCACGGATAGCCTCTACTACGTATCCTACGCGGTCCGTAACTACGGTGCGTTCCCGCCCAAGGAAATCGACCGCACCGTTCTGGCGCTCGACTTCGACGCGGGCGGTATCGTGCGCAATGTGGAGCTGTTCGGTCTTGAGGACGGCAACGTTGTATCCCTGTCGCGCCGGGTGACCGACAACGGTCTGCGTGACAATACGCTAATGCGTCAGATCCTCGGTTCGATCGGTCGCTTCAACGCCGCCGACTTCATCGGCTCGGACTAAGATCGAACTCAGCGCAAAAAAGACAATACACCTGTTACATGCCTCGGCTAATGTAGCAGGTGTCTTTGTTTGCTGGGTACCGCCATGCGCCTGAGCCTGACCCGCGGTCGCTACATCGCCCGACTTGCCGAAACGCCTCAGGACATCCTGCGGGCGCAGCGCCTGCGTCATCGGTGCTTCATCGGAGAACACGACGGGCATGACGCCGATCATTTCGACGATGTCTGCAAACATGTGCTGGTCGAGGATACGCGGAGCGGTGGGCTCGTGTGCTGTTTCCGCCTGCTGCCGCTGGCGAGCGGGTCAGAGATCGGAAAGAGCTATTCCGCGCAGTATTACGAACTGTCATCGCTCGGCGCTTTTGATGGGCCCATGGTCGAGATGGGCCGGTTCTGTATAGCTCCCGAGGTACGCGATCCCGATGTCCTGCGTGTCGCGTGGGGTGCGATGACGCAATACGTCGACGAGGCCGGGGTGGAGATGCTGTTCGGCTGCTCGTCGTTCCACGGGATTGAGGCGGACAGCTACGTTGATGCCTTCGATATGCTGGCAGAGCGCCACCTTGCGCCCAAACGCTGGCTGCCAAAGGTCAAAGCGCCGCGCGTCTTCCGCTTTGCCAGCGAGCGCCTACGCAGGCCGCTGGACCGCAAGGCCGCAATGCTGCGGATGCCGCCGCTGCTGAAGACCTATCTGGTGATGGGGGGATGGGTGAGTGATCATGCGGTCGTCGATACTGACCTCAACACGTTGCATGTCTTTACCGGCCTCGAGATCAATGCCATTCCGCCAGCCCGCGCAAAGGCATTGCGGGCTGTGGCGGGGTGAGGGGCGCTGCCCCTCTGGCGCTGTGCGCCATTCACCCCGAGGTATTTTCGTCAGAATGAAGAGCGGGCGCTTATTTTGCGCCGCGCGACAGGGCTGCAACGCCGGTGCGAGCCACTTCGACGAGGCCCAGCGGGCGCATCAGGTCTGCGAAGGCGTCGATCTTTTCCGGTGTACCGGTCAGTTCGAACACGAAGCTTTCGAGGGTGGTGTCGACCACGCTGGCGCGGAAAATATCGGCCAGACGCAGGGCTTCAACGCGCTGGTCGCCTTGGCCTGCGACCTTGAAGAGGCCCAGTTCGCGCTCGACGCTCGGACCTTCGACGGTGAGGTCGTGGACTTCGAGGACGACGACGATGCGGCCCAATTGCGCTTTGATCTGCTCGATGATCTGCGGGGTGCCCGAAGTCACGATGGTGATGCGCGACTGGTGGCCCTGATGATCGACCTCGGCCACCGTGAGACTTTCGATGTTGTAGCCACGGCCTGCAAATAGACCGATGACGCGCGCCAGAACGCCGGGTTCGTTGGCGACGAGGCAGGCAAGGGTGTGGCGTTCGACCGTATCTCCGTAGCCGGAGCGTAGGTTGTAGGCGGAGTGGCTGGTCGAACCCTTTTTAATGTTTAGCGGAGACATCTTATTTCCGTTTCTGCTTGGCCATCGCAGGGCGAGGCTTGGATACATTGACCGCTGCGATGCGCGCAGCGTGGGGGCAGGCGGGCCGCGGTGGCCCGCCGAGGGGCATCACACCAGCGCGGCGCCCGATTTGAATGCTTCGGCATCGGCAGAGAGCAGCATCTCGTTATGCGGCTTGCCCGACGGGATCATCGGGAAGCAGTTTTCGTGCTTCTCGACCAGACAGTCGAAGATCACCGGACCGTCGTGCTTGATCATTTCCATGATCGCGTCGTCGAGGTCCTTGGGATCCTTACAGATAATACCTTTGGCACCGAAGGCTTCTGCCAGCTTCACGAAGTCGGGCAGGGCTTCCGACCAGCTCGACGAGTAGCGTTCGCCGTGCAGCAGTTCCTGCCACTGACGGACCATGCCGAGGCGCTCGTTGTTCAGGATAAACTGCTTCACCGGCAGGCGGTACTGAACCGCGGTGCCCATTTCCTGCATGTTCATCAGCCACGACGCTTCGCCAGCGACGTTGATTACGAGCGCTTCGGGGTGAGCCATCTGCACGCCGACCGATGCGGGGAAACCATAGCCCATGGTGCCGAGGCCGCCCGAGGTCATCCAGCGGTTCGGGTCCTCGAAGCCGAGGAACTGGGCTGCCCACATCTGGTGCTGACCGACTTCGGTCGTGATGTAGCGATCCATGCCCTTGGTCAGTTCTTCGAGACGCTGGAGCGCGTACTGCGGTTTGATGACCGATTCCGAGTTGGTGTAGGCGAGGCAGTTGACCTTGCGCCAGCCGTTGATCTTTTCCCACCACTTCGACAGCGACTCTTTGTCGGTCACGCGGCCACGCGATTTCCAGACCTTCAGCAGGTCTTCGAGAACGTGGGCAACGTCGCCGATGATCGGGATATCGACGTGGATGATCTTGTTGATCGACGACGGGTCGATGTCGATGTGGGCCTTCTTCGACTTCGGCGAGAACGCGTCGGTGCGGCCGGTGATACGGTCGTCGAAGCGGGCGCCCACGTTAATCATCAGGTCACAGTCGTGCATCGCCATGTTGGCTTCATAGAGACCATGCATACCCAGCATACCGAGCCACTTGTCGCCCGACGCCGGATAGGCGCCCAGACCCATCAGGGTCGAAGTGATCGGGAAGTTGGTGGCTTCGATCAGTTCGCGCAGCAGCTGGCTGGCAGCATCGCCCGAGTTGATGACGCCGCCGCCGGTGTAGAACACTGGGCGCTTGGCCTTTTCCATCAGCTTGACGAGGTCGTTTATGCCCTCGATGTCGCCTTTGACCTTGGGCTGGTAGCGCGGCTTGATCTTGGTCTTTTCGGTGTAGGTAGCCGAAGCGAACTGGACGTCCTTGGGGATGTCGACCAGCACCGGACCCGGACGGCCCGACGATGCGATGTGGAACGCCTCGTGGATGCGGCTCGACAGCTCGTCCGCATCGCGAACCAGCCAGTTATGCTTGGTGCAGGGGCGGGTGATGCCGACGGTGTCGGCTTCCTGGAACGCGTCCGAGCCGATCATGAAGGTCGGAACCTGACCGGAGAACACCACGAGCGGGATCGAGTCCATCAGTGCATCCGTCAGACCGGTCACCGCATTCGTCGCACCCGGGCCCGAAGTGACCAGCGCAACGCCGACCTTACCGGTCGAGCGGGCGTAGCCTTCGGCAGCGTGGATCGCGGCCTGTTCGTGGCGCACGAGGACGTGGCGGATATCGTTCTGCTGGAAGATTTCGTCGTAGATCGGTAGCACAGCGCCGCCGGGGTATCCGAATACCGTGTCCACGCCCTGATCCTTCAGAGCTTGAACCACCATTTTCGCGCCGGTCATCTGACGAGACATCTGCGTTCTTCCTTATACTGCGTCGTCGTTATCTCACAAAAAAGCCCCCGAAGGTTTTTCGGGGGCGCATGGGGTGCCGATATGGCTTCCGTTACCGGACCATGCGCCTTTCGACCACCACTACCACTAGAAGGTTGTGCATTTCGGAGCCTTTCGTTTACGGGCCTGACTTATGCACGATCAAAAAAGGAGGTCAACAGCCCCTTTGGAGAAAATGTCGTGCGGAAGGCGATTTTCGCAACTTTCTTTCAAATCGCCATGGCAATGCGTTACACGCTGCGTCCAGTACCTTGCAGGACGCCGTGTTCGAGCGCGTATCTGGTCAGGCCGGCTGTAGAGCTAATGCCTAGTTTGCGCTTGATATTCTTGCGGTGGGTTTCCACCGTCCTGACCGAGATGTCGAGGGCTAGCGCGACTTCTTTGTTCGATTTGCCGGTCGCAAGTTCGAGAAGAATTGTCTGCTCGCGGTTGGTCAGCGGCTCGCGACCGTCGGAAATCTTGGGCTTGAGCGATCCTTCGGCGCCCGTGCAGAGGTAGGTTTCGCCTGCCATCACTTTGTCGATAGCCGTGCGGATTTCCTCGGTCGGGACGTCCTTGAGGACATAGCCGCGCGCGCCGTGGTTCAGCGCGGTCGAGATATATTCGGGGCTGTCGTGCATCGACAGGATCAGAATGCGCGTGTCGGGCTGGCGTTCAAGGATCATCTCAGTCGCCGATAGCCCGCCGATCCCCGGCATGTTCAGGTCGAGCAGCATCACATCAGGGTTCAGCGTGTCGACAGCAGCAATCGCTTCTTCTCCGCTGGTCAGCGCGCCCACGACCTCGATATCGTCATAGGTTTCCAGGATGGCCTGAATGCCTTCGACGACCATCGGGTGATCGTCCACGATCGCGATGCGAATGCTCATGTCTCGTCCTTACTGCGCGAATCCGGCGGAAGCATGTGGGTCAGCGGGACAACGGCGCGGATGGTGGTGCCCTTGTCGCTGCTTTCGATCGTCAGCGTTCCGTCGAGCTGTTCTATGCGCTCCTGCATGTTGCGCAAGCCCAGTCCCGATTTTGCACGTCGGGGTGGCATTGGCCAGTCCATCCCGCAGCCATTGTCGGATATGTGGAGGTTCGCGCCGTTGCGTGTGCCGCGCAGATTGACGTGGACATGCGTTGCGCCCGAATGCCGCTCGATATTGGTGAGGGCTTCTTGCGCGATGCGATAGAGCGCAATGCGCGACTCGCGGTCGAGGCGGCCGCGGAACACCACGGTTTCAAAATCGGTTTCGATCCCCGTGCGGGTCGAGAATTCGTCCGTCAACGCCTGAAGGGCAGGGCCGAGGCCGAGGTCGTCCAGCACACCGGGGCGCAGATCGCGGCTGATGCGGCGGACTTCCTGAATGGCACCGCCCAGACCGCTGATCCCTTTGTCGAGGCTCTCTGCCGCGCGGTCGTCGCCCGTCACGACCCGACGTTTGGCAAGCTCCAGCACATATCGCACGCCGACCAGCATCTGACTGATCGAGTCGTGGAGTTCCCGCGCGACCCGCCCGCGTTCTTCTTCCTGCGTGTCGATAATCCGCTCGGTCAGTTCTTTGAGCTTGGCATCCGCAAGACGGCGCTCGCGGATATTCAGGCCCACGCCCGTGGCGAAAACCAGCACCAGCGCGCCCGTTGCAATAAGAAGGATATAGAGGGACGTGCGGCGGATACGGGCGGACACCTCGGATTTTGCAGTCGTCACCGCATCAATGGCATCGTCGATAAAGATGCCCGTGCCGATCACCCAGCGCCAATCCTGAAGGCCGTTCACAAAGACAACCATGCGCCCGATCTCTCCGGTGGAAGGGCGGGGCCAGTCGAAGGTGTGATAACCGCCGCCGTCGCGGGCGATACGAATGAGCTCGTCAACGATGGGGGTGCCGTTGCGGTCCTCCAGCCCGATCCAGTTGCGCCCGATCAGCTCCGTCTGGCGCGGCGCGACGAGGTTGTTGCCGTCATAGTCATAGACAAAGAAGTAGCCGTCCTGCCCGTAGAGCATCGCAGACAGGATCTGTGTCACTTCCAGCTTTGCCTGCTCGTCATCCGGCGCGGCGCGGCCATAGACTGTGATGAACGCCGTCCGCGCAATGGACAGGTAGTTCTTCAACTCCTGCCGCTTGGCTTCGACCAGTTCGCCCTCCAGCATCCTGATTTCACGCTCCGACAGACGCTGCGACTGCACCTCTACGACGGCTGCAATCACACCCACCGACAGGATGAGCGGAAGCGTGGCCAGAAGGAACAGCTTCTGGCCATACGTAAAGGTGAGGAGGTGCCGTAGCCGTTCGGCCAGAGATTGCATGGCGATTCGTTGATGGGAATCAGTGGTTGTGCGCTCAACTCTGACCCAATTCCGGGCGGGGTGCGACCTCGTGATACAGTGAATTGGTTAGGTTTTATGACAATCCGGCGGGTTCTACGTAGTACTAGGTATTTATTTTGCGTCCCGAAGCTGGCTAGTCTGTCGACGCGATTAACGACGCAAACCATCGGGGAGAGCGATGGGGCGTCACTTCTGGGAGGAAACCAAATGGATCGTCGTTCTTTTCTGCGCACTTCCGCGATCGGTGGTACCGCTGCAGCAGCAACTTCGCTGGCCGCACCGGTCTACGCGCAAGGTAAGCGCACTCTGACCCTCGTCACCACTTGGGGTCGTGGTCTGGCTGGCGTGCACGACGCGGCTCAGCGCTGCGCCGACAGCATCACCGCAATGACCGATGGTCAGCTGACCGTTGACCTCAAAGCTGCTGGCGAACTCGTCGGCGCGTTCGAAGTCTTCGACGCTGTGACCTCGGGTCAGGCCGACATGTACCACGGTGCCGACTACTACTTCGTCAACCAGCACCCTGCATATGCCTACTTCACCTCGGTTCCGTTCGGCATGACTGCTCAGGAACTGGCAAACTGGTACTACTACGCCGGCGGTATGGAACTGCACGACGAACTCGGCCAGATCTTCGGTCTGAAGTCGTTCCTCGGCGGTAACACCGGCGCGCAGTCGGGTGGTTGGTTCACCAAGGAAATCACCGGTCCGGAAGACTTCCAGGGTCTGAAGTTCCGTATGCCGGGTCTCGGCGGCGAAGCTCTCGGCAAGCTGGGCGCATCGGTTCAGAACCTTCCGGGTGCAGAAGTGTACCAGGCGCTGGCTTCGGGCGCGATCGACGGCACCGAATGGATCGGTCCGTGGGCTGACGAAAAGGCCGGTTTCCAAGAAATCACCAAGTTCTACTACACCGCTGGCTTCCACGAGCCGGGCGCAGGTCTGTCGCTCGCAATGAACCGCGACGTCTTCGACAGCCTCACCCCCGCCCAGCAGAAGATCTACGAGATCGCCGCTGGCGAAGCACACCAGAACAACCTCGCCCAGTTCCTTTCGAACAACGGTGCGGCGCTCCAGCGTTTGCAGGCAGGCGGCGTCAAGGTTCTGGAATTCTCGGACAGCGTTTGGGATGCATTCGGCACCGCGTCGAAAGAGACCCTCGACCAGTACATGGGCGACGACATCTTCTCGCGCGTTCGCAACTCGGCCGAAGAGTCGATGAAAGCGTCGTCGAACTGGATCACCCGTTCGGAAGGCACCTACCGTACGCAGCGTGACCGCGTTCTGGGCTAATCCCGACGTGCAGTAATCAACGGACGGGCCTTTTCGGGAGACCGGAGGGGCCCGCTTCATTCGGGGAGCCTGTCCGGCCTCTTGGGATGCGCCGGACGTGCCAAACGGGGACATCATGGAAGAAGAAATTGCCTGCAGCGGCTTCTTCGCTGCAAACACAGAGGGCACGATAAGCTGTCTCGACAAGTTCGAGCAGGGGAACGTCCTCCAATGGTTCTTCGGCAACTTGCTGGAAGCCTTTTACAACCTGTTCTACGCCATCGCGCATCCGAGCCTCTGGCTCGACTGGCTGAGCTGGAACAACACCACCGAAGACAAACTGTCGCTGCTGAACTTCGTCTACTACGGAGGTTCGCTGGAGTTTCTCTTCGTCTTCTTCGTGATTGCGGCGATCCTCTCTGCGATCGGTTTCTGGAAGAACGGCTTCATGTGGGGCATGGTCCGCGTGCTCGAAGGTATCGCCAACGGCATCGGTCGCACCTTCGCTTTGGCGGGTCTGATCATGGTGATGATCCAGATCATGATCATCTTCCTCCAGCGTGTTTTCGCGGTCAGCGAGATCACCCTCGGCTTCGGTCTCGGCTTTGCGTTCGACGTCAGCTGGTGGTCGGAAAGTCTCAAATTTTACAACGCGTTGATCGTCGCTCTTTGTGCGACTTACACGTTTGTTCAGGGCGGCCACGTCCGCGTTGACCTCGTCTATTCCAACGTCAGCTACCGCACCAAGAAAACCATCGACATGTTCGGCTCGATCGTCTTCATGCTGCCGGTCGCGCTCGTGACGTGGATGTACGGCTGGTACTTCATGTGGCGTCACCTGATCGTGCCGAATATCTCGGCCTCGGACGCGCTGGACAAAGTGATCCGCAAGGCGCCCGCCGTTCGCTGGAACGTCGAGACCATCGGCTTCAGCCCGAACGGTTTCAACGCGTATTTCCTCTTTAAAATGCTGCTGCTCTGCTACGTCGCTCTGGTGATCATGCAGGCGTTCGCCTTCTTCTTCCGCTCCTACCTCGAGCGCAAAGAGGGCATTGCAGCCGAAGGCAAACATCTCGACCGCGACGATCTTGGCGATCCGCAGGCCGAGCTTGTGGCCGACATCCACTAAGCGAAGGACACGAAAAGAATGTTCGGACTTGATGGCGTAGAAATCGGCCTCATCATCGTATTCCTCAGCCTGTTCGGAGCAATCCTGTCAGGCTTCCCCGTAGCTTTTTCGATCGGCGGCGCTGCTGTCGTATCGTTCGTGATCATCGCGGCGCTCGATAGCGCCGGCCTGCTGATCCACCAAGGCATCGACACTTACTCCGACGCCTACAACGCGCTCATTGCAGATGGCGTGAGACCGGATGCGATATCCGTGTTCACCTATCCCGACCTCCCACGAGAAGCCATTTCGGTCTTCCCGCAGGGTTGGGAAACCGCAATGGACCGCAACATCGCGTTCATCGTGAACCGCATGAACGAGCGCGTTCTCGCAGGTCAGTCCATCGAGACTCTGCTGGCCGTTCTGATGTTCGTTCTGATGGGCATCATGCTGGAGCGTTCGCGTATCGCTGACGAGCTGCTGACCAAAATGGCTAACATCTTCGGCCCGCTTCCGGGCGGTCTGGCGGTGTCCATCGTGGTTGTGGGTGCGTTCCTTGCGGCATCGACCGGCATCGTCGGCGCGACCGTTGTGACCATGGGCCTGCTCGCGCTGCCGACCATGCTCAAGAACAAGTACTCGCCGGAACTGGCAACGGGCGTCATCGCGGCATCCGGTACGCTGGGCCAGATCATCCCTCCGTCCATCGTGATCGTGCTTCTCGGCACGCTGGCAGGTGACCTCTATTCGGCGGCTCAGGAAGACCGTGCACAGCTCGCTGGCTGTACCGATGCGCTGACTCTTCTGGGTGAGCCCGCGGTTGTTTCGGTCGGTACGCTGTTCCAGGCTGCGATGCTGCCGGGCATTATGCTCGCGCTGCTCTACGCGCTTTACGCCTTTGGTTACGCGCTGCTGAACCCGTCGCGTGCCCCTGCGGTGCAGATGGCCGGAGCCTCGACGTCGATGTCGACGCGCGGTGAAAAGCTGACTTACTTCCTCGGTGTTCCTGCCGCTGCCGTGATCTTCACGATCATTCTGGGGCAGGTGGGCATCGTGGGTAGCCAGTCGTTCATCGTCGACAGCTACACCGACGCAGGTCAGACCGCATCGCTGCGAACCAACGTCAGCGAACAGTGTCAGGCAAGCATGATCGACCTTCACGGTCAGGAAGCTTGGGACACCGCAGTTGCCGAACAGGACGCGATCAATGCGGCTGGCGGCGTTGCCGAAGCCCGTCAGCTGTCGGAAGAAGAGCGCTCCGCTCTGATCGCCGAAAAGATCGAGACCGCACCGAAGCTGGGCGTTGGCCTGTCGCTTCTGGTCATGATCATCGCGATTGTTCTGTCCGCAGGCCGCGGCATCAACCCGCTGGGCGATCACAAGCCGCTCATCGTGGGTGCCGTCGGTGCGCTTCTGATCCTGCTGGTGGACTATCTGTTCATCACGCCGGTGACGTCGTCGGGCGTGACGTTCCTGTGGATCCTGTTCCCGCTGATCCTCGCCTACATCGGTGTCCGCTCCGCTGCGGGTGAGCTGGCGAAGAACGACATCGTCAAGGTGGTCTTCCCGCCGCTCGTCCTGATCGTCGCCGTTCTCGGCTCGATCCTCGGCGGTGTGACCAACCCGACCCCTGCGGCTGCGCTGGGCGCGGGCGGTGCGATCCTGCTGGCTGCTGGCCGTAAACTTGCCGATGCTGGCAAGTCGGCCAAGCCGGTGATCTACACTGCCATCGCTATCGTCTTGATGCTGATCATCGGCACCAACTTCGATATGCGCACCGGACCGAATATGACGGTCGAGAACATGATTGCGTTCGGCCTTGCCTACGCGATGTTCCTCTTCTCGATGTTCGGCATCCTGTGGTCGTGCTGGATCCTGTGGACGATGGGCGTGCTGTCGCCGGTCGTGCGCGAAACCACGAAGGTCACGTCGATGGTATTCACCATCCTGATCGGCTCGCAGCTTCTGAACCTCGTGCTGATCTCCTTCGGTGGTGAGCACTACATTCAGGACTTCCTGCGGTCGTTCTCGAACGAGTGGACCGCGTTCCTGATCGTGATGTTGGTGCTGTTCATGCTCGGCTTCGTGCTCGACTTTCTCGAGATCATCTACATTGTGATCCCGATTGTCGGTCCGGTCATCTACGGCGGCTCGTTCGATCCGAAGTGGGTTACCATCATGATCGCCGTGAACCTTCAGACCTCGTTCCTGACCCCGCCGTTCGGCTTCGCGCTGTTCTATCTGCGCGGCGTTGCTCCGAAAGAGGTCACGACCGGTCACATCTACCGCGGTGTCATCCCGTTCGTCATCATCCAGATGGCTGCCCTGCTGCTGCTCGCGCTGGTGCCGTCCGTGGTGACGATCGTACCGAACCTGCTGAACTGATAGGGGAGGCGCGGCTGGTCCGCGCCTTCACCAAAAACGAAGGGCCGCGTCTGACGCGGCCCTTTTTCGTTAGTAGGCTTTGGTATCGGGAAGCTGGATCTTCGCCACCTGCGCCGCGATGGGCTCGACCTCCAACGGGTCGGTTGTCGCGGCATACTCTTCGGGATCGCCCAGCACCCGCCACTCGTTCTTGTAAAAGATCTCGAGCGGCTTGAAGTTCGCCTTGTAGCGCATCTTCTGACTGCCAGGCACCCAGTAGCCGAGATAGACGTAGGGCAGGCCCAGCTCGATCGCGAGGTTGATGTGATCGAGGATCAGGTACGTGCCGAGCGACGCCTTCGTGTCCGAGGTATCGAAGAACGAATAGACCATGCTCAGCCCGTCATCGAGGATGTCGGTCAGGCACACGGCCTTCAGCGCATTGTTGTCGCCTTCGATGCTGGAGCGGTATTCGACCACGCGCGAACGGATCGGGGTTTCTTCGACCATGGCTGCGAATTCGAACAGGTCCATGTCGGCCATGCCGCCGGTCGCGTGGCGCTGGTCAAGGTAACGGCGGAAGAGGTCATACTGCTCTTCGGTCGCCCAAGGGGTCGTTGCGGTGCGCTTCAGATAATCGTTGCGCGCCATGATCCGGCGCTGCGTGCGTGCGGTCTGAAACTCTGCCACGGGGATACGCGCGGACAGACAGGCCGAACATTCTGCGCAGGACGGACGGTAGAGAACGTTCTGCGAGCGGCGGAAGCCTTGCTTCGACAGCGCATCATTCAGACGTTCGGCGCCTTCGCCCTGTAGCGCTGTGAACAGCTTACGCTCCATCCGCCCGTCCAGATAAGGACAGGGTTGCGGGGCGGTTACATAAAACTGTGGCGCTATGGGAAGCGTATGGCGCATGATCTAACAACTAAAATTTGGCGCGAGGGGGCACCTCACGCCATTTACAGTGTAGGATCTTTAACGGTCTTCCGCTCCGGACTTATAGGGAGCGATTGATCGCTGCGGTGCCCAGAATGAGGTCCGTAAGACCCTGCTTACGTTGGGACACTAACATCATCAGGATAGAGATCAACTGTAGAGGGGCCACACCAAAGGACACATACAGACCCAGCGTGTGCATAAACGCCGTTCCGCTATCGAGCGGGGCGCCATCGTTGCGGCGGATCTCGACCGACATCATGCGCATTCCCCACGTCGCCGATTTGTTGCTCAGCGTCCACCAGCGGTAAACAAAGCCGACCACAAGCGAGAAGGCGGGGAAGAAGAACAGCGCGGTGAATGCTGTCAGCGGAGTGATGATGACAGCGGCCAGACCGATGATCGTGATGTCGATCAGCCACGCGAACGCGCGCTTGGTCCGGACGCTTTTGTAGAATTCGGGCCGCGTATCCGGATCGGGAAGGCCGTCATAGTAGAAATCAGTCGAGGTCATGTGTCGTCCTGTTGTGCCAGAGGTGCGCGGCCCGAGACGGGCCGCACGTGGTGCAGAGGCAATCAGGCCTCGGCGTGGGTTTCGGTCTGCGGAGCCGTTTCACGCGGAGCGCGGGCGCGCTCGTCCATGAACTGGTCGAACTCCGACTTGTCTTTCGCGGCGCGCAGACGCTCAAGGAACGCCTCGAAGTCGTCCTGCTCCTGCTGGAGGCGGCGCAGGGTTTCTTCGCGGTAGGCGTCGAACGCGCTGTTGCCGGTGCTGCGCTGCGGGCCGAAGCTGCGGGCAGCACGGTTATGGCGGGATTTGTTGCAACCTTTGTTAAACATACGTTTGCTCCAGATCATATAGGCAAGAAGGGCGAGGCCAACAGGCCAGAAAAAGACGAAGCCGAGGACCATTGCAGCGATCCATGCTCCTTTGCCGCGTGCGTCCAGCCAGTTTTCTGCCTGACGCAGCCAGCTTTGATGGGGCCGGCTTTGGGCGTAGTCATAACTTGTCGTATCAGTCATCGAGGGCTCCTGTGCCGAAGGATGTAAATGCTTTTCACATTTCCAATATTGGTATCGGACGGCTCGCCTACAAGGGCAAAATGTTAAAGACTGTTACATTTTCGGATGACGTTAGGGTAACTGCCTGAAAGTAAAAGATATTAACTTTCGGGTGGTAAGGAAAACATGCCCTGCGAATAAGGGGTTATGCGGCGGTTGCGCTCTGTCGCACAGGGTGAGGGCGGCTCTATTTGCCAGATTGACGCTGACGGAAAGCGGGTGAAAAGTGATCTCATGACATTCGACTCCCGCATCACCCGACTGCCCCGTGCCTACGAACCCGACCGCGCTGCCGATACGCTCGCGGTCCTGCCCGAGGTCACGGGCGTCATGCGCGACTTGCTCTACGGTGTTGCGGGGAGCAGCCCGTACCTTTCTGGTCTCATGCAAAAGGAAGCGGAGTGGTTCATTGCAGCGCTTGATGATCCCGAAGCTTCCGTGGCGGAAGTTCTCGAACTTGTGCGCACGCTTGAGGTCGATCAGCTGCGCAGCGGCCTGCGCCAAGCCAAACGGCGGATCGCGCTAATGACCGGCGTTGCCGATGTGGGCGGCGTCTGGGGACTGGAGACCGTCACGGGCACGCTGTCCGATTTCGCGGATGTGGCGGTCGATACCGCGCTCAAACGGCTTGTCGGAGCCGAGATCGCACGCGGCAAGATCCCCGGCATGACCGATGACGACGCGGCGACCGCTGGCGGCCTGTTTGCGCTGGCGATGGGCAAAGGCGGGGCGGGGGAGCTGAATTATTCCTCCGACATCGACCTGATCGTGCTGTTTGACAACGACCGGCTGGACGAGGACAACTACGACGACGCCCGCGCGTCCTTCATCCGCGCGACGCGCAAGATGACCACCTTGTTGTCCGAACAGACGGCGGAAGGCTACGTCTTCCGCACCGACCTGCGCCTGCGCCCCGATGCGAGCGTGACGCCTGTGTGTCTGTCGATCGCAGCGGCGGAGCACTATTACGAAAGCGTCGGCCGGACGTGGGAGCGCGCCGCCTATATCAAAGCGCGATCCGCCGCCGGTGATGTGAAAGCTGGCGAGGCGTTTCTGGAAACGCTCCGACCGTTCGTCTGGCGCAAGCACCTCGACTTTGCCGCCATTCAGGACGCGCACGACATGCGCCTGCGCATCCGCGATCACAAAGGACTGCATGGCGCGCTGAACCTCGACGGGCACAACATCAAACTGGGGCGGGGCGGCATCCGCGAGATCGAATTTTTTACCCAGACCCGCCAGCTCATTGCAGGTGGCCGCGATCCGAGCCTGCGCACTCGCGAAACCCGCCGCGGGTTGGATCGGCTTGCCGCTGCCGGATGGGTCGAGGCTGATGACGCGGTGAAGCTCTACGACCACTACAGTTTCCACCGCGAGGTCGAACACCGCCTTCAGATGATTAACGACCAGCAAACGCATACGCTTCCCAACTCGGCTGAAGGCTGGGAACGGTTGGCGGCCTTCATGGGGCGCGACGTCCCCGAACTGCGTGCAGAGCTGGAGCAACGGAGCCACGAGGTCCACGCACTGACCGAAGGGTTCTTTGCCCCTGACGAGCCCGCGCCTGCTGCCGACACCTTCGGCAAGGACATCGAGGCGGCATGGCTGGGTTATCCCGCGTTCCGTTCGGAGCGGGCAGTAGAGCTGTTCAAACGGGTGCGCCCCGAAATCTTCGACCGCCTCAAACAGTCGGCAAAGCCCGAAGAGGCGCTCCTGCAATTCGACGGATTTCTCAAAGGCTTACCCGCCGGAGTTCAACTGTTTTCGCTGTTCGAAGCGAACCCGCAGCTCACCCGTTTGATCGTCGACATCTGTGCGACAGCCCCCGCGCTTGCCCAGTATCTGTCCCGCAACGCATCCGTTTTCGACATGGTGATCGGCGGCAGTTTCTTCGATCCGTGGCCTTCGCTGGATGACCTCCGGCAGTCGCTGGACCGGTCCATGGCCGAGGCCGAAGACTACGAATCCAAGCTGAACATGGCCCGCCGCTGGATGAAGGAATGGCACTTCCGCGTCGGCGTTCACCACCTTCAGGGCCTCGTGTCCGCGCAGGAAAGCGGGGAGCAATACAGCGATCTGGCGGAGGCTGTGATCTCTGGCCTGTGGCCCATTGTGGTCGAGGAATTCAGCCGCAAGCACGGCACGCCGCCGGGGCGCGGAGCTGTGGTGCTCGGCATGGGGTCGCTCGGTGCGCGGCGGCTCAATGCAGGCTCGGACCTCGATCTGATCATGATTTACGACGCGGATGGAGTGGATAACTCCGATGGCCGCAGGCCGCTGGCAACGCGCCCCTATTACGCCCGCCTGACCCAAGCGCTTCTGACTGCCGTCACCGCGCCGATGGGCGAGGGCAAGCTCTACGAGGTCGACATGCGCCTGCGCCCTTCAGGCCGTCAGGGGCCGGTGGCGACCTCGCTCAATTCGTTCGACATGTACCAGCGTGACGAGGCATGGACGTGGGAGCACCTTGCGCTCACCCGTGCGCGGCCCATCGCAGGGGCCGAGGATCTAGCCGAGGAAGTCGAGGCGCTCCGCCAGCAGATCCTCGCAGAGAAATCTAATGGCGAAACCGTGCTCACTGACGTGGCCGACATGCGCCGCCGCATAGCCGAAGCAAAGGCGCCGCAAGGAGCTTGGGACGCGAAAATCGGGGCGGGGCGCTTGCAGGATGTGGAGCTTTGCGCGCAGACCGCCGCGCTCCGTGCTGGTTCTGCCGCCCGCAATGTGCCCGAGCAGATTGCTGCCGGTGTCGCCTCCGGATGGTTCAATGCCGCGGATGAAGCTGCCTTGTGCAACGCGGCGAATCTATTCTGGCAATTGCAGGCCGCCGCGCGGCTGCTCACTGGCGGCAAGCTGGACCCCGATGAACTGGGCGAGGGCGGACGTCGATTTATTTTGCGGGAGACCGGCTTTGCGGATACCGAGGCGCTACGCATCGCGATGGACGAGACGGCAAATGCGGCCGACCAGGTTATCTCTCGCCTCTTGGAATAGGCGCCACATGGCTCAAGACGATATCGACCCGACGGGTCTGATCCGTGAATCCTACCGTATCGACGGGATCACGCTCGAAGAATGCCGCAGCATTTTCTTTGACTGGGCGCTGAAAACTCCGCTCGGATCGGACACCAATGCCAACGTTCGCGGCCTTCTGGCCCGTTACGAAGGCGGCAATCCGCATCACCCGATGACCGGCGTGCTCAAAGAAGCGCTGGATCAGCCGACCGCACCAAAGCGTCGCGGCGGCCGTTCGGCGCGCGTGACCGATCAGCAATAAAAGGCAGGCGCAGCGGTTATTCCGCTGCGGCCTCCAACGCGGCGATGTCAAATTTCACCATTTGCATCATCGCCGCCATCACCGCGTCCGCTTTGGGACCGGCGATCAGCTCAAAAAAGACCTTGGGCACGATTTGCCACGACACACCCCAGCGGTCGGTAAGCCAACCGCATTGCATTTCTGCGCCGCCGTCGGCAAGCCCAGCCCAGACGCGGTCGATGTCGGCTTGGGTGTCGAGTTTCACTTCGATCGATGCAGCGGGTGTGAGCTTGTAATATGGCCCGCCATTCAGCAGGCTGAACTTCTGTCCACCGATTTCGAGAGATACCACCAGCGCTTCGTCAGGATTGTCGAACTTCGGCTGGGTGTGCGTGACGCGCACGTCGGGAAATAGGGTCTGGTAGAAAGCGGCAGCCTCGGCGGCGCCGCTTTCCAACCATAAGCAAGTGCTGGTCGGAGTTGTCATGATGAAAGCCCCCTTGGCTGCTTTCACCCTGCGCCTACGCCAATGTTCTGGCAAGTCAGCGCTTGAGCGCTGCCGCTTCGCGGGCGAGGGCTTCGATGCCTGCCCAGTTGCCGTCCTTGACCATCTGGGCCGGTGCGACCCACGAGCCGCCGCAGCACAGTACGTTCGACAGCGACAGATAGTCGTTCACGTTCTTCATCGAGATTCCGCCGGTCGGGCAGAACTTGGCCTGGGGGAGCGGAGCGCCGATGGCCTTGAGCGCCGGAGCGCCCCCGTTTGCTTCGGCAGGGAAGAACTTCATCGTGGTGTAGCCGCGGTCGAGCAGTTTCATCACATCCGATGCGGTCGAGGTGCCGGGCAGGAGCGGCAGGTCGTTGGCTTCGCACGCATCAAGCAGGCGGTCGGTCACACCCGGCGATACGCCGAAGGTCGCGCCGGCTTTCTTGGCGGCTTCGACGTCCTGCGAGGTCAGCAGAGTGCCTGCACCGACAACGCCGCCTTCGACCTGAGCCATCTCGCGGATCGCGTCCAGCGCGGCAGCGGTGCGGAGGGTGACTTCGAGTGCGGGCAGGCCGCCAGCGACGAGCGCTTTGGCCAGATCGGCAGCGGAGCTTGCGTCGTCGACGACCAGAACCGGAACGACCGGTGCGAGTTCGCAGACTTTGCGGGATTCAATGGATGCAGCTTCGGGCGTCATATTTTGTCCTATGCAGTAAAAAAGCCCGAGGCGGAGGGGCCTCGGGCACTAAGATCAGACCACAACGGCAGCGCCGTGCGACGACAGGCCGACGTTCTTGCGGAACACGTCGAACAGCTCGCGGCCCACGCCGTTGCCGTTGCCTGACAGATCGGCAGTGACGGCGGTGCGCGTCGACAGGTCGACGCCGAGCACTTCGAGCGTGCCCTTGGTCGCGTCAAGGCGGATCACGTCACCGTCCTGAAGCATCGCGAGCGGTCCGCCATCGGCAGCTTCGGGGCTGACGTGGATCGCGGCGGGAACCTTGCCCGACGCGCCCGACATACGGCCGTCCGTGACCAGCGCGACCTTGAGGCCGCGGTCCTGAAGCACTGCCAGCGTCGGGGTCAGCGAGTGAAGTTCCGGCATCCCGTTGGCCTTCGGGCCTTGGAAGCGGACGATCACGATGGTGTCCGACGTGAATTCGCCGTTCTGGAATGCCTTCTTCACGTCTGCCTGTTCGTGGAAGATACGGCAGGGCGCTTCGATGATGTGACGCTCGGGAGCGACGGCGGATACCTTGATCACACCGCGGCCGAGGTTGCCTTCGAGCAGCGACAGACCGCCGGTCTTGCCAAACGGCTCGGCAGCGGGGCGGAGGATTTTGTCATTCAGCGTTTCCGCCGGACCGTCCTCGTAGGCGACGCGGCCCTCCTTGAGCTTGGGCTCTTGGGTGTAACGATCCAGACCCTTGCCAGCGACGGTGGTCACGTCGTCATGTAGCAGACCCGCGTTCAGTAGCTCCGAGATCATGAACTGTAGGCCACCTGCGGCGTGGAAGTGGTTCACGTCGGCAAGGCCGTTGGGGTAAACCTTTGCCAGCAGCGGAACGATTTCCGACAGATCGTGGAAGTCCCGAAGGTCCAGCTCGATCCCCGCAGCACGCGCCATTGCGGGCAGGTGCAGCACGAGATTGGTCGAACCGCCCGTCGCCATCAAACCGACAAGGCCGTTCACGAACGCGCGCTCGTCCAGGACATCGCAAACCGGCGTGTATTCGTTGCCGAGCGCGGTGATCTGTGCCGCACGTTCCGTCCCTGCAACGGTCAGCGCATCTCGCAGCGGGGTGTTGGGGTTGATGAACGAGGCCCCTGGCAGGTGCAGGCCCATGAACTCCATCAGCATCTGGTTGGTGTTCGCAGTGCCGTAGAAGGTGCAGGTGCCCGGACCGTGGTAGGAGGCCATCTCGGCTTCCATCAGCTTGTCGCGGCCCACTTCGCCCGTGGCGAACTGCTGGCGCACTTTGGCCTTTTCGTCGTTTGGCAGCCCCGAGGTCATCGGACCGGCGGGCACGAACACAGCCGGAATATAGCCGAAGGTCGCCGCAGCCATCACGAGGCCGGGGACGATCTTGTCGCAGACGCCCAGATAGATCGACGAGTCGAACACGTTGTGCGAAAGCCCGACGCCAGCGGCGAGGGCGATCACATCGCGCGAAAACAGCGAAAGCTCCATGCCGGTCTGGCCTTGGGTGACGCCATCGCACATCGCCGGAACGCCGCCCGCGACCTGCGCGGTTGCACCGACGGCGCGGGCCGCCTCGCGGATGATCGCAGGATAGGTTTCAAACGGCTGGTGAGCCGAAAGCATGTCATTATAAGCGGTGATGACCCCGATATTCGGGGCCTTTTCTGCAACGAGCGCGTCTTTATCGCCGCCCATTGCTGCGTAGGCGTGAGCCTGATTTCCGCAGGTCAGATGTGCCCGCCTCGGACCTTCGGCGGCAGCGCGCCCCATCAGGTCAAGGTAGGCAGTCCGCCGCGCCTCACTCCGTGCGACAATCCTGTCAGTCACGGCTTTGAGCGTTGGATGCAAAGCCATTCAAAGATTCTCCCTCTCTTCTCGCGGCCAGCCATAACAGATTGTGTTACCGCTAACAACACGGGCTAAATTCCGTCACAATTTCACACGCAATTTTCCTTAAATTGCCGATGGTTTGACGCTTTCTCGCCCCTATCCGTCAGTAGAACTCTCATACTTCAAAAGAATAGAGCACAAAGTGCCAGTGAAATGGAGTTCGGAACATGAAGGTGTTACGTTATGCTATGTTAGCATGCGTCGGCGTGTCTGTAGCCGGCTGTATGCAGAGTGAAACTGCCTCGCGGAACATCACATTCGATGGTCCGCTTCTCACGGCTGAATCAGTAGAGATGAGGCCCCAGTCGTATCGTCTGACCGATGTGCGTGTGAACGTACCTCAGAACCTAGTCGTGTCTGAGGCGAATTCAATCAAACCGCGCGCGGATATCGTCTGGCGCGGGGATATCGGTCTCGACCGTCACAATCAGATCAAGCGTTTGGTCGAAGAGGCTGCCGCACGAGGAGTAGAGACCTCGGAAGGCGAGCTTCCTGTCATCGCCGAGATCGAATTGGAGAAATTCCACGGTCTGACCCAGTACACGCGCTATCGTTTCAACGGCGACTACGACATCCACTTTTCGCTGACGCTGCGCGATGCGCTGAGCGGCGAGGTGCTGGAAGGTCCGCGTCAGGTTGAATTCAGCATCGATAGCCCCGGCCCTCGGGCTGTGACTGCTGCCGAGGCGCGCGGTTACACCGAGCGTATGTTCGTGCTGGATAACCTCAGCCCGATGATCGCTGCGGAACTCAACTAACGCTCTTCCCGAGTGCTTTGAAAACGGGTAGGAGGGCGACATGAACGCGCCCTTACTCCCCGTTGTCCGCCTGATGCCCAAAGCCGATGCCCGTGCCATTCGTCACGGCTTCCCTTGGGTGTATGTAAACGATCTGGTCACCGACCGCCGCACCAAGGCGATCGAACCCGGAGCTGTTGCGATCCTTGAGGACGCCGAACGCACGCCGATGGCGCTCGTTGCGGTCAATCCTGACTCGCGCATCATCGTGCGGGTGCTGGACCGTGATCTGAACGCGGTCATCGACGAGGGATGGTTTGCCGCCCGTCTGTCCAAGGCGCTGGCGCACCGCGAGCGTATCTTTGCGGAGCCGTTCTACCGTCTGATCCATGCGGAGGCCGACGGCCTTCCGGGTGTTGTCATCGACCGTTTCGGCGATACCGCCGTTGTCCAGCCGAATGCGGCGTGGGCGGATGTGCGTATCGATATGCTCGTGGCGGCACTGCAAAAAGTGACGGGCGTTTCGACCGTTATCATGAACGGCGCCGGCCGTGCGCGCGGGCTTGAAGGCCTCAGCGAAGAAATCAAAGTCGCAGCGGGCGAAGCGCCGACTGCGCCGATCTCCGTTCCGATGAACGGCGCGATCTACATGGCCGACGTGATGGGCGGCCAGAAAACCGGTCTGTTCTACGACCAGCGTCCGAACCACGCGTTCGGTCAGATGCTGTCAAAGGATGCAACCGTCCTCGACGTTTTCAGCCACGTTGGTGGCTTCTCGCTGGCCGCTCTGGCTGGCGGTGCGGCTTCGGCTCTGGCTGTTGACGGCTCTGCGCCTGCGCTGGCTCTGGCGACCAAAGGGGCCGAGGCGATGGGCGTGGCCGACCGTTTCGCGACCCGTCAGGGCGATGCGTTCGACACGCTGGCGAAACTGAACGAGGAAGGCGCACAGTTCGACGTTGTCGTCTGTGACCCGCCCGCATTCGCGCCGTCCCGCAAGGTGCTCGAAACCGGTCTGCGGGCCTATGAGCGCGTGGCAAAAATGGCGGCACCGCTCGTGAAAGAGGGCGGCTATCTGGTGCTCTGTTCCTGCTCGCACGCAGCTGAACTGTCCAAATTTCGCAACGCATCGGCGCGCGGTATCGGCCGCGCTGGGCGGTCTGCGCAGATCATCCACACCGGATATGCTGGCCCCGATCACCCGCTGATGCCGCAACTGGCCGAAAGCGGCTACCTCAAGTCGGTCTTCTTCCGCCTGTGAGGCTGGTCCTCGACGCCTGCGTCCTGTTTCCGACGGTGATGCGCGAGGTGCTGCTCGCCACCGCAGAGCGCGGCCTGTTCGAGCCGCGCTGGTCGGCGCGTATCCTCGAAGAATGGGCGCGCGCGACGAATAAACTCGGGCCAGGGGCGGAAACCATCGCTCGCGGCGAGATCGCGACGATGAAGGTCCGCTTTCCCCGCGCCGAGGTGGACATTCCGCAAGGGCTGGAGGCCCGCCTTTGGCTGCCCGACCCTAATGACGTGCATGTGCTGGCCGCTGCCATCGGCGCACATTGCGATACGATCATCACGATCAACGCGTCGGATTTCCCTAAGAACATTCTGGCGGAGGAGGGGCTGACCCGCCTCGATCCCGACCAACTGCTGATCCAGCTTCACGCGGATCACCCTAGCGCCGTTTCGGACGCCGCCGAGGCCGTTCTGGCCGAAGCGCGCCGCCTGTCGTCGGAGCCGTGGGAAATGCGCTCGCTGCTGAAAAAGGCCCGTCTCCCGCGTCTGGCGAAGGCGCTAACCCGTTAAGCCCAGTTGCGGGCGTTTTTCTCGATGGCTGCGATACGGTCTGGTGTTGCCGGATGGCTCAGTAGCCACGACGGACCCGCGCCGCTCTTGCCCGACAGTTTGTCCAGCTTCTGGAACATCGTCAGTTGCGGCTCCGCACCGATCCCCGCCTTGATCAGCAGAGCGGTGGCGTAGGCATCCGCTTCGTATTCGTCGGAGCGGGACAGTTTCGCCGAAAGCAGCGACATCAGGCCCGACACGAGGTATCGACCGATACCCGGCAAGAAGCGCCCGAGGATGCCGGAGAGGAGCGAGGCCAGCAGGCTCTGCCCGCCGAAATCGACCATCCGCCGCCGCGAATGGCCCAAGGCAACGTGACCCAACTCGTGCGCGATGACCGAGGTCAACTCGTCCGCCGTCACTACGCCGCTCCGCAGTTTTTCAAGAAATCCGCGCGTGATGAAGATCCGCCCGTCTGGCGCGGCAAGGCCGTTGATCGTGGGGTCATCGAGCATGAATACTTTCACGCGTCTCACATCCAACGCCGACGCGAGCTTGCGCAAGGCAGGCTCCAGTCGCGGCTCGACCAGTTCGACCGAGTTCGCGTCGAGGTGTTTCCGCGTCCGGATGGCAGAGAACTGCCACATGACGAGGGCGTAGATGATCGGCAGGATGAAGGGCAGAAAGCGCAGCATAGGTGTTATATTGGCAGCCTTCCCGCGCGATGCAATCAGGTCTCGATGTCGCGGATCAGATGGAGGAGCAATCCGCCCGCCAAAAGCGCCAGCAGGCTGGCCGCGAGAAGGCCGCTGATGTTGCTGGCGACCTCTGCAATCGTGGTGATCTGGTCGCCGAATACGTAGCCGAGCGAGGTGTAGAGCGACACCCATACAACCTCGCCCATCGCGGACCAGATGGTGAAACGGCGGCGATTCATGTCCATCGCGCCTGCCGCGAAGTTCGCATAGGGGCCGAGCGGGCTGAACAGCCAGCGGGTCAGGAAAATGCCGACAGCGCCGCGTCGGGCCGTGAACTCCGCCGCGCGGGCATAGAGTTTGCGGCGGTTTTCTTTCTTCGCGACGGACCGCTGGAGGTGCGTAACGCCATGCCGCCCGATCATATAACCCGCTTGGTCTCCGAGGATCGCGCCGGTCAGGCACGCGGCAAAGGAGACCGAAAACTGGATATCTCCCGATGCCGCGAAGGCTCCGCAGGCCAGCATCAGGAGCGAGGCGGGGATGGGGAAGGCGATGCAGGAGAGGAAATTCGTGATGAAAAAAAGTGGAGTGCCCCAAGTGGCGATCTGCGTCAGAAGCCATTCAGTCATCGATGACCCTCGCGCCTGACGAAGTCTTCGATGTTCTTGATGATGTCTTCCACGGGCACGCCGCGCTCTTGGGCGATTTCCTCGATACTGGCGCGGTCGGGAATGGACAGGTCGCTGGCACCGGCGATGAAAATGACATCGCCGCGGTCAAGGTGCCAGACGTGGGCGATCATGCCCGGCGTCATCCAAGGCTCGATCCGGCCGCGTTTACCGCGATAGTCGTCCCAATGGCGCGTCTGGTCGAGGGTCCGCACGGCAAACATCACGGAAAACGTCACAGCCGCCACAAACAGCAGGCTGATCACAGGATGCCTCACGATCAGTTTCGGAACGCGCCTCATCGACCGAGCACCTTCATTCCCCGTTCAAGTCCTTCGAGCGTCATCGGCACCATGCGGTCGGTGCCGATGATGTCTTGGATCATGCCAATAGATTGGGTGTACTGCCAATAGTGTTCGGGCACCGGATTGATCCAGAGCGTGTTCGGCCACTGCTCCAGCGCGCGATCGAGCCAGACGTGACCGGCTTCCTCGTTCCAATGCTCGTTGGCACCGCCGCGCGCCGCGATCTCGTAGGGGGACATCGAGGCATCTCCGACGAAGATGCATTTGTAGTCCGGCCCGTAGGTGCGCAGCACCTCCCACGTCGGGGTCTGCGCGTTCCAGCGGCGTTGGTTGTCGCGCCAGACGCCTTCATACAGGCAGTTGTGGAAGTAGAAATGTTCGAGGTGCTTGAACTCCGCCCGCGCGGCGCTGAACAGCTCTTCCAGCACCTGAATATGCGGGTCCATCGAGCCGCCGACGTCGAAAAACAGCAGCACCTTCACCGCATTCCTCCGCTCGGGGCGGGTTTGAACGTCGAGGTAGCCGTGCTCTGCCGTCGAGCGGATCGTGCCGTCGAGGTCCAGTTCCTCGGTCGCGCCGTCACGCACCCACTTGCGCAGGCGCTTCAGGGCGACTTTGACATTGCGGGTGCCAAGCTCGACGCTGTCGTCGAGGTTCTTGAACTCGCGCTTGTCCCAGACCTTCACCGCGCGCTGGTGGCGGGATTTGTCCTGACCGATCCGCACGCCGTCGGGGTTGTAGCCGTAGGCGCCGAAGGGCGAGGTGCCCGCCGTGCCGACCCATTTATTGCCGCCCTGATGGCGACCCTTCTGTTCGGCCAGACGTTCGCGCAGCGTATCCATCAGCTTGTCGAAACCGCCAAGGGCTTCGATCTCGCGCTTTTCGTCTTCGGTGAGGTACTTCTCGGCCATCTTGGCCAGCCAGTCGGCGGGAAGATTGACGGCTTCCAGCACTCGTTCGGTGCTGATCTGTTCGATGCCCGAGAAAGCCGCCGAAAACGCGCGGTCGAAACGGTCGAGGTGCCTTTCGTCTTTTACCATGGCGGTGCGGGCGAGGTAGTAGAATTCCTCGGTGTCGTAGAGGGCCAGACCGGCCTTCAGCGCTTCGAGGAACGTCAGGTATTCGCGCAGCGTGACGGGAACGCCGCCCTTCCTCAGTTCTTCGAAGAAGGGGAGGAACATCGTCAGCCCTGATAGCTGCGGTCGATACCGATCACGATGAACAGGCCGATGATGCCAAAGATCATGGCAAAGACGGCGGCCCACTGGATCATGTCCAGTACTTTGCCGCCGCGCATTTTCGCACGAACTGCCCCTACGATGATGCCAAGAACGATGCCGGCAAGGGGGTAGATCATGGTGAAGCTCCTGTTAACTCGGGTCCAGGCGCTCCACTTCTTGCAGGCGCGTCCGGATGTTCTGTTCCGAGCCAAAGCCGTACCGCGCCCAGCCCAGACTGTCCAGACGGACCTGCTGCGCCTCGCCTCGGTAGCCGAGGTTCTCCAGCGCCTCTGCCTTGAACATCATGAGCGTCGCGAGGAGTGACGCATTTTCATAGGCGGTGGCGATGGGAATGGCCTCGTTGGCGATGGCGAGCGTCTCTTGGTCGCGGCCATGCGAGAGGGTGTAGGCGGCAAGCTGAACCGCGACGTGGGCACGCTGTACGCGGGCACCGGGATCGGCACGATAGGCATGATCTGCGGCCAGAAACGCGGCATAAGCAGCTTGCGGATTGTTCGTCACGTTGAGGCGGCCATAGACGAAATTGGCGAAGCCTTCGCGGATGTCGTTCCAGCCGAATGCGCGGGTTAGGTTGATCGCACGCTCGGACACCTGCTGGCGCTGGGCGAGCCCGTTTGAGGACGACAGCGCGTACTCCATCAGGTCGATCCAGTCGCGCGAGGTGCTGCTGGTCCGCGACGCCGTGCCGCGCTCGCCGGCGGGGTTCAGACGGGCGAGCAGACCCGGAAGAACCTCTGCGACCTGCTGACGGCTCATGCCGCTACGCAGCTCGGGCGAATAGAAGGCGCGGAGGACCAGCATGTCGAACGAGGTCAGGACCGCGTGCATGTTGTCGTCGTTGAAGATCGAGTCCGACAGACGATAGAGGTCGTTGAGCGGCCCGATAGCCTGCGCGAGCTCCTCGTGCAGACAGTCGCGGATTTCCTGCGGTGCCACATCGGACGGCACGAACACGGTCGCTTTTTCACGGGTCGTGACGGTCGCCCAGTCTACGGCGGGCGTGCGGCGCATAGCAAGGAACTCCTGCCAGCCACTGACACGCGGGACCACGAAGCAGGCGGCTCCGGGGACAACGCGGTTCAATTCACTACGCGGCACGGCCTCGACCGTAATGGCGGCGTTGGGTGCATTGTTGACGAAGATGTTCACGCCCGCTTCGGTCTGCATCCGGCGTGTGAGCTTCAGAAGGTCAGAGACCATCTGGTCATTATACTGTCCGGCAACCCTGACCGTGATCGGTCCTTCGAAGCGGGTAAAGACGGGTAGGGCGCGTCCGCTTTCCATCTTGAACGCGAGGTCGAGGAAATCCTGCGTGATGGACATGTTGGAGCGGGTGAGTGGCATCCTGATTGGCGTGCCGAAGGTCCGCATCGCGGGAAGCGAGCTGTCCATTGGCGCGGCGCGCGTGGGCTGCGACACTGGCGGTGTGGGCGTACATGCGGCGAGAACGCCCATGCCGACGGCGAGGAGGGGGGCGACGAAGCGGTTCATGCTGCCTCCCCGACGCTATTGATGTGTGCGTGAGTGGCGGCGGAAATTGCCGTCCCGAAGGGCAGGCCTTCGAAGTCGCGGTTTTGAAAATCGGCGCTTTGATAAACAGAAAACTCGGTCATTTGGTTTGCGC
Organism: Marivivens donghaensis; assembly: GCF_011806565.1. GTDB lineage: Bacteria > Pseudomonadota > Alphaproteobacteria > Rhodobacterales > Rhodobacteraceae > Marivivens > Marivivens donghaensis_A. The sequence goes on from NZ_JAATOP010000007.1 coordinate 151,725, forward strand.
TCTCCAGAAGAAAAGTCATTCCACTTTTCTGGAGGGCGAACCTGACTGCCTTGGGATGCGAGAGGGGCAATCTGGCGGCCAATCGGGGCAATCCCGTGACATCACAGACACGAGAGCGGCTGTTCTTCCTTAATTAACAGGGGAAATTCCGGCGGAAATGGGGCTTCTCCACCGGATTGACGTATTTTGTTTTCGGTATTTGTCGCGGATGCGGCGTCAATCGCGCAGCATCAAAGGAATCGTTTATCCCTTGCGCCGCGCCATGAATGCGAGCCGTTCGAACAGGTGCACGTCCTGCTCGTTCTTAAGCAGTGCGCCGTGCAGTTTCGGCAGCGCGTTCGACGCGTCTTTCTGCAAGTCCTCGGGCGACAGATCCTCGGCAAGCAGCAGACGCAACCAGTCGAGTACTTCCGAGGTCGACGGTTTTTTCTTCAGTCCCGGCGTTTCGCGGATTTCGAAAAAGCGGGTGAGGGCGACGGTCAGCAGTTCTTGTTTCAGGTCGGGATAGTGGACCTGAACAATCTGGCGCAGCGTGTCGGCGTCGGGGAAGCGGATGTAGTGGAAGAAGCAGCGGCGCAGGAACGCGTCGGGCAGTTCCTTCTCGTTGTTCGACGTGATGATGACGATGGGGCGGTTCACCGCGCTGATCGTCTCGCCCGTCTCGTAGACGTGGAAATCCATCCGGTCGAGTTCCTGCAACAGGTCGTTCGGAAACTCGATGTCTGCTTTGTCGATCTCGTCGATCAGCAGCACGACCTTTTCGCCCGCTTCGAACGCCTGCCAGAGCTTGCCCTTGCGAATGTAGTTCTTCACATCATTGACGCGCTCGTCGCCAAGCTGGCTGTCCCGCAGTCGGCTGACGGCGTCGTATTCATAGAGACCCTGCTGCGCTTTGGTCGTGGACTTGATGTTCCACTCGATCATCGGCAGCCCGAGCGAGGCAGCGACCTGACGCGCAAGTTCCGTTTTGCCCGTTCCTGGCTCACCTTTAACCAAGAGCGGGCGTTCCAGCGTGATCGCGGCGTTCACCGCAACTCGCAGATCGTCGGAGGCCACATAGCTGTCGGTTCCTTGGAAACGGGCTTGCATTACGGTATCCTCCTTGCAGGGACTCGGGCTGGGGCAATGACGCCGAGTTTACCAGAACGTCATGCTAGCGAAAGCGCATCGGCCAGTGGCCGCAGCGTAAACTTCGTAATGTTTGCCCGCACTTAACGCAAGGTGAAGCAACATGCCACACTATACTGTTTCGTTAGGCAATGGTGGCATTTGTGACGTGACATTTGCGACCCCAAGGGTTAAGTCAGCGTCACATTTCAAGGCTATGACTGGAATAGTCAATTGAGCGGCCAAGGCCCTAACAAGGAAGATAAGATGAAGGCGGAAACTTTCCTCCCCGACGACTATCGTCCGGCGGAAGACGAACCGTTTATGAACGATCGTCAGCTCGAATACTTCCGTCGCAAACTCATCGCATGGAAGGCTGATATCCTCGAAGAAAGTCGTGACACGATCGAGGGTATGAAGGAATCGACGCGCAATATCCCCGATATTGCCGACCGCGCTTCCGAAGAAACCGACCGTGCGCTGGAATTGCGCACCCGTGACCGCGAGCGCAAGCTCGTCTCCAAGATCGACGCTGCCCTGCGCCGCATCGAAAACGGTGAATACGGTTATTGCGAAATGACTGGCGAACCGATCAGCCTGCGTCGCCTCGATGCACGTCCGATCGCGACCCTGACGCTCGAAGCGCAAGAACGCCACGAACGCCGCGAGCGGGTCCACCGCGACGACTGATCGGTAGCATCATGACGACAGGGGCTAACCAAGGCCGCTCTGTCGTGATCGTGGGGGGCGGTATTGCGGGACTCGCAGCCGCCCTTTGTTTTGCGCGGACAGGCGCAAAAGTTCGCGTTTACGAACAGGCCAAAGAACTCAAAGAAGTCGGCGCAGGCTTGCAGATCACGCCCAACGGCGCTGCTGTGCTCAAGGCGCTGGGCCTGTCCGATGCTGCCGACAAGCGCGCCATTCGCGGCGCTGCGGTCCGTCCGATGGACGCGGTCACCGGCAAGCAGGTTGCCTCGTTCGATCTGACGCAGCTTGACGGCGAGCCGTACCGTTTCTTCCACCGCGCCGACCTTCTCGACATTCTGGCGACCGGAGCGATGCAGGCAGGGGTGGAGATCACCACCGACGCCCGCGCCGAAGAGCTTGGTCCCGATTTTGTTCGCTTCTCCAATGACGAAACGGTCCAAGGCGACCTGATTATTGGTGCGGACGGTCTGCATTCGGTTGTGCGGCAAGAGCTCAATGGCCGCGATGCGCCGTTCTTTACAGGGCAGGTGGCGTGGCGATCGGTTGTGCAGGTGCGCGATGCCGAACCCGTTGCCCGCATTTGGATGGGACCGAAAAAACACGTCGTGACCTATCCGCTTATTGGCGGACGCATGAATATTGTGGCCGTGCAGGAGCGCTCCGACTGGGTGGCCGAGGGGTGGCACTACTTTGACGAGCCGTCGAATGTCCGCGACGCCTTCGCCGATTGCGCGCCGGAGTTGAAGGACATCCTTGACCAGATGCAGACGACGCGCCTTTGGGGGCTGTTCCGCCATCCGGTCGCGAAGGTCTGGCACGACGATACCCGCGCGATCCTCGGCGATGCGGCGCACCCGACGCTGCCGTTCCTTGCGCAGGGCGCGAACCTCGCGCTTGAGGATGCCTACGTGCTGGCGGACCAGTGTGATCGTTGCGAAGACCTGAGCACCGCGTTGGCGCTCTATCAATCCGCGCGCCGTGACCGCGTTTCACGCGCCATCGAAGCTGCAAACGCGAACGCTGTGAACTACCATTTGCTGGGCGTGAAGCGCACCGCAGCCCATGCTGCATTGGGCTTGCTGAGCGCGACCGCGCCGCAGCTTTTCCTTAAGCGGATGGACTGGCTCTACGGTCATGACGTGACCGCAGAAAAAAGTTGAAAAACTTCGGAACCTTAAATGGGTCAGTTGCATTTACTCAGCGAAGGCGGTCCCAAAACGCCTGATTTGAGTGATGTGCAGTCTGTTCCCCTGTACGAAAAGAGTTTGCAGTTCTTAGTTTTGTTCCCAGTACCCCCGAAGGCGTCCCTCCTTCGGGGGTCATTTTATTTTGGCCTCAAGCGTCGAGTTCGACCCAAACCGGAACGTGGTCCGACGGCTTTTCCTTTGCCCGCTCGTCCTTCTCGATCCAGCAGTCCTGCATCAGATCGGCGCATTGGGCCGACAGCAGGAAATGGTCGATGCGGATGCCGTCGTTCTTGTTCCAAGCGCCCGCCTGATAATCCCAGAACGAATAATGCCCGCCGCCGCGAACGCGTGAACGGAAGGCTTCGGTGAAGCCGAGGTTCAGGATCTTGCGGAATGCCGCGCGGCTCTCGGGGCGGAACAGTGCGTCCTCGCGCCAAGCATCGGGGCGGGCGGCGTCTTCGGCCTGCGGGATGATGTTGTAGTCGCCGGCCATGAGCATCGGCATCTCGTCCTGCAAAAGCTCCTGCGCACGCAGACGCATCCGCTCCATCCACGCGAGTTTGTAGTCGTATTTCGGTCCGGGCGCGGGATTGCCGTTGGGCAGGTAGAGGCCGCAGACTTTTACTGCTTGTTTGTCGCCGATCACGGTCGCTTCGATCCAGCGGGCCTGTTCGTCCTCGTCATCGCCGGGCAGACCGCGCGAGATGTCCTCGAGCGGTAGGCGGGACAGGATCGCGACCCCGTTGAAGCTCTTCTGGCCGTGGGTTTCGACGCGGTAGCCCATGTCCTCGAAATGTTCGCGCGGGAAGTTTTCGTCGACCGATTTGATCTCTTGCAGGATGGCCACGTCGGGCTTGCTGTTCTCGAGCCAGTCCGTCAGGCGTTCGAAACGCGCTTTGATACCATTGATGTTGAAGGTTGCGATCTTCATGCCCGTCTCCTGCTGCTTGGCCCTTTGTCCAGTGGTTGGCCGCAGGGTGCAAGGCAGAATTCAGAGGTTCATCCGCTTGACCACCGCGCGGCGGATCGCTTCGAGCAGTCTTTCGCCGCCGTCGGGATGCCCGAGGTCGACGCAGTCATTGGCCATATCCATCGCATCGCGGCGAGTGCTGAGGAAAATGATAGGCACCTTCGCCATCTTGGCCTTGCGGGCAAGGCTGCTGATCGTGTCTTCGGCTTCGAAGTTGGGGTCGAGGATGACAAAGTCGATGTCGTTGCTATCGAGAACCTGCTCGGTCTCAATGGCGCTACGGGTTTCAACCACATTCGCACCCGCGCGGCGCAGTCCATCGACCAGCACATGGTGGCGGATGCGGTTGGGGTCGCAGATCAAGATTGACCGCGTGACAAGCAGCGGGCCGAAACCGCCGGTCATTTCCTGATCGTAGCGGCCGTCGCGGGTCGGGACCGTCAGGCTGACGCGCAGCCCGCGCGTGCCGTTCCGCTCGATCTGCATCTCACCGCCCGATTGTGCCGCCACAGCGCGGAGGTTCGAGAGGCCGAAACCCATCGAGTCGGCTTTGTTTCCTGCATGGGGGCGAGGGGACAGCACGGCCTCGATTTGTTTGTCGGACATGCCAGGTCCGTCGTCCGCCACGATGAAGGTCACGGCGGGCGAGCCGAGCAAGCCGTGCGACTGCTCGACAGAGACGGTGACATTGCCGTCCAATTTGCCTTCATGCTCCATCGCTTCGAGCGCGTTCATCACGAGGTTGACCAGCACGTCGAGCAATTCGGACTGCGGCACCAGAGTTGTGCGGTCGAATTTCGGCTGGATGATCTCCAGCTTTGCGGCAGTACCGATCATGGGAACCGTCAGAATGCGGAGGTCTTCAAGCACTTCGCTGACCTGCGCAGGTTCGTCTTCGAGCGTATCGCCCGCCGCCATTTTGACGAGGCGCTTGAGGATTTGCTCTCCGCCCACCAGCGATTTCGTCGCGCTCTGCAATAGCGGATCGTCCGACCTCGTTTTCACGCCGTAGGTTTCCAGCGCGAGGAGCGATGTCACTAGCATTTTGCGGAAATCATGCAGCAGGCCGCCGGTCATACGCCCGAGCGTCTCGAACCGGTGGGCGTTGCCGATGCGGGTGCGGGCGATCACGGTCGAGGTTTCATCGCGCATGCTGATCATATAGCCGCGCGCCTTGCCGTCCTCGCGGATGACCTGCGCGGCGATGATGACAAAGCGGATGGTGCCGTCTTCGGATGTCAGGCGCACGGTTTCCTGACGGATCGAACGCATCTCGCGCAAGCGGTTCAGGACTTGGATGGAGCTTTCATCGGCAGCGCGGTCGGCAAGGTCCGCCAAGAGGGCGTCGCCGGTGTGGGCAGGGGCGCTGATAAACGATCGCGCGGTGCCGTTAGTGTGGAGGACGTTGCGATCCTTATCCAGCACCACGATGCCCATGTCGGAGAGCTCGATCAGGCTGCGCAAGTCGCCGTCCCGTTCGGCGTGGGCCGCAAGTTCGAGGTTCAGGCGAAGGTGCGTCCGCTCCGCCATCGCGAGGCAGGAAAGTGCCGCCAGCAGCAGTACCGTTTCGATAAAGAGGCGGGTCAGATAGGATTGGAAATCGTCGAAAACCTGCTCTTCGTGGTCCCGCAGGCTGTAGATGGCCTGATCGGCAAATATCCGAAGCGCCGCCACCGCCTCGTCGTCGCGGACACGGATCAGATCGTCGAGTTCATCGGGCGTCAGAGAGTCGCCATTCGCCACGATCGGCAGCTTGGAAATGTACTCGTCAAAGGTGCTGCGCACATCATCGAGCAACGTCTGGTCGATGCTCGATGTTTCTGCGAGCTTGGCTAGCGCGGCTTCGACGCTGACAACATTCGCGCGGGCGGCGGTGATATATTCTGCCCTACTTTCAGGACGTAAGGCGGCGTTCTTAAAGTTATGTATAAAGCCGCCATAGCCGATTTCCTGCTCCAGAATGAGCATGGTTTCGACGATGGTCTGGTGCTCGGTCGCGATTTCGCGGGTTTCGCGGACACGGCCCGGAAGCTGGAATAGCCCGTCGAGCAACAGGACGATGAGCAAGGCGACCGACACGCCGACCCAGACACGTCGCCAAGCGTTGTTCCTGATCCTGCGCGGGTCGGCCTTTAGCGCTGCCATATTCAGGTCGCTATTGCGGACGCGCTGATTTCAGACGAATTCGCGTACTTGGTAATCAGTTCTTCCAGTTCCGAAAGCCGGTAGGTTTTCTCGATCTTGGCGGCGGCATTATGCAGGCCGACCTGCATGACGGGCGAACTGCGCACCGTCCACATACCGGTCATCGCGATGATCGGCAGGTCCTGATCTTTTTCTTTGAGCAGATTGACGGCCGTGATGGCACCACCACCCGGCATGATCACATCGACAAAGGCAAGGTTGAAAACGCCGGGTTCCACCAGCTCGACCGCGTCGAATTGGTTCGTTGCGCAAGACGTCGTGTGTCCCAGCGCCTGAATGGCTTCGGACGCGGTATCAAGGAACGTCTGATCGTCATCGACTAAAAGGATATGTGCCATATTCGAACGGTACGTCAAAAAAATACCTTTGGCTAGCGCCGCAGGAATAAATTTCACACGTTAACGGCGGAGAGTTCAGATCGAGAACGAAGTCCCGCAACCGCACGACGAAGAGGCGTTCGGGTTGTCGATCGCAAAGCGTGCGCCGATCAGTTCGTCGGTGAAGTCAATGGTCGCACCCGTCAGGAACGGCAACGACGTTGCGTCGACCACGACTTTCTCGCCGTCTTTTTCGAGCACGAGGTCATCATCGACCGGCTCGTCCAGCGTGATCTCATACTGGAAGCCGGAGCAGCCGCCACCCGAAACGGCAACGCGCAGTGCCTTGCCTTGAGAGGCGGCACCGATCTCTGCAAGCCTGTCGAAGGCGCGCGGCGTGACGGTCGGGGGAACATTCAGCATTTTCAGGCCTATTAGTAGAGCTACATTGCCAATATAGAAATCAAAGGCAGACACAACAAGGCAGGGCAATTCACATGGTCGCGCCCTATGCAACCGATCCCACGAAAACCCGGGGACGTCTTTATCCCGAAGAAGAGAGCCATTTCCGCTCGCCATTCCAGCGTGACAGGGACCGCATTATTCATGCCAGCTCTTTCCGCAGGCTCAAGCACAAGACGCAAGTTTTTATCGAACACGAGGGCGATTATTTCCGCACACGGCTGACACACTCGATCGAAGTGGGGCAGGTCGGACGTACGATTGCAGGCACCCTCGGGCTCAATCAGGAACTGACCGAAGCGGTGGCCCTCGCGCACGACCTCGGGCATCCGCCATTCGGCCACACGGGCGAAGATGCGCTTCATGAACTGATGGCGCCTTATGGCGGCTTCGATCACAACGCGCAGGCGATCCGCATCGTCACCAGCCTCGAACGGCATTACGCCGATTTCGACGGGCTCAACCTGACGTGGGAAACGCTCGAAGGCATCGCCAAGCATAACGGCCCCGTTACGGGCGATATTCCGTGGGCGCTGGAAGCCTACAACAAGAAGCAGGATCTGGAGCTTCACACTCACGCCAGTGCCGAGGCTCAGGTTGCCGCGCTGTCCGACGACATCGCTTACAACAACCACGACCTGCACGACGGTCTGCGGGCCGAACTGTTCAGCACGGACGAACTGGCCGACCTGCCGATCCTCCACGAGTGCTGGGCGGAAGTGGACCGCAAGTACCCCGGTCTCAACTATTATCGCCGCCGCCACGAGGCGCTGCGCCGCTTCTTCGGTATCCTTGTCGAGGATGTCATCGCGGTCAGCTCGAAGAACCTCAAAGAGCTCGACGCGGCGTCTGTCGAAGAGGTGCGCCATGCGGGCCGCATGATGGTCCAGTTCAGCCCTGCGCTGTGGGAAGACCTCAAAGTCATCCGCAAGTTCCTGTTCCACCGCATGTACCGCCACCCCGCTGTGGTTGAAATGCGCAAGCACGTTACCGCGGCGGTCAAAGACCTGTTTCCGCTCTTCATGGCCGATCCGACGCATCTGCCGAAGCAGTGGCGCAAGGACGTCGCCGAAGTTCAGAGCGAAACGGAACTTGCCCGCATCGTCTGCGACTATATCTCCGGCATGACGGACCGCTTTGCGATCCAGGAACATGCGCGCCTCACGGGCTCGGACATTATCGAAAGGACTCGGGTCACGAATGTCGGTTGAAACTGCTGCTGCGGAGGCGATGACGCCTATTATGGCCTTTGCACTGGTTGGCGCGCTTGGCGTCGGCTCGCAATGGCTTGCTTGGAGACTGAGGCTGCCCGCCATCGTGTTGATGCTGGCCGCCGGTCTGATCGTCGGACCCGCTACAGGCATTTTCGACCCATCACGGGACATCGGGCCGCTCATGAGCCCGATGATCTCTGTCGCGGTGGCCATCATCCTTTTCGAAGGCGGGATGACCCTGAACAAACGCTCGCTGTCGGATGCGGCAACGGGCGTGCGTCGACTTGTTTTCATCGGCGCGCCGCTCGGCTGGCTGACGTCCGCCATCGCTCTGCACTACGCGGCAGGGCTTGATTGGGAAACCTCGGCTGTGTTCGGCGGCATCATGATCGTGACAGGACCGACGGTGATCGCGCCGCTTCTTCGCACGGCACGTCTGCAAAAACGGCCTGCGAACCTGCTTCAGTGGGAAGCGATCCTGAACGACCCCATCGGCGCTCTCGCAGCGGTTCTGGCGTTCGAATTCGTGGTCGTCCGCCACTCTGCCGCCGAAGCGGACGGCGCGACGTTGGGCTTTATCCTCGGCCTCGGCTTCGCGATTGTCTTCGGTCTGGCCTGCGGTTTCGGTATCGCAGTGGCGTTCCGCCGCGCCTATGTGCCCGAATACATGAAGGTGCCGGTGCTGTTCACTGTGCTCCTCGGCTGTTTTGCTGTCTCCGAAACGCTGCTCCACGAAAGCGGCCTGCTGGCTGTCACACTGATGGGTGTCGTCGTCGCCAACGCAAAGCTGCAATCCTACGAAGAGTTGCGCCGTTTCAAGGAACACGCGACCATCCTGCTGGTGTCGGGCGTGTTTATCTTGCTGGCGGCGAACCTCGATTTCGATACGCTCGCGCGTCTGGATTGGACGGCGCTGTTGTTCATCCTCTCGGTTATCCTGATCGCACGCCCGCTGACCGTAATGACCTCACTGGCGTTTTCAGGCGTGCCGATCAAAGAGCGCGTCCTTGTTGCACTGACCGGCCCGCGCGGCGTGGTTCTGGTCGCTGTTGCCGGTCTCTTTGGTGAGCGCCTTCAGTCGATGGGACTGGAGGACGGTGCACTTGTCGGCCCGCTGGCATTCGCGCTGGTGGCGGCGACCGTGGTCCTCCACGGCTTCACGCTCGGTCCGCTTGCGCGCGCTCTTGGTCTGTCTGGTTCCGGTGCGGCTGGCGTCATCATCGTCGGCGGTTCCCGCTGGACCACGGCGCTCGGCGAAGCCGTTGACCGTGCGGGTGTTCCGGTGCTGGTCGCCGATCCGAACCACGTGAACCTGCGGCTCGCTCGTACCGCCGGTCTGCCGACGTTCATGGGCGATATCCTGTCCGAAGCTGCCGAGGACCGTCTGGAATGGGTGGGCTATCAGACCGTCGTCGCGGCGACGGACAACGATGCCTACAACACGCTGGTGGCCACTGACCTCGGCCCCGAATTCGGCCGCAACCAGACCTATCAGGTGCAGCGCGAAAAGAGCGAGATCGCCAACTACACGCTGCCGACAACGCTTGGCGGTATGCAGTTCGGCCCCGAAAAGACCCGCCGTGCGCTCGACGATATGATCGAGGAAGGCTGGACCTTCCGCGTGACCAAACTCAGCGAGGAATTCACGTTCGAGGACTGGCGCAATCGCCGCCCCGATGCCCACGTGATCGCCTATGTGCCTGCGGGCGAGGGGCCGGTGTTCGTGCGCAAGGACGAGCAGGTCAAAGCGACCGCCGGTGTGCAGATCATCTCCATGCTGCCGCCGGGAACGCTGGAAGGCGAAGCGAGCAAGAAGCGTCCGCACTTGCCTGACGACCTACCTGACCGCGCGGGAGCCGGTGAACGGAAGGGCGAGACCCCAAAGGATAAAGGCAATCAGCCCGCAAAGTCCTAAGTTGTAATAAAGATTGCTCGGCGCGCCGAATTCGGGCGCGCCGTCTGCCGCGACAACGGCGTCTGAAGCGCCGCTTGTGAAAATCGGATAAGCCCAGAGCAGAATGGCGACCGACAGCGCGATGGCGTGAAGCCATAGTTTGCTGTCATGCTTGTATCTCGCCGATTGCAGCGACCACCCCGCAAAGAACGCAAGCAGCGCGAACGCCTGTTGGGCAAAGTGGTGCGTCACGACCGTATATCCGCTGGGCAGCTGAGACGAGTGCATCGCCGCCATCCCAATTGCATCCGCACCAAGCCCCGCCATAAGCATGAGCGCAACGCCGATAGTCAGGTGCGGCTCGTCGCGGCGATGCGGGTCGACGGTTACAATGGCGAGGAGGGTGAGTAGGATGATCTGGGGCACGGCGAAGATGATCATCGCGAGATCCAGCGACGTCCGAAAAAAGAAGTAGGTGTAGAGCACCATCGCCCCGAAGATCGTCGCGACAAGGATATTCGCGCCGATGCGGTAGGGCTGCGAAATGCAGATCATCGAGGTCGACGCCAAGAGAAGCAGTGCCAGTGCAAGCGCGCGGCAGTATTCCTCTGCGCGGGCCATGACCTTGAGAAGGTGGTGCAGTCGCGGACCGAAGGCATCGGGGTTGAGCAGGGCGCTTGCTTGCCACGCCATGATGATCACGAACATCACCGATGCAACCCAAGCAGCGATTGCCCAGTATCGTCCCGAAGGTGATCCGTTTTCGGCGGCGACCGATGCGACGAACGCCGCAACTGCCATAATCAGCAGTGCAGCCGTTTCGCGTAGAAAGCCTGCGAGGATACCGGCGAGCCCGACCGGACTGGTGCCATGGGTCGCACTTGCCTGAAGAATAGGCTTTGACCAATCCAAGTGGATTTGCAGGTAAAGTACCTGCATGACGGCGCCAAAAGCGCAGAGGCCAACAAAAATTAACGACATACGACTCATTACTCTACTACCATCAGGCGAACCCGCCCCCCAACACAAGGGGGGTAATCCGGTGCGTGACCGTTGACGTTATGGTTTGCCGTGTTAAACCCGCCGCGAACTCCAGAGAGATAAAGAAATGAACCTGTTTTCCGATATCCGTGCGCTCGTGGTGGATTGCCTCGATGCCTTGGTCGCCGAAGGTGCGCTTCCCGAAGGGCTGGACTTTCAGAACGTCGCAGTAGAGCCGCCCCGTGATCCGCTTCACGGTGACATGGCGACCAACGCCGCGATGGTTCTTGCCAAGCCTGCCAAGATGAACCCGCGTCAGATCGCAGAAGCGCTTGCTGCCAAGCTGCTCGCTGATCCGCGTATCACCATCGCCGAAGTCGCAGGCCCCGGCTTCCTGAACATGCGCCTCGATGGTTCGGTCTGGCAGGGTGTCGTCAAAACCGCGCTCTCGGACGCTGGCTTCGGCCAGTCGGAACTGGGCAAGGGCAAGAAGGTCAACGTTGAATACGTGTCGGCAAACCCGACCGGCCCGATGCACGTCGGCCATACCCGCGGCGCCGTTTTCGGTGACGCGCTGGCATCGCTGCTGGCCTATGCGGGCTACGATGTGACCCGCGAATACTACATCAACGATGGCGGCGCGCAGGTCGACGTTCTGGCGCGTTCGGCGTTCGAGCGTTACCGCGAGGCGAACGGTCTGGAGCCGGAAATTGCCGAAGGTCTCTATCCGGGTGACTACCTCATTCCGGTCGGTGAGGCGCTGAAGGAAAAGTTCGGCGACAGCCTCCTCGACAAGCCCGAAGCCGAATGGCTGCCCGAGATCCGCGAAATCGCGACCGAAGCGATGATGGAAATGATCCGCGGCGACCTCGCGTCGCTGGGTGTGAAGATGGATGTCTTCTCGTCGGAGAAAGCCCTCTACGGCACCGGCAAGATCGAAAGCGCCATTGAAAAGCTGCGCGGCGACGGCCTGATCTACGAAGGCGTTCTGGAGCCGCCGAAAGGCAAGGTGCCGGAAGACTGGGAGCCGCGCGAGCAGACGCTCTTCAAGTCGTCCGAATTCGGCGATGACGTCGACCGTCCTGTGAAAAAGTCAGACGGCTCGTGGACCTACTTCGCCCCCGATATCGCGTACCACTTCGACAAGTGCGAGCGCGGCTTCGACATGCTGATCGACATCTTCGGTGCCGACCACGGTGGCTACGTGAAGCGTATGAAGGCGGCCGTTTCGGCGCTGTCGAACAACCGCGTTCCGCTCGACATCAAGCTGATCCAACTGGTGAAGCTGTTCAAGAACGGCGAGCCGTTCAAGATGTCGAAGCGTGCAGGTACCTTCGTCACCCTGCGTGACGTGGTCGAGCAGGCGGGTGCCGACGTGACCCGTTTCCACATGCTGACCCGCAAGAACGACGCGCCGCTGGACTTCGACTTCGACAAAGTGCTCGAACAGTCGAAGGACAACCCCGTCTTCTACGTGCAGTACGCCAACGCCCGTATCAATTCGGTCGTGGGTAAGGCCAAGGACGCTGGCATCGACGTTTCGGACGCCGCGCTGCAATCTGCCGACCTGAACCTCGCGTCGAGCGAAGCTGAAACCGCCGTTGCCAAAAAGCTGGCCGAATGGCCGCGTCTGGTAGAGATCGCAGCGAAGGGGCAGGAGCCTCACCGCATCGCGTTCTACCTTTATGAACTGGCGTCGGAATTCCACGGTCTGTGGAACAAGGGGAACGACGATACCTCCCTGCGTTTCTTGCAGGATGACAACATTGCCGCATCGCAAGCGAAAATTGCGCTCATCCGTGCAGTAGAGGTTGTTATTGCATCGGGCTTGGGTATCTTGGGCGTCGTACCGGCGAAAGAGATGCGATAACGCACGCCGCCGGCCGAGCAGGCAACCCCGATGAAGCCCCGACATTGCACGTGGGCGCAATGAGGTAAAGATGGCGACGTATTCCGACCTGAATGCGCCCCAAGGGCGGACTCCGAATGTAAGTCAAATTCTGAGTAAGGTCGGTGCCTTGTCCTCCGTGGCCCTTGTCGTCGTGATCGGCGTCTGGGGCTACCAGCTTGTCCAGAAAGATGCGCAGGGCGTTCCGGTGGTACGCGCCACCGAGGGCCCTATGCGCATCGCTCCTGCGGATCCCGAAGGCGATATCGCGCCGCACAAGGGGCTCTCGGTCAATGCGATCGCGGGCCTTGGCGGTGCCGTTGCGCCTGAAACGTCCTCGACCCTCTATCTAGCCCCGCCGACTGTCGGCCTGACGATGGACGACCTGCGCGCCATGCCGACGGCAGAGCAGGGCGAAGTCCTCGCCGAAGGTGTCGATGCCAATTCGCCCGCTCCCGAAGTTCGCGAAATCGCGCTGCCGTCCGAAGATGGCGAAGTGCCTGACGATGCGATTGCCGCGCTGGCCGATGCGCTGGCTGCCGGTATCTCTCCGCTCGTGAAGATCGAAACCGATACGCCGCCTGTGGCGACTGCTGTGAACGGCGTGTCGAGCGAGATCATCGCTGACATCGTTCCCGCCTCTGTCCCTGGTGTGCGCGACGCACCGCGCCCGATCATGCGCCCGGGTACGCTGGCCGCTGCAGCGCGCCGCCCGATGCCTGCCGCTGATCTGCCGACCGATGCAAACGTCACCACGACCCCGATCCCCGTCGGCACGAACCTCGCGCAGCTTGGCGCCTTCGATGCGCCCGAAGTCGCGGCGCAAGAGTGGGTCACATTCAACCAGCGGTATCCCGAATTGCTGGCCGGTAAGGAGCGCCTGATCCTACAGGCCGAACGCGCGGGCAAGACGTTCTACCGTCTGCGCGCTGCGAACTTTACCGATCTGTCCGATGCGCGCCGTTTCTGTGCTGCCATTCAGGCGGAAGGCCCCGATTGCGTCCCTGTCGTCGTCCGCTAAGGCCGCGCTGACCGCCTGACCGTTGACATCCGCGCGCCGGATGCGGAACCTGAGGCGTTGGCGGAACAAGGGTCGTTATGTCCGATCTTTTCGAAGAAGATAAAATGAGCGTCTCCGACCGCATTGCTGCGGAAGCGCTCATTGTGGATGTCGGATCGTTCGAAGGCCCGCTCGACCTTCTTCTGACGCTGGCACGCACGCAAAAGGTCGACCTGCGGCAGATTTCGATGCTCGCGCTGGCCGAACAGTATCTCGCTTTTGTCGAAAAAGCCCGCGAGTTACGGCTTGAGCTTGCCGCCGACTACCTCGTGATGGCGTCGTGGCTGGCGTTCCTGAAATCGCGCCTTCTGCTTCCGCCCGATCCGACCGAAGACGGCCCGTCCGGTGAAGAGCTTGCAGCGCACCTCGCGTTCCAGCTTGAAAGGCTGCAAGCCATGCGGGACTCTGCGGCCAAGCTGATGGCGCGGGACCAGAAGGGACGTGATTTCTTCGTTCGCGGTATCCCCGAGGATGTCGAACGCGTCCGAACCGTTCGCTATACCGCGACGCTGCTCGACCTCATGCAGGGCTACGCCCGCATCCGCACTCGCGACGATTTCCGCCCGTTCGTGTTTGACCGCGAACATGTCGACACACTCGAACGTGCGCTTGAACGGATGCGTCCGCTGATCGGTTATGCCCGCGAATGGACCCAGCTTGCGCAGTATATGCCCGACGGTTGGGAGCAGGATAAAATGCGAACGCGTTCGTCCACCGCCGCGACCTTTGCCGCAGCACTGGAGCTGGCCAAGGAAGGCCGCATCGACATCCGGCAGGGCGAGACCTTTGCGCCGATCCAGATCCGCAGAAAGAACAGGACCGATGACTGACACCACCGAAGACCCCAGCCTGTTCGAAGCGCCGACCGAAGGCGAGCAGGAGCGCATGGTTGAAGCCATCCTCTTTGCCAGTGCCGACCCGATTTCCCTGCGCGAACTCGCCGACCGGATGCCCCACGGCTGTGAGCCTGGGCGGGCTATTGATACGCTACAAAAGCGCTATGAAGGGCGCGGGTTCCGGCTGGTCAAGGTCGGTGACGCTTGGGCGTTCCGTACCGCACCGGATCTGGCCTATCTGATGCAGAAAGAGACGGTCGAGGTCCGCAAACTCAGCCGCGCCGCTATCGAAACGCTCGCGATTGTTGCGTACCATCAACCAGTCACTCGCGCCGAGATCGAAGAAATCCGCGGGGTTTCCGTGTCGCGCGGCACGCTCGACCAGTTGATCGAGATGGACTGGATCAAGCTCGGTCGCCGCAAGATGACGCCGGGCCGTCCGGTGACGTTCCTCGTGACGCAAGAATTCCTCGACCACTTCGGGCTGGAAAGCGCGCGTGACCTGCCGGGGATCAAGGAACTGCGCGCTGCGGGCCTTCTCGATAATCGCCTCCCGCCGGGGCGCGAGGTCACGGGCAATCAGGACGACGATGAAGACGAGGATGACGACGATCAGGTCGAAATGTTCGACGAGGATTGATCGCCGCCTGCGCGATCTTACGTCATGGGGCAGGAGGCTCCGATGGACCTAGCCAGACTGATTAACCTGCTGATCCGCACGCTGAACCGTCGCGGTGTGATCCGCGACATTCACAACAAAACGACGGGCAACAAGAATCGCACGCCCGCCGAGCGCGCGCGGTCGCAGCAGATCAACCAGACAATGCGCAAAGGGCTGCGGGCGATGCGTCTGCTCGCCCGCTTTGGCCGTTTCTAGCCCTTCGTCACCATCAGGCTGTCGAGCCCGTGGAAATGGAACACGTTTGCGTATTGTGGCTCGCCTGCGAGCTTCAGCGCGGGTAGGCGGTCGAAGAGCACCCCCATTGCGACCTTGAGTTCCAGACGGGCCAGCGGCGCACCGACGCAGAAATGGATGCCGCCGCCGAAGCTGGTGTTCGTCGGACCTTTGCGCTCGGGATCGAAGGTGTTCGGATCCGTGTATGCCGCCGGATCGCGGTTCGCGGCGCCGAGCAGGCATCCGAACATCTGGCCGCGCTTTAGCTCGTGGCCAAAGACAGTGATGTCCTCGTAAACCCATCGGGTGAACATATGCAGCGGCGGGTCGAAGCGGATGATCTCTTCGACGCTGGCATCGGTGATCTCTGTAACCCCGCGCTCCAACATGGTTTTGACACCGTTGCCCATCGTGTGAACGGTCGCCTCGTGGCCTGCGTTCAGCAGCAGGATAACGGTCGTGACCAGCTCGTCGGTGGAGAGCTTCTCGCCTTCCTCCTCTGCTGCGATCAGTTCCGACAGCAGGTCGTTCGCGGGTGCCTTACGGCGGGCCTCGATATAGCCGACGATGAACTCGCGGAACTCGGTCGAGGCTTTGGCGGCCGCGTCCTCGACCTCGCGCGTGCGGCGGGCCTGATACATCGCGACCATGTCGTTCGACCAGCGCAGCAGATCATCGGCGCGGTCCTCCGGCACGCCGAGCAGGCGGCAAATCACCACGACGGGGATCGGGCGGCAGAACGCGTCAATCAGGTCGAACGGCTCATCAGGAAATCGGTCGATAAGCTCGTTTGACAGCTCCTCGATATCGCCTGCAAGCGACGCGATCCGGCGCGAGGTGAACGCCCGCAGAACAAGGCTCCGCAAACGCTTGTGACGGGGCGCTTCCAGCTCCAGCATCGAATGCGCGTCGATGTCGTAGAACGGTTTGAGATGCGGCGGGATCGGCGTGGCCTTTTCGGGCGGGATTTCACGCCCCAGACGGCGGTCTTTCAGAAGCGCCGAAACTGCTTCATGCGAGACGGCGCAAACCATCTGGTAATCGTCCCAGTAGAACAGGTCTCCGGCAGCGCGCACGGAGTCGTAAAACGGGTAGGGATTCTGGACAAAGGCGGGGTCGGTCGGGGACTGCTGGAAGTGCTTCATGCGCGGAAGTTGCCCGTCCGCTCTGGTCAACGCAAGGGGACAGTCTGTATGTTCGCGAAATGCGCTCCAATCTTTTCCAGCGTTTCATCGGTTTTGCGGCATTCGCTGCCTTCGTCGCCGTTCTGGCGAGCGGAGTTTACACGTTCGGCTTCCGCTCTGGCGTGGAGCAGTTGGCGCAGCGCGGGCGCTCCGATCTGGCGCTGGCATCGGACCGCCTGACATCGGAATTGCAGAGCTTTCGCGAACTGGCCTCGCTCATCGTCGATCACCCTGTGACCGAACGGGTCTTGGGCGGCGGCACGGCGGGGCAGGTGTTGTCGCGCATCGCCGACAAGAGCGGTGCGCTCGAAATCGCGATCAGCCGCATCAACGGTCAGGAAATCGCGGTGGCTCGCGGCGATGCTGTCCGTGACGACAGTCGCCCCGGTTTCCAGCGGGCGATGGACGGAGCGCTCGGGGTCGACCACCAATATAGCGAACGCTTCGGGCGGCGCGTGTTCATCTTTACCGCGCCCGTGTTTTCGTCCAGCGGGCCCGTGATCGGGGCTGTCTCCGTCACCGTCGACATCGAAATGATCGAGGCCTCGTGGCGCGGCGATAGGCCAGCGGTCTTCTTCACCGACGATCAAAGCGTGGTCTTCGTCTCCAACCGCTCCGAGCTCGTGTTCCGCTCCCAGTCGGGCGACATCCTGTCCGCTATCAGCACCGACGAATACCGCGCGGGCGACATCGGTCCGTTCTTCAAATATGCCACCCGCCAGATCGCGGGGCATGAGGTCTGGGACATCGACGGCGGGCGCTACCTGCCAGCCGAGGCGCTGCACATCACATTGCAGCTACCAACTGTCGGGTTGGTCGGGGAGGCGCTGGTCGATATCTCGCCCGCCCGCCAGATCGCGGGCTTGCAAGCGGCGGCCGCTGCCGCGCTGGTGTTGGCGTTTGGCGCGATGCTGTATCTCGCGACCCTGCGCCGCCTGACACTGGCCGAAGCGAACCGCAAACTCGAAGGGCGCGTGCTGGAGCGCACCGCGGAGCTGGAGGCCGTCGCGACCGACCTGCGCCACGAGGTCGAGGAGCGCAAAGCTGCCGAGGCGCGGTTGAAGAAGGCGCAGGATAATCTTGTTCAGGCAGGGAAATTGTCTGCTCTGGGCCAGATGTCGGCAGGCATCAGTCACGAGTTGAACCAGCCTCTGATGGCGATCCGGTCTTTTGCCGAAAACGCCGAAATGTTCCTTGAACGCGGCAAGCCGGAGAGGGCCGCGCAGAACCTCGACCGCATTTCCGAGCTGGCCCGCCGCATGGGGCGGATCATCAAAAACCTCCGGGCATTTGCCCGTCAGGAGAACGAGCCGCTGGCAGATGTGGACCTCGGATCGGCGATCGAAGCCACGCTGGAAATGGCCGCCGCGAAGGCGCATCACGAACGGGCGCAGATTACTTGGAGAGGGCTCGACAGGCCGATCAAGGTGCGCGCAGGCGAGGTGCGGCTTCAACAGGTGCTGCTGAACCTCATCTCGAACGCGATCGACGCGCAGGAGGGGCAGGAGGCCAAGCAGGTCGAAATCCACGTCGTCCACGCCAGCCGCGTTGTGGTCAGCATTCGCGATCACGGGCCGGGTATCGACGAGCCGGAGAAGATTTTCGATCCGTTCTATTCCACAAAAAAGGTCGGCGCGGCCGAAGGGATGGGCCTCGGCCTTTCGATTTCCTACGGTCTGGTGCAAAGCTTCGGCGGTGCGATCCGCGGGCGGAACCATCCCGACGGGGGCGCGGTGTTTACGATCGAACTTGATGCTGCAAAGGGGCAGGGCGAGCCATGATGACAAAGCGGGTTCTTCTGGTCGATGATGACCGTGAGGTGCGTGAAGCGCTGGGGCAGACGCTGGAACTGGCGGACCTCGACCCGATCCTTGCGGGCTCGTTCGTGGAGGCGAAAGACCACATCGCCAAGGCCTTCGACGGCGTGGTCGTCAGTGACATCCGCATGCCCGGTAAGGACGGTTTCCACCTGCTCGAATACGCGCAGTCGCAGGACAAGGAGCTACCCGTCATCCTGCTGACGGGCGAAGGCGACATCCCGATGGCAGTGCGCGGGATCAGCGGCGGCGCGTTCAGTTTTCTGGAAAAACCCTGCGCGCCCAAGGACTTCCTGTCCACAGTTGAGAGGGCGCTGAAAACGCGGAACCTCGTTTTGGAGAACCGCCGCCTGCGCCGCGAGGTGGAAGCCGGCGATGCTGCTGCGCGTCTGTTGCGGGGGCAATCCGAGCATTCGCGTAAAATGCGAGAGGCCGCGCGCGCCGTTGCCCGCACCTCGGCGGACGTGCTGGTTACGGGCGAGCCGGGTGTCGGGACCGCCAAAATGGCAGAGGTCGTGCACCTTTTGTCGGCAGGATCGAACGCGCCGTTCCTGAAGTATTCGGCCGCGTCGATGTCGGGCGAGGCGCTGGCGGTCGCGTTCCGCGATGGCTCGGACGGATCGGTGTTCCTCGACGAGATCGCCCGCCTGTCGCCTGCCGCGCAGTTTTCGTTGCTGGAATTGATGGAAGGCCACGACCGTCCACGTGTGATCGCAGGAACCTACCTCGATCTGGAGAAGGAAGCGGGCGAGGGGCGGTTTTCGCCCGACCTCTACTACCGCCTGCAAGCCGCCACGATCCGCATTCCGCCGCTGCGCGAACGGCCCGAAGATATTCCCGTCCTTTTCCGTCATTATGTGAACATCGCCTGCGAACAATCGGACCTGCCCGTGCCGCAGGTCACGCCCGAGGTTATCGCCAAGCTGATGGCGCAGGATTGGCCGGGCAATGCGCGCTCGCTCATGAACGCCGCGATGCGGTTCGCGATGGGATTGTCGGACGGCGAGGATGCGCGCGCCGAAGAACTTGGCCTCAATGAACAACTGGCGCAGGTGGAGCGCTCGCTGCTCTCTGCTGCGTTGATGCGTCACCACGGCAATGCGACCGAGGCGGCAAAGGGTCTCAAGCTGCCGCGCAAGACGTTCTACGACAAACTGGTGAAGCACGGGATTCGAGCGGAAGAGTACCGTTTGTGAAGGTGTGCGGATTTTCGCACAGTTGCCGCTAACACCTGTGTGGATTTCCGCCATGCTGCATCTGCGAAGGGGTGCGATACGCCGCGATGTCCACCCTTAACTTCTCAGAATTAAACGGAAAAACGGCCTTCTATGCATAATTTGCATAGCCGTGTTGCGCTACCCGATCCCGACAGAGTCTAACAGATGCAGACGCTCCCAGAGGAAGGGAGCGCAGATCTACACTCTTGGGAGGGAAACCAATGAAGTTTCTGAAGTTCGCAGTTTCCGCTGCTGCTCTGTCCGTCGCCGCAACCGGCGCTTACGCAGCGTGTGATGATGGCGAGATCGTCGTTAAGTTCAGCCACGTCACCAACACCGACAAGCACCCGAAGGGTATCGCTGCCAACCTCCTGATGGAGCGCGTCAACGAAGAGATGGACGGCACCATGTGCATGGAAGTCTATCCGAACTCGACCCTCTACAACGATGACCAGGTTCTCGAAGCCATGCTTCAGGGCGACGTACAGCTCGCTGCTCCGTCGCTGTCGAAGTTCGAAACCTTCACCAAGCAATTCCGCATCTTCGACCTTCCGTTCATGTTCGTGAACATGGATGCCGTCGACGCATTCCAGTCGTCGGAAACCGGTCAGGCGATGATGGACTCGATGCAGCGCCGCGGCCTGCAGGGTCTGGGCTTCTGGCACAACGGTCTGAAGCAGTTCTCGGCTAACGTGCCGCTGAACGCTCCGGAAGACGCTGCCGGCCTCAAGTTCCGCGTACAAACCTCTGACGTTCTGGTTGCCCAGATGGAAGCTCTGAACGCTTCGCCGCAGCCGATGGCCTTCTCGGAAGTTTACGGCGCGCTGCAGACCGGCGTTGTCGACGGTCAGGAAAACACCTGGTCGAACATCTACGGCCAGAAGTTCTTCGAAGTTCAGGACGGCATTACCGAAACCAACCACGGTGTGCTTGACTACCTCGTTGTTGCTTCGACCGACTGGCTCGATAGCCTCGACGCAGATGTACGTGACCAGTTCATGACCATCTTCGACGAAGTCACCACCGAGCGTAACGCCGCCATCGGCGAAGTCGACGCTGAAAACCGTCAGGCTGTCCTCGATGCAGGCGCGACCATTCGCGAACTGTCGCCGGAGCAGCGTGAAGCTTGGGTTACCGTAATGAAGCCGGTTTGGGACCAGTTCGAAGGTGACGTAGGCGCCGAGAACATCGCAGCCGCTCAGGAAATCAACGCTTCGGTCCAATAAGACCAACGCGGGGCCGGCCCGGACCGGCCCAGTGAAAACAGCGGCGGGCGCCTAAAGTGCCCGCCGTTTTTACATCCGGGGATGTAGGGGACAAACCATGGCGTACAAATACGAGCCGAAAGGGCCGGTTGCGCGTGTGATCCACGAATTCGAAGAGACGATGATCGCTCTTCTCATGGGCCTCATGACACTGGTCACATTTATCAACGTTATCCTGCGTTACGCATTCAACTCCCAGCTCATCTGGGGTCTGGAGCTGACGCTTATCCTGTTTGCATGGCTGGTTCTGTTCGGCATCAGCTACGGCTTCAAGACGACCGCCCACCTTGGCGTCGACGTCCTGATCAACGCCGTGCCGCGCAAGGCCCGTATCATCATCGGGATCACCGCCGGTCTGCTGTCGATCCTCTACGCGGTTCTGCTGCTCAAGGGCGCATGGGACTACTGGGCACCGTTCGCGGGCTTTGACGCCACCACGGGCCGTTGGTTCCCGACCGGATTTGCCAACAGCCGCGATCAGGGCTGGTACGAGACCGAGCAGATCCCGATCCCGTTTGCCAAGGAATGGCTCGAAGCGAACTTCAACATGGGCGAAGCCTACGAGAAGATGCCGCGCCTCGTTCCCTATTTCATCCTGCCGTTCGGCATGTTGCTGATGCTCGTCCGCCTCATTCAGGCCACCGCGCGCCTGTTCATGGGCGAAGCCGAAAGCATCATCGTTTCCCACGAAGCCGAGGACGCCGTCGAAAAAGCTGGCGCCGCGCTGAAGAAGGAAGTCTGAGACAATGGAAGTCGTCATTCTCTTTGCGGTCGTAATTGGCCTGCTGATGCTCGGCGTGCCGATCGCGATCTCGCTCGGCCTCGCATCGACCCTGTTCCTTCTGGTGCTGTCGGATAGCTCGCTCGCGTCCATTGCGCAGTCGCTCTATCAGGCGATGGCGGGCCACTACACGCTGCTCGCGATCCCGTTCTTCATTCTGGCCTCGTCGTTCATGTCGACGGGCGGTGTGGCGAAGCGGATCATCAACTTCGCGATTGCCACCGTTGGCCACATGCGCGGCGGTCTGGCGATTGCGGGCGTTCTGGCCTGCATGCTCTTCGCTGCGCTGTCGGGCTCGTCCCCTGCGACCGTTGTCGCTGTCGGCTCCATCGTGATCGCCGGTATGCAGCGCGTCGGCTATTCCAAGGAATTCGCGGCAGGCGTCATCTGTAACGCAGGTACGCTCGGCATCCTGATCCCGCCGTCGATCGTGATGGTGGTCTACGCCTCCGCCACGGACGTCTCGGTCGGCCGTATGTTCCTTGCCGGCGTCATTCCGGGCCTTCTGGCCGGCATCATGCTGATGGCCGCGATCTACATCATCGCCCGCGTCAAGAACCTGCCCAAGGGCGAGTGGCTCGGCTGGACCGAAGTCTTCGGCTCCATGCTGGACGCGTCGTGGGGCCTGTTCCTCATGGTCGTCATCCTCGGTGGTATCTACGGCGGTGTCTTCACCCCGACCGAAGCCGCTGCGCTTGCCTCTGTCTATGCGTTCCTCGTCGCGGTCTTTATCTACCGCGATATGGGCCCGCTCAAAGGCACCGCTTGGGTGCCCGAAGGTGATCGCGGCGAAGCGCTCCTCGGCTTCCGCGTCTGGGGCTTTGCCGTCGTCACCACGCTGATCTACGTCACCGCCGCCTTTATGATCGGTGCTCCGATCTCCAGCGGTCTGATGGCAGGCGCCTTGTTCTTCATCATCGCCACGATCCTCGGCGGCATGATGCACCGCGCCGTTGCCGAAGGCTGGGCCATGTCCCTCGCCATCGGTGCGATCATCCTCGCTGGCGTGCTGCCGCTTGTGTTCACCCTGATCTCGATCTGGGGCAACGCGGACCTCAACACCACGATGCAGGTCATCCAGACCATCCTCGCGGTGATCGTCATGCTGCTGCCCGCGTCGGTCTTCATCTTCGCGCTGATGCGCGCGGCCGAGGGCCTCGTTCAGTCGGGCGGCACATACGAGAATTCGCTCCGCAAAGGTGTGGGCTACGTGGTGAAGGCAAACCTCGACAACCTCGCGATGTTCCTGCCTGCGCTGGTCCACAAGGACACCAAGCACACGCTGCTCGAAGCTGGTAAACTGACCGTCACCCTGATGTTCATCATCGCCAACGCGCTGATCCTGAAGCACGTCCTCACCGACGAGCAGATCCCCCAGCGCATCACCGAAAGCCTGCTGGCTGCCGGTCTCGGCCCGATCACCTTCCTGATCGTGGTGAACGTGATCCTCCTCATCGGCGGTCAGTTCATGGAGCCCTCGGGTCTCATCGTGATCGTCGCGCCGCTGGTATTCCCGATCGCGATGGAACTGGGCATCGACCCGATCCACCTCGGTATCATCATGGTCGTGAACATGGAGATCGGCATGATCACCCCGCCGGTCGGCCTCAACCTCTTCGTCACCTCGGGCGTTGCAGGGATGCCGATGATGCGCGTGGTCAAAGCGGCCCTGCCGTTCCTCGCCGTCCTCTTCGTCTTCCTGATCCTGATCACATATGTGCCATGGATTTCGACGGCGCTGCCCATCAGCGTGATGGGACCGGAGATCATTACCAACTAAAAACAAAAGCGGCGCCTCAATCGGGCGCCGCTTCTTCATTCTGACCCCAAATACCTCGGGGGTAGGCCGATAGGCCGTAGGGGGCGGCGCCCCCTGCCTGACCGATAGTTGCGCTTTGTCGTTGAAGAGGTCGGCGATGGCCGGTTCAACGTGTGCCGCCGAAAGCAAACTGCCGAGATCGATAATGATCTCGGCAGCTATACCGTTTGGTGATTTTGGGTCGGGTCTCAGCTCGACGTGTCGGATGAGCTCCGTCATGTACTCGTTTGCTTGATGAACAAGTTCTGGGTCGCCGAGTAGGCTTTCCAATCGCTCAATAGCCTGAGCAAACAACTCTCGGCTATCCGTCGGCAGCTTCGGCAGAACCGCCTCCTTCTGATGATAGTGCTCCAGCTTCGCTTCGAACCCTTTGATCTCTGCCTCCACCTCACTGACCCGCTCCAGCAATGACTCAAAGTTCGCGCCGCCCTCGATAGCCTTGTAGAGGTTCTTCCTGCCTTTCACCGCATCAGCGAGACGGCTCTCCAAGCGTTTCTTCGCCGCGGTTTGATCGCTGCTTGCGAGCGACTTGTACTCCGCCGTCAGTGCCGCATCGAACGTCGCCGCGAGCTCCGGTGTCAGGAACTGCCCGCGCAGTTTGTTGAAGATGCGCGCCTCGATCGCGTCCTTTTGGATCGTCTTCTTGTTTGCGCACGCGCCCTTCCGCGCTTCGCGGCATCCGAAGTAATCGCGCCCTGTCTTGATGTATGGTGCCCCGCAGCATCCGCACTTCATGAGCCCCGAGAGGAGATACTTGCTCCGCCGCGCGCCGACGGGATTGCCCTTGCGTTTGGCTTTCGCGGCTTGTGCTGCCAGCTGTGCTTCGACGCGGTCCCAAAGCGCCTGATCGATGATCCGCAGAGACGGGATCTCGATCTCGTTCGCAGCGTCAGGCGTGGCGAGGATTTCCCGGCGGTGGGTCTCGGGATGATAGCGCCGCGCGGTCTTCCCGACGCTCGCGAACCCGATGTAGAGCCGGTTGCGCAGCATGCCTTCGAAGCGCGCCGGATTGCCGCGCAGGGTGCTGTTGTCCCACGTCCCTCCGCGCGGCGACGGGTTACCTTCCGCGTTGAGCCGCCTGATGATGGCTTGCGTCGAGTGCCCCTCGGCGAACTCGCGAAAGATGCGGCGCACGATCTCGGCCTCGGCGGGATCGATCTCGCGGTTCAGCCCTTGGTCGGTGTCGAGACTTCTGTACCCGTAGGCACTGGTGTGCAGCCGCAGCCGCGACAGGCTCTGGATCATGCCGCGCCGCGTGTGCTCACCGACCGACTTCGCATAGAGCTGCGCGCCAAGGCCGTGGATCAGCACAGTGATGAAGTTCTGCGGACCCTCGTTGACGGAATGAAGCTCGACCTGCGAGAACTCCATCAACTCGAACTCGGTCATGGCAACTTTGATGCTGCGGGTGAGACGGTCGACCGCTTCGACGACGACAACATCGACGAGGCGCGCGTTGACGGCGCGGCGCAGCGCCTGGAACCCCTCGCGGCGCGTTGTGCGACCGGACTTCTCGCGGTCCACAAACCTGTGCGTCACCGTCCAGCCCTGGCGTGCGGCAAAGCTTTCAGCGTGGGCGATTTGATCCTCGATCGAGGTCTGCTTCTGCAAACCCGAGCTGAAGCGGGCGTAGATGGCGACGCGTTTCGTCATTGGGCGGTCTCCTTTGTCGGGGCGTTCGGGCTGTTGGCGGCGGGCGTTTTGACCAGCTCGCGGACGATTGCAGCGGCGAGCAAACGGGCAAGCCCATGGCACGCCTGCGGGGGGACGGCGGCCTCCCGAACGGAGGCGTCGTTGGCGGCTGTGATAGTCTTTTCGGGTGGCATGAACGGCTCCTTGATCGATCTCAGTCAGGAGTTGCGTTCGTCTCCGCAGACACGGAAATATTTATCGAAAAATTTCCAGCAGCCGTCTGCTGGATCAAACCCAGCGGGTCACCGCGACCTCTGCAAAGAGGCCGCAGAGACATAGACGTCGACGGTCGGACGGAAGAGCACAGGCACCGAAATGCCGCAGTCCCGAAGCTGGGCTGGCTCGGCGATCACGATGTCACCTGCCTGCACAGACACATTGCGCGGGTCGAGCCCGGGGGCGATCCTATTCACAGGACCGTCGCTCGTCATGATCGTATCGATGATCAACCAGGGATGCGGCTTGAGGTCCGACGGTCTTCCGTCTTGCGATTGTTGAACGGGTATCGAGATGATGTCGCCCGGAACCAGTGGTTCCTTATAGACAATGTGAGCGGGTGTGTGGGGGGGCATTATCGCCTCCTGTCGTTGTTGGAAAAAACGACGCGCGGAACCTGTCCACTGCCCCCCTTCATAGGGCTTCGGGGTGTGGTTTGATTGCGTGCGTCACCGACGCTGCACGCAAGCAAACCTCGCCCGGATGCCCGACACTCCCACGCAAACGATGATCGCCGGATGGCGGCCGCTTGCAAATGGGGAGAGCGCCGAGAGGGGTAGCATCCCTCTGGGCCCGCCGGAGGGGCCGGAAGAGTTCAGAGAGGGCGGCGAGCGTCTCTCTGATCCGTCAGACAGACGCCAAGAGGGTCCGGGGAGACTGGCGAAGATCCCCCCGGTCCGCCGGAAGGGCGCCTTAGGGTGCAGGGAAAGTGGCGAACAATCTCTGCCCTGGGGGTTCGGGGGATGTGGAGCTTCCCCCGAGCGGCGCGCAGCGGCGCCGGGTCCGGGGCCACACCCCGGCGAACGCGCAGTAGGAGCTATTGGACGAAGAACAATTGCGCCTACTGCTTAGTGAGTAATCCCCCCTCGCAAAAATTTGCTCGGGGGGAAGAAGCAGTAGCAGGACAGATAGGGTTGGTCGCAGCTGGTACTCGTCACGAAGATCGAACCAGCTGAAACATTCCACGCGCACTACGCATCAAGTGGAACGAGCAAAAA
Organism: Marivivens donghaensis; assembly: GCF_011806565.1. Classification (GTDB taxonomy): domain Bacteria; phylum Pseudomonadota; class Alphaproteobacteria; order Rhodobacterales; family Rhodobacteraceae; genus Marivivens; species Marivivens donghaensis_A. Next base: position 178,438 of record NZ_JAATOP010000007.1, read on the forward strand.
GGGCGGGAAGCGGTCGTTCGCGACAACGATTGCGAAAGTCCGAAAAACCTTAAACAACACCTTTTCGGGACGGCGAATTGCCGGCCAGTCATCTTACTTTCTGCTTCGACCAGCGTCGGCAGTCAAGGCGGTTAGCCTGTAGAAGCCATGCGCCATCTTGGTGAATGGCGCGAGAAGGAAGAAAGCCAAGACGGCGCCGAGATGGACCGCGAGGAGGGTCGGCGTCGCGGCGGTTTGACCAAATGCGTAGAGTGCCAGTCCGCTGAAACCGGTGAAACCCAGCAGTCCGATAAAGGCCACCTCTCCGCCGAAGGCACCAGCAGCGCCCAACGTCCGGTCCGAGCGCAACTTCAATCGGATCATCTCGAAACACCCCACCACGAGCAACAACCCGCCGGAAATGCCCAGAAGCTTTGGCACGGAAAACAGCCGATAGGGCGCAGGCATGTCGAGCATGTAGTGCATCACAGTCGCGACGCTGGTGGCCGCAAAACAGAGCAGGAAGCCGTACATGACTGCCTGATGAACCGCGCGCCGGGCGTGGGTGAACCGATCTTCGTCCTCAAAATTGCAGCCGTCGCCATGCCCGCCCTTTAGGTTCTTCATGCTGGCCGCTTGTCGCAGCGCCGCGATCAGATGCGCGGGCCGGAACGGACCGGCATCGATGTGACGCCAGTAGCGGCGCAGGCTCACCGCGATGCTGACCAGCGGGAACAGGAAGGCAGGCAGGAAGATCGCCACCATCGCGTTATGCGACAGCACCGCGTAAAACCCTTCGCCCCCCACCGATGCCAGAACACGGGCCGCCCAGAACAACAGGGCAAACCCGATAACGCTGGCCACAGCGATCAGAACGCCATTTTTCTGAAAGGCTTTCCCGGCGGCACGGGGGAAGGCGAGTTCCTCCCAGCTGTCCTGCCGGACATTGGCCAGCGCCTGCGGCAGGTTCAGGTCGAATTCGTGCGGGGCCGTGTATTGGCAGGCGTAGTAGCAGCCCCGGCAGTTGTGGCAGAGGTTGGCCAACTGCGTCAGATCGCCATCGCTGAACGCGCGCTCGGCGTGCAGGGCGGGGAAGACCGAACAGTACCCCTCGCAATAGCGGCAGGCGTTGCAGATCTCGGCCTGGCGACGGGCTTCCTGTAGAAGATCAGTTTGCATTTGCATGGGCCGCGGCCTCCTTGCCTGCGATGCGTCCGAAGACGGTTCCGATGGTCATGCCGAACCCGGCAAGATAGCCTTGGCCAAGGATCGACCCGGCCATGGTTTCACCCGCCGCCCAAAGGTTCGTGACGGGTCGGTTGCCGATGGCGCATTGGGCCGTCTCGTCGACCTTCAGCCCGAGATACGTAAAGGTTACGCCGGTGCGCAGCGAGTAGCCGTAGAACGGCGGTTCCGTGATCGGGCGCGCCCAGTTCGTCTTGGGTGGGGTAAGACCCGTGGTCGTGACGCCGTCCAGTTCCGTGGGGTGAAAGCCCGAGGTGTCACCGCAAGCGTCGTTGAACGCGCTCACCGTCTGGACCAGCGCATCGGCGGGCAGGCCCATCTTTTCGGCCAAATCTTCCAGCGTGTCCGCTTGGATCGGGGGGAAGACCGAAGGCATGAACAATTCCAGCGACTTGGCGTCGATGATCACATATCCCACCTGTTCGGGTTGCGCCGCAACAAGACGGCCCCAGATGGCATAACGTTTGGGCCAGACATCCTCGCCCTCGTCATAAAAGCGCTGCGCGTCCTTGTTGACCACGATGGAGAACGGCACGCAGTCAAGCCGGGTAACGATGCCACCGTCGAACTTGGGCGCGCGGCCGTCGATGGCGACGGCGTGGCATTGGGTGGGGTCGCCCACCTGCTCGACGCCCTGATCCAGCAAATCGGCCAGAACGACGCCGCGGTTGTAGGGCGTGCCGCGAATAAGGAAGTTCTTCGCCGCTGGCCCCCAGGCGCGGGCGAGCCAGTCGGTATCGGCCTGAAAACCGCCGGAGGCAACGACGACGGCCTTCGGCGTGATCGTATGTGTCTGACCGTGCCGCGTGTAATCCACGCGGGTCACTCGGTCATCGTCCAATTCCAGATGCGTGACGGCGGCTTCGTATTCGACCTGCACACCAAGTTTTTCCGCAGTGAGGTAGTAGGCGTTAACGAGGCTCTTGCCGCCGCCTAGGAAAAAGGCATTCGTCCGCGCCAGTGACAGTGTACCCGAAAGGGAGGGCTGAAAGCGCACGCCGTGCTCTTCCATCCAGGGCAGGCATTCTTCGGATGTGCGGATTGCAAGCCGCGCCAGCCCCTCGTCGGTCTTGCCGCCGGTGACCTTTATCAGGTCTGCGAGGTATTCCTCCTCGGTGTAGCTGTCGACAAGCGGCCCGAGCGGGCCATGGTGCATGCAGCGAAAGTTGCGGGTGTGGCGGGAATTGCCGCCGCGATAGGGCTTGGGTGCGGTTTCGAGGATGAGCACGCGCGCGCCTGCCTCGGCCGCGGTGATGGCTGCGCAGAGCGCCGCGTTGCCGCCGCCGATGATGGCGATGTCGGGGGATGTCACAGGAGGTCTCCGTCATATCCGGGGGATTTGTGGCTACTGGCGCGCAGGTCGCGGACGCGCACACGTTGGGCGGCCTCGATATGCGCGCGCATGGCGGCTTCGGCCAATGACCCGTCGCGCGCCTTGATCGCGTCGAGGATGCCGAAATGCTCTTCGACCGCCTTTTCCGCCCGGTCCGGTTCGGTCAGCGTCGTCGGGCCAAGGATCATCAGCGCCTTTTGCAGCGTGTGGATCGAACGGGCGAGGAAACGGTTCTTGGCCGCGTCGAGCAGCGCCGCGTGAAACTGGCGGTTCAGGATAAAGGCCTCGGGCGCGTTGCCCAACGTGGCCATCTGCTGATTCATGTCGATCAGTTCTTCGATCTCGATGTCCGAGGCAGCGCGGGCGGCGAGGCGGGCGGCGGTGCCTTCCAGCACGGCGCGCATTTCGTAAAGCTCCATGACCTCAGCATAGTCGAGCCGGCGCACCGTGGCACCTTGACGGGGCACATGAGTGACGATGCCGTCGGCCTCGAGCTGGCGGATCGCCTCGCGCACGGGGGTGCGCGACACGCCCAGACGTTCGGCCAGTTCTGTTTCCAGCAGACGGTCGCCGGGATTCAGGCGACCCTCGCGCAGCTCGGCCATCAGGCGCATGTAAGCGGCGTTGCCCTGCGGGGCGCTGTCGTCATCCATCATGTGAAGCCTCGGATCCAATGTGCAGGTCGGGTATTGTATACGGGTGGATACAAGCGTATGCATGAAGCGTCAAGACACTGCGGAGGCCGGTTTGCGCAAACATTTTTCCCATCCGATGACGCGGCGTGTGCTGACCTTTGTGCTGGCTGCCGCAGGCACGGCGCTGTTCTGGGCGCTCGACCTGCCGCTGCCGTTCCTCTTTGGCCCGATGGCCTTTTGCCTTGTCGGTGCGCTCGCCCATCTGCCGCTCAAGGGCTTTGGCGAAGTCTCCGTCGCCGCGCGCACGATCCTCGGGGTTGCCGTGGGCGCGTCGATCACACCGCAAGTGATCGCAGAGTTGCCACGCATGGCGCTGTCAGTGGCGCTGATCCCGATCTTCATCGCCGTGATCGCGCTGGTCGGCGTGCCGTTCTTTCGCAGGCTTTGGGGCTTTGATGCGCCGACGGCCTATTACGCGGCCATGCCCGGCGGGCTTCAGGACATGGTCATTTTCGGCACCGAGGCGGGGGGCGATCCGCGCGCGCTGTCGCTCGTTCATGCGACGCGGGTGCTGATCATCGTGACGCTGGCGCCGTTCATCCTCGGCCATTTCTACGGCGCAGAGTTGAGCAATCCCATCGGGGCGCCGGTCGCGGATCTGCCGTGGTCCGAGCTCGCGATAATGGTCGCCGCCGCCTGGGTCGGCTGGAAGGGGGGCGAGCGGCTGGGGCTTTTCGGGGCCTCGATCCTCGGGCCGATGATCGTCACGGCGGCGCTGTCGCTGGCGGGGGTCGTGCATTTCCGCCCACCCGCCGAGGCGATCCTTGCCGCGCAGTTCTTCATCGGCTGCGGCATCGGCGTGCATTTTCTGGGGGTCACTTGGCGCGAGCTGACGCGGGTGGTCGCGGCGGGCGTGGCCTATGTCCTTGTTCTGGCCGTTCTGGCGGCGGGGGTTTCAGGGCTGGTGACGGCCTTGGGCTTTGGCGATCCGGTGCCCGCCTTTCTGGCCTTTGCCCCCGGCGGGCAGGCCGAGATGACGGTGCTGGCCATCGTAACCGGTGCGGACCTTGGGTTTGTCATCACCCACCACCTGACGCGCATCGTGATCGTGATCGTCGGCGCGCCGGTGCTGGCCGGGATTATCGCCCGTAGACGGAAGGGTTGACCATGTGGATCGGCGCGCCTTGGGCATAGGCGTTCACCTGCGCAAAGATGTCTGCGAATTGCTTGTCGAACTCGTCCTCGGTCACGAAGCCGATGTGCGGCGTCGCGATCAGGTTCGGATGGGCTAGCAGCGGGTCGGCGGCATCGGTGAGCGGCTCGCTGTCGAACACGTCGATTGCGGCCATTTCGGGACGGCCTGCGTTCAGACCGGCCAGCAAGGCCCGCGGCTCGATTAGCCCCGCGCGAGAGGTATTCACGAGAACCGAGCGCGGCGACATCTGCGCAAGATCTGCCGCCGTCACGATGCCGCGCGTCTCCGGTGTCAATCTAAGGTGCAGCGAGACGACGTCGCTCTGTGCAAAGAAAACTTCACGGCTATCGGCGACGGTTTCGCCCGCCGCTAAGGCTTTCTCGCGGCCCGCTTCGGAACCCCACCAGACGACCTCCATCCCGAAGGCGCGGGCATAATCAGCCACAACGCTTCCAATCCGGCCATAGCCATAAAGCCCGAGCCTCCGCCCGCGAAGGGTGCGTCCCACGCCCATTTGCCACTGACCCGCCTTGGTACTGGCCATCTGCTGCGGCAACTGACGCATGGCGGCGAGGATAAGCGCGAAAGTCAGCTCCGCTGCGGCGTAGTTCGCGCCATCCGCACCCTTGTTGGAACAGAGCAAGACACCCGCATCGGTGCAGGCCTCCACATCCACATGCGGCCAGGCCCCGCGCTGCGAAATAAGCCGCAGGTTCGGCAGCCGCTCAAGCAGATCGCGGGTCACGCGGGTGCGTTCGCGAAAAAGCACGACGCACTCGGCATCGGCGAGGCGGGCAGCTAGCGCTTCTTCGTCGGACAGATGGTCCGTCCAGACCGTGACGTCATGCCCGTCGAGGAGGTTGAAGCAGGGAAGACCCCGTAGCGTATCGAACCAGTCGTCGAGGATATGAACCTTCATTGCCTGCGCCTTTATCCATCCGGAGATAGAGCCTTGATGGCCCGACTGATCCGTTCGTGCAAGATCTCTAGGTCTGGCTTGCCAGCATCTTCTCCCATGAGCCTTTGTGACAAATCACGGCGCATATCTTCAAGCGCATGGCGCAGGCGGGATAGTTTTTCATAATCCGACATCTTGGGCCTCAGTGTGACAGCAGAACGGGGATATCGATACGGGCGAGCACTTCGGAGGTGACGCCGCCCAGCAGGTCTTCGCGGAATTTGGAATGCTCGTAGGCGCCGAGCACCAGAAGTGACGGCCGGTACCTGTGGCACCATTCCAAGAGCGTCGCGGCTACAGGATGGGAGGTCGGCCATTCTTCGAGCAACGGATCGACCCCGTGGCGGGACAGGTGGGTCATCAGATCTTCGATCGGCCAGCTGGTGCGCGGCCCGACGGTCAGTACGCTGACGCGCCCACCTTCTTCGAGCAGGCGCAGGCTGTCAGACAAGGCGCGGGCGGCAGCGCGGCCACCGTCCCATGCGAGGGCCGAATGGGTCAGCGCAGCGCCGCCGTCATGGCCTGCAGGAACAACGATCACCGGTCGACCGGACATCAGGGCGATGCGATCGGGATGAAGTGTGACATGCTCGTCATCCGTATCGGCGTGGTTGCCGACGATCAGCATGTCGTAATGCCGAGCGGCTTCCGATAGGAGGGTGTCGACACGGCCCGTCACCTCCTTGAGGGTCAGATCGCCTGCCAGTCCAAGTGCTTTGCGCTCGGTCTCGAACCGTTCCTCGATCTCGCGCAGGATATCGGAGTTGGCGGCTTTGAGCAGGGTACGCGCCTCTTTTGGAATCCAGCGCGAGCGTCTGTCGATCACCTCGTGGGAGGTGTGGGCGAGCATTGCCGTCACATGAGCGCCCAACCGGTCGGCCAGCGACGCCGCGTAGCGGAGCGCTGCGACCGAGCCGTCCGATCCGTTGAAGGCCACAAGAAGGTTCATCATCGGCATGTCAGTGCCCTTTCCAGATGTCCGCGGGAACGTAGACGTGTCCGTCGGCCAATTTGCGCGCCGTCCGCAACAGGCCGGCGGAGGTGAGCGTGAAATCGGGGTTGATCTCGAAGTCCACCAGAACGTCGATCGTGCCCGAGGCATGTTCCAGGACGATGTTGGCCGGGCTTTCCGTCGGACGCTCCAGGAGGTCGTCGGCCACCGTGCCGGGGGTCAGTGCGCAGGAGGCCAGGCACTGCGACCCGGTGACCGCCATCGACGGATGCGTGGTCCACGGCATGAAATAGCGCGTGCAGATGCTGCCGCCCGCGCGGGCGGGAGCCAGCAGGCCGAACTTGGGCGTCACGGATTTAGACACGTCGCCCATGCCCATGGCGGCTCCGGCAGCGCGGCGAACGGTTTCCATTCGCGCGAAGAAGTCCTTGTTCTCGTCGAGTTCCTGAACCGTCTCGTGGCCCGTCAGGCCGAAGTCGGTGGCACGGGCGATCACCATGGGCATCGCCACGTCCATGCAGGTCACCTCGATCCCCTCGAAGGTGTCGCGCAGGTTTCCGGTCGGCAGGAGCGCGCCGGTGGAGGACCCGACCACTTCCATGAAGCTGAGCGCGATCGGGGCCGCCGTTCCCGGCACGCCTGCGATCTGTGCGTCGCCGTCGTAGGTCAGCACGCCACCCGGGGTCTGGATCCGGGCCACGACGCGGGCACCGGTGTTGACGAGGCGGATCTTGATCTCGGTCTCGTCCGCGGTCGGCTGAACCAGGCCCAGTTCCACCGCGGCGGGACCGACGCCCGAGAGGATGTTGCCGCAGGTGGGTTTGAAGTCCACCAGCCGGTCCTCGACCGAGACTTGCGCGAAGAAGTAATCCACGTCCGCCCAGTCATCGTCCGAGGGCGACAGCATGGCGACTTTGGTGGTCACGGCGACACCGCCGCCGATCCCGTCGATGTTGATCGGATGCCCCGCGCCGATGACGGCGAGCAGCACTTCGGCCAGAGTTTTGCGGTCCTCGGGCAGGTCCTGTCGGTTGAAGTAAGGCCCGCGCGAGGTGCCGCCGCGCATGAAGACGTAGGGAATGCCTGTCTGTGTCATGTCCATGTCTCCGCGCATCAGTTCAGGGGCCAGGGCATGTCGGTGACGTCCTGAAGCAGGCCGGGCGGGAAATCCCGGTTCAGCGCACCAGCCATCACGCACATCAGGGCAAGCCCGCCGGCGGTCATGATCAGCGTCTTGGTCCACGATGCCTGCGCCCGCACGCGGAGGAAGGCGATGAGGAACCCGGTCAGCGCGAGGATAAAGCCCAGTACCCAGGTCGCCGCGATGAGCCCGCCGAACCACGCGAGCGTCGGCCACAGACCATAGGGCGCGTCGGCGTCCTCGCCCGAGGATTCCTTGTCGGCAAAGATCGTGTCGGTCTCGGGCCGCAGGATCATCTGCACCAGCAGGATCAGCAGGGCCGCAAGCGTGATGCCACCGATGACGAGCGGCACGATCTTGTCGGTCAGGTTGTAGTCGGGGATCATGTTCGCGTTGATCAGGGCGGCCACGACGTAGGCCATGATGATCAGCAGGAAGACCAGCGGCGCACGCTTGGACCCGGCCTTCACGTCCCCCTCGGCCATGATCGACTTCGCCTGGCGCAGGCCCAGGACGACCGACACGACCGTGATGATCAGCAGGACGATGACGATGGGCGAGAAGATGTAGTCCATGCCCTCCTGGAACGAGCTGCGGAAGCGGAACGACGCGATCTGGAACGCCTGGTTCGAGAATTTCTCGACCGGGTTCGAGAGCACGAAACCGATCAGGAACGCCGGACGCGACCAGTCGAAGCGCCGCAGGAAGATCCCGATGAGACCGATCGTGAAGAGCGCGAGGATGTCCTCGAAGTTCTGCCCCGACTGGAACGCCGCGAAGGAGATCAGCATGAACAGGAAGGGCGCGAGGTAGGTGAAACGGATGGTCGTCAGCTTCGCGATCCCACCCGACGCGGCGATGCACAGGAGCGTGCCGACGACGTTCGCCAGAGCCAGGAGCCAGACGATGGAATAGGTGATGTCGAGGTTGTCGCGCAGCATGGACGGACCGACTTCGATGTCGCCGGACCCCAGGAGGGCGATCGCGCCGATGAAGATGGCCATCGACCCCGAACCGGGGATGCCAAACAGCAGGGTGGGGACGAGACCGCCGCCTTCCTTGGCGTTGTTCGAGCTTTCCGGCCCGATCACGCCGCGGATTTCACCCTTGCCGAAGTTCGACTTGTCCTTGGTGGTCTGCACCGCGTGACCATAGGCGATCCAGTCGACGACGGAGCCCCCAAGGCCCGGAATGACTCCGACCACGACCCCGATCAGGGAGCAGCGCAGCGAGAGCCACTTGTTCGCGAACCAGTCGCGCACGCCGACGCCCCAACCGGCACCCAGCTTGGCCTCCTTGGCGATGGCGCGGTCCTGCCGCAGCAGGCTGACGATTTCGGGAACGGCAAAGATGCCGAGGCCGACGATCACCAGTTTCAGGCCGTCAGTCAGGTAGGGAATGTCATAGGTGGCCATGCGCAGCGATCCACCGGCATCCGCCTCGCCGATCGTGCCGATGAGCATGCCGAGACCCGCCGCAGCCAGGCCCTTGAGCGCGACGCGGCCCGCCAGGACGGCAACCATCGACAGGCCCAGGATGGAGATCATCAGCATCTCCGGCAGACCGAATGCCAGGACCAGCGGCCGTGCCACGACGATGAACATCGTCAGGAACATCGCGCCGACCAGGCCACCGAACAGGGAGGACGTGAATGCCGCCGACAGCGCCCGCGCCGCCTGCCCCTTCTTGGCCATCGGAAATCCGTCGAGAACCGTGGCCTGCGACGCGGAGGAGCCGGGGATCCCCATCAGGACCGACGCGAAGGTGTCGGAGGTCGGCACGACGGCCACCATCCCCACCATCAGGGCTAGGCCCATCAACGGGTCCATTCCGAACATGAACGGCAGGAGCAGGGAAAGGCCGGCGATGCCGCCGAGGCCCGGGAACACGCCTACCGCGAGGCCCATCACCACGCCGAGGACGAGATACCCCAGCACGGCGGGTTGCAAGATCATCTCCCAGGCCTGCCCAAGCGCAGGTAGGGCGTCGGCGAAAAGGTCCATCACACCGGCTTTCGATTCTAGAATTTCAAAAAGAGCGAAACGGCCCCCGCATCCAACGTGCGGGGGCCGCGAGGGTATCGCTTAGTTGAGCGTCACGCCGTAGGCGTTCTTCAGCCAGTCGAGCACGTAGGCCTTGGCTTCCGGCGACACGGTCGTGCCGCTCTCGGTGGCACGCTTCGCGTTGTCGCCGACGAAGACTTCGTACTCGCCGACCTGCTTGGCCGCGATCGTCGCGAAATCGTCGCGGTTGCGCACCGCGTCGAAGGCCGCCGTGAAGGTGTCGCGGACGTCATCGGGCGTGCCCGCCGGCAGGAAGGCGATCTTCTGGACCGGGAAACCGGCGACGAAGAAGGCTTTCCAGGCGTCCCAGGCTTCGCCCGAAGTTTCACACCCGTCGGTCGCCTCGCAGACTTCCTTGAAGGTCGGGATGTCCGGGAAGGTCGGGTCGCGGACGATGTCGCCGTTCTCGTCCAGGGCACCCCAGGTCATCATCGGCACGGCAGCACCCTGCTCGACGAGATCCGCGGAAGCGCCGAGGTAGCTCGACGAGGTCTGGTAGTCGATCGTGGCCTCGCCCCGCTCGAACATCAGGCGTCCGTCACCACGGCCCTTGATGCCGAAGACCGGCTCGACGTTCATGCCCAGCATTTCCCAGGCCAGAAGTGGCACGAGGTCCAGGCGCGTTGCGCCCTGCGAGCCGTAGATGAAGTCGATATCCTGCAGGTTGTTGGCCGAACCGTCGAACTTCTCTCCGTCCGTGGGGTTCAGGTAGGCCACGCCGCCCGTACCGGACGCCATGACCGGCACCCAGTCCGAATACTCGTAGCGCACGCGGGGATCGCCCAGCAGATAGGGGAACTGCGTGGAACCGGACGTGCCGAAGATCAGCGTGCCGTCGTCGTATTCCTGCTCCTGGAACCAGTTGGCCCCCTTGGTCGAGCCGGCACCGGGCATGAACTTCACCACGACGGTCGGGTTGCCCGGAAGCTCCTCCGAGAGAAGCGGTGCGAAGAAGTTGGCCCACTTGGCCGAACCGCCGGTTTCCGAGAACGGGATGACCCATTCGATCGTCTTTCCGGACATGTCGACCTCGGCCAGGGCGGGCCCGGCGAGAAGGGCGGCGGCAGCAACGGAGATTGCGAGTTTCTTCATGGTCATTGGTATCCTCCCGTAGACCTGTCGCGCCGGGACAAATCCCCAGCGTTCAATGTATGTTCATTTTCAAGGGAATGATTCCCTCCTCCAACGGCGACAACATGGCGCCTCAACCTTGCGCGAAACTTGCGTACATGACAAAGATGTAACGATGCGCATCGCGGTGATCGAAGACAACGAGGCTCTGGCAGAGGGGATTGCCATAAGGCTCCGTGGCCGGGGCCATGCAGTCGATCTGTTGGCTGACGGCAGTCAGGCCGACCAGTTCCTGTCGCAGGAGGGGGCCGATCTCGTGGTTCTCGACCTGAACCTGCCGGGGATGGACGGGATCGACGTGCTGCGCGCCCTGCGACGGCGCGGCGACGGAACGCCCGTGATCCTGCTTTCGGCACGGTCCGAGACGGCGCAGCGGGTCGCGGGTCTGGACGCAGGCGCGGACGACTATCTCACCAAACCCTTCGAGATGGACGAACTCGAGGCGCGGCTGCGCGCCATGGCCCGGCGCAAGAACCTCGAGTTTGCAGAGCGCGAGACGCTGGGTGCGCTGGTCTTTGACCGGAGCGCGCGCCAGTTGTTCAAGGACGACAAGCCGCTCGACATCCCGCGCAAGGAAATCTCGACGCTGGAATGTCTGCTCGAGCGGCGCGGGCGGATCGTGTCCAAGGCCCAGCTCATCGCCCATATCTACGGCACCGGATCGGACGCCGAGGAAAGCGTAGTCGAACCCCATGTCTCGCGCCTGCGCAAACGGCTCGAGCCGCTGGGACTTCGGATCAAGACCGCGCGCGGACTGGGCTACATGCTTGAGATCGACACCCCGTGAGGGCGATGTCGCTTCGCCTGCGGCTGTTCCTCGTGATCCTGCCGCCCCTGTTCCTGGTGTCGATCCTGCTGGGGCTGTGGCGCTTTGCCGCCGCGCAGGAAACGTCGGAGGAGCTCTTCGACCGCCGCCTGCTGGCCGGTGCGCTGGCGATTTCCCGCGATGTGGCGATTTCCGGCGGCGATGCGCTGTCGCCCTCGACCCGGAGGCTTATCTCGGACGCGGGCGGGGGCGAGGTCTTCTACCATATCACCGGCCCGGGCGGCGTCTATGTGACGGGCTATGCCTATCCGCCGCGCCCTGACATGCCTGTCTCTCGGGAACTGCCCTTCTACTATTTCGCGAACTACCGCGGCGAAGAAATGCGCGTCATGCGCCTGATCGAAAATCGCAGCATCGACACGCTGACCGGCGATTCAGTCGTGACGGTCTGGCAGCGCGTCAGCGACCGGCGCGCCTTTGCGCGCGGGCTGGCCCTGCGGGCGGTGGGGTTGATTGCCGGTCTTGTGGCGGCGCTGGCCCTGATCATCTGGTTCGGCGTGCAGATCGGCCTGAGGCCCCTGAACGACCTTGAGGCGGCGATCCGGCGGCGCTCTCCGGACGATCTCGGCCCGATCCGCCGGGCGGTGCCGCATGAAGTGTCTGGCATCGTTTCGACGCTAAACCGTCTTCTGGGTCAGGTGCAGGATAGTTTCGAGGAGCATCAGGCCTTCATTTCAGATGCGGCGCACCAGTTGCGTAATCCCGCAGCAGCGATCCTGGCTCTGGCTGAAGCGCTTCCGCACGTGCAAGACAGGGCGGAGCGGGCACACTGCGAAGAGCAACTTGCAGATGCGGCCCGGAAATCCGCGCGGCTTTCCGAGCAGTTGTTGTCGTTGGAACGCCTGAGATACGATGCAAACATGGGGATGGAACCTTTCGACCTGGATAAGGTCGTGGAGGATGTATGCCGCGCTTTCGCCGCCAAGGCCCTGTCGTGCGACCTGGACTTTACGTTTGTGTCGTCCAAGGCCCGTCTTTCGGTTCTTGGCAATTCCGTTCTTGTGGGCGAGGCCTTGATCAATCTCCTTGAGAATGCGCTGAAACATGGCGGAGCAGGGATGACCACGATCAACGTCCGGACATCTTCAGACACGGAAGGTGTCATGATAACGGTCGAAGATGACGGGGTCGGCATCCCGCCCGACAAACTCAGCACAGCCTTTCGCCGCTTTTCGCAGTTGCAGCATGGCGAGGGGACCGGGCTGGGACTTGCGATCGTTGGCAAGGTGATGGTCAGGCACGCAGGGCGCGTCGATCTTGTGCCGAGCAAGAAGGGGACGACGTTTTGCCTTTGGTTCCCGCGCGACACTCCGGCCTGAGACACGCGCATCCTTCCAGCCGAGCGCACTGCGCGGCCAAGCTCGGCGACGGCATACCGGGTGGCCTGGCCGTTCACCCGCCGACCTGAAAAAGCGCCCCCACTTGCACCACGCCTACGCTATCTTGCTGCAAGCAAGCAGGCGCGAGAGCTGCCATTCGCTGCGCCGAACACGACCGTCCGCTAAGGGCCGAAAACGCTGGCGCGTCAAAGTCGGGCTCCACTTGTTACTTGTTCCGACCTTTGCGCTCCAACAAGGCCAAAGTGATTTAATTTCAGTGGAACAACTCGACTGGCCCCAAGTTCAACGCGTCACCTAAGCACCTCATGCACCCTTAGCAGAAGACCGATTTCTAACTCCGAAACACAATCCCATGACCACTGAATCTGCTAGGCTTAGGATTCATAGCCAGTAGATGACCGTGGCGGCGAGAGCGATGGCCGAGAGGAAGACCTTCGGGCACCTATCGTATCGCGTGGCTACCCGCCGCCAGTCCTTGAGTCTGCCGAACATAATCTCGATCCGGGTGCGGCGTTTATAGCGGCGCTTGTCATACTTCACCGGTGTCTTCCGCTGCTTACGGCCCGGGATGCAGGCGCGTATCCCCTTGTCTTTCAACGCTTCGCGGAACCAGTCGGCGTCGTAACCGCGATCCCCGAGCAGCCAGTCGACATCCGGAAGACTGTCGCAAAGCGCGCGGGCACCGATGTAATCGCTGACCTGTCCTGCCGTTACGAACAGGTGGAGAGGGCGTCCCTGGCTGTCGCAGATGGCATGCAGTTTCGTGTTCATGCCGCCCTTGGTCCGTCCGATCAGGCGGCCGCGCCCCCCTTTTTGGCGCCCAGACTGGACGCCGTGCGGTGGGCCTTCAGGTAAGTGGCGTTAATCATCACGGTCTTCTTCTCGCCATGCCCCGGCAGCCAGTCCGGCCATCATCTTCGCGAAGATGCCTTTGTCGCTCCAACGCTCCCAAAGGTTATAGAGCGTCTTGTGGAGGCATACTCCTTCGGCGCATCTCGCCATCGCAACCCACTACGATTGATGAAGATAATACCGCTCAGGACGCGCCGATCATCGACGCGCGGCTTACCATGGGACTTCGGAAAGTAGGGCTCCAGACGCGCCATCTGCGCATCGCTCAGCCAGAATAGATCAGACATGTCACCGCTCTGTTTTCGTGCGGTGAATCATGCCCTTCTGCTGAAATCAATGGGTCCTGACCCTATGCCCAGCATCACGGCAAAGCCGCCATCCGGTCCACAACTATCGGTCAGGCTAGGACCCCTTACGCGTTTTGCAGCGCGGTGATGATCGGGCCGAAATCGGCGGCCTTGAGGCTTGCGCCGCCGACCAGCGCGCCATCGACGTCCGCCACAGCGAAAATCTCGTCCGCGTTCGAGGCTTTTACAGACCCACCATAGAGGATGCGGAACGCGCTGCCTTCGTCGCCGAAGCGTTCGGCAAGGCGCGAGCGGACGAAAGCATGGACTTCCGCGATCTGCGCGGTGGTCGGAACCTTGCCCGTACCGATGGCCCAGACGGGTTCGTAGGCGATTACGGCGTTTGCGCCCGTCGCATTATCTGGCACCGACCCATCAAGCTGACCTCCGATGACGTCCAGTGTGCTACCGCTTTCGCGCTCTTCCAGCGTCTCGCCGATGCAGATGACGGCCACCGCGCCGGCCGCAATCGCCGCCTCGGATTTCGCACACACGTCCGCATCGCTCTCTCCGTGATCGGCGCGGCGTTCGGAGTGGCCTGTGATGATGTAGCTTGCGCCGGCGTCCACCAGCATCGGTGCGCTCAGATCGCCTGTGTGCGCGCCTCTTTCATTGGTATGGCAGTCCTGCGCGCCGACAGCCAGCGCGTGGCCTTCAGCTTTGTCCGCGAGGGTGGCGACCAGCGTCGCGGGCGGGCAGATCAAGACGTCGACCGACGGCGAGGCATGCTCTGCCATCAGCGTCTCGATCTCGCCCAGGGACTCCTTGGTCCCGTTCATTTTCCAATTACCGGCAGCAAGTTTGCGGCGCATGTGTAATTTCTCCTCCAAAATTCGGAGAAGTACTAACAAGCGCCGCTTGATACGAAAAGATCAGTAGTGAAACGAAAAACGTTTTATTGTTTCGCGCTTAGGTTCTCATCGAACTTGATGGATTCGCCGCATCCGCAGGCGTCGACCACATTCGGATTGCGGAACTTGAAGCCGGACTCGAGCAGCGATGTCTCGTAATCGACCTCGGTGCCGAAGAGGAACATCTGGGCCATGGGTGCGATGATGATCCGCGCGCCGTTCTGTTCGACGACCTCGTCATGGGTGTCGAATTCGTCCACGTAGTCCATGGTGTATTCCATGCCTGCGCAGCCGCCTTTTTTCACGCCGATGCGCAGACCCTTGTGGTCACCCTTTTCCATGAGGCGGGCGATTTGCGCAGCGGCGCGGTCTGTCATGGTCACGGCTTGCTTGCCGGGAATGCCGAACATCGGTTGTCTCCTTCGCAGCGAATGGCTGCTTACATAAAGCCCAGTTCGAGGCGGGCTTCGTCACTCATCATGTCCATGCCCCACTGGGGCTCCCATGTCAGTTCGACGTCGATCGAGCGAACGCCCTGAACCATGCTGATCGCATCGTGCACCCAGCCCGGCATTTCGCCAGCGACAGGGCACCCTGGAGCGGTCAGGGTCATGATGACTTTGACATCGCCATCGTCATTGATCTGGATGGTATAGACGAGACCGAGATCGTAGATGTTCACCGGAATTTCGGGGTCGAAAACGGTGCGGCAGGCTTCGACGACAGCATCATAGAGCGCGTGGTCCGTGCTGGACGGCGCGATGAGTGGAGTGCCTTCGAGGTTCGCTTGCGTTTCAGTCATTGGTCCGCCTATCTATTCCTGACTGAACATATAGGAAAACTGCTGGGCAGCGTAAAGGGGAGGCGGCATGGCTTCGTCGTGCGGTTTTGTGCCCTCAAGGATGCGCTTTTCAACACGGCCCGTTCGTCATATTAGCAGATTTCCAGCAGGAGATTGACCCATGACCCGCTTCTCGTTCGACCTCAAAGCGACTGACGGCAAGGCCCGCACCGGCGTGATCCATACCCAGCGGGGCGATATCCGCACGCCTGCGTTCATGCCCGTTGGCACGGCAGGTACGGTCAAAGCGATGATGCCCGAAAGCGTTGCGGCCACGGGTGCCGATATTCTTCTGGGCAATACTTATCACCTGATGCTTCGTCCGACGGCAGAGCGGGTCGCCAATATGGGCGGCCTTCACAAGTTTATGAACTGGGACAAGCCGATCCTGACCGACTCGGGCGGCTTTCAGGTCATGTCGCTCGCCGATCTGCGCAAGCTGAACGAGGACGGCGTGACCTTCCGCAGCCACGTTGACGGCTCCAAGCACTACCTGACGCCAGAGCGCTCAATGGAAATTCAGAAGCTTCTCGGCTCGGATATCGTCATGTGCTTCGACGAATGCCCCGCGCTGCCTGCCGATGAGAAGCGCGTCGCCGAGTCGATGCGTTTGTCGATGCGGTGGGCGCAGCGGTCTCGCGATGCTTTTGGTGATCGTCCGGGACATGCGCTGTTTGGTATCCAGCAGGGCGGCGTGACCGAGGAACTGCGCGCCGAAAGCGCCGAGGCGCTGCAAAAGATCGGTTTCGATGGCTACGCGGTCGGCGGCCTTGCCGTGGGCGAGGGGCAGGAGGCCATGTTCGGCGTCCTCGAATACGCGCCGGACCAACTGCCTGCCGATAAGCCGCGTTACCTCATGGGTGTCGGCAAGCCCGACGATATCGTCGGCGCAGTGAAGCGCGGTATCGACATGATGGACTGTGTGCTGCCCAGTCGTTCGGGCCGCACCGGTCAGGCATGGACGCGCCGCGGTCAGGTCAACATCAAGAACGCCCGCCATCAGGACGACCCCCGCCCGCTGGACGAAAACTGCTCGTGCCCCGCGTGCCGCAACTACAGCCGCGCTTATCTGCATCATGTCTTCCGCGCGGGAGAGATGATCTCGGGTATGCTGCTGACGTGGCACAACCTGCACTACTATCAAGAGATCATGCAGGGGATGCGCGACGCCATCGCGGAGCAACGCTTCGACGCTTGGGAAGCCGATTTCCACGCGCAGCGCGCGGACGGCGATATCGAGCGCCTGTAACTCCTGAAATCCGCAAAGCAAAAGTATAGGCCGCGTAAAAGCGCACCTATTTTGCACCGTTTCCCGTAGAGGCCGAGGCATCATGCCTGCGGCCTCTGTGCTGTTATGAGTCGCTGTAGGGGAAACGGGATGCTGAATACGCCACAACATGATATGGCTCCGGTCATTGATGCCGCGCTGGCCAAAGACACCATCCGTCCCACTTCGGGTGCGGCTCCCTTCGAGTTCGATGAGATCTTCTTTTCCCGCACCGACAAGCGCGGCGTCATTCAGGCGTTCAACGATATTTTTGTCAGGATCGCCGATCATCCGAGCGAAAAGCTGAAAGGCGCGCCGCACAAGATCATCCGCAATCCCGACATGCCAAAAGGCGTTTTCTGGCTGCTGTGGGAGGGTATCCAGTCAGGCAAGGCTATCGGCAGCTACGTGAAGAACCGCGCCGCCGACGGGCTGTATTACTGGGTTTACGCTTTGGTCATACCGCTTGAGGACGGCTATCTGTCGGTGCGCATCAAGCCGTCTAGTGAACATTTCGAGCTGATCCAGAAGGTCTACGCCGATCTTTTGGTGCGCGAGAAGGACCAGGGACTGACGCCTGCCCAAAGCGCCGCCGCACTGGTCGAGACGCTGCAAGGCATGGGCTACCCCAACTACTTCGGATTTCAGGTCGACGCGTTCGTGGCCGAATACAACGCCCGCCACCGTCAGCTCGGTCGCAAGCCCGACCAGTCCATTGCCGACCTGATGCAGTTGGTCAGCTCTGCCCGCGAGACGAAAAAAGATCTCGACCACCTCGCGATCATGTTCCGAGGGGCGAACCTTCTGACGCTGAACATGCAGGTCATCGCGACCAAGCTCCGCTCCGGTCGCCGCACCATCAGCGAGATCGCGCGGAACTATGGTATGATGCTCGGCGAATTGCAGACGCACCTTGATCAGTTCGAAATCCTCGTAAGGGGAGAGGGCATGTTCGCGGCCGCGATGGAAGAGCTGGTTCTGTACGAACATTGCTCCACCAAGCTGATGGCCGAGGTGTGCGAGACGTTCGACAAGACACAGACCATGATTGCGGAAGTAGACAACGATTTCGAGGCGGAAACGCTGCGCAGGGTGACGACCCACTTCACGCAGCGCACGGCCAACACAGTGGCCCGCATTTCGGACCACGTTCGCGACCTGCGCCGCAACCTCGATTTCCTGCGCCGCCTGATCGTCGGCCTGTCGACTGTCCGCATCGCCTGCCGCGTCGAAAGCGGGGTACTGAACACCAAGAACGGCGGTCTGGACACCATCGTGACAAGGCTGGACCAGCTTCAGGAGGAAATAGCGGGCATCCTCGACCGAATGGAGCAGGCCAGCGCGCTGACGCTCGAAGCGATGGACGACTTCCAGCAGATCGCCAAGCGCAAGGAACGCGAAGAAATCGCATGGGCCTGAACCTCTGCTTAAGACTTTGGTGTCAGAACAGAGGTAGAACAGGCGCGAGGCTTGCAGACACCCGATTTCCCGAAGTCGGTGTCATTTGTATACCGTTGCCGCTTGAATCCCGCTGCAATGCAGCCCATGTTTAGCGTCTTAGTGGAGATGGCTCGGCTGCCTTGATGGGGCCAAGTTATCTTGCCAGCAAAAAGGAAAAGTTGATGCAAGACCCTCTCAGCACCTCCTATCCGGTTCTGCCGCTGCGCGACATCGTTGTGTTCCCGCACATGATCGTTCCGCTGTTCGTCGGTCGCGAGAAATCCGTCCGTGCGCTGGAAGAGGTGATGCAGGACGACAAACAGATTCTGTTGTCGAGCCAGATCGATCCGGCTCAGGACGATCCGGCCCCAAGTGACATTTATAATACCGGCGTACTGGCCAATGTGCTCCAGCTGCTGAAGCTGCCCGATGGCACCGTGAAGGTGCTCGTCGAAGGCCGTACCCGTGTGCGCATCACCGAATTCCGCGATAACGAGAACTTCTTCGAAGCCTCCGCAGAGCCGATGGATGAAACCATGGGCGCCGAGGAAGAGCTTGATGCGCTCGTCCGTTCGGTTAGCGAAGAGTTCGAACGTTATTCCAAGGTCAAAAAGAACATCCCCGAAGAGGCGATGGCCACTGTCAGCGAAACCGTCGAGCCTGCCAAACTGGCCGACCTCGTTGCGGGCCACCTCGGTGTGGACGTCCAGCAGAAGCAGGAGCTTCTCGAAACGCTCTCGGTCAGTGAGCGGCTGGAGAAGGTCTATGGCCTGATGCAGGGAGAGATGTCGGTTCTTCAGGTCGAGAAAAAGATCAAGAGCCGCGTCAAGAACCAGATGGAGCGCACCCAGCGCGAATACTATCTGAACGAACAGATGAAGGCGATCCAGCGCGAGCTGAACGATGGCGACGAAGGCCAGAACGAAGTCGCCGAATTCGAAGAGCGTATCGCCAATACCAAGCTGTCCAAAGAGGCCAAGGAAAAGGTCGACGCGGAACTCAAAAAGCTCAAGTCGATGTCCCCGATGTCGGCCGAAGCGACTGTTGTCCGCAACTACCTTGATTGGGTTCTGTCGATCCCGTGGGGCAACAAGTCCCGCGTGAAAAAGGACCTCGGCAATGCCGAGCGTATCCTCGACGCCGATCACTACGGTCTGGACAAGGTCAAGGAACGCATCGTCGAGTATCTCGCCGTTCAGTCGCGCAGTGCGAAGCTGAAAGGCCCGATCCTCTGCCTTGTCGGTCCTCCGGGCGTTGGTAAGACCTCGCTGGGCAAATCGGTTGCGAAAGCCACGGGCCGCGAATTCATCCGCATCTCGCTTGGCGGCGTGCGCGACGAATCTGAGATCCGCGGTCACCGCCGGACCTACATCGGCTCCATGCCGGGTAAGATCATTCAGGCGCTGAAGAAGGCGAAAACCACAAACCCACTCATCCTGCTCGACGAAATCGACAAGATGGGTCAGGACTTCCGTGGCGATCCGGCTTCGGCAATGCTCGAAGTGCTTGATCCGGAACAGAACTCGACCTTCGTCGACCACTATCTCGAAGTGGAATACGACCTGTCGAACGTCATGTTCCTGACCACCTCGAACAGCTACAACATGCCTGGACCGCTTCTTGACCGGATGGAGATCATTCCGCTGTCGGGATACACCGAGGACGAAAAGCGCGAGATCGCACGTCAGCACCTTCTGCCCAAGCAGCTCAAAAACCACGGCCTCAAGGCCAAGGAATTCGAGATGTCGGACGAGGCGCTGTCGGAAGTCATCCGGACCTACACCCGCGAAGCCGGCGTACGTAACCTCGAGCGTGAGCTCGCCAAGGTATCGCGTAAGGCCGTGACCAAGCTGGTGAAAAAGGAAACTGATCATGTGTCGGTGACGGACGAGAACCTCGACGATTACCTCGGCGTTCCGCGTTATCGCTATGGTCTTGCCGAAAAAGAAGATCAGGTCGGTGTCGTCACCGGTCTGGCCTATACCTCGGTCGGCGGCGAGCTTCTGAGCATCGAAGCCCTGCGTCTGCCGGGCAAGGGCCGCATGAAGACCACAGGTAAGCTGGGCGACGTGATGAAAGAGTCCATCGAGGCTGCATCGTCCTACGTCCGCTCGGTGTCCCCGCAGCTTGGTATCAAGCCGCCGAAGTTCGACAAGTGGGACATCCACGTCCACGTGCCCGATGGCGCGACCCCGAAAGACGGTCCCTCGGCCGGTCTCGCGATGGTCACGGCAATCGTGTCGGTCCTGACCCAGATTCCGGTCCGCAAGGACATCGCGATGACGGGTGAGGTCACCCTGCGTGGTAATGCCTCGGCCATCGGCGGTCTGAAAGAAAAGCTGCTCGCGGCTCTTCGCGGCGGGATCAAGACTGTTCTCATTCCCGAAGAGAACGTCAAAGACCTGCCGGAGATTCCGGACAACGTGAAGGAAGGGCTGGAAATCATTCCGGTGTCCCATGTGTCCGAAGTGCTGAAGATCGCTCTGACGGCACAGCCCGAAGCGATCGAGTGGGACGAGGAAGCCGAGGAGGCCGCAGCCGCGGCGCTCGCGGCAGAGAAGTCTGGCTC
Organism: Marivivens donghaensis; assembly: GCF_011806565.1. Lineage (GTDB taxonomy): Bacteria > Pseudomonadota > Alphaproteobacteria > Rhodobacterales > Rhodobacteraceae > Marivivens > Marivivens donghaensis_A. Next base: position 199,403 of record NZ_JAATOP010000007.1, read on the forward strand.
ATCCGCCATCGCACATTAAAAAGAAAGGCGCCTTCGGGCGCCTTTTTCTTTTTGACGGCAGGTACATAGCCTGCATATTTGGCTGGCGGAGCAGGGGTCCGCCAACACAACAGGAATAAAAATGTCCGAAGCTGACACTGAAACCGGTCCGGCCATCAACGATCAGGACGGTCCGATCAAAAAGAACCGCATTATCGACGACGCCGTGCAGATATCCGGCCTCAAGAAGCGTGATGTGAAACCATCACTCGATGCGCTGCTCGAAGCGCTGGGCGCACACCTTACCGAAGGCCAGACCCTGAACCTGCCGCCGCTCGGCAAGATCAAAGTGGCCAAGGTCGTCGACGGCCCGAATGGCGAAGTCGTGACGCTCAAGCTCAGGAAATCGAAAGTAATTTCCGCTTTTGAGGGTGATGCGGACGCCGAAGGTCTTGCGGACGCCGACGACTGAGGTTAGACGGACGGCAACGGGTCGTTAGCTCAGTTGGTAGAGCGCTTCGTTTACACCGAAGATGTCGGGAGTTCGAGCCTCTCACGACCCACCATTCCCCAAAATCGATTGAAAACAGGGTGTTGGCACTTGCTGAACCTGCCTCCGATATATGTTCTTCGCCATGGTGAAACCGAATGGAACCGCGAAATGCGAATGCAGGGCGGTCTGGACTCGGCGCTGACCGAGGCGGGGCGGGTGCAGGCTACCCAGATGGCCGAGTGGCTGCGGGGCAGGGTGGACGGATATGCGCTGTTCTCTAGCCCGCAGGGGCGCGCGGTTGCGACGGCGGAGCCGATTGCGGAACTGACAGGGATCACGCTCCAGACCGACGACCGGCTGCGTGAAATCAATATGGGCCTGTGGTCCGGTCTCAGCCGCGACGAAATCGACGCCCGCTGGCCCGCTTCCGATCCGCACGAGGACTTCGTCGATTTCTACGAACGCGCGCCGGAGGGCGAAGGGTTTGTGGCACTTTGGGACCGTACGGGCGCATTCCTACGCGATCTGAATAGCCCCGCGATCATTGTAACCCACGGTTTTACGTCGCGTTTCTTGCGGACTCAGGCAGTTGGGTTGGGGCTGGATCAGCTTCGTGAACTCGACGGCGGACAGGGGTGCATCTTTGAAATCCGTGACGGAAAACATACCAAGATTTTTCCGTAACTTTTTTGCAAAATCGCTCTTGCTCCCCCCGAAAAGTGACGGTAATAACCGCGCCAACGGGTCGTTAGCTCAGTTGGTAGAGCGCTTCGTTTACACCGAAGATGTCGGGAGTTCGAGCCTCTCACGACCCA
>NZ_JAATOP010000008.1 GCF_011806565.1 Marivivens donghaensis
ATTGCATCAATGTCAAAAAGCGTGAAACAAAACCAATCCACCGCGCCCTAACTTGTCGGCGCGCCTCGCCAGTCCTGCCTCGAAATTTCCCGAACCGGCTAGCCTCAGTGGCCGCCCCGTCCGTCCCCGCCGCACCTCAGCGCCGCCGGTGAAGGGGCTTTTACGGATACTGCAGAATGGGCGCAAGTCGAAAATCAGGAAAAGTTTTAGAAATGCGCATTTTTTTGTCTGCGGCCTGATTTTTCCATGAAAATCAGCGGATTGCGCAATTTCCTTCTGCGGACGTAGCGGCAATTCGCATGAAAATTACCGCTACGCTCGGAGGAAGATGAACTTAGCGTGCAGACTGTGGCTGTCCGCTTCGTTTAGAGGCCGATTTCTTCCGCTTCGGGAGGAATCGCAGGGCCAGAAGCACCACAATAATGGCCATGTAGATGAACGGCTCCCAGGGAAAACCTTTCACCAGCCATACGTAGTGAATGCCCGCGAGGACTGCGATCGGGTAGGTCAGCCAATGGAGTCGGCGCCAGTTCTTCCCGAGTTTGCGAATGCTGGCGTTGTTCGATGTGAGCGCGAGCGGGATGAGCATCACCAGAGCTGCCATGCCGACTGTCACATAGGGACGCTTCACGATCTCTGTCCAAACGCGACCGAAGCTTTGCACGTCGAGGAGCGCCCATACAGAGAAGTGCGCCACTACAAAGAAGAACGCAGACAGTCCGATCTGACGGCGGAACCGCAGGAGGTTTACGCCGAAGTACGTCCGGAGCGGCGTCACACAGAGACCGGCTATCAATAGCTTTAAAGCTATGGAGCCGTACTCACGCTCTAGCGCGTTGATCGGCTCTGGCCCGAGGTTACCGCTCAGCCCGAGCCAGAATAGCCATCCGGCCCAAGCGAGAGCGGCGATATATATAGTCCACGGCGGAATGCGTCGGGATACGCGGTTGATATGGTCAGCGACAGACATCAGTACAGCGCGTTCGGGTCCATACCTTCGTAAAGGGATGCGACCTCGTCATAACCATTATAGAGAAGGGTGTCTTTGCGGGCCGAGAACAGGCCGCCACCGATGACGCGCTCGGTCGCTTGGCTCCAGCGCGGGTGCGACACGTTCGGGTTCACGTTGGCGAAGAAACCGTACTCACGGAAGTTGATGTCCTTCCAAGTGGTCTCGGGTTGTTCCGCCACCACATTGATAGATACGATCGACTTGATCGACTTGAAGCCATACTTCCACGGAACGACCAGACGGATCGGCGCACCGTTCTGATTTGCCAGCGGCTCGCCATAGATGCCGGTCGCCAGCATGGTCAGCGGATGCATCGCCTCGTCCATGCGCAGACCTTCCTTGTAGGGGAACGGAATCACATTGCGGCGGACGCCGGGCATATTCTCCGGTTGCACCACGGTTTCGAAGGCGACGTAGTTACCGCCCGACTGCACGCCGACCTTGTTCAGGACGTCGGCAAGCTCGACACCATTCCACGGCACGACCATCGACCATGCCTCGACACAACGGAAACGGTAGATGCGTTCCTCCTGGGTCAGGTCGCCGACGAGTTCGTCAAGCGTGTACTCACCCGGATTGTCGACCATGCCGCCGACCTTGATGGTCCAGTTTGACGTATCGAGCGCGCCTGCGTTCTCAGCCGGGTCGGACTTGCCGGTGCCGAATTCATAATAGTTGTTGTAGCTGCGGATATCCTCGAGCGAATTCGGCTCGAGGTCGTCTGCCGCGCCGGCGACGTTACCGATGAGACCGGCACCCACCGCGCCCGCCATAATCTGGCGGCGATTGAGCCACATGCCCTTCGGGGTCACGTCGGCTTGGGTCAAATTATTTTTCCAACGGTAGGCCATATCGGTCTCCTTCATTTGGACTGCATTTAATAGTGATACGTCCAAAAGCGATGACGGATGCATAACGTTACGGTTGGAAGCTGTAACAATCGCCCAATTCAAACGCGAACGCCCCGCCGAAAAGGCGGGGCGCAGCAAGAATCAGTACGCTTTAGTGGATGACGGCATCCTGCGGTGACTGCCGATTGGAGGCTGTCACCTTGTCACCGACGATCAGCCCGTTCGGACCTGCGGTGACATGGATCGTCTGTCCGTCCATGACATCACCGGCAAGGATAAGCTCCGCCAGTTTGTCCTGAAGCGAACGCTGGATCACGCGCTTCAGCGGACGGGCACCGTAGACCGGATCGTAGCCTTCGTCGGCCAGCCACTTGTAAGCATCCGCATCAAGGTCGAGTTCGATCTTGCGCTGAGCCAGACGGCCTTCGAGCCGCTTGAGCTGGATCTTCACGATGCCGTCCATATCCGCACGAGCCAGACGGTCGAAGATGATCATGTCATCCAGACGGTTCAGGAACTCGGGGCGGAAGTGCGACCGCACAGCAGCCATGACCTCACCTTTCGCCATCTCGCTCGATTCGCCTTCCGGCAGTTGCGACAGAGCTTGGGTGCCGAGGTTGGACGTCAGGATCACCAGTGTGTTCTTGAAATCCACCGTCCGGCCTTGACCATCGGTCAGGCGACCATCGTCAAAGACCTGAAGCAGAACGTCGAACACCTTCGGGTGCGCCTTTTCGACCTCGTCGAACAAAACAACCTGATACGGGCGACGTCGCACGGCTTCGGTCAGGACACCGCCTTCGTCGTAACCGACGTAACCCGGAGGGGCTCCGATCAGACGTGCAACCGAGTGTTGTTCCTGAAACTCCGACATGTCGATCCGAGTCATCGCCTGATCGTCGTCGAACAGGAACTCGGCCACGGCCTTGGTCAGCTCGGTCTTACCCACGCCGGTCGGCCCGAGGAAGAGGAACGAACCCAGTGGGCGGTTCTCGTCGTTCAGCCCAGCGCGTGCACGGCGGACGGCATTTGCCACAGCGTGAACAGCCTGCGCCTGACCGATAACCCGCTTGTGCAGGTTGTCTTCCATTTGCAGCAGCTTTTCGCGCTCGCCTTCCAGCATTTTGCTGGTCGGAATGCCGGTCCAACGTTCGACCACTTCGGCGATCTGCTCCGGACGTACCGCTTCTTCGACCATCAGGCCGTCTTCCTGCGTTTCGGTCTCAGACAGCTCGCGTTCGAGCTGCGGAATCACGCCGTAGGACAGCTCACCTGCTTTGGCGAGGTTGCCTTCACGCTTCGCGATGTCGAGGTCGGCGCGCGCCTTATCGAGTTTCTCCTTGAGAACCCGCGAGCCTTCGAGCTTGTCGCGCTCTGCCTGCCACTTCGCCGTCATCTCCGATGCGGTTTCCTGAAGGTCGGCCAGTTCCTTTTCGAGCTTGGCAAGACGATCTACCGAAGCGGCGTCGTCTTCTTTCTTCAGGGCCTCGGCTTCGATCTGCATTTGCAGGATCTGGCGGTCGAGCGCATCAAGTTCTTCCGGCTTAGAGTCGACTTCCATCCGCAGGCGGCTGGCAGCTTCGTCCACAAGGTCGATTGCCTTGTCAGGCAGGAAACGGTCGGTGATGTAGCGCTGCGAAAGCTGGGCAGCAGCAACAAGCGCCGAGTCCGAGATGCGGACACCGTGGTGCAGTTCGTACTTCTCTTTAATACCGCGCAGGATCGAGATCGTGTCCTCGACCGTCGGCTCCTCAACCACGAGCGGCTGGAAGCGGCGGGCAAGGGCGGCGTCTTTTTCGACATACTTGCGGTATTCATCGAGCGTCGTTGCACCAACGCAGTGCAGTTCGCCGCGGGCAAGCGCAGGCTTGATCAGGTTGGCCGCGTCCATCGCGCCATCCGTCTTACCGGCACCGACCAGCGTGTGCATTTCGTCGATGAACAGAATGATCTCGCCCGCAGCGGCCTCGATTTCCTTGAGGATCGCTTTGAGACGTTCTTCGAATTCACCGCGATATTTCGCACCAGCGATCAGCGCACCCATATCCAAAGCAAGCAGCTTCTTGTTGCGCAGACTTTCAGGCACGTCACCGTCGATGATGCGCAACGCGAGACCCTCGGCAATCGCCGTTTTACCGACACCAGGCTCACCGATCAGAACGGGGTTGTTCTTGGTGCGGCGCGACAGAACCTGCATGGCGCGGCGAATTTCTTCGTCACGACCGACGATCGGGTCGATCTTGCCTTGCTCGGCAGCTTCGGTCAGGTCGCGGGCATACTTTTTCAGTGCGTCATAGCCTTCTTCGGCAGACGCGCTGTCGGCAGTGCGGCCTTTGCGGATGTCGTTGATCGCAGTGTTGAGTGTCTGCGGCGTCACCTTACCAGCCGACAATGCGTCGGCGGCTTTGGATTTCACCATTGCAAGCGCCATCAGCAGACGTTCGACCGGCACAAAGCTGTCACCGGCCTTGGTGGCAACTTTCTCGGCTTCGTCCAGCACTTTGCCGGTGGCACTATCAAGGTAAACCTGCCCAGCATCGCCCGAAACCTTGGGGTTCTTGGCGACGGCGGTATCGACGGCCATGCGCACGGCATTCGCGTCACCGCCCGCGCGGGTGATCAGATTGGCAGCAAGCCCCTGGTCATCGTCCATCAATGCTTTCAGCAGGTGTTCGGGAGCCAGACGCTGGTGGCTTTCCCGCATGGCAATGGTCTGAGCAGCCTGAATGAAACCGCGCGACCGTTCCGTGAACTTTTCCATGTTCATCGGTTACTCTCCTCTAACAAGCATCCGCGGGGATAATCGGCACCCAAAAGAGGCGTACCTGTGTTGCGGACCTTCTATCGATAGGTGGGCAATCCTCCGCCCATTTTCAATGCCTCGAGAGGGCGTGAAGTTCCGGTTCAGGAACTTTTCCACAGGGCAGATTGTTCTTTCTCCAACCGAGAGACATGAAACGCCTCTCCTGTTTTCAAGGAGAACAGATATGACAAACGTAGTAACGCACCTGCACGATATCCGCTTCAACCCTGCGGAAAGCGCATTCGAAACCTCTGCCGTCGTCGATGATAACGGCACCTCTTATACTTACCCGATCCGCCTCGTTGCGCCGATCGATGCAAGCACCAACGCGGTCGCCCGCGCCATGATCAAACGGGCCGAGCGGATGCACGAGATGGGCACCAGCGATCTGCGTTCCACCGCCCCGATCGAAGAGACTCCGCTGAGCGAATTGCACGGCCAAGGCTTCTTCCATCGTCTGCTTGGTAGCTTCGAGCATATCTTCCACAAGAACGCAGCTTGACTCGACGGGGGCAAATTTACAGAAGGGGGCCGTTTGTCCCCACTGGAGTTGCCCCACCATGACCAAAGCAGATGACCGCCTGATTGTTGCTCTCGATGTTCCGAACGTCCTCGAAGGTCTGGCGTTGGTGGACCAGCTCGGAGACTCGGTTTCTTTCTACAAGATCGGCCTCGGAATGCTCACCGGTGGCGGCCTCGCTCTTGCCAACGAGCTGAAGCAGGAACGCGGCAAGCGCATCTTCCTCGACATGAAGTTTTTCGACATCGGCGCGACCGTCGAAGCGGCAGTGCGCGGCATTGCCCAGTTCGACCTCGACTTCCTGACGGTCCACGGTGATCCGCATGTTGTTCGCGCCGCGAAAGAAGGCGCAGCGGGCAGCGACCTTAAGATCCTTGCAGTGACGGTTCTGACATCGCTCGACCGCGGCGATCTAGACGCGAGTTGTTATAAAGAAGGCGATGTTCAGGACATCGTCGTCGAACGCGCAACCCGCGCACTCGAGGCCGGCGCTGATGGCGTCATTGCCTCCCCTCAGGAAGCCGCACTGATCCGCGCGCTCCCCGTCGCCAATGACCGCCTGATCGTCACTCCGGGTGTCCGCCCCGCCGGTGCAGCCCTTGGCGACCAGAAGCGCGTGATGACACCGGCACAAGCTGTCGCTGCCGGCGTTGACCATATGGTCGTCGGCCGTCCAATCCATAAAGCGGATGACCCGCGCGCGATGGCCGAAAGCATCGTCCGCGAAATCAACCGCTAAAAAAAACTTCTCAAAAACTGCACGGAGCTGGAACTTATATTGCACAACCTTGTTGTCTTATCGAAGGGCAACACAGGAGATACCGATGCAACAGATCCAGCTCCATAACATCAGCTACAACGATGCGATTGGCGCATTCGAAGCACGCGTCGATGTCACCCGCCCGATGGGCACTTTCCGCTACCCCTGCCGCCTCGCGGCTCCGCGCAACACCGAAGACGAGCAGGTCCGTTTCGGCCTCGCCACTCAAGCGCTGCGCATGTCGGATAGCCCGATCCCGATGGATTCCACTGAAATCCTGATGTGACCTAAAGTTTGCAACGAGGCGCCTGTCCCTCATTCCCAATTTCAGCGCTTCGTGCCCCGGTAGTCCTCCCCGACTATCGGGGCTTCCCTTATTCTAGGGCAGCTAACGCGAGCCGGAGCCTTTGCTGAAGCGACGGGATCGCGTCATTGGCTTGCAGGAATGCCTCAATCGGCATGAAGGCCCAAGACTGGCCCTCGTCGCCAAACCTGATCATATCGTCCGTTAGCCCGTCCCACATAAGCGCAAAGAAATGCACCGGCAGATCGTTGGGTCCGATCATCTGGCAATGGAACACGACGCGCTCTTCGGGGACGGTCAGACCGACCTCTTCCTTGGCCTCACGCGCGACAGTCTCGAACGGGGTTTCAGATCCCTCGCGTCCACCACCTGGAAAATCCAAATAATCAGGCCACGGAATGCCGGGCTTGTCGTCTCGACGGATGACGAGCACATCGTTCCTGCGCAGGATCGCGATTTTCGCCCCGTCAAATGGCTCCTGCACCGGAAAGCTCCACTGGTGATCCGTCTTCGCTTCCCCCATATTACGAACCGGACCAGATAGCCAAATCCCATGCCATCACTTTGCAAAGAATGCCTGACGCAATTCGACACGGGCGCACGCTGCCCCGCGTGCCGCAGCCCGCGCGTCGTCTCGCATCCGGAGCTTTGGGACCTGTCGATCGCGCACATGGACTGCGACGCGTTCTTTGCCAGTGTGGAGAAACGGGACAATCCCGATTTGCGCAGCAAGCCCGTGATCATCGGTGGCGGCAAACGCGGCGTGGTTTCAACGGCTTGCTATATCGCGCGGATCAAAGGTGTGCGGTCCGCGATGCCGATGTTTCAGGCATTGAAACTCTGCCCCGAAGCGGTGATCGTCAAACCCCGCATGGAGGCGTATTCAGAGGCATCCCGCCAAGTGCGAGCGCTGATGGATGAACTCACGCCCGCCATCGAACCGCTCTCGCTCGATGAGGCGTTCATGGACCTGACGGGCACAGCGCGGATGCATGGCGCGCCGCCCGCCGTCATGCTGGCGCGTCTGGTGAAGCGCATGAAAGAGGAACTGGGTCTGACCGGCTCCATCGGGCTGTCGCACAACAAATTTCTGGCGAAGGTCGCCTCCGACCTCGACAAGCCGCGCGGATTTTCAGTGATCGGCAAGGCGGAGACCGTCGCGTTTCTTCGCCCCAACTCCGTCCGCATGATCTGGGGAATCGGGCCCGCCGCGCAAGCCAGCCTTGAACGGGCAGGCATTCGCACCTTCGAAGACCTCTCCCGTTGGGAGCAGGACGATCTGGTGCGCCGCTTCGGGCAAATGGGGCAACGGCTATGGCACCTTGCGCGGGGCGAGGATTACCGGCGTGTGTCGGCCAATGCGCCCGTCAAGAGCATCTCCAAAGAAACGACGTTCAACGAGGATACGACGGACCGCGATTTGCTCGACGGTCACATCTGGCGTCTGTCCGAACAGGTAAGCGCCCGCGCCAAGGTAAAGGGCAAAGCGGGACGCGTTGTGACGCTCAAACTCAAAACCGCGAAGTTCAAAACCCTGACCCGCCGCATCAGCCTGCACCAGCCAACCCAGATGGCTGACAAAATCTACCGCACCGCACGCGGCCTCTTCGATCAGGTCGAACACGTGTCGGCCTACCGCCTCATCGGCGTGGGAATCAGCGACCTGTGCACGCACGACGACGCTGATCGCGAAGGCGACCTGCTCGACCCCGATGCCGAAAAGCGCGCGCGGACCGAGCGTGCCACGGATGCCATTCGTGAAAAATTTGGCAAGGACGCCATTTTGAAGGGCCGCGCTCTGCGCTAGGTTGCAGCCAGGATATCCCGAGAGCGCATCATGCCCCCAAAGAGCGAAGCGAAAGTCGATAACTCTCTCGCACCGGAGGATTTTTTCTTTGTCCCCGGTCGTGATGAGGGGCTGTCTCTGCTGACTGAGCCAAAGTGGTATTGGCGCTATGTGCCCAAGGCAAACATCTGCGCCTTTTCGGTCAGTGACTATGCTGACCACAACACCCTGACCAATCAGGTGATCGCCGATGCGATGACCGTAAGAAACTTTACGCAGGGCATCGAATTCAACCGTGTCCCTGCTGTCGCGCATGATGTTCGGTTTGTGAAAAATGTCGTTGGTATTGGTGAAAAATGGCTGCTGTCGGGCGCTGCGGGTGAACGCCTCCGCAACCGCTACACGTGGCACGGCGCGGGACGCACGCAGGAAGAATCGGTCGTCGAGACCAACGCTTTCCTGAGCGATCTGAAGACCGACCCGACGGTTTCGCCGATCCCCGTGACGAGCGAAGACCTCGGTGATCGGCCCTTCGTGATCGAGGCCCGCAACCTCTTTAACTACTACCACTTCCTGATCGAGACCTTGCCGCGCCTGCAAATTGCTGTCGACCTCAAGCACCGCGGCCCGATCTACATCTGCTACAAGGGCCAGAAGCCTTCCGCGTTTGCCCGCGCCTACGTCGATGCCCTCTTCCCCGAGATCGCTGGGCAAGTCGAATTCCTCGAAACGCCGCAGGAGTTCGATGACGCGATCATCGATTTCGGGTTTGATCACTACTACTTCACCGCCCGCGACGACATCATCCCGCCGGCGACAGAGGCTATGCCGCAAGGACAGGGCCATCTGCTGAAGAACACCAGCCGCCACGCCTACCGCATCTTCAGGCACAACAGCTACATGGCCGATCTGCGGTCGCTGCGGGAACGGGCCCTTGCTGCGATCAGCCGGCTGGATACGTCGCAGCTGCCGCGCAAGTTCTGGGTGCAGCGCAATCCATCCTCGGAACGGTCGCGGGACATGCTGAACGAGGACCGGCTCGTTGCCAAACTGCAAGAGCAGGGTTTCACCGCGCTAAGGTTCGAAGACTACAGCCCTCTCGAACAGATTGCGCTGATGGCGAATGCCGAGGTCATGGCCTCCCACCACGGCGCGGCCTTTGCCAACATGATGTTCGCAAGTCCCGATGCCTATGTGATCGAGATCGGCACAGCACAGACTGCGCTTGGTCGGTGGGGCGATTTCTTTGGCGCGGCGCATGTGTCGCGAACCAATTACGTTACCTTCTTTGCCGACCATAACTGGGATACGCCCGATCAGGTCCCGAATTTCGATGATCATGGACACATCGGCGTGGCGCTCGGGACAGATGGGATAAAAAGGGTCTCACAGTTTACTGGCGCGCTCGTGGGCGCCGCGCCGACGGGCCTCTCAAAGCCCGAGGTCGAAGCGCTTGCAGAGATGCTGACCAAGACCAACGCGACCAACGCGCTTCAGACCGTGCTGAACCAATACAGCGAGCTGGTGAACGAAAGTATCCCGATGCTACAAGCCCGCGCGACGATCCTCGACGCGAAGGACGACGTGCACGGCCTATTCGACACGCTGACCCGCATCCGTCGGATCGCACCCGGACGGCCGAGGCCGCTGGAGCGGATGATCTGGCTCACGCGCCGCATGGGACGCCGCGATCTGGCTGATGTGCTGGTCGCGGAGCACGCGCAACGCTTTCCGAAACGCCACGCGGAGTTTCGCAAGAAGATCCGCTGGTACAAGGGCGCCTGACTATTCCGCCGCCAGCGGCATCTCCCGTTCGCCGAGCGCGGCGATCTTCGTCGAGACCCGCCGCAGCATCGCGCGGAAGTCGGGGAAATCAATATGGGGCGTCAGCGTCGCCTCATCCATGTAGAGTGATCGGTCAATCTCGATCTGGATCGCGTGCTGGCGGCGCGAGGGGCGGCCGTAGGTGACGGTGCTGAAGGCCCCCGCAAACGGCGTGTTGTGGGCGACTGTCAGCCCTTCATCCCGAAACGCCGCCGCAATCTGCTGGACCAGCCGCTGGGACGCCGATGCACCGAACCTGTCGCCAATGACGATCTCGGGCGTGCCACCGGTCTGACGCGAACATTCGAGCGCCTCGTGGGGCATTGAATGACAGTCGACCAGAATCGATTCTCCGAAAAGCGCCGAATTCCGGTCCATCAGCTCCTGCAACTTTTCGTGATAAGGGTGCCAAATCATCGCCAGACGCCGCTTCGCCTCGGCCATCGGCAGCTTTCCGCAATAGATCGCCCGCCCTCCGGAGACGACGCGGGGAATCACACCGAGGCCGGAAACGACGCGCGGATTGTGCGAAACGCGCCTGATCCCTTCGATCAGGGCAGGGTCGAGTTCGTCGGAACTGCGGTTCAAATCCACATATGCGCGCGGGAAAGTCGCGCAAAGCATCGTGGCGCCCAGCTCCGGCGCATAATCAAAGAGCCTGTCTACAAAGGCGTCTTCGGAAGACCGCAGCACCGGACGGGTCAACTGCACCTCATCACCGAACGCATCCTGATAGTTCTGGCCACTATGGGGCGAAGCGAATAGGACGCTTGTCGTCAGCCGAATTGGCTCAAGAACTTCAAAGGGCTGGACGGTCATCAGGCTTCCTCTCTCAAAAAAATTATAGAGCGAGAAATGAATTTGCCAAAAGCCCTTGATCACCCTTTCGACTCCTTTTATAGAGCCGCTCACCCGACGCGATTAGTTACGGTCCGAACCATCGGAAAGCGACGATCCTAAGGTAAAAGTGGGCGGTTAGCTCAGCGGTAGAGCACTACGTTGACATCGTAGTGGCCACTGGTTCGATCCCAGTACCGCCCACCATCTAATTCACTGGCCTTTCCGGGCTTAACGCAACCAGGCGCAATCGCCGCGCCGCGAATAGGAGATTGGACTATGAAAGTTCGTAACTCGCTCCGCTCGCTCAAGCAGCGCCACCGCGATTGCCGCATCGTGCGCCGCAAGGGCCGCGTCTATGTGATCAACAAGACGCAGCGCCGCTTCAAAGCTCGTCAGGGCTAATCAAGCGGACATCGGAATTGAGGGCGCGTTCTTTTAGAACGCGCCCTCTTCTTTTGCGCGGACCTCCTCTTTTTATTCGCGTTTTTTGCTTGTTTCACCCGTTCACCCACCCGTACGCTGACCCCAAGTGTGTGATTGCGGAGGAACGAATGACCAAGAGCAAACTAGCCCTAGGGCTGTCGACGATAGCCTTGATGGCCACGGCGACAGCAGGATTTGCACAAAGCCAGGATGCCTGCGGACTAGGCGTCAATTCGGTTCGCTGGATCGGCGGCGATGCGAGTGGTTCCGACATCAGTACCGTCTCCGATTTTGAAGAGCAGATGGCTTTGGTCCTGTCCGGCACCAATTATGTTTCCCAGTTTGAACTGTCTTCGACCACCGATGTCAGAATCGAGGCCGAAGGTCGTGGAATGTCCGACCCGATGTTCGAGCTGTATGATTCTACGGGTACGCTCTTGCTGACGGACGACGATTCGGGCGGCGGCACTTCGGCTATGGTCGAAACGAGCCTCGATTCGGGCACCTACTGCGTCCTGCTGCGCAGCTACGACAATTCTCCGATGACCAGCTACCTGCGCATCGGTCGTCAGGAGCACGAGCGCCTGACCTCGGGTGTGATGGACGAAGAGGTCATTTCGGGCGTCGAGGAGGCAATCAACGAAGCGCTGGAAGACGACATGTTCAGCTCGGACGGCATGTTCGATATGCCGGGCCTCACCTGCGACTCGTCGATGTACGCCGAGCCGCTGATGATCGGCTCCAGTGGCACCGCATCGGTCAACGAAGTGCCGTACTGGCGCTTCACCATCGACGAGCCGATGAGCGTCACTATCACCGCAGAGGGCGACAGCGCTGACCCGTACATCACGCTCTACGATGACTACGGCGGCTATCTGACCGAGAACGACGATTACGACGGTTTGAACTCCCGCATCGATATGGTCGACCCACTCGATCCTGGTGATTACTGCATCACGATGGAGGCGCTGAGCGACAGCTATTCTCCGATCACAGTGAGCGTCTATGAGTACGATGCCGAAGAGGTGCTGATGCAGAGCTACGCCTCCGGTGAGGCCGCTCCGCCGCTCGACGGTAGCTATCCGATGACAGAACTGGCCGACCTGACCACGCGTATCCGTCAGGATGTCCGTATCAACGGCGACGTGGAATGGTTCAGCTTTTACGTTCCCGAAGGTGGTCTGCTGCTGATCGAGGCCATCACGGTCGACGGAGGCGGTGATCCGTTCGTCTACCTTTACGACGATCTGGGCCGCCAAGTTGGCTACAACGATGACGGCCCTGCCGGTCTGGATTCGATGCTAGCGACGAAGATCACCAACGGCAGCTATATGCTGGCAGTCGGTGACCTGAACTATGGCACAGGAACGCCGCTGCGAATCCTGCTCGAACGTTACGTTCCTGCCCGCTAACGAAAAAGGCCCCGCGAGGGGCCTTTTCTTTATCGGTTTAGGCTGTTCACCGCGTCGGCGAGGAGCCTGACGATAGTGGCCTCGTTCAGGAAGCCTGTGACCGGCAATCCGTTCTGATCCTGATAGCGGCGGATGGCGCGGCGGGTCTGGCCGTTGAAGTTGCCGTCGACAGGACCGGGGTTCAGCTCCATCTGTGCCAGACGGGTTTCAACTAGACGGCGGGTCAGTCCATTGAGGCCCAGCGCTTCTTCTTCAGCGCGGGCAGCGTCATTGGAGCTCTGCTGTTCGCGCTCCTCGGTGATTTCCTGAATGCGCGCCTGCGCTTCACCAACGAAGTCGCCCTCGGGGTAAGCACTCAGGTAATCCTGATAAGCGGCCATGTTGTCGGCATCGCGGGCTTTGTCCCAAGCGTTGCGATCTTCGGCAGCAGCGGCAGCGCGCTTGTTTTCTTCGATCGCAGCAAGGCGCTCTGTCGCGACTTCGGCAAAGTTACCGTCGGGATAACGTTCAAGGTAGGCACGCAGACCCGGCTCGTCCCCTTGCGCGCCTGTCTCTTCCCAGAACGCACGGTCGAGGCGCTCTGCCTCCTGACGGCGACGCTCTGCCTCTGCTTCAAGCTCTGCCGCACGGCGGCTGGCCTGCGCGTCGAGACGGGCAATTTGCTCTTCGGTCAAGTAGGAAGTCTGGGAGTAGCCGTTCTGCTGCTGCCAGTTCGTGATGGCCTGACGGGAGCCATTGCCGAAAATGCCGTCGATACCGCGGGTGTTATAATCCAGCAGCGAAAGGTCACGCTGGATCTCGCGTCGGGCATCGCGGCTGAGGTTCAGGTCCTCTTCCGCCATGCGCGCATCACGGTTCGGCTCGGCGAGGATTTCGGCAATCAGACGCTCGGCTTCTTCGGCATGTTCACCGTTGGGGAAGCGGCGGATGTAGTTGCGGTAAGCTTCTGCGGTATCCAGCGCACGGGAGCCCTCCCACAGAGCCTGCTCGGCACCGTCATCGCGATTGGTCGGCTGCGGCGGTTCGGGAACGGTGGAAGGGCGCTGGGGCATAAACACCATCGTATCCGGCGCGTAACCGGTAACGGTCAGACTGTAATCCTCGAAGTACGGTGCGATGTTTTCCTGAGGTTGGCTCAGCACGTCATTCGCAAAAGCCGCCACATCACGCGGGCGACCCGTCGCGACTGTCACGCCTTGCGGAATAGTGCCTTCGACGGTGCCTGACGCGAGCCATTTGCCGAACTGGCTGCCTTCGCTTTCGTCACCGATCAACAGCAACGCGCGACCAGGCGCTTCGGCGAGGACGTTCAGCAGTGAGTCGACCGATACTGCTTGCTCACCCAATGTGAACAGACGCGGCTCCGCGCTTTCGGATGTCAGGAACCAATTACGGTCGCCGTCGTGGGCAAAGCGGCCGGACAGGGCGACCACGATGCGGTCCGCATCATCCGCAAGGTCCGCAAAAGATGTGAGTGCATCGCGGGTGGTATCAGCGCGTCCATTGCGGAGCGTGATGACGTTAAAGCCGAGCGCTTCCAATCCATCGCTGGCTTCCAGAACATTCGAACCGCGAGTCACGCGGCCAAGTCGTTCATAGCTGTCGTTTCCAAGCAGAAGGGCCGCATCCTCGGCCATGGCACCGCTGGCGGTCAGAGCCGCAAGGGCGGTCCCCAGAAGAAAGTCGCGCATATCAATTCCTTTCCGGCGCGCCGCGCATGGCCCACCTAAAGCAAACCTGAAAAACGGCTCGCATCCTCCTCATGACACAATATGTGTGCCAGATTGTCGTCAGGTAAACGCCTCTCGGCGCTGTGACGTTCCAGTGAACACGGTCAATGGATCTGACTTGATTCTGGTCCGGATCGGGGTTGCTATCCAATAGCGGCGGCATTTCACGGCCCAATGCGGAGGAGACGAGACATGAAACAGCTGTTTCCGGCGATCAGTCCGGACTTTGCCCATGATGCACTCGAAGGGCGCGTGATCCTGCACGAAGCGCTCATGATCTGCGAGATCAGCTACGAGGGCCTCTATTTCCACACCTCCGGCGATGCCAACGCACTATTCGACTATGTGGAGGAATGCCTTTCGGAAACCGGCGAGCCGCTGTGGTTTTTCCTCGTGAACACAAAGGACTACAAAATCGACGGCGATGCGTGGTTCGCGTTCACAAAGCGCGGCATGGACATGAAGGAATACCACGCGATGGGCATCGCCCATTACGACACGTCCGAATTCAACCGGAACTA
The DNA here is from genome assembly GCF_011806565.1 of Marivivens donghaensis. GTDB lineage: Bacteria > Pseudomonadota > Alphaproteobacteria > Rhodobacterales > Rhodobacteraceae > Marivivens > Marivivens donghaensis_A. The sequence continues at coordinate 14,787 of NZ_JAATOP010000008.1, forward strand.
CATTGAGCGCGTCAAAGGCACCGATCAGCACGACAAGACGAACTTCGGCAGCCGCGACGATGCGGTCGCCTACCTGAAGTCATTGCCGAGCAAACGGCGGGAACGACTGTTCCACACGCCGAATTATATGAAGCCGGACATTCAGAGGCGTGTCAGCTTCGACCGTGAAAATGACATCTGCGAGCTCGACCTCACTGATTTGAGCTACGAACACTCCCGCGATGTGAACGATGTATTCAACTGGATCGAAGAGCTGTTGCGCCAGACGCGCCAGAAATGGTGGTTCCTGATGAATTACAACGGTACCCGTATCCAGTCTCCTGCGTGGGTACAGTTCGATGCGCGGCGTCGTTCTTTCCACGACACATTCTCGCTGGGATCGGTGCGCTTTGCGATGGGAAGTGAGACGGAAACCGACATCCGCCTCCGCCACGAAACCCGTGGCATCAGGCCGAACATCCGTAATACCCGCGCCGAAGCGCTGGAGCGCCTAAACGAGATGAAACAGGAAGCCGGGTCCTAAACGGGGCCAGCGGGGGCTCCTCCTTCCCCCGCGGCCACCTGTGGTCACAGGCCTTTCGGCCGAACCACTGACTTTGCGGCTCCGACCTCAGGCCGGTTCCGCCTCACGGTGATGTTCTCTCGCAACCTGGTTCGAGCATTTGGCGTACCCCGAATTCTCGGAATAACGCACCAGCCAGAAATAGGCCGACACGCCGATCGCTGCGCCACCAAAGGCCAGCAACGCAGCGGTCACCATCTGCCAGACATTCGACACATCGGCCGAAAGCGCGAGATAGCCAAAGGCCCAGAAACCGGACCAGGCAATAACATTCACCGTTGCAATGAGTTTGTGCATTCGCCTTTCCCTCCCAAGAAGAGCGGTCCTGCCCGAGTGCCTAGCGTGCAACCCATACATGTGCGCCTAGGATGACGCGGACAAAACCAACAACGGCATCTCCTCCTTGCCGGAAAAACTGCTCGGCAGCCTTCCAACGAGAATCATAGTGAGGTGGGTGCGACATTCCGTCAAGGGATTCGGCAGTTTACGTTGCCGCTACCCCCAAAAAGCAGAACGGACAGAAGCATAGGCTCCTGTCCGTCCAGACCTCGGGAATGCAAATCGAGGGTTTTAGCGGGTTGTCTTAGAAGTTGTAGACAACCGAAACGCCGAGCAGGTTCTCGACTTTGTCGAGCGAACCCAGATCTTCGCCGCCGTACTCCGAAGTGTACGAGGTCCGCAGAGCGAGCGAGTCGTTCAGGCCAACTGCAACAGCCAGATCGTTAACGACGCGGGTATCCGAGTCCGAACCGATCAGGGTGGTGTCGTTGGTCAGCGTTACGTCTTCCGAGAAAGCGTAAGCGTAGTTCGACTCGACCATGTAAGCGATTTCGGTTTCTTCGTTGTCGTTACCGAATTCGATGTAGCGGTAGCCCGGACCTGCTTTGACAGCCCAGTCGGTCTGCGCGTCTTCGATCACGCGGTAGCCGACGCCGAAGCCGATCAGTGCGTCACGACGAACCGAAGTGCCGGTGGCGAGGTTGTCGTATGCGATGTCGAGCGAGCCGTAGCCGAACAGTTTCTGGTTGATGTCGCGGGTGTAGTCGTAACCTGCGGTCAGAGTGTTCTTGTCTTCAATGCCATTGGTTTCACCGTAGGCGTAGGCAAGGTTGATCTCCTGACCGTTTACACCGTCATACCAACCGTAGTTGGCGCCGATGCCGAGGTCGGTGGTGTCGTTACCCTGTGCAACGTCCGAGTCGGTCAGGCGAAGCGAAACCGAACCCCACGATCCAACCTGACGGCCGGTGTTACCGAACGTGAAGTTATCACGCTCTGCTGCGTCCTCGATGTCGTCCTGAATGTCTTCGACCTGATCAGCTGCCATATTCTGGTTCGCGAAGGTCGAGGTCTGCGCGGCGGCTGCCGATGCTGCTACTGCTGCGGCTGCTGCGAGCACAAAAATGCTGGTTCTTTTTGCCATGACTTTAGTCCTTTAAGTCTTTTGCGCTGAAAAACGCGCGTTGGTCACGGCAGGGAAATCAATCTGCGAGGGGGTTTGTTCCTGCTTGATGAAACAATCAGGAGGGGCAGCGCGTTTTAGTATCATGAATGTAACGGTCGCTGCTCGTGCGAAAAGTTTCGCGCAGACGCAGCACCAACAATGGATACAAATATGTTCCTGTTTTTGCTGTATAAAAAGATCATCCGCAAGTAACCCACTGGCCGACAGATCCACGCATCAAGATACAATGTGCAGATTTATTTGTCGGGCTATGGAACTTTAAGCGACGCTGTGCGTACCCTGCGCGCGAGGCTCGAACCCCTCTTTACCGAGCCGGAAGTCTAAGGAATTTTCATGGGTACGATTACTTTCGTGCGTCATGGGCAAGCCAACTCCCATGCCGATAATGAAGACGATTACGACCGCCTTTCGGAGCTCGGTCACCAACAGGCCGAGTGGCTTGGCGAGTGGCTTGACGCACAGGGCGAGGCCTTTGATCACGTCATCACAGGCAGTATGCGCCGTCATCTCGAAACCGCGCGTGGCGCTGGTTTCGATGAGTTCGATATCGATGAACGTCTAAACGAGCTCGACTATTTCAACCTCAGCAAAGCGCTGTCCGATGCGAACGGAACGCCCCTTCCGACGGGTGAAGAGTTCGTTCACCACATCGGTCTCGTGATCGAAGCGTGGCACCGTGCGGAGATCAAAGGTCACGAGACGTTCGCCAGCTTCGAGACTCGCGTTGCGCAGGTCTTGGACCTCGCCGTTCAGCCCGGTCGCAATGTGCTTTGCATCACGTCAGGCGGCGTTATCGCCATGATCATGCGGCACCTGCTCGACCTCGCGCCGCGCCAGATGGCGATGATGACCGTTCCGATTTACAACAGCTCGCTTCACCGCGTTCATGTTTCGCCGGTGGGGCCGCTCCTCGCCGGTTTCAATGCAATTCCCCATCTGGAGGCCGCAGACCGTGTCCACGCCCGCACCCACTTCTAACGTCCATCTCTGGGTCCGCGCCGAGCAGCGCCCGCGCGAAGAACGTGTCGGCCTGACACCCAATGGCGCGGCGGAACTCATCGCCAAAGGTTTCCGCGTCACGGTCGAGAAAAGCTCCCAGCGCATTATCCCCATTGCCGAATACACTGCGGTCGGCTGCGAAACTGCGCCCGAGGGAAGCTGGGAACACGCGCCCTCCGACGCGATTATCTTTGGCCTGAAGGAACTGCCCGAGACTGGTACGCCGCTGAAGCACCGCCACATCATGTTCGGCCATGCCTACAAAGGTCAGGCTTCGGGCCGCGTCCTGTTGGACCGGTTCAAGGCAGGCGGCGGTAAACTTTATGACCTCGAATACCTGACGGCGGCGAACGGTCGCCGCGTTGCGGCCTTCGGCTACTGGGCGGGCTACGCAGGCGCTGCGGTCAGTGGATTGGCCTATGCGGCTCAGGCTAAGGGCGAAACCTGTCCGTCCGTCGATACGTTCGTGAGCGCCGAAGCGATGGCGCAGGCCGTTCGCGATGCATTGGCAGGCGCGACGCCCAGCGCGCTGATTATCGGTGCTTTGGGGCGTGTCGGAACGGGCGCTACCGACCTTTGCGAGCGCGCTGGCATCTCCGTCACCAAATGGGATCTGGCCGAAACCGCAAGCGGCGGCCCGTTCCCCGAAGTGCTGGAACATGACCTGTTCTTCAACTGCATCCTCGCCAGCCCGGGGTGCCCCGTATTCGTCCCCGAAACTGCCAAAACCGCCAAGCGGAACCTGCGGGTCATCGGTGACATCGCCTGCGACCCGCAGAGCGATTTCTCTCCGGTCAAAGTCTATGATCACGAAACGACTTGGGCAGAGCCGGTCGTGCGTGCTCACGACAATCCTGTGCTCGACGTGATGGCGATCGACAACCTGCCGTCGCTTCTGCCGAAAGAGAGCAGCGATGATTACGCGTCCCAACTACTGCCGCATCTGGCCACGCTGGACCGCATAGACGACAACGTCTGGGGCCGCGCAAAGGCGATTTTCGACGAGAAAGTCTGAGACTTAGTTCGCCGTCTCGACGCAGTGACGGCGGAATGCACGCTTGAGAAGGTCCATCTCCGCACGGAGTTGGGCCACCTCCGCCCGAATATCCTCTTCCATGACATCGCCGCACACGAGCACGAAATCACCGATGGTTTCGTCCGTTTCCGCGTCGATCACGAGGAAGGTCTGGATGCCGTCGGAAATGTAATCGGACGGGATCGCACAGGAAACGCGGTAGCCGCCGTCCGCCTCGCGCACGGTGACGTTCGGCAACTCTTCACCCAGAATGCGTACGGCGATTTTCGGCGGCGTTGATGCGCCAGTGACGACGGCATCCCATTTGCCACCCAAGATACGCGACTGTCCGATTGTGAGGGTCATACAAGGCTCCTGTTCAGAGGTCGGCACGCGGATAGCGGCAGAAAGTGACATCGCGGATCGTAACCTGATTCATCTGCGGACCTTCGAAAATCAGATCGACCCAGGCCTGCTCGATCCGTTTTTCGTTCAGGTCCGAATATCCCAAGTCGAACTCGACGCTCAGATGATCGGCATTAAGGTCCAGCTCCCGCACGATCTGTTCGACGTTCGGGCCGTGTTTGATGTTGAGGCGAGCAAAAATCTCGATAGGGCGTTCGCACTGGACGATCGGCTCCATCCGGATCAGGTGGCGGGTTTTTAGAGCGTCACACGCACTATCCGGCAGGTCGATCGCGAGGCTGAGGAACGTGCCCGCGAATTCGTACACCTCCAGCCGCAGACCGAACGGTGCAAGGTCGGCCTCTCGCGTGTTGCGCAACTGGCGGAACGCCATCTCGTTGTAGCGGCAGTCGTGGAACAGCGTGATCTCGTCGCCGATCACCGTACGGGAGGCGACAGACACAACGCCGCGCTCTGCCAGCGGGACGCGCCAGGTATTGGGCCGCCACGACCAATCAGTGCCGCGCGGGCGGGGGAATTGCTCCGACCCGACAGCCGGCAGCAGCAAACGATCGTTCGCGTGCCTGATGCCGTTGTCCAAAAGTGCGCGCCAACGGCGCATACGGGAACGCGCGGGGCGTAGGTCTTCGAATGTCAGCTTAGAGACATCCTGACGAAGTCGCTCGATACGCGCAGATGTCAGTCGATTTCTCCAGCGGCTGATCAGACCCATATCCGGTAGGTTCCTGCTAACATTCTGCGATTTGAAACTTCAACACCGACACGCCGTCGGGTCAAGCTGGTAACCGCTATTCCCGATTCACTGCAACTGTCTGATGTAAAAGAGATAGCCCCTCGGCATTTTCGACTGGTAAATGCGCATAGCCACGCACCGAAACGGTCATCAGACGACCGCCTGCATCGAAGAACGCCCGCCACTCGCTCTGTTCGAGGTTGGCAAAACGCGGACGCCCCATATCGGTGAAGTGGACTTCGACTGTGTTGCCGACGACCTCGACCGCGTCGATCTGGATCGATTGCGCATTGCCGTCGGAGGCAAGCACGCCGCCCCCCGCTTCGGTGCCGAGCATGTCGCGCAGCTTTGACTCGTTCCCCGCAATGACGGCAGAGCCGGCGGAGCCGACCTGAACCGTAATCACCGCATCCGTTCCGGGCCGCGTGGTCGAGATCGATTGCACGTAGCACGGCGCCATCGCGACAAATCCGTGCTCGGGCAGGCTGGCCTCGGTGATGATGCAATATCCTTCAGGAGCTTTCACGCGCGCTTCGCCGCCATAGACCGCCTGATTGCGCACCGGCAATCGCAGCGCCCCTTCGGCACAAGCGGCCAGAAAGAGCGACGCACCGATCAGTGTGCCCTTGATCCACAAGCCGTAACGCATGAGTGCTCCCGTTTGTCCCGCCAAGAGGTGTACGGAACTCGGCCAAGTCAAACAACTCCAATGAGTTATAAAATTGCGGCGATCTTGCGGACAGCGGATACGGCGCACTACATTGAGCCCCATGACATTGCCCGCCGCGTACCGGCCCCTTCGCGCATTCGCCGAAGCTGCCCGCCCGAATGATGCACCGATCCGTACGCTCACCGGCTTCCTCATGGTCGGAATGGGCTACTACCTGCTGTTTCCGTTAGTCTTCGGCCCGTTTGTCTACGGCGACGACTTTGAGATGTCGGACCCGATGCCGCTGGACGGATTGCTGCTTTTGCTGGCTCCGCTGGTTGGTCTGCTACTTCTGCGCCTCGTCCTCTACCGCCTCCATGGGCGCGGGCTGCGTAGCGCGATGGGTAATTCGTTGTCAGCAGCCAATATCGCAGTGCCGATCGGAGCATTCGCCCTGCTGATCTCGCTCGTCGCGATGCTGTTGCCACCTTGGGTCGTCCCGTTCGAAGTCGCGCCATTAGTGCCTTGGTTCATCACCATGGTGATCGGCCTCCCGCTCCTGCTCATTCAGGTGAGCTTCGAAGAAATCCTTTTCCGCGGCTACCTCCAGCAACAGATCGCAGCACGGACAGAAAACCCACTGCTCTGGATGGTGTTGCCGTCGGTCATCTTTGGCGGAGCGCACTTTTTTAACGCCGAAACCACCTACTACGGCATCGCCTATTCCATTTGGGCCACGATGCTCGGACTGGCGTTTGCCGACCTGACAGCCCGCCACGGCACCATCGGTCCGGCCATCGCATTGCACTTTGCCATCAACTTCAGCCGCATGTTTGTCGTCGGCTCGGACGACACACCGTTCGCTGCGCTTGCGCTTTTACGCGTGAACGTCATGTCCGATGGCGCACCGTTCGAGGCGGATGTCTTTTTGCAACCTCAGGGAATTGCCGTTATTTTCGGCCTCGTATTGGTTTGCGCCATTCAGATCGCGCCGCTTTGGTTGCTGGCGCGCTACATTATCAGGCGTTGATTGCATTTCCCAAAGGGCAGGCTTATGTCCCTTGTGACAGCGAATAAAGGCTTTCGGAATGAACTGGATTACAAACTACGTCCGCCCCACGATTACATCGCTCTTCGCCCGCCGCGAAGTACCTGACAATCTGTGGACCAAGTGTGACGAGTGCGGAACGATGTTGTTCCACCGTGAGCTCGCCGACAACCAGAACGTCTGCACCAACTGCGGTCACCACATGGCGATCACCCCGCGCGAGCGTTTCAACGCTCTGTTCGACGGCGGCGTCTTCACCGAAGTCAGCGTTCCGGAGCCGATCGAAGATCCGCTGAAATTCCGCGACCAGAAGAAATACACCGACCGCATGAAGGCCGCCCAGAAGAAGACGGGCGAAAAAGAAGCCATGCTCGTGGCCGAGGGCGAGATTTTCCGCACGCCCATCGTCGCTGCCGCTCAGGACTTCAGCTTCATGGGTGGTTCGATGTCCATGTACGTCGGCAACGCCATCATCGCCGCAGCGGAGCGCGCTGTCGCTCTGGGTCGTCCGCTGGTTCTGTACTCTGCTGCGGGCGGCGCCCGTATGCAGGAAGGCATCCTGTCGCTGATGCAGATGCCGCGCACCACGATTGCGGTCGACATGCTCAAAGAAGCCGGCCTGCCCTATATCGTCGTGCTCACCCACCCGACGACCGGCGGCGTGACGGCTTCCTACGCAATGCTGGGCGACGTTCATATCGCTGAACCGAACGCGCTGATCTGCTTCGCTGGCCCACGCGTGATCGAACAGACCATCCGCGAGAAACTGCCCGAAGGTTTCCAGCGCGCCGAATACCTGCTCGACCACGGTATGCTTGACCGCGTGACCCCGCGCACGAAGCAGAAAGAAGAGCTGGCGACGATCATCCGCTTGATGATGAACATGGAGCCCGCCGTGATTGCCGAGCTGCCCGAGCCTGAAAACGAAGCGATCGCCCTTCCCGAAACTCCGGCAGCACAGCCGGAAGCCGAGAAGTAATCAGGTTTCTGCGGCCATGCCGTAATCCGAACGACCTATGCCGCGCCGCGAGTTATTTCGCGGCGCGTTTTTCGTAAAAGACACTTATAACCACCCTTGGAGCCCCGAATGACCTCCGACGTCGTCCTCGAACGCCTGATGAGCCTCCACCCCAAAGTGATCGACCTCGTGCTCGACCGTGTGTGGCGTCTGCTGGACGCGCTAGACCACCCAGAACAAAAACTGCCGCCGGTCATTCACGTCGCGGGCACCAACGGCAAAGGCTCGACCCAAGCGATGATCCGCGCCGGTCTCGAAACAGCGGGCAAGTCGGTCCACGCCTACACCTCGCCCCACCTCGCCCGTTTCCACGAACGCATCCGCCTTGCTGGTGAGTTGATTACCGAAGAGCATCTGATGGCCGTGCTGGAGGAATGCGAAACCGCGAACGGCGGCGAACCGATCACCTACTTCGAGATCACGACAGTCGCCGCCCTGCTTGCCATGTCGCGTACGCCTGCCGACTACACCCTGCTCGAAGTCGGCCTCGGCGGTCGCCTCGACGCCACGAACGTAGTCGACCAACCCGCGCTGACCATCATCACGCCCGTCTCCATCGACCACGAACAGTTCCTCGGCAACACGCTCGCCAAGATCGCGGCAGAGAAAGCAGGCATTATCAAGCGCGGCGTACCCTGCATCGTGGGCCCGCAGCAGGACGAAGCGATGGAGGTCATCGAGGGCACCGCCGCCCGCCTCGGCGCGCCCCTCATCGCCTACGGCCAGCACTGGCACAGCTACGAGGAAAACGGCCGCCTGATCTATCAGGACGAACGCGGCCTTCTCGACCTGCCGATGCCCGCCCTGCCCGGCCCGCACCAGATCCAAAACGCAGGTGCTGCCATCGCCGCTCTCCGCCATCTCGGCTACGACGAGGCAGCTGCCGAAGGCGCCGTGACCAAAACCTTCTGGCCCGCCCGCATGCAGCGCCTCAAGACCGGCCCGTTGGTCGACGCGGCAGGCACCGCAGAGCTCTGGCTGGATGGTGGCCATAATGCCGCCGGCGGCGAAGCCGTCGCCGCGACCCTCAGCCGAATGTCAGACAAGGACACCTTCCTCGTCTGCGGCATGCTCAATACCAAGGATACCGGCGGCTACATGCGCCCCCTCGCAAAAATCGCCAAAGGTCTGACCGCTGTCTCGATCCCCGGCGAGCCAAACACCCTTCCCGCCGAAATCACCGCCAAAGCTGCGAAGAACGCCGGTTTCGAAAATGTCGCCATCGCAGATAACGCACTCGAAGCCATCCGCTCAATCACTGCGGCGAACCCGCAGGCTCGCATCCTGATCTGCGGCTCTCTCTATCTTGCGGGTCACATCCTACGCGAAAACGGCTGACCCTTCACGCTGACGAAAATACCTCAGGGTCCAAGGGGCAGCGCCCCTTGCCCGAGCGCACCAGCGCGAGACAAAAAAGTGTGGCGCCCGAAGGCGCCGCTCATTTGAATTACATCGCTGCTTTGACCGACTGCTCCAGAAGCTCAAGCGCTTCCGCAAACACTTCGTCCTGAATAGTGATCGGCGCGAGGAAGCGGATAACGTTGCCGTAGACACCGCAGGTCAGCAGGATGAGGCCACGCTTTTGCGCCTCTGCACGCACACGCGCCGCAAATTCGGCGTCAGGTGCCTTGCCCACCGGCGCGGCGAACTCCACGGCCACCATGAAGCCCGGACCACGAATGTCCGAGATATTCGGGCACCACTCGCGCATTCCCTCCAAACGCTGACGCAGTTTGGAGCCAAGCTCGTTGGCACGCGCGCAGAGGTCCTCTTCTTCGATGACATCCAGCACAGCATTCGCCGCAGCGATACCGAGCGGATTACCACCATAAGTACCGCCCAGACCGCCGGGGTTGGCAGCGTCCATAACTTCAGCCTTACCCGTGACAGCGGCCAGCGGCAGACCACCGGCAAGGCCCTTTGCCATTGTGGTGAGGTCGGGCGCCGCGTCGTACTGCTCCATCGCGAACAGGGTGCCAGTACGGCCAAACCCCGTTTGGACCTCATCCGCAATCATCAGCGCGCCGATTTCGTCGCACATCGCACGAACTTCGCGGACCAGAGCGGCAGGCGCCGGATAGAAGCCACCCTCGCCCTGTACGGGCTCAAGAATGATCGCAGCGACGCGTGCGGGATCGAGGTCGGCCTTGAACAATTGACGGATCGCGCCCATCGCATCCTCAACCGAGGTGCCGTGCAGGTCGATCGGGAACGGCACGTGGTAGACGTCGGGCATCATAGTACCGAAACCGGCCTTGTACGGCTGCACCTTGCCGGTCAGCGACATGCCCATGAACGTACGGCCATGGAAGCCCCCACCGAAGGCGATGACAGCTTGGCGGCCAGTCGAGGCGCGCGCGATTTTCACCGCATTTTCAACGGCCTCGGCACCCGTGGTGACAAAGATCGTCTTCTTCTCGAAATCACCCGGAACGGCGTTGTTCAGGCGCTCGGCCAGACGAATGTAGTTCTCGTACGGCATCACCTGATGGCAGGTGTGTGTGAAGCGGCCAAGCTGCTCTTCAACGGCGGCCATGACCTTCGGATGGCGGTGGCCGGTGTTCACGACGGCGATGCCTGCGGCGAAATCGATGTAGCGGTTACCCTCGACGTCCCACACCTCGGCGTTTTCGGCGCGGTCGACGTAAATCTGGGTCATCATGCCGACCCCACGAGCGATTGCAGACGTGCGACGTTCAGCGATTTCAGCGTTTTTCATAGGAAGAGAATCTTTCACGGATCGGAAAACTGCCTGACCTTACCGCCGCGCGGTCAATATGATCAAATTATTTCGACGCAGATTAGTCTGTTTCCGACCTTCAGGACACTTGACCGCGAATCATTCGATTCGCTAGATTCGTTGCAGCATTCGCTGTCCGGCACATAGCCTCACAGCACCAGTCCAGGCAGGGCGGGGAGGCGGGCCAAAACGGCTCGTCTTTCTGTTTGTGGCCTAGGCGTCCTTGCCCCAGTTCGCATCCTGCATTTCGCGCAGGCGGCTCGCAGTTCGCTCGAATTCGAACGCACCCTCACCTTCCATGTAGAGGCTTTCGGGCTGGGCCGCAGCGGAGCAGATGAGCCGCACCTTCGCCTCATACAGCGCGTCAATCAGCGTCACGAAGCGCTTCGCCTCGTTAAAGTTCGTGCGACCCAATGACGGGATGTCGTCGACGATCAGCACGCGCACCGCGTCAGCAAGCGCAAGATAATCCGCAGCACCCAGCGGTTTGGCGCAAAGGTCATGGAAGCTCGCACGCCCGACGCCGTTGTTATAGCGCGGAATTTCGACGTCGCGGCCTTTGACTTTGATCACAAGCGACTCGCTGCGGCCCTTTGAGAAATCCTCCCAAACGGCGTTCACCGCGGCGCGGGTTTCGGGCGTGATCGGCGTAAAATACCGCTCCTCATTCGCCAAACGACCCTGACGGTGATCGTTCGGGCTGACGAGTTCGCGGACTTCTAGCTCTTCCTTCACTAGCGCAATGAACGGCAGGAACAGCTGACGGTTCAGACCGTTTTTGTAGAGCTCATCGGGATGACGGTTCGACGTTGTCACGACAGTCACGCCGCCTGCAAACAGCTTTTCAAACAGGCGACCGACGATCATTGCATCGGTGATGTCGGTGATTTGCATTTCGTCGAAAGCGAGGAAACGGACTTCTTTGACCAGTTCCTCCGCGACCGGAGCGATCGCGTCATCGACACCGCGCGCACGGGCTTTGCCCATCTCGGCATGCACCCATTGCATGAACGCGTGAAAATGGTTCCGCCGTTTGGGCGCTTCGATCAGGTCGTAGAGCAGGTCCATCAGCATGGATTTACCGCGCCCGACACCGCCCCAAAGGTACAGACCCTTTACGGGTTCGTACTTTGCGGACCGGAAAATGCCCTTTTTCACGGGCGGTTTCGTCAGCCCATCGCGAATGCGTTCAAGCGCGTCCAGAACCCCTTCCTGAGCGGGGTCGGCACGCAGTTTTCCGGACGCGACGGCAGCGCGGTATGCTTCAATCACTGTGGTCATATTCTGCGACATAGCGCCTGCCTGCTGCCTTGGGAAGATTGTGACGGATCAGAACTATAACGACGGGCCATCACAATTTTTCATCGTAGACGGCTGCGCGATGAATTGACGCGATGAAAAACCCGCACCAAAGATCGCACCATGGAACAGAAAACCCCGCTCTTGAGCCCCGTTTTGATCGCCGGCTGTATCATCGTGATGATCGGCTTTGCCATTCGTGCATCGTTCGGGGTGTTCCAGATTCCGATTGCGGAAGAGTTCAACTGGCTCCGCGCGGATTTCAGCCTCGCCATCGCAATCCAGAACCTTGCTTGGGGCGTCGGCCAGCCGATCTTTGGTGCGCTTGCGGAGCGTGTTGGGGACCGTAAGGCCATCATTCTCGGCGCGATCTTTTATGCAGTTGGTCTGGTCCTGTCGGCGGGCGCGACGCTCCCGATCCAGCACCAGATGTACGAAGTTCTCGTCGGCTTCGGCGTTGCGGGTACGGGCTTCGGCGTTGTTCTGGCCGTTGTCGGGCGCGCGAGTTCGGACGAAAACCGTTCCATGAGCCTTGCCATTGCGACTGCCGCCGGTTCTGCCGGTCAGGTCTTCGGTGCGCCGCTCGCTGAATACATGCTGGGCTTCATGTCGTGGCAGACCGTTTTCCTGTGGTTCGCAGCCGCGATCATCGCTGTGCTGGCACTGCTGCCGATGATGAAAGCCCCGCAGGCGTCCAAGGCCGAACTGCAAGAAAGCATGGGCCAGATCCTTGGCCGCGCTTTCCGCGATCCGTCTTACACCATGATCTTTCTCGGGTTCTTCTCTTGCGGCTACCAGCTGGCTTTCGTCACTGCGCACTTCCCTGCGTTCGTCGCCGAAGTCTGCTCGCCCATCGCCAGCGGTGGTCTGCTTGCAGGCATGGGTATCACGACCACCTCGACTCTGGGCGCAGCCGCTATTTCGCTTATCGGCGTGGCCAATATCATGGGAACGCTGGCGGCTGGCTGGCTAGGCAAGCGTTATTCCAAGAAATACCTACTGGCAGGCGTTTACCTCGCGCGCACCGTGGTCGCCGCGTGGTTCATCCTCGCACCCATGACGCCTGTCACTGTGATCGTGTTCTCTGTGATGATGGGATCGCTGTGGCTGGCCACCGTGCCGCTCACGTCGGGCCTCGTCGCGCACCTTTACGGCCTGCGCTACATGGGCACGCTCTACGGCATCGTATTCTTTAGTCACCAGCTGGGCAGCTTCCTTGGCGTGTGGCTGGGCGGCACGCTCTATGACCTCTACGGCACCTACACCTACGTGTGGTGGGTCGGCGTTGGCGTTGGGGCGTTCTCGGCGATCGTGCACTTGCCGATCCGCGAAAAGCGCCCCGCTGCGGTCGCCGCTTAGGCCGCTTCTTCTTTGGTCAGCAGACCTTCGGCAACCAGCCGGTCCGCCCAGCCCTGCGGGCCGGTGAACTGGTGGGTTCTCCAACCGCGCGCATCGGCGGCAGCAATGTTGTCGGCGCGGTCATCAACGAAGATCAGCTTCTCGGGCGCGACGCCGCAATCCTCTTCGACCATACGGTAGATTTCGGCATCGGGCTTGATGACACCCATGTGGCCGGACACGTAGCGGCGATCGAATTCCTTGAGGAACGGGTACTCGGTCTCTCCGATTTCGAAGGTCTGGATGCCGAAATTGGTCAGCGCGAATACGGGGATGCCCTTGGCACGTAAAGCGCGGAGCAGACGCACGGAATGCTCGATCGTCGGCGACGCCATTTCGAGCCAGTGGGTGTGCCACATCAGGATTTCGTCGCGGAACGCGGGGTTGGCCTCGGCGAGTGCTTTCACCGCCTCTTCCCAGTTCGCGCCGCGATCGACGCCATCGTTCATGCCGTGCAGATCGACGCTGGCGAACATTTCTTTACGGCGCTCTTCGCCGATGTATTTGTCGTAGACCCGCTCGGGCTGCCATTCGATCAGCACATTGCCGATGTCGAAGATAACTGCTTCAATCGTCATGGAAATTCTCTTTTGACTTTCTGGACCTCGCGCTCGAGAGCATCGAGAAAACGCGAGCGGTCCGCTTTGGAAAACGGTTTGCCGCCACCTTGGCGGAACGGGTCGGCAGAGCGCAGATCGGCCATCAGATCACGCATTGCGAGCGCGTTGCCGACGTTGGCTTGAGTCAGTGCCTCGCCATTGTGTTTGAGGACGCGGGCGCCGGCCTCAACGCATTTCGCAGCAAGGGGGATATCGCCTGTAATGACGATGTCCCCCCCCTTGGCGCGGTCAGCGATCCACATGTCGGCGACGTCCGGGCCTTCGGGCACGATGACATTTTCAACCAGCGGGTTTTGCGATGGGCGCAGGCCGCCATTCGACACCACGAACGTCTTGAAACCGTGGCGGGTGGCGACCCGTTCGACCTCGGCTTTCACCGGGCAAGCGTCGGCGTCGATGTAGATCACGCCCAGAGCGCCTTTGCGTGGAATGCGACGTGCTCTTCCATGAATGTCGACACGAAGAAGTAGCTGTGATCGTAGCCTTTTTGCAGACGGATCGCGGCCTCGGCGCGCTTTTTCACTGCAGCTTCGGCCAGCTTTTCGGTCATCAGCAGATCGCCGAACTGGTCGTTGGTGCCGGTGTCGACGAGCAGCGGGATATCGAGGCCCTTTTCAGCCATCAGCAGCAACGCATCGTGTGCGGCCCACTTGGCTTCGTCCTCGCCAAGGTAGCTGGCGAACTGCTTGCGGCCCCAGTCACTAGCGGTCGGGTTACAGATCGGCGAGAACGCCGAAACCGAGCGGTAGCGTCCCTGAAGCGACATCGCCAACGTCAGCGCACCGTGGCCACCCATCGAGTGACCGGTGATCGACTGGCGGTCCTCGTTGATCGCAAAGTTCGATGTGACTAGCGCGGGAAGCTCCTCGGCCACGTAGTCCCACATCTTGAAATGCGGCGCCCACGGCAACTCGGTCGCGTTGACGTAGAAGCCCGCGCCCTTGCCCAGATCGTAAGCGTCATCGTCCGCAACATCTTCGCCGCGCGGCGAGGTGTCGGGGAACACCAGCGCGATGCCTGCCTCTGCTGCCCATGCCTGAGCGCCTGCTTTGGTCATGGCGTTCTCATGCGTGCAAGTCAGACCCGAGAGGTACCAGAGAACAGGAACGGGGGCGTCTTCTGCCTCTTCGGGCAGGAACAGACCGAACGTCATATCGGTGCCGGTGGCTTCGGATTTGTGGCGATATACGCCCTGAACGCCGCCAAAGCAGCGGTTTTCGGAAACAGTTTCCATTGAAACCTCCATCATCAAACGCTGACCCAGGCGATGACCGCCGAGATCGTGAAAATACTCAGTGCCGTGGAGACCAGAATGGCTGCCGACACGCGTGCAGGTGCAACACCGTAATGTTGCGCGAGAATGTAAACGTTGCCCGCGACAGGCAGCGACGCGGCGGCGACCATGACCGACGCAGGATAGGCCGCGATATCAAAGACCACATAGGCACAGAAGGCCACCGCCGCCGGATGCAGGATCAGTTTGGAGAAGCTCAGCCACCCCGCCACCGCAAGACGCTCGGCCGATTTGCTGGCGAGCGATGCCCCGATAGCGAACAACGCACCGGGCGTGGCAGCAGCGCCGAGCATCGACAGGAAATCATTGGCGGGCTTGGGGATCGGCATTCCGGACGCCGATATCAACATGCCGACAACGATCGACACGATCATCGGGTTCTTCACCAGCCCGAGGCCGACGGTTGCCAGAATGCGCGGCGACACGCGGCCATCGCGGCTGCCGGTTATCAGGATCACGATGAGCGATGAGAACACGATCAGGTCGACGACCAGCACCATCATGACTGGCCCGATTGCTTGCTCTCCGAGCAGCAAAACCAGCATCGGAATGCCGAGGAAGCCGACGTTACCGATGACGCCGGTCTGCGCCTCGACCGCCGCTTCGGCGACGCCCCTGCCCCGTATCATCGCGACGACGGTCACGACGATATAAATCGCCATCGTGCCGAGGAGGTAAGCGCCCATGAAGGGCCAGTCGATCAACTGCTCGAACGACAGGTTCGCAGAGAACCTGATGAGCATGGCTGACAGAGCAAAATAGAAAACGAATTTGGTCAGATAGGCAGTGGCTTCGGTACTAAAAAAACCGGTCCTGCCAGAGCCGTAACCAAGCGCGATCAATGCGAAAAAAGGAAGTGTTTGAAGGAAAATTGCCCACATGCGCAAAGGGCTAGCACGCCCCTTGTCTCATGCAAAGCGTTTCGGTCAGGCGCGGTGGTACGGACTTCCTGAAAGGATCGACGCTGCCCGATAAAGCTGCTCGGTGAGCATTACGCGGACCAGCATATGCGGCCAGACCATTTTACCGAAGGATAGCGCGGCGTCCGCTCTGGCACGGAACGCAGGGTCGATCCCATCCGCACCGCCGATGACAAAGGCAACATCCTGACGCCCCGTATCGCGCCAGTTGCCAATCGTGTCGGCAAAGTCCGGCGACGTCATGAGCTTGCCACGCTCGTCCATGATGCAGACGAGCGCGCCATTCGGTATCGCTTTTTCGATGAGAGCCGCCTCGGCGGCCATGCCTGCGTTCTTCTTATCTTCGACTTCGATCACGTTAGCCGGGCCGAGCGCAAGGGCCCGCCCCGTACGGTCGAACCGTTTGAGGTAGTCGTCGATGAGGTCGCGCTCCGGACCCGCCCGAAGGCGTCCTACCGCGACAATGTGAACGCGCATCAGCTTGTCTGGGAAGCACCGCCCTCAGGCAGCCACATCTTTTCCAGCTGATAGAATTCGCGAACTTCGGGACGGAACAGGTGCACAATCACGTCGCCTGCGTCGATCAGAACCCAGTCACCGATATCGGCGCCTTCGACCTTGCACAGAACGCTGTGGTCGGCTTTGAGCCGCTCCACCATGTGCTGTGCCATGGCCGCAACCTGACGCGACGAACGGCCCGATGCGATGACCATGTGATCGGCCATCTGAGTTTTGCCACGCAGCGGAATGCTCACCACGTCTTCGGCTTTGTCGTCATCAAGCGAGGTCTGGATTGCCGCGAGCACTTGATCGCTCTTTGCGGCTTTCTGAGCCGACGTCATCACAGGCTCCTTCTGAGCAGCACCAGCTGCCGGTTCATTGAGAGACAGAACGTCGTCCTCCAAGGTTACGCGCCGCCGATCCACCCCGGCGCTGAGTGTAGTTTTAAAATAACAGCACCCACGGGTGTTTTCAACACGACCTGACGATCACGATTCTCTGTCTGCGCTGCCTTTCGCACAGTGCCGAATTGCCGACAATACAAACCCTTGCTGTTTTCTGTTTCGCGGTCAGAAACCCAACTCGTGAAATGGGGCGTAAATAAGGCACAAAACATGCTTATACGTTGACGCATAATGGGTAGGCACTTAATCCTTTCGTATATTTGGATTGGGTGTTCACATGCTGTTACTTTTTCTTCCCGGCATTCTGCTTGCCGCTTGGGGTATCTCCGCAATTTTCGATGGTGACGGCGGCGACGTTACCGATGACGAAAATGGCGGTGGTGGCGACGAAAACGAAACCATGGACGCCACCCACCTTGCCGACGACATCATCGGCACCGATGGCGACGACATCATCGACGCTCTGGGCGGCGGCGATACGATCACGGCAGGTGCGGGCGACGACGTCATCAATGGCCGCTTTGGCGATGACCTGATCTACGGCGGTGCAGGTAGCGACGCGATTGATGCGGGCCCAAACGACGACACCGTCTATGGCGATGATGACGACGGCGACGATGGTGACGACTTCATCGCCGGCGGCGACGGCATGGATACGCTCTTTGGCGGCGGCGCGTCTGACTACCTCTTTGGCGGTAACGGCGTCGATAAGTTGTATGGCGGCGAAGGTCGCGACTATGTCTACGGCGGAGCGAGCGCCGACTTCCTCGCAGGTAACGAAGACGAAGACTACCTCGACGGCGGCAACGGGAACGACGTGCTAGTTGGCGGATACGGCGACGACTTCCTGACCGGCGGCGAAGGCAGCGACCTGCTTGTCGGCAACACAGGTGACGACGTGCTGATTGGCGGCGCGGGCGACACCCTGCAAGGCAATGTTGGCGGCGACCTTCTCGTATTTGACGGCGACGGATCGACCGGCAGCGATATTGCTACGCTGAGCGGCAGCTACGGATCGGACTACTTCTGGATCGACAGTGCTGAATCAGGTCAGGTCATGACTGACTATCAGCAGGGTCAGGATACGCTTGTTCTTCAGCTGCCCGCCGGCCTCGGCGACATCGACAGCCTGAACTATGTCATGTCCTACATCGAGGACGGCGATAACTTCGGCACGCAGATCGACGTCTACATGGACGGCTACGACGACCCGCTGAACTCTGTCACCGTGATGGGTTATCAGCCTGAGGAGATCGACACCGACCAGATCGGCATCTACTTCTCCGAAGACCTCGACGGCACCGAATATATTGATGCTGCGGTCGCAATCGACGACAGCGCCTTTGGCAATGATATTCCCACGAATCTCGATAATCCGGGCGGCGGTGATGGTGACAATGGCGAAAGCGTTCCCACGATCCTTGAGGGCGATGAGAACGATAACACGCTGACCTACACCGACGGCGATGCGACCATCTATGGCCGTGCTGGCAACGACACGATCACCACCGGTAGCGGCGACGACGTGCTCGTCGGCAACAACGGCGATGACGAGCTCTACGGCGGTTCGGGTGACGACGCGCTCTATGGTATCGACGGTGCGGACACTCTGCACGGCGGCAGCGGCGATGACTTCATCGGCGCGACCCCGACCGATGTCGCGTTCGGTGATGCGGGCAACGACTCGATCATTCTGCGTGGCAACACCGAATTATCCGCTGCTCTTTTCGGCGGCGACGGTGACGACGTGCTCTATGCCGAAGGCTCGGCTGTCCAGATGACAGGCGGCACCGGATCGGACGTGTTCTGGCTCGACAACCAAGGCGCTGACGAGATCGCGATCATCAATGACTACGTTGCCAACGAAGGTGACGTCATGGTCGTCGAGACCTCGTACATCGTGGGCGAGGACGGCAACTCCGCTCCATCGATCACCGACGCCGACCTTAGCTTCGACGTTCAGTCCGTTTCGACTGATGACGGCACAGGCTCGCTCGTGACGATGTCAGTCACCACGCCCGACGGCTTCAACGGCAGCTTCGTGAACGCATCGTTCGTGCTGGTCGGCGTTGCGCCCGAAGATGTGGACACGAGCGTCTTCACCATCGCGGTCACCGACTTCGGCGGTACGGCAAATGTCGCGGGCATCGCGGCGGCCAGCGGCAGCTATGCGAAAGGCGTCGTCTACCTCGGCTGATCCGGCCCGACCAAAACAATGTTCAAGCCCGCCAAACCGGCGGGCTTTTTCGTTGCACACAGAGATTCCTTGCGAGACTCGCGAAAAAGGCATATCTGCCCACCCATGATCCGCCTTTTTGACATGGATGACCGCACGCGACTGCGTGAACGGTTCTACGGCGAAAGCCGTTCGATCCTCGCCCGACTGTGATGTCCGCGCGGGGCGCATCGTCATGCGCCCGTCCGAAAGATCTGACTAGCACAACATTCTAAAAGGTAAGAGCCATGTCGCCCAAGACGCTCTATGACAAAATCTGGGACGCTCACGTCGCCCATGAATCCGAAGACGGCACCTGTCTGCTGTATATCGACCGCCACCTCGTCCACGAAGTGACCTCGCCGCAAGCGTTCGAAGGTCTGCGTATGGCGGGCCGCAAGGTGCGCGCGCCGGAAAAAACCATCGCGGTTCCGGATCACAACGTGCCGACCACGCTCGACCGTGCAAACGCGTCGACCATGACCGAAGATTCGCGCATTCAGGTCGAAGCTCTCGACACGAACGCCAAGGAATTCGGCATCAACTACTACCCCGTGTCGGACGTTCGTCAGGGCATCGTTCACATCGTCGGCCCTGAGCAAGGTTGGACCCTGCCGGGCATGACCGTTGTTTGCGGCGACTCGCACACTGCGACCCACGGTGCATTCGGTGCGCTCGCTCACGGCATCGGTACTTCGGAAGTTGAACACGTTCTGGCCACCCAGACGCTGATCCAGAAGAAGTCCAAGAACATGAAGGTAGAAATCACCGGCAAGCTGAAGCCGGGCGTGACCGCCAAGGACATCACCCTCGCTGTCATCGGCGCAACCGGCACCGCCGGCGGCACCGGCTACGTCATCGAATATTGTGGTGAAGCCATCCGTGATCTGTCGATGGAAGGTCGCATGACCGTCTGTAACATGGCGATCGAAGGCGGCGCTCGCGCCGGTCTCATTGCTCCGGACCAGAAAACCTTCGACTACGTCAAAGGCCGTCCGCACGCTCCGAAGGGCGAACAGTACGACGCAGCCGTCGAATATTGGAAAACCCTCTTCACCGACGAAGGCGCGCACTTCGACAAGGTTGTGACACTCAAGGGCGAAGAGATCGAACCGGTTGTGACCTGGGGCACCTCGCCCGAAGACGTGCTGCCGATCTCGGCCGTCGTTCCGGCACCGGAATCGTTCAAGGGCGGTAAAGTCGACGCAGCCAAGCGTTCGATCGAGTATATGGGCCTGACCGCCGGTCAGAAGCTGACCGACATCCAGATCGACACCGTGTTCATTGGTTCGTGCACCAACGGCCGCATCGAGGACCTGCGCGCTGCCGCTGCGATCCTTAAGGGCAAGAAGGTCAAGGATGGTATGCGTGCCATGGTCGTTCCGGGTTCGGGCCTCGTCCGCGCTCAGGCCGAAGAAGAAGGTCTCGCCGACATCTTCAAGGAAGCCGGTTTCGAATGGCGCATGGCGGGCTGCTCGATGTGCCTTGCGATGAACCCCGACCAGCTGTCCGAAGGCGAGCGTTGTGCGTCGACTTCGAACCGTAACTTCGAGGGTCGTCAGGGCTACAAAGGCCGTACCCACCTCGTATCCCCTGCAATGGCTGCTGCCGCTGCAATCACTGGCCACCTGACCGACGTTCGGGAGATGATGTAATGGAAAAGTTCCAAAAAGTTCAGGGCATTGCAGCTCCGATGCCGCTCGTGAACATCGACACCGACATGATCATCCCCAAGATCTTCTTGAAGACGATCAAGCGCTCGGGCCTTGGTGTGAACCTGTTCGACGAAATGCGCTACGACCGTCAGGGCAACGAGATAGAGGATTTCGTCCTGAACAAGCCGCAGTACCGCGATGCTGAGATCCTCGTTGCCGGTGACAACTTCGGTTGCGGTTCGTCGCGCGAACACGCGCCGTGGGCCATCGCCGACTTCGGCATCAAGTGCGTGATCTCGACCTCGTTCGCCGACATCTTCTACAACAACTGCTTCAAGAACGGCATTCTGCCGATCGTATTCCCGCAGGAAGTCGTCGATGTGCTGATGAAGGACGCCGAGAAAGGCTCCAACGCCCGAATGACCGTCGACCTCGAAGGCCAGACCGTCACCACTTCGGACGGCGAGTCGTTCTCGTTCGAGGTCGACTCGTTTAAAAAGCACTGCCTCCTGAACGGCCTCGACGACATCGGTCTGACGATGCAGAACGTCGATGCAATCGACGCTTTCGAAGCCAAAAACGCTGCCGACCGCCCTTGGGCATGATTCGATAGCACTAGTACTGATGTGTACGCAGAGCGCCTCCGGTTTCGGGGGCGCTTTTTTGTTGGGCAGGCTAAAACACAAGATGTTGTGTCACAAACTGTGGCAACCACGGGGAGAACGACGGGTCCGTTCTGGATGGTGGCAATCGCGCATCACCTCTGCCCCAAAACCGCCACCTTAATTTATGTAAATTTACCCATGAGTTGCAGACGAAACCTAAAGTGGGCAGAATTTTGTCAAAGATGAGGCAGACCGCTTTCACGCTGCGGTTCAAAAACAAGAAGCGGGCCCGGCAAAGTATCGGAGCCAGCGATATCGAGGAAAGACAGGACGTGATTTCACGTATTGCAGGAGCAATCGTGCGCGCAGCGTTCGTGGTGTTGCTGATCGCAACTCCCGCACTTCTGCTGCCGAACACGAGCACCGATACGTCCCAGATCGTGGCGCTCATTGCCATGGCTGCGGGCGGGTTCGCGCTCATGGAATACAGCTCTGCATGTCCCAGCCTGATCGAGTTCCGCGACGCTCCGCCCTACAACCGCACCCGCTTCCTGTCGCTGTTCATTGCTGTGTTCCTGCTGTCGATGATCGCGCGCGGCGCGACCGAAAGCACCACGCTGTCCATGTTCGTCACCGCGATGGGTTACCGCCTCGGCGCGCTGCTCGACTTCCCTTATTCACCTGTGCGCCTGATGGTTCTGATGCTGCCGCAAGACGCGCCCGCGTCGCTTGGCACCGCAGTGCGCACCGCCGCCGCCGTCGCCTATGTGACGTCGATCCTGTCGCTCGCGTACTTCGTCCTGTGCCTCCGCGTTCACCAATGGCCTGGTCGGAACAGTTCGCTGAATATCTGGACGAACCTGCCGACGTTTGACCCGACCACGGGCGAAGACATCGTGGGCCGCCTTCAGCGTGACAGCCAGATTAACCTGATCGTAGGCTTTTTGCTGCCATTCTTGGTCCCAGCAATTGTGAAACTCGGCTCCAGCCTGATCAATCCGGCCAGCCTGTCCGATCCTCACACGTTGATCTGGATGGTATCGGCATGGGCCTTCATTCCTTCGTCACTCCTCATGCGCGGCATCGCAATGGGCCGCGTGGCGCAGATGATCGAAGACAAACGCAAGCGCGCGTCCTCCGCCGATTCCTTGCAGCCTGCCTGATTTTCCTGACTGTCGGTCCGGCATTGGCCGAGACCGTCCGGATCGCCACCTTCGCCGCGCCTTTGTCACGTCGAGGGCCGGGGTTACTACTGCGCGACATTCTGAAGAGCGAAGAGCAGGTCTTGCAGGCGGTCGAGACGATCAGGGCGGTCGACCCTGACATCATTGTCCTTACCGATTTCGACTTTGACCACGGCGGCGCTGCTCTAACCGCTTTCGCGATGATGCTGGATTACCCAAACGTGTTTGCCAAACCGCCCAATACAGGAGTGCCTACGGGCCTCGATGTCGACAGGAACGGATACTTTGGTGACGCCCGCGATGCCCAAGGCTACGGGCGGTTCGAAGGGGACGGCGGGATGGCTATCCTGTCCAAGTTGCCAATCGGCGAGGTGGTTTCTTTCGACCACACCCTCTGGAGGGACGCACCTAACAGCCGCTCCACCGATCCGCCCGAGCTCGCCGAAATTCAGTGGCTATCCACGACGGGTCATTGGATTGTGCCGATTGCGGTCGGAGAGACGGCCCTCAACATCCTCGCATTCTCTGCGACGCCGCCCGTGTTTGATGGCCCCGAAAACCGCAATGACCGGCGCAATGCCGACGAGGTGCTTTTCTGGCTCGAACATCTCGGCATCCCCCACCCCATTATAGCTGGGAACGCGAACCTCGACCCAAACGGCGGCGAGGGCAATCGCACCGCTATCGCACAGCTTCTCGCGGACCCGCGGCTACAGGACCCGCTTCCCGATCAAACGACCGCCGACTGGCCGGACGGCCCCGGTGCGTTGCGCGTGTCCTACGTTCTACCGTCTGCCGATCTGACGGTCCGAACTGCCGGAATCGAACGTTCCGATAGCGGGCCACATGCGCTCGTCTGGGTAGATGTCGTTGTCCCTTGAAGCCCTGATTGTGGCACCTTGTTTTCTTGACCCTTGGGCAGCAAACGGATACCTCGTGCCAGACCTTTTCAGACAAGGAAGAACGAGATGTCCAACCCCTCGATCCTGATCCTCGCCGGCGACGGCATCGGCCCCGAAGTCATGGGTGAAGTTAAGAAGATCATCACCTGGTACGGCGACAAGCGCGGCCTGCAATTCGACGTCAGCGAAGATCTGGTCGGCGGCTCGGCTTACGACGTGCACGGCACCCCGCTGCACGATGACACCATGGCAAAAGCTCAAGAAGCCGACGCCGTTCTGCTCGGCGCGGTAGGCGGCCCGAAGTATGACGTTCTGGACTTCTCGGTGAAGCCCGAGCGCGGCCTGCTGCGTCTGCGCAAGGAAATGGACCTCTACTCGAACCTGCGTCCGGCGCAGTGTTTCGACGCTCTGGCCGACTTCTCGTCGCTGAAGAAAGACGTCGTTGCCGGCCTCGACATCATGATCGTGCGCGAACTGACCTCGGGCATCTACTTCGGTGAGCCGCGCGGCATCATCACCGAAGGCAACGAGCGCGTCGGCATCAACACCCAGCGCTACACCGAGTCGGAAATCGCTCGCGTTGCGCGCTCGGCCTTCGAACTGGCCAAGCGTCGCGGCAACAAAGTCTGCTCGATGGAAAAAGCCAACGTGATGGAATCGGGCATTCTCTGGCGCGAAGTCGTCCAGAAGATCCACGACGAAGAGTATCCGGAAGTCGAGCTGTCGCACATGTATGCAGACGCAGGCGCCATGCAGCTTTGCCGCTGGCCAAAGCAGTTCGACGTCATCGTCACCGACAACCTGTTCGGCGACCTGCTGTCCGACGCTGCTGCAATGCTCACCGGCTCGCTCGGCATGCTGCCGTCCGCGTCGCTCGGTGCGCCGATGGCCAACGGTCGTCCGAAAGCACTCTACGAGCCCGTACACGGTTCGGCTCCGGACATCGCAGGCCAGAACAAGGCCAACCCGATCGCTTGTATCCTGTCGTTCGCGATGGCGCTGCGCTACTCGTTCGACAAGGGCGACGAAGCAACCCGTCTCGAGCAGGCCGTGGAAAAAGTGCTCGCCGATGGCGTTCGCACCGCTGACCTGCTGGCAGGCGAAGGCGTCACCCCGGTGTCGACCACCGAAATGGGTGACAAGATCGTCGAAGCACTGGACGCTTCGCTCTAAGCTTTTAAGATCACTGCACAACAATCGGGCGTCCCGCGCGGGCGCCCGTTTTTGTTTGGAATGAAAGTGGCTTGGATACTCGCCTTTAGGGTTGCAAGACTCATATCAGGCGGGTGATAGCGGATTCGGCACTACAGGAGTTGAAGATGGTCGAAGTGGTAAAGAACAACGTCAAAGGGGCGCTTTTTGCCCTAATGGCAATGGGCGTTTACGCAACCCACGACGCCGTCATCAAGACACTCGGCAGCGGCTATTCGGCCTTCCAGATCGTGTTTTTCGCCGCCTTGCTGAGCTTTCCGGTCGTCACGATTATCCTGATGAGCGACAAGACCGCGGGCACGCTCAAGCCCGTTCACCCGTGGTGGATGATGCTGCGTACGATGCTGACCGTCATCACCGGCATCTCTGCTTTCTATGCGTTTACAGTGCTTCCACTGGCACAAACCTACGCGATTCTGTTCTCTTCCCCGCTGCTGATCACCATTCTTTCGATCCCCGTGCTGGGCGAAAAGGTCGGCCCACATCGCTGGGGAGCGGTCGGCGTCGGCATGGTCGGCGTGATCATCGCGCTGCAACCGGGCGCGACAGAACTGGCGCTCGGCCACCTTGCTGCGCTTGCCGCTGCGATCTGCGGCGCATCGGCTGCGGTCATCGTGCGCAAGATCGGCGCAGAGGAACGCTCGGTCGTCATGATGCTCTACCCGATGATCGGCAACTTCGTCGTCATGGGTTGCGCGCTTCCGTTCTTCTACAAGCCGGTTCTGATCACCGACATGGGTCTGCTCGCCATGATCGCGATCTTCGGCCTCTGCGGCGGCTTCCTAACGATCAAAGCGTACCGCGCGGGCGAGGCTGCCATCGTGGCGCCGATGCAGTACAGCCAGATCCTCTGGGCAACGCTTTACGGCTATCTGTTCTTTGACGAGACGCCGACGACCGCCGTTCTGATCGGTGCTTCGGTGATCATCGCCTCGGGCATCTACATCGTTCTCCGCGAAGCCAGCGGCGGCACCTCGACCGAGCGTCCGGTCACTCGCACGCGACTGCGGACGGAAACCGTTACCTCTCCGCGGGCATCGATTTTGTGGCGGATCATGACGGGCAAACCCAGCCGGAAGATGAGCCAATAAAAACCTGCGTTTTTACCTGTTTCGCACTTGCACTTTCCATGCGGAATCGGTAGTTCGCGATCCACGGTCGGAGCGTAGCGCAGCCTGGTAGCGCACCTGCTTCGGGAGCAGGGGGTCGGAGGTTCGAATCCTCTCGCTCCGACCAATTTTCCCGATTTATCGCGAATTCACGAAAACGCCGCAGCGGATCATCCGATGCGGCGTTTCGCGTTCTAGGGCAGTTTTACTGCTTGGGTTGGTCGTCGAAGTCCGTCCGCAGGATGCGCTGCGCATCCCCGTCAGGGTCGTCGTACTGCCTGTTTCGCATGGTCCAGAAAAACGCGGCGAGCCCCACTCCACCAAGGAGCAGCGAGACAGGGATCAAAAGGGCGAGGACTTCCATAGCGGTTACCGAAGGCGAAGTGCGTTGAGTGAGACGATAATCGACGAGGTCGACATCGCAATAGCAGCCGAAAGCGGGCTCGCGAGGCCGATCAATGCAAGAGGCACCGCGATGGTGTTGTAGATCGCCGCGACCGAAAAGTTCTCGATGATCCGGCGACGGGCTTTTTGGGCTGTCTCCATCGCCACCGCGATCTGCGAAAGGTCGGACTTCACGAGTACCATGTCAGCGGCCACGCGCGTGGCCTCCAGCGCAGAGGCAGGTGCGATCGACACATGCGCCAGCGCTAGCGCGCCAACGTCGTTCAGACCGTCCCCGACCATGAGAACGCGCTTGCCCGCGTCAGCTTTGGCTTGGAGCACATCAGCCTTCTCGTGGGGGAGAATGCCTGCCTGCCAGTTGTCGATGCCAAGCGTGTCGGCCATCCGGCGGACGTTCGCTTCGGTATCACCGGAAAGCAGAGTGACCGGAACGCCCTTGGATTTGAGCGTCGCAATGAGATCCTCTGCGCCGTGCCGCAGGCTGTCGACAAATTCGAGCGCGATATGGCGGTCACCAAGATCCAGCACGGTTGAACTGTCGCCGCCACTGATCCAGGATGCGCGACCGAGGCGCACTTTGCGGCCCTCCAGTATACCTTCGACGCCCATGCCCGCGATCTCGTGGATGTCACGCACATCCGCGCGGCTGGCGAAGGCGGCTGAGACAATGGCCTTGGAACGGGGGTGGCCAGACGCTTCGGCCAAGGTTGCGGCAATCGCCAGATCAGCAGGCGTGAGTTGGGTTACGATCTGCGGGATGCCCTTCGTCAGCGTTCCGGTTTTGTCGAAAACCACTTCGTCGATTTCGCCAAGGCGTTCTAACGCGGTCGCATGTTTGACCAAGATACCGGCCTTGAACAGCTTGCCCGACGCCACAGTTGAGACAGCGGGCACAGCTAGCCCTAGGGCGCAGGGGCACGTGATGATGAGGACCGCCACCGCGATGTTAAGGGCATAGCGCACGTCTCCCGCTGTCGCCCATAACCAAAACACGAACGCGGCGAATGCGAGGATATGCACCAGCGGCGCGTAGATTTTGGCAGCACGGTCGGCAAGCGAATTGTAGCGGGACTTCGCCTGCTCGGCGACCGATACAAGGTCGGCCAGCGCGTGAAGCACGGTCTGCTCGCCCACGGCTGTTGCGCGAACCTTGAGAGCGCCGGTCAGATTGACCTCACCCGCGCGGACTTGGTCGGAGGTCCCTATGGTCGCCGGATCGGCTTCGCCCGTCAGGAAGGACCGGTCGACGTCGCTAGTGCCGTCCTCGACCACGCCATCAACAGGCATCCGTGCGCCGGGTTGTACGAGCAGGAGGTCTCCCACCGCGATGGTGCCGATGGGGACAGTTTCAGACCCGTGTTCCGTCAATCGCAGCGCCGTCGGCGTTTCCATCGCGGCCAGTTCAGTCGCAGCAGATCGCGCAACGCTCCGCATTTTCTGATCAAGGTAGCGGCCCGCGAGCAGGAAAAACGTCAGTGAAAGAGCTGCGTCGAAATAGGCGTCTTCACCGTGATAGGCCGTCTCCATCACCGAAATTCCGGCGGCGAGAAGGATCGCTAGCGTGATCGGGACATCCATATTGAGGCGGCCAACACGCAGAACGCGCCACGCGCTGGTGTAGAACGGGCGGGCCGAGAACACGATGGTCGGCAGCGCGATCAGCGCCGAGAGCCAGTGGAACAACTGCCGTGTGGCATCCGCTGCGCCAGACCAGACGGCGACGGACAGCAGCATCACGTTCATCATCGCAAAACCCGCGACGCCCAAACGCATGGCCAGATCACGGGCCGCGCGGTCGCTTTCGCCGGCGGACAAGGTCGCAGCGTCGAGTGGCGTTGCCTCATAGCCAAGCGCCGAAATCGCAGCCACGACCTGCTCGTCCGACATACCTGCGGGGACGCGGACAGTGGCGCGCTTACGGGTCAGGTTGACGCGCGCATCCTCGATATCGTCACGCGCCAACAGACCGCCTTCGATAGACTGGATGCAAGCAGCGCAGTGGACTGTCGGCAGCGAAAGGTGCAGCTCACGGCTCCCCTCACTTGCCAATTTCGCAGCTCGGTTGGTTGCAATCGGGGTGGCCACGCAGGCAGGACAGGCAGCAACTCCGGGGGCTTCAACGTAAACCATTTTAGCCTCTGATATGGACTTGGAGTTCCTGTTTGAACTCGGTGCCGTCGTCGGCAGTGGCGGTGATCCACAAGCGCCATTGGCCGGGCTCATAGTCGATGGGGCCGCGGAAAACGGAGCCGTCGAATGTCAGGTCGAGCACTTGGTCATCACGGGTCGTGGTCGGGCGACCGAAGGTGGCCACGACGGTCGCGGGTTCGACCGCAGAACCGTTCACATTCGTAATCGCGATCTCGATGTGGTCGCCATCTACGGTGGCATCGACGGTCCAGCCCAGCGCTTCTTGCGCGGCGCGGTCACGGTCGAACGATTGGCTGGCGACGTAGGAGTTTTTCACCACCAGACCGGGGAAGGTCTCGATCGCCGAAGTGGCCATAACGATATTCACGGCGATAATGACGATGAAGAACGATGCGAAAATCGCGAAGAATTTAGAGCCGGTGATAGGGCCGCGGAAGAAACCGGTCATCAGTTCGTCTCCTTACCGTTAAAGATGGTGTCGACCGAAGCGCGTTCGTTGGTCGACAGGTCGGTGACCCAGAAAGTGAAGTCCGTGCGGTCGGTCGTCGCCGCTGTGCTGTCCGGTCCGGCTTGGACATAGACACGGATGATTTCCATCGAGTCGGCGGGCACAAGAACCAACGAGCCGTCTACGCCTTCGACCGAAAGCTCGAGGTCCGTCTCGGAGTTCAGCGCGAGGCCGAAGAGCTCTTGAGAGCCGTGCTTGTTGCGCAGGCGCACGTCGTACACGTTGCGGATCGTACCGTCGGAGAGCGTGATGAAGGTCGGATTGCGAATGGGCGAGACCGTCATTTCGATGTCCGGACGGATGAACAGCGCGAAGACGAGGCCGAAGCCAACGATGCTCCACAGCGCGGTATAAAGGATAGTGCGCGGGCGGAAGATATGCTTCCAGACCGGACGCGGCTGCGCGCCGGCACGTTCGCGCGGCTCGTCGTTCAGCGCGAGATAGTCGATGAGACCACGCGGTTTACCAATCTTGGCCATCACGTCATCACAAGCGTCGATGCACAGGCCGCAAGTGATGCATTCCATCTGCTGGCCGTTGCGGATGTCGATGCCCATCGGACAGACGTTGACGCAGGCCATACAGTCGATGCAATCGCCCTGCTGCACACCCGGCTCGGCCTTTTTCAGTTTGCCGCGAGGCTCCCCCCGCCAGTCGCGGTAGCCGATAGTCAGCGTGTCTTCGTCCATCATCGCGGCTTGGATGCGCGGCCACGGACAAGCGTAGATGCAAACCTGTTCACGGGCGATGCCGCCGAAGAAGAAGGTGGTCGCCGTGAGGATCAGCATCGTGGTGTAGGCGATCGGGTGAGCCTGCCCCGTCACGAGGTCCACTGCCAGCGTCGGCGCGTCGGTGAAATAGAAGACCCACGCACCGCCGGTTGCCAGCGCGATGACCACCCAAGCGGCCCATTTCGTCAGGCGAAGGCGCAGCTTGCGGGCGTCCCACTTCGACTTCCAGAGGCGGACGCGGGCGTTGCGGTCGCCTTCGACCCAGCGTTCCACGAGGATGAAAAGGTCGGTCCAGACTGTTTGCGGACAGGTGTATCCGCACCAGACGCGGCCCATGGCAGAGGTGAACAGGAACAGGCCGAGGCCCGCCATAATCAGCAACCCTGCGACAAAATAGAACTCGTGCGGCCAGATCTCGATCCAGAAGAAAAAGAACCGGCGATGGGCGAGATCCACAAGGATGGCCTGATCCGGCAACTCAGGCCCGCGATCCCAGCGAATCCAGGGTGCGAGGTAATAGATGCCGAGCGTGATCAGCATGATTACCCACTTGAGATTGCGGAATTTTCCTTTGACCCGGCGAGGAAATACAGGCTCGCGCGCTGCATAGAGTTGGTCTTGGGGAGCCGGAGCTGACATAGAACTATCCTGACTTGAGTGGACGCGTGTTCCTCCTTTTGCGTCCCCTTGAGCGCCCGTGCTTTGACTCAGATCAATCGTCAAAGCTGCGTGCCCGATTCAGGAATAAAAACGTAGGGTAAGGCAAAAAAACACCCCCGACCAAACACAGGGTCAGGGGTGTACCTCTCGCCAGAGAGGAAAGTCATCGGTCCTGCGTTTTGCGCGAACAGGGGGCAGACCGATGTATGCCACGCGGCGGCTGCAACGCCGCGTGGAATGGCTTACTGACCACCGCCAAGCTGGTGGACATATGCGGCAACCGCGTTGACTTCGGCTTGGGTCAGACCGCTTGCGGGGCGGTAATCTTCGAGCCAAGCGGGCATGACACCGCCGCGACCGTTCAGGATAGTTTCTTCGAGGGTGGCGAGATCGCCGCCGTAGAGCCAGACCTTGTCGTTCAGACGCGGAGCACCCGTCATTTCGTCCGAAGCCGTCGCATATTCCGGATCTTCGAATTCGCGGGTTGTGGCGAGGCTGCCTTGACCTTCTTCGCCGTGGCACGAGGCGCAGTTGTCGAGGAAGATATCTTCGCCTTCGGCAGCGGCGGCCTCATCGGTGGCTTCACCGGCCAGAAGCTGCACGTAACTGGCAACGTTGGTGATTTCCTCGTGCGACAGCACGCCGTCGAACGAAGGCATCACGCCGCCATAGCCGCGGG
Source organism: Marivivens donghaensis (assembly GCF_011806565.1). Lineage (GTDB taxonomy): Bacteria > Pseudomonadota > Alphaproteobacteria > Rhodobacterales > Rhodobacteraceae > Marivivens > Marivivens donghaensis_A. The sequence goes on from NZ_JAATOP010000008.1 coordinate 45,894, forward strand.
TGTCCATCGACTGTTCGTTGCGGATACCGTTGGTGACGGTAAATGCGATCTCTTCGATGCGGCCGCCCCAGATCCAGTCATCGTCGAGCAGGTTCGGGTAGCCCTTGGCACCCGCCGCGCCCGAACCGTGACACTGCACGCAATTCGCACGGAAGACGGCGGCGCCCATGTTTTCGGCAAAGCCGTTGAGCTCGGGGTGATCCGCGAGGGTGGCAAGATCAACGCTTTCCAGCTCGCTCACCATGGCTGCATTGGCAGCATCCACAGCGTCGATCTGTTCCTGCACCTGAGCGCGGGTCGAAAACCCGAGGATACCAGCGGTTGCCGAACGCAGGCCCGGCCAAGCGGGGTAAGCGATGGTGTAGCCGATGCCCCAGACGATGGTGGCGTAGAACACCCAGACCCACCAACGCGGCAGAGGGTTGTTGTACTCTTCGATGCCGTCCCACGAGTGGCCGGTCGTTTCGACTTCTTTCTTGTCGTCGTGCTTGCTCATTTCAGAGCCTCCAGATCAGTCGTGTCGGGTGCGGGCGCATCCTCGTGCCGGAAGGGCACGGTGGACGCGTCGTCGTGAATGGGGCGGCTGCCGGGGCGGAATGCCCAAAAACCTGCACCGACGAAGACCATGAACATGGCCAGAAGCACCCAGCTGTCAGCGATTTCGCGGAAGATGTGGTAGTTCATCGCACCCTCCGTCAGCGGCTGGCGTCAGGCGTGAAGGTCGAGAAGTCGACCAGCGTGCCCAACATCTGAAGATAGGCGACCAGCGCATCCATTTCGGTGAGCTGCGGCTGACCGTCAAAGTTAGACACGACCGCACCCGGATAACGCTCTACCAGACCGTCCCAATCCGCATCGGGGTTCACCTGAACGCGGAAGTCGGCGTTGGCGCTGGCGATCATTTCCTCGGTGTACGGAACGCCGACCATCGCGTGGGTTTCCAACAGATCGGTGATGTACTCACCGTCGATGTTGCGATCGAGGAGGAAGCCGTACTTGGGCATGACCGACTCGGGCACAACCGACTGCGGGTTGGTGAGGTGGTCGACGTGCCATTCGTCCGAATAACGACCGCCCACACGGGCAAGGTCGGGACCGGTCCGCTTGGACCCCCACTGGTGCGGGTGGTCGTACTGCGATTCCGCAGCCAGCGAGTAGTGGCCGTAGCGCTCCTGTTCGTCGCGCATTGGGCGGATCATCTGGCTGTGGCAGACATAGCACCCTTCGCGGATGTAGATTTCGCGGCCCGCGAGCTCCAGCGGGGAGTAGGGGCGCACGCCCTCTACGTCCTCGATGGTGTTCTCCAGATAGAAGAGCGGTGCAATTTCCACGATGCCGCCGATGGTCACTACGGCAAGCGAGCAAACCAGAAGCAGGGTGGCGTTCTTTTCAAGAACTTTGTGTTTATCAAGGATACCCATTTTCCGATCTCCTTATTCGGCAGCGGTTGCGATAGCAGCCGAGCGGGCGGACGGTACGCGTTTGCTGAACGCGGTCATCCAGAGGTTATAGGCCATGATCAGTGCGCCACCGAGGTAGAGGACACCGCCCAGACCGCGGACCACGTACATCGGGAACTTGGCGGCAACGGTGTCGGCGAAGGTGTTCACGAGGAAGCCGTTCGCATCGACTTCACGCCACATCAGGCCCTCCATGATGCCGGTGACCCACATCGACGAGGCGTAGAGAACGATGCCGATGGTCGCGAGCCAGAAGTGCCAGCTGACGAGCTTGAGGCTGTAGAGCGACTGGCGACCCCAGAGGCGCGGCGTCAGGAAGTAGAGCGCACCGAACGTGATCATACCGTTCCAGCCCAGCGCACCGGAGTGTACGTGGCCGATGGTCCAGTCAGTGTAGTGCGACAGCGAGTTCACGGCACGGATCGACATCATCGGACCTTCGAAGGTCGACATACCGTAGAAGCCCAGCGAGATGACCATCATACGGATGATCGGATCGGTGCGGATCTTGTCCCATGCGCCCGAGAGCGTCATCAGACCGTTGATCATACCACCCCACGAAGGCATCCAGAGGATGATCGAGAACACCATGCCGAGGGTCGAAGCCCAGTCAGGCAGCGCGGTGTAGTGCAGGTGGTGCGGACCGGCCCAGATGTACAGGAAGATCAGCGCCCAGAAGTGGATGATCGACAGCTTGTACGAATAGACGGGACGCTCGGCCTGCTTGGGCACGAAGTAGTACATCATGCCGAGGAAGCCTGCGGTCAGGAAGAAGCCCACAGCGTTGTGGCCGTACCACCACTGGGTCATCGCATCCTGTACGCCGGCCATCACTTGAACCGAACGCGCACCGAAGAACGAGACCGGAATGACGAGGTTGTTCACGATGTGCAGCATCGCGACGGTGATGATGAACGACAGGAAGAACCAGTTTGCCACGTAGATATGCGGCTCTTTGCGCTTTAGGATCGTGCCGAGGAACACCAGCAGGTAAGCGACCCAGACGATGGTCAGCCAGAGGTCGACGTACCATTCAGGCTCTGCGTATTCCTTGGACTGCGTGGCACCGAGCAGGTAGCCGGTCGCAGCCAGAACGATGAACAGGTTGTAGCCCCAGAACACGAACCACGGCAGGTTACCGCCCCACAGGCGCACAGCACTGGTTCGCTGGACGATGTAGAACGACGTTGCGATCAGCGCGTTACCACCGAAGGCGAAGATCACCGCAGAGGTGTGCAGCGGCCGCAGGCGACCGAAGTTGCCGTAGCCTTGCAGAAATTCGAAGTTCAGTGACGGATAGGCCAGCTGGAAGGCGATGAATGTGCCGACCAGAAACCCTGCCAGACCCCAGAACACGGTGGCGATGACGCCGTAGCGGATCACCCCATCGTTGTAGCCGGTGTCGATGACGGGCTGTTTGTTTTCTCCAACTTGCCGGACAGTCCAGATGAACATACCGGCGGCGACGGCCATAACGATTAGCGCGTGGACCTGATAGGCCAGGTCACGTGCGAAATTCGCAGCGACAGCGGCGAAGAGGGCCACAACCCCCAGCACCACGATCTTGATCCAATCCCACATATCAAGCGTTCCCTTCTTATACCCGTCCGGAATCATCCACGGGTTTTGCTCTTGGTGGGGTTTCTCATTCGCGAGGACGTGATGCCTTGATCCATGTCAATTATTCACCGCCGACCATCTGCTAGTCCTCGTTTAGCCGCTCGCGGGAGACGTGCGAGTCCGTGGATCTAGGAGGGTCTGATGTCCTACAAGACTGTTTCTGTTGTCGTTTCAGACGACAAGACCGACAAACACGCCCTAGCGACTGCTCGGGATTTCGCTGCCCGTGTGAATGCGCACCTCGATGTTTACTGCATCGCCGTCGACCCGACTCGCTATGACCCGATGCCGATCGGTAGCTCTGTCATCCTGCTGGAGTCCTCCATTCAGGAAGCACAGGAGCAAGCCGACAAACTGGGGAAATGGGCGACTGCGCAGCTTGGTCCGAACATGTCCAAAACCACTGTCGAAACGGTCGCCATCGCGCAGATGGGCATCGAAACCGCTATTTCGCGCCTCACACGTTATTCGGACCTGATTGTTGTGACGAAGCCTTACGGCCCCGGTCGTAATGCGCTGCACGTCAATTTGCTCGAATCGCAGCTCTTCGGTACCGACGCACCCGTTTTGATTGTTCCGGATGATCGCGCGGTCGGCGACCTCGCCTTCGCGCGGCCCGTTGTGGCGTGGAACGAAAGCGACGAGTCGCTCTCGGCGATCCGCAAATCGATTCCGCTGCTGAAAGAAGCCAAGAACGTCGACATGATTATGATCGCCCCGCCGAGCCATTCGCCCGAGCGCTCCGATCCGGGCGGTGTGGTGTGCCAGATGCTGTCCCGTCATGGCCTGCGCCCCGACATCGCCATTCTGGCCCGCACGATGCCGAAGGTGTCGGATGTCATCCTGCGCTTTGCGGCCGACCACTCAAACGACCTGATCGTTATGGGTGGCTACGGCACGTCGCGCTTCCGCGAGGCGATTCTTGGCGGCGCAACGCGTGAAATCCTCGAAAATTCCGACCTACCGATCCTGATGGCGCACTGATGTTCCAGCGCGCCCGTCAAATGATGCGATCAGGCGATCATTCCGCCGTCCATATCGTCGCCGGTTTCCATGAGCAGAGCCTGGAAATCATCGACGCGGATGCGGCGCTTGCCGTCGAGAGCGATGATGCCCTCGCGCTTGAGAGCCGAAATCTGACGGCTGACCGTTTCGAGCGTCAGGCCAAGGTAATCGGCCATCGCTTCGCGGGTGAGCGGCAGTTCGATCGTGATCTCGCCCTTGAGGTCCATCATGCCGATGGTCGACTCGCGGCGGGCGATAATGGCCAGAAGGCTGGCGATCTTCTCGCGCGCAGTCTTACGGCCAAGGATCAGCATCCATTCACGGGCCGCATCCAGTTCGTCGAGCGTCATTTCAAGCAGGCGCTGCGAAACGTGCGGCGTTGTGGTCATTATTTTCTCGAACGGTTTGCGGCGGAAACAGCAGAGGACAACCTCGCTCACCGCAACCACATCGTAGGGGGACGTCGTGCGACCCGGACGACCGATGAAATCGGACGGCAGCAGCAGGCCAACCATCTGTTTACGGCCATCTTCGAGCGTCTGGCTCAGGCTGGCGACCCCGCGCACCACCGACCCGACGAACGACATCTCGTCGCCTGCCCAGACAATCGACTGACCCGGTTCGTAGGTGCGGTAATTCTTGATCTGTTCAAGCGCTTCGAGCTCGTCGGTATCGCAACTTGCGCACACAGCGCGGTGCCGGATCGGGCACTCCTCGCAGTGGACGTGCGTATCCAAAATCAAACCACTCATATCACCAACAGTCCCTATTTGCGCACACGCATCTGGGCACATGGTAACCCATTTTTGGAAAGGAAGTGCAATGGCTTGTCGTAAGCAACTCCGAGAGCTGGGACTTTTTGACGCCCGCGCACCCCGTTATACCAGCTATCCGCCCGCGAACCACTTTAACGGCAACGTCTCTCCCGACACGACAGCCCAATGGTTGCAGGCCGTTCCAGAGGGGCAGCGCGTCTCTCTCTATGTACACATACCTTACTGTCGGCGGCTTTGCTGGTTCTGTGCTTGCCGCACACAAGGCACGTCGACGGATCGTCCGCTGGTCCCGTACCTCGCCCAACTGAAGGCCGAGCTGGCTCTGGTGGACCGTCATCTTCCTGAAAATGTGCTGATCAGCCAGATCCACCTCGGCGGCGGCACCCCTACCCTGCTTCCGCCGGACTTGATCGCCGAACTTGGTGCGGAGTTGCGTGCTTTCCGCCCGCTTGCCGAGGACCTCGAATTCTCGGTCGAGATCGACCCAACCGAGGTAGATCAGGCCCGTATTGATGCGCTTCGCGATGCAGGCATGACCCGCGCGTCGATTGGCGTGCAGGACTTCGACGAATCCGTTCAAAATGCCATCGGCCGTGCGCAGAGCTTCGAACAAACCCGCGACGTGGTCGACATGCTGCGCAAGGCCGGTGTTAGTTCGATCAACATGGATATCCTTTATGGCCTGCCGCACCAGACCCGCGAGCGGATGTCGCATTCGGTGCAGGCCGTGCTGTCACTGAACCCCGACCGCGTGGCGCTGTATGGGTATGCGCACGTACCGTGGATGGCAAAGCGTCAGGTCATGATCCCCGCCGATGCGCTGCCCGATGCAGAAACGCGCCTCGACCTGTTCGATATCGCCCGCGATCTGTTTGTGGCCGATGGCTATGACGAGATCGGCATCGACCACTATGCGCTGCCGAGCGACAGCCTTTCTATCGCGGCAGAGCGAGGCACGATGCACCGCAATTTCCAAGGCTACACCGACGACACAGCAGACGTACTGATTGGGATCGGGGCCTCCGCGATTTCGCGTTATCCACAGGGCTTTGCGCAGAACATCTCGACCTCTTCCCAGTACGCTACCGCGATTTCCGAAGGCCGCCTCGCCACCGCTCGCGGTCATGCCATGTCTGAGGATGACCGCCTGCGCTCCGATATGATCGAGGAACTGATGTGTAGCTTCTCGCTCGACCTGTCGCGGATCGCGGCCAAACATGGCGTGTCGATCGAGGCACTGCGCAGCATGACCGAGAACATGGTTGTACGCTTCCGCGATCACCTGACAGTCTCCAACGACGTGATCCAGCTGAGCGAGTCCGCGCGCCTGATCGCCCGCCTCTGCGCGCAAGAGATCGATGGCTACCACATGCCCGAAGGTCGCCATAGCCGCGCACTCTGACCGTTCACGGAGCTTGCGCAAACGCGGGCCACATGCAACCTGAGACGTCGGAGGAATTCTCATGCGTCTCGGGATCATCGTGTTGATCGCAGCCTACGGGCTGAGTCAGTTCTATCGTGCCTTTCTCGCGGTGCTCGCACCTGCGCTGGAGGCCGACATCGGCGCCACGCGAGAGGCGCTCAGCGCCGCGTCCGGCATCTGGTTTCTGGTGTTCGCGGCGATGCAAATCCCCGTGGGCGAGGCGCTCGACCGCATAGGCCCAAAGTTGACGACAACGGTGCTTTTTGCCCTCTGCGGTGCTGGCGGTGCAGCGGTCTTCGCGATGGCGACCGAGCCGTGGCACATCTCGCTTGCGATGGGGCTGATCGGTGCTGGCTGCGCGCCGGTGTTGATGGCGTCCTACTATATCTTCGCCCGCGTTTTCTCGGCTGCGGTCTTCGCATCGCTGGCGGGCATGACGCTCGGGATCGGATCGCTTGGCAATATCCTCAGCTCTGCCCCGACCGCGTGGGCTGTCGACGCGTTCGGCTGGCGCGCGACGATCTGGGCGATGGCCGGCTTTACGTTCGTTGTGGCGATTTTCGTCTTACTGACTGTGAAAGACCCCGAGAAAGTTACCTCTGACAAACGCGGTAGCGTGATCGATGTTCTGAAGATTCCCGCGCTTTGGCCTGTGTTCGCCATGGTCGCCGTGAACTACGTCCCCGCCGCTTCGCTTCGCGGCCTTTGGTCGGGTCAGTACCTCTCCAACGTTTTTGGCGCGGACGCAGCGCTGATCGGCAAGGTGACACTGGTGATGGGCCTCGCCATGATCTTCGGCAACCTGTCCTACGGACCCGTTGACCGCATGGTCGGTTCGCGCAAATGGGTCGTCTGGGCAGGGAATGCGATCTGTCTGTTTGCCCTGCTCGCGCTGGCCGTCGTCCCGAACAAAGGTGTCGGCTACGCTACCATCATGCTGGCGATTATCGGTTTCTTCGGCGCATCTTTCCCGCTCATCATGGCGCACGGTCGCAGCTTCATCCCGCCGCACCTCGTGGGCCGCGGCGTGACACTGCTGAACCTCTTCTCGCTGGGCACCGTGGGCGTGGTGCAGTTCACCGCCGCGCCCCTGTCAAAGGTCATCTTTACCGATGACCGGAGCCTCACGGACAGCTACGCCATTATCTTTGCCGGATATGCGGTGCTGCTGGGCGCTGGCCTGCTGATTTATCTGTTCGCAAAAGATAGTTCAGAATGACACAGAATTGCGCGGGGCCTTTCCCTCGCGCAGCTTTGGGTCTATAGCGCACACGGTTTATTCAAGGAGAGGCCGATGGGCTACAAAGTCGTCGTCGTTGGCGCCACGGGCAACGTGGGCCACGAAATGCTCAACATCCTCGCTGAACGCGAGTTTCCGGTTGATGAAATTGCTGCGCTGGCCAGCCGAAAATCGCTCGGCACCGAAGTCAGCTTTGGCGACAAGACTCTGAAGACCCAGGACCTCGAACAGTTCGACTTCACCGGCTGGGACATCGCTCTCTTCGCGATCGGTTCGGACGCGACGAAGAAGTACGCACCGAAGGCTGCCAGCCAAGGCTGCGTCGTCATCGATAACTCGTCGCTCTACCGCTACGACCCCGATGTTCCGCTGATCGTTCCGGAAGTGAACGCCGACGAAGTCGTGAACTACACGAAGAAAAACATCATCGCGAACCCGAACTGCTCGACCGCGCAGATGGTTGTGGCACTGAAGCCGCTGCATGACCGCGCCAAGATCAAGCGCGTCGTCGTGTCGACCTACCAGTCCGTTTCGGGCACCGGCAAGGAAGCCATCGACGAGCTTTGGAACCAGACCAAGGGCATGTACGTCCCCGGTCAGGAAGTCGCTCCGTCGGTTTACCCTAAGCAGATCGCCTTCAACGTGATCCCGCACATCGACGTCTTCATGGACAGCGGCGACACCAAGGAAGAATGGAAGATGGTCACCGAGACCAAGAAGATCGTCGACAAGAGCATCAAGGTCACCGCGACCTGCGTGCGCGTCCCGACCTTCGTCGGCCACGCCGAATCGATCAACGTCGAGTTCGAAGAGTTCCTCGACTGGGAAGAAGCGACCGACATCCTGCGCGAAGCTCCGGGCATCATGGTCGTCGATAAGCGCGAAGCTGGTGGCTATGTCACTCCGGTCGAATGCGTTGGCGACTTCGCGACCTTCATCAGCCGCATCCGTCAGGACGTGACCGTCGAAAACGGCATCAACTTCTGGTGCGTCTCGGACAACCTGCGTAAGGGCGCTGCTCTGAACGCGGTTCAGATCGCGGAAGTCCTCGGCCAACGCTGCCTGAAAAAGGGCTGATCCCAGCCTTCAGCAACATTCGAGGCCGTCTACCGAAAGGTGGGCGGCCTTATTCTTTTCGGGATAGGCCGATTCTCTTGGCGACTCACCGATACCTTTCGCTAGGTCATTTCACCGAACGCGCCGGGGCGCCGACAGTGGTGCGGGAAATGTTGCACCACCTAAGTCTATTTTTGAGAATTCATCCGATCCTGAGAAATATACATTCGTATTATTTGATAGACTTTTTCAGCTTTTGATCAGTCCTTTGGTCAACTGCCGCCCAACCCTCGCGGCGATAATCTCACTATTGAGAAGACAAACGGGCGGGGGCCTCGAAATCTTCTCAGTGAGGTGTCTCGGCCAAGGGGGAAAGCGCCATGACAAAGCATCAACTGCCACAACCCGATGGGTCTTTGTTCCGCGTTAAGAGTACGGGTTGGCAATTCAGTTCGCAGCACCTGTGTGGTTCGCGTATCGCTGCAAAACCGCGTCATGTGCTTTTCTCACGGTAACTAGTTCGAAAGGCTCGGAAAAATGAACCTTCTTGTCAAAGCGAGAGACGGCCGCCGCACGGCATTGGCCTCTTTGGAAATGTGGGAACGGAATATCTTTGGACAGGGTAACGAGTACCCGCATCGCCCGCGACCATTGCTGAAGAAGCGCTAAGGACGCTAAGCAGCTACAACCTTGGCAGAGCAGCCCGGCTTCGGTCGGGCTGTTCGCATTTTTGACGGGCATCTGCCTGCCTGAAGGCAGAACTTCCTATCTCCATAACCCGATACGGGAATATCGAACGAATATTCCATTATGTACTTTTGCACCACATCTTCCCCGTTGTAGAAGCTGAATGGAATCACACCTTGAGGTAGTGTTGGACATGAGGCGGTGGTGTCCCAATCCGCTAACGCCTCGCTCGCTCGACCAACCTTCCTCGGTCCGGTGGCGTCCGTGTCCCAATCCACTGACGTCACCGGATGCGAGCGGTCACCTTAAAATTTAACGGCCTTGCCCCCGAAGGCACTCTGGAATGGACATGTGAAATGACCATCAAGGATATCCTTTGGCGAAAAACGCCTTTTGCCACCAGCGCGCCCACGCGGCGTGCGAAGGACGAAAACAGGGTTACGCGCGACGAGATCGCTTCGCTCTTTGCCGAAGAGCTGGGCTATCGCTCGCGAAGGAAGCCCCGCCGCATGGGATAGATAGATGACGCTTCTGGACAAAGCCCGACAAGGCCGCCGCAACGCACTTCTTCGTCGTTACATGCGCCAGAGTTGGATGCGCCGCGTTATCGGTCGAGGCATGATCCAGATGTGAAAAAGGCGCCTCGCGGCGCCTCTCTCTTAGATCAGGTGGAACTTGCTGTCCGTCGGATCGAGGAACTCCAGCGTTCCTTCACCGATGTCATTGTAGAGACCGTGGAGCGTCAGCATTCCATCTTCCATCGCCTTCTGCACGAATGGGAAGGTCGACAGGTTTTCGAGGCTTACCAGCACGGCTTCACGCTCAAGCGCCTTGACCTGCTGCTCTTCCGGCAGTTCCGAGACGCGCTCGAAACCAGGACGAAGCAGGTTCAGCCAAGTGCCAACGAAGGACGTTTTCTCTTCCAATTCAGGCGCATTGCCGTGGCACATCGCGTGACAACCGGCGACGCCGCCGCACTGCGAGTGACCCATGACGATGATGTGGGCAACCTTGAGCGAGCTGACAGCGTATTCGACCGCTGCCGACGTACCGTGGTGATCGCCATCGGGAGTGTAGGGCGGCACGAGGTTTGCAATGTTGCGGTGAATGAAGAACTCACCAGTCTCCGCACCGAAAATGGAAGTGACATGCACACGGCTATCGCAGCAGGAAATCACCATCGCGCGGGGGCGCTGGCCCTCATCGGCAAGGCGGCGATACCAAGCGCGGTTTTCGGTGTATGCCGTGGCTTTCCAGCCTTGGTAGCGGCGGACCAGATATTCGGGAAGCGGGCGGGCGGAATGCATCATCTCTCCGTTCGTTTATTCACGGCTAATTAGGCGGCATTTGCGCGAAGTTCGAAACATTTCTCGACGCGACGTAAACCGCTTTGGAACCACAGTGATCGTAACCAGCTACTCATGCAAGACACACAGACACATCGTATCGCCCCCGCGCCTCAGACCCGCAACGTCGTGCGGCTCGATCCATCCGACACAGGCACGACCGATCCGTCGCGCGCCTACCAACTTTTCCACGGGCTCAGTCTGACTGATACCGAGGACCTTATCGCCAACGCGACCGAGGAGCTCGATGTGCTCTTCGCCCGCATCAGGGCCAAACATTTCGACTGTGATTTCGGCGACCTGCCCGATCTGGGTTACGAAGTCGCCGCCACAGCCAAGCACTACGGCCTCGACAAGATCGGCAAAGTCGCGATGGACATGATCAACTGTGCCAGAATCCACGATCCGATGGCTCTGGCGGCCGTTGTGGCGCGTTTGGGCCGGCTTGTCCATCGTGCACCAGAGCATCTATGGACCGCACGAGACGCGCAATGAAGTGACTTGCAGGCACCGCGCGGATGGATACGCTGGGCGAAAACCACGGAGCCCGAATTGAACTTTGCTGCGCCCGACGCCCCCGCAATCACCCTCGAAGCCGTCACTTCTGCAAACTGGTCCGCTGTCCAGAATGGACTGACGGAAAACGCCCAGGCTTGGGCCAAGGTGCAGGGGTTCGACGGCGGCGCGGGTCAGGTTCTGACGTTGCCGAACACGGATGGCGGCATCGAGCGCGCATTCATCGGAATGGGCGACCAAAAAGCGCAAAGCCGCCAAAGGTTTATTGTCGCTGCGGGTGCCGCGAAACTGCCCGAAGGTGCCTATGACCTGAAAGGCCTCGAAGGCGCTGCACTTGAAGAAGCCGCGCTTGGCTGGCTGCTGGCGTCCTACCGTTTCGACCGATACCGCAAGCAGAGCGAGATGAAGGCGACGCTGGTCGCACCTAAGGGCATCGACGCAGACCGTATTCTGACCATCGCCAAGGGCGAGCGCCTGACGCGCGATCTGATTAACACGCCCGCCTCCGACATGGGCCCGCCCGATCTGGAAGCCGCCGCCCGCAAACTGGCCGAGGAACACGGCGCAAGCATCGAAGTCACCGTTGGCGACGGCCTGCTGGAAAAGAACTTCCCGATGGTCCACGCCGTCGGCCGCGCTGCGAACCGCGCGCCCCGTCTGATCGATATGCGTTGGGGCAGCGAAGGTCCGACGCTGACGTTGGTTGGTAAGGGTGTCTGTTTTGACACCGGCGGCCTGAACATCAAGCCGTCGTCGTCGATGGGTCTGATGAAGAAAGATATGGGCGGCTCTGCCACTGTGCTCGGCCTTGCGCATATGATCATGGGCCTCGGGCTGAAGCTGCGCCTGCGCGTCCTGATCCCTGCCGTCGAAAACTCCATCGCCGGTAATGCCTTCCGTCCGCAGGATATTCTGAACAGCCGCAAGGGTCTCACGGTAGAGATCAACAACACTGACGCCGAAGGCCGCCTCGTCCTCGCCGACGCGCTGACCTATGGCAGCGAAGAAAACCCCGATCTGATCGTCTCCATGGCGACGCTGACCGGTGCGGCCCGCGTGGCTGTCGGCCCTGACCTGGCGCCGTTCTACACCGATCATGATGACGATGCATCCGCGCTGGCGATTGCTGCCGTTCAGGTCGCCGATCCGGTCTGGCGGATGCCGTTCCACAATCCCTACGAGGCGATGATCGAACCGGGCGTCGCGGACCTCGACAATGCGCCGAAGGGTGGTTTTGCAGGGTCCATAACGGCCGCCCTGTTCCTGCGCCGTTTCGTCGATGCGCCGCGCTACATGCACTTCGACATTTATGGCTGGCAGCCTTCCGCAGCGCCCGCGCGCCCGCAGGGCGGCGTCGGCCAAGGTGCCCGCGCTCTGCTCGAAGCACTGCCAAAAATGCTCGGCCTATGACCGACAGACGGACCACGCCTGCCAATTCGCGGGTTGCGGCGGCTTACCTTAAGGGGACGGTTACCGCGCCGCGATACACCGAAGGTCATACCGCCTATGTCGCGGCCCCGCTCGTCGAATTACTCGACATTCCGGGCGGTCGGCGTGACAGGCAGCTTCAGGCAGGCACGCCCCTGACCGTGTATGAAGACGATGCCGGCTGGAGCTACGTCCAGTCGCAACGCACCGGCTACGTCGGCTACGTTCTGTCCGCGCAACTCAGCACCGATTGGGCTCCTGATCACCGGATTAGCTCCTTCGGAACGCACATTTACCGCGAAGCGTCGATAAAATCGCCGAACCTCAGTTTCATCGGATTTGGCGCGGAATTGCCTGTGTTAGACACGAGCGACAAATTCGCGAAGACCCCGCTCGGCTACGTTCCGGTCCAGCATATCGAGCGCAATGACGTCAGCCGCAAGGACCCCGTCGCTGTTGCCGAGCTGCACCTCAATGTCCCGTATCTCTGGGGCGGCAACTCCACACGCGGGATCGATTGCTCGGGCTTGGTGTCCGCATCATTTGGGGCATGCGGGGTACACTGCGCGGGTGACAGTGACCTGCAAGAACAGTCTTGCGGCGCGGCGCTAACCGACACAAAACCGGAGCGCGGCGATCTGTTCTTCTGGCCGGGTCACGTGGCGATTGTTTACGACGATAAGAACATCATCCACGCCAACGCGCATCACATGGCAGTCGCGATCGAGGATATGGATGACGCGCTGCGCAGGACCGGGCCCGTCCGGACCCACCGCAGGATCTAATCGACGGCGCGAATCAGTTTGCGCTCCAGCGGCACCAGAACCTGTTTCAGATCGTTGCCCCGCTTGAGGATCATGCCCTCTGCCGAAATCACGGAATACTGGCCCTGCTTCATGCGAAATTTGGGTCGTTTTTCAATGCGGTAAAGCGGAAATTCGGCGGTCCGCCGAAACACGGAAAACACCGCGACATCCTTCAGCGCGGAGATGCCGTAGTCCCGCCATTCGCCCGCAGCGACCATCCGCCCGTAAAGGCCGAGGATAATGTGCAGCTCGGTCCGGTGAAACGACACCTGCTCTGACGAGCCAATAAACGGGGTGGGCGGTTGCAGCGTCATACTTCAAAGTTGCGGTATTTTCTTCGCAAATCAAGCACCCTGCCCGTTTGACCTGTCTCAAGAACAATAAATCCGGTCGATGATCCCGTTTTCATCGATCTCGAAATTGAGCCTGCGCATCCGGTATTCCATCGTGACAATGTCGCCGGGGCGTAGAATTCGCACCTCGTCGAGGATGAGCACTTTCTCCAGCGCGTAGTCCGGCTGTCCGATCAAATCGGCGTATTGCGAACCACCGCAAGTGTCGTAGGCTTCTTCGGGAAAAGCCGGTGGTGGTGTCAACTCGGTGGTTCCACATCCGGTCAAAATCGCGCAAATGACGGAAACGAAAGAAAAACGTCGCACTTGTTACTCCTGTCATAGCGGGTGAAACGATTTGAAAGGAAATGGGAAGACCCATCAATAGCAACGTTGTTTTCACCCTCGCTTTATCGCAGTTTGGACCCATTCAGAGGAGGATTTCTTAATGCGTACCCGTGCCGCCGTCGCCCTTGAGGCTGGCAAACCGCTCGAGGTCATGGACGTGAACCTCGAAGGCCCGAAAGAGGGCGAGGTTCTGGTCGAGATCAAGGCCACCGGCATTTGCCATACCGACGAATTTACCCTTTCGGGCGCTGACCCCGAAGGTCTGTTTCCCGCCATCCTCGGTCACGAAGGCGCTGGCGTCGTTGTCGAAGTAGGACCCGGCGTTAAAAACCTGAAGCCCGGCGACCACGTCATTCCGCTCTACACGCCGGAATGCCGCGAGTGCCCGAGCTGCCTCAGCCAGAAGACCAACCTCTGTACCTCGATCCGTGGCACCCAAGGTCAGGGGCTGATGCCCGATGGCACCTCGCGTTTCTCGATGCTCGATGGCACGCCGATCCTGCACTACATGGGCTGCTCGACCTTCGCGAACCACACGGTCCTGCCGGAAATCGCGCTCGCCAAAATCCGTGAAGACGCGCCGTTCGACAAGGTCTGCTACATCGGCTGCGGCGTCACCACCGGCGTGGGCGCTGTCATCAACACCGCGCAGGTCGAGGCAGGCGCGACCGCCGTCGTCTTTGGCCTCGGCGGCATCGGTCTGAACGTCATTCAGGGTCTGCGCCTCGCAGGTGCCGACATGATTATCGGCGTCGACCTCAACAACGATAAAAAGGAATGGGGCGAACGCTTCGGCATGACCCATTTCGTCAACCCGAAGGAAATCGGCGAAGACATCGTGCCGTACATCGTCAATATGACCAAGCGTCGTGGCGACCTGATCGGCGGCGCGGATTACACCTTTGACTGCACCGGCAACACGACTGTCATGCGTCAGGCGCTGGAATGTTCGCACCGTGGTTGGGGTCAGTCGATCGTGATCGGCGTGGCTGCTGCTGGCGCAGAAATCAGCACCCGCCCGTTCCAGCTGGTCACCGGCCGCGTCTGGAAAGGCACCGCGTTCGGCGGCGCCCGCGGGCGTACCGACGTTCCGAAGATCGTCGACTGGTACATGGAAGGGAAGATCGAAATCGACCCGATGATTACCCACACGCTTTCGCTGGATGACATCAACAAGGGCTTCGACCTGATGCACGAAGGCAAGTCGATCCGTTCGGTCGTCGTGTACTAAACTTTACGGCCCTCGCCTTCGGGCGGGGGCTTACTTCACACCGTAGCGGGCGAGGAACATCTCGACCGCGCCATCGGCGACACGCTTCTTTTCGGCGTCGGTGAATTCGGACTGGTTCAGGAACAGTCCACGGTCGACGATGTCGGCCTTACAAAGCATCTCGAACTGATCAGCCGCGAGGTCGATGTCTTCGATAGCCAGCTCACCGCGCTCGACGTATTTCTTCAGGAATTTCCCGATTTTCATGCGCCCGTTTGAAGGGCCGCAGGTGTAGAACTGTTCACCAACGGCAGGGAAACGCTCGGCCTCGGCAACGCACATGCGGTACATGCGGCGATTGAAGGGACGGGTCAGAATTTCGATAAACTCGCGCGCGGCAAAGTTCAGCATGTCAGGCAGGGACAGCTTAAGATCGACGCGAGAGGAGATATTCTCCGCCTGCACCTGACATTCGATACGTGCAACCTCCATGAACAGCAGGCGCTTGTCGGGAAAGTAGCTATAGAGCGTTGCCTTGGAGACCCCCGCCGCTTTGGCGATGTCGTCCACGCTGGCTCCGTCAAAGCCATCCCTCAGGAACACTTCGCGTGCCCCTTCGATAACCTGTTCGAACTTGCGTCCGCGTTTGATGTCCTGATCGCCGTCCGGCATGGCCACTCCTTTGAGATAGCCGAGTTTAGCCGCATCGACGCCGAACTCACAAGCAAAGCTTATGACTGCATGACACACGGTGTCGTGGCGTTTTCGTCAGTCACACTCGCCGTATCGGAGCTTGGCCAATCTGTCACGGTTGCTAATCCGGCAATTCGGCATAGGCTGAACGCAGACACCCTAGGAGGTCGCCATGCTCTCTGCACTCGCCCAGCGCCGTCGGTTTAAGGATCTGACAGAACAGGAAATTCTGGCTCTCGCAATTTCGTCCGAGGAGGACGATGCGCGTATATACAGAATGTATGGCAAGAGCCTCCGCGCCGAATTCCCCGCCAGCGCGGCCGTTTTCGACGAGATGGCAGCAGAGGAAGACACGCACCGCGAACGCCTGATTGCAGAGCACCAGCGCCGCTTTGGTGATGTGATTCCGCTGATCCGCCGCGAACACGTCAGCGGCTACTACACCCGCCGCCCCGTCTGGCTGGTCGAAAACCTCGGCATCGAGCGTATCCGCGAAGAAGCCGCCAACATGGAGCGCGATGCGGAGCGGTTTTACCTTGCTGCGGCCAAGTCGACCTCGGATGCAGGCACCCGCAAACTGCTCGGCGATCTGGCTGCGGCGGAAGCGGGCCATAACCAGAAAGCCGTCGACCTCGAACACGAGCACCTGACCGACGAGCACATCGACGACGAAGCAAAAGCCGCGCACCGTCAGTTCGTCCTGACCTACGTCCAGCCGGGTCTGGCGGGTTTGATGGACGGCTCGGTGTCGACCCTCGCCCCTATCTTTGCAACCGCATTTGCGACCGAAGACCCGATGACCACGCTTCAGGTCGGCCTCGCCGCGTCGATCGGTGCGGGCATTTCCATGGGCTTTACCGAGGCCGCTTCGGACGACGGTCAAATCTCGGGCCGCGGCTCGCCGGTCAAACGCGGTGTCGCAACGGGCGTGATGACCACGCTCGGCGGTCTGGGTCACGCCCTGCCCTACCTCATCCCGCATTTCTGGACGGCGACCGTCATCGCGCTGATCATCGTCTTCGTTGAACTCTGGGCAATTACGTGGATCCAGAACAAATACATGGACACCCCGTTCTTCCGCGCCGCATTCCAAGTCGTCGTCGGCGGCGCACTGGTGTTTGCCGCAGGTGCCCTGATCGGGGCGGGCTAGTCACGATCTGCGAAAAATCGCTGTTCCACGCAGTATTTTCATACCGCCGAAACCGTAGGGCTGTTCCTTGGCCCGACGGAACGCTAAGACTTGCCCGAGTATGAAGGAGCCGATTATGAGCCGACCCAAACCCGTTGTCCTGTGTATTCTCGACGGTTGGGGTAAGCGCGCGGACAGCACCGCCAACGCGCCGACCCTTGCGAACACCCCCACATTCGACCGTCTTCAGTCCGAATGCCCCACGGCAGAGCTGATTACGCACGGTCCGGACGTCGGCCTTCCTACCGGCCAGATGGGCAACTCCGAAGTCGGCCATACCAACATCGGCGCGGGCCGCGTCGTTGCCATGGACCTTGGCCAGATCGACCTGTCGATGGAAGACGGCAGCTTCGGTGAAAAAGAAGCGCTGGTCGACTTCATCGACAAGATCAAGGAAACCGGCGGCCGCGCGCACCTGATGGGCGTTGTGTCGGACGGCGGCGTTCACGGTCACATCGACCACATCGTCTCCGCCGCCAAGGTTCTGCGCGATGCTGGCCTGCCTGTCGTGCTGCACGCGATCACCGATGGTCGCGATGTCGCGCCGAAGTCGGCTGACGGTTTCATAAAAGACCTGCTCGACCGTCTGCCGGAGGGCTGCGACGTCGTCACCGTGACAGGCCGCTACTACGCGATGGACCGCGACAACCGTTGGGAACGCGTTTCGACCGCCTACGAGGCAATGGTCGACGGCAAAGGCCAATTCACTGCCGACAACGCTGCGCAGGCCGTCGAAGATGCCTATGGTCGCGACGAAATGGACGAGTTCATCAAGGCGACTGTCATCGGCGATTATGATGGCGTGAAAGAGGGTGACGGCCTGTTCTGCCTGAACTTCCGCGCTGACCGTGCCCGCGAAATCCTCGCCGCAATCGGCAACCCCGAGTTTGACGGCTTCGATCGTGGAGCGCTGCCGCCGTTCGCCGCGCTGCTCGGCATGGTGCAGTACTCGTCGGCCCACAACGAGTGGTACGAGACCGTTTTCCCGAAGCGCGAAATCGTCAACACTCTTGGCGCTTGGGTTGCCAAGCACGGCCTGACCCAGTTCCGTCTGGCGGAGACCGAAAAATACCCGCACGTCACGTTCTTCCTCAACGGCGGCAAAGAAGAGCCCGAGGAAGGCGAAGACCGTTACATGCCGAAATCGCCCAAGGTCGCGACCTATGACCTCCAGCCCGAAATGTCGGCGCCCGAAGTGACCGAGAAGTTCGTGGAAGCCATCGAAAAAGGGTACGATCTGATCGTCACCAACTACGCCAACCCCGACATGGTCGGTCACACCGGTGATCTGGATGCCGCGATCAAGGCTTGCGAAGCTGTCGATCAGGGCCTGACCAAGGTCGTTGCAGCGCTCGAAAAAGCTGGCGGCGCGATGGTGATCACTGCCGACCACGGTAACTGCGAAACGATGATCGACCCTGAAACCGGCGGCGCACACACTGCGCACACGCTGAACCACGTTTCGGTAGCTGTATTCGGCGCGCCCGAAGGCACGACACTCCGCAACGGTCGCCTCGCGGATCTCGCTCCGACCATTTTGGACCTGATGGGACTGGAGAAACCGGAAGAGATGACCGGGGAAAGCCTGATCAAGTGATGATCCGCGCAGCGGCAATTGTATTTGCTCTCTGGTCCGGTGCCGCAATCGCGGAAACCGGTCCGGCAGAGGCTGCGCAGGCGGCGGTGCAGCGGATCGAGTCCGCTGCGCTTATGCTCGACGATGCGTCCTCGGCTGATGACCGCGTTGCGGCACTGACCGAGACTGTCCGAGCCTACGAGGAAGGCCTGATTTCGCTTCGCGAGGGGCTGCGCAGGGCATCAATCCGCCAGACCACCCTCGAACAGAAGCTCGAAGCGAAGTCGGACGAGATCGGCAACCTGCTGGGCGTGCTGCAATCCATGAGCCGCTCTCCCGCTCCTGTTCTGTTGCTACACCCCTCCGGTGCACTCGGCACGGCGCGGTCGGGTATGATCGTGGCGGATGTGACACCTGCGCTTCAGGATCAGGCGAACGAGCTGAAGGCCGAGCTGGAAGAGGTCGCCACCCTCCGCGACATTCAGGCGAATGCTGCGGAAATGCTGTCGGAGGGCCTCGACGGAGCGCAAGCGGCGCGCACCGCGCTTTCGGAAGCCGTTTCCAAGCGCGAAGACATGCCCCAACGCTTCGTCGAAGATCAGGTGCAGATGGCTCTGCTGATCGCGTCCGTTGAAACGCTCGATGCGCTGGCAAGCGGGCTCGACGATACGATCAACGGTGACGTCACCGGCGTGGCCCCCGATGCGCTGGCGCTGCGCGGTGAAATCCCGCTGCCCGTACAGGGCCGCATCCTGCGCGGCTTCAACGAAGAAGACCTTGCCGGCATCGTCCGTCCGGGCACGCTGATTGCAACACAGCCTCGCACGATGGTGGTTACTCCGGTCGCGGCGACGCTCCGTTTTCGCGGACAATTGCTCGACTACGGTAACGTCGTGGTGACTGAGCCCGCTGCGGGCATCCTTTTCATTTACGCCGGACTGGCAGATGTGTTTGGTGAGGTCGGTGACGTGCTGCCAGCCGGAACGCCGGTCGGCCTGATGGGAGGCGATGCGCCTCTCGTTGACGAGATTTTGACCGATCTCGACGCAGGAGCGGGCGCACGCGCGACGGAGAGCCTTTATCTCGAAGTGCGAGAGGGGCAAACTCCGGTAGACCCCGCGACTTGGTTCGCGATCGAATAGAGGTAGGAATATGAAAAAATTCGCTTTCGCCGCAGTGACCGGCACCGTGCTCGGTGTTCTGGCAACGACACAGCTGGCGGGGCCGCTGATCGCACAGGAAAACGACAGCAACGCTACCATCTACGAGCAAATGGATATGTTCGGCGACATCTTCGACCGTATCCGCGCACAATACGTCGAAGAAGTCGACGAGAAGGAACTGATCGACGCGGCGATCAACGGTATGTTGACCTCGCTCGACCCGCACTCCAGCTATCTGTCGCCCGACGACGCTGCTGACATGCGCATCCAGACCACCGGTGAATTCGGCGGCCTCGGCATCGAAGTCACGCAGGAAGAAGGCTGGGTCAAAGTCGTTTCCCCGATGGACGGCACCCCTGCCGATGCAGCTGGCGTCATGTCCGGTGACTTCATCACCCACGTCGATGGCGAGAGCCTGCTTGGCCTGACGCTGGACGAGGCGGTCGAGTTGATGCGCGGTCCGGTCGGCTCCGAAACCATTCTGACGCTGGTGCGCGAAGACACTGCCGAGCCGTTCGATGTGTCGATCATCCGCGATACCATCAAGCTGACCGCCGTCCGCGCGCGTACCGAAGGCAAAGCCGTCGTCCTGCGTATCGCGACTTTCAGCGACCAGACTTTCTCCGACCTCGAAGCGGGTCTGCAAGAACAGGTCGAAGAGGCTGGCGGCATCGAGAACGTTAACGGTGTGATCCTAGACCTTCGCAACAACCCCGGCGGTCTGCTCAATCAGGCGATCTACGTTGCCGACGCGTTCCTTGACGCGGGCGAGATCGTTTCGACCCGTGGCCGTAGCGCCGAAGACGGTGATCGCTTCAACGCAACGCCGGGTGACTTGGCCGAAGGTCTGCCGATCGTCGTGCTGATCAACGGTGGCTCGGCCTCTGCGTCCGAGATCGTGTCGGGCGCCCTTCAGGATCACCGCCGCGCTATCGTCGTTGGCACCAAGTCCTTCGGTAAGGGCTCGGTTCAGACCCTGATGCCGCTGCGTGGTGACGGTGCGATCCGTCTGACGACCGCGCGCTATTACACGCCTTCGGGTCGCTCGATCCAGTCGCTCGGCATTCAGCCGGACATCATCGTCGAACAGCCGATGCCTGCCGATGTGAGCGAAGAGGACGAAGGCAACCAGCGCGCCCAGCGTTCCGAAGCCGATCTGCGCGGTGCTCTGGTCAACGACAGCCTGAGCGAAGACGAAATCCGTCAGATCGAGGAAGACGCTGCCGAAGCCGAAGCAACTGCGGCGCTTCGTGACGAGGATTACCAGCTGGCCTACGCCATCGACATTATCCGCGGCCTCAGCGCGCTGAACACCAAAGAGTAAAGAAACACCGGCGGCGTTCTGCGCCGCCGGTTCGCCAAGGACGACACTGTGACACCCGAAGACATCGCCAAACTTCCTTACCGCCCCTGCGTTGGCGTGATGCTCGCCAACAAAGAGGGCAAGGTGTTCGTCGGTCAGCGCAATGACCGCGATCATGATGCTTGGCAGATGCCCCAAGGCGGTATCGACGACGGCGAAGAGGCCAAAACCGCTGCCATTCGCGAGCTCTGGGAAGAAACCGGCGTGACCGATGATCTTGTCGTTCTCGAAGCCGAAACCGAAGATTGGGTCGCCTACGATCTGCCACATGACGTCGTTCCGCACATCTGGAAGGGCAAGTATCGCGGCCAGAAACAGAAGTGGTTCCTGTTCCGCTTCGAAGGCACCGACGACCAGATCGACATTCAGTCCGAACATCCCGAGTTCACCACTTGGAAGTGGATCGCTGTGGATGAGCTGGTGGATGCGATCGTGCCGTTCAAGCGCGCCGTTTACGAACAGGTCGTCGCGGAACTAGGCCCGAAGGTCTAACCCCTCAGGTACCTCAGCATCAGCAAGCTTGGCCGCCCGTCTGCGGGCAGGCCAACGTTGCGCTGCCAGTTGCGCAGCGCAGAACGTGTCTGGCTACCGGGCTTTCCATCGACGGGACCGGCATCATAACCCATTGCATTCAAACGTCTTTGCATGTCCGCCGCCTCTGCCGAGGTTAACGAGCGGTCACCGCGCGGCCAGCTCGCCACAAACGGACCGCCACCCGCGATCCGGTCCGCAAGGTGCCCGACGCCCATCACGTAGGCTTCGGAATTGTTATAGCGTTCAATGGTGCGGAAGTTGGCGAAGGTCATGAGAGCGACGCCGCTCGCACCCGCTGGCGTCAGAATGCCCGCGCTGCCGTAGTCCGGCACAGGCTGGCGGTTGGTGCCGACAACGCCCTGCTGCGCCCACTCGGACGGCATACGGCTGACGCTGCGGTCTGACTGGCTGAAATCGAACGTGCGCGGCAGCAGGACCTCTACTGCCCACGGAACACCGCGCCGCCAGTTAAAACGGGACAGATAGGAAGCCGTAGATGCCAGCGCATCGGTCGGGTCGTCAGACCAGACATTGCGGCGGCCATCGCCGTCGAAATCAACGGCATAGGCTTCGAACGACGTTGGGATGAACTGCGTGTGACCCATCGCGCCTGCCCAGCTTCCGGTGAATTGCGCGGGGGCGACGTTGCCTGCCTGAAGAATACGAAGCGCGGCCATCAATTGCGTTTCAAAGAACCGCCCGCGCCGTCCGTCGTAAGCCAGCGTTGCCAGCGCCTCGATCACGGGGACATCGCCGCGACGGGTGCCGTAGGCGCTCTCCATCCCCCAGATCGCAGCGACGATATTGGCGGGCACGCCGTAGGTCGCCTCGATGCGGCCAAGAGTATTGAGCTGTCGGCGATAGGCTTCGCGCCCGTTGGACACACGACTGTCAGACACAACGAGGTCGAGGTACTCCCAGATCTGGCGATTGAATTCAGCCTGATTACGGTCCCGCTCGACCACGTCCGAATTGTAGCGGACGTTGGCAAAGGCGACGTCTAGCCAGTCCTGCCGGATGCCACGCGACCGCGCGCGGGATTTGAACGCACTCACCCACGCATCGAACCCTGACTGGGCGTGAGCAAAGGTGGGAAAAACTGCTAGAGCTGCGAGGAGCGAGCGGCGGGAGAAGGGCATGATGGGCACCTAGTAAATTACTTTACACCGGAACTAGCCCGCACCCTCTGCCTGCCAAATCGGCCCGCGGAAAACCGCCGTTAACGGCGGGTCCGCTTCACCTTGCGCTCTTTGATCGCCGCTTTCTTCTTGGACGTTTTCAGCTTCTTCTTCATAGGCTTACCGCCGCGGCCACGTGCGCCGCCGCCATTGGCGATCCGTTTTTCGTCAAGCGTCACGATCTCTGCCGTGATGCCGCCGGTGACGGGCAGCGCCTCGATCAGTTTGACCGTGACGCGCTGGCCCATCGCAACGACCATGCCCGATCGGGTGCCGACCAGTTGTTGCGTGTCCTGATGATATTCGAAAAACTCCGTGCCAAGCGTGCGGATTGGAACCAGCGCGTCGGCGCCGCTTTCGTCCAGCTTCACAAAGACGCCGAATTTGGCGATCCCGTTGATGCGGCCGCCGATGATCTCGCCCACACGTTCGGACATGAACGCCGCGAGATAACGGTCGGTCGTGTCGCGCTCCGCCATCATGGAACGGCGCTCGGTGTTGGAAATCTGCTCTGCCGTGGCGTCGAGGTGTTCGACATCCCAATCCGACAGACCGTCGTTGCCCCACTTGTGCGCCTTGATCAGCGCGCGGTGGACAATGAGGTCCGAATAGCGGCGGATCGGCGAGGTGAAGTGCGCATAGTTGCGCAGCGCCAGACCGAAGTGCCCGAAGTTTTCTGGGCTGTAATACGCCTGCGTCATCGACCGCAGCGTGGCGATGTTGATCAGTTCGTCGTTCGGCGTGCCCTCGGCCTGCTGGAGCAGTTGGTTCAAGTGACGGGTTTGCAGCACCTGCCCCTTCGCCAGCACCAGACCGCTGGCCTGCGCGACTTCGCGCAGGTTCTCCAGCTTTTCCTGACCCGGTTCTTCGTGGACACGGAACAGCAGCGGGGTCTTGTGCTTCACCAGTTCTTCGGCAGCGGCGACGTTTGCCAGCACCATGAACTCTTCAATCAGCTTGTGCGCGTCATAGCGTTCCTTGAACTGGATCGAGGCGACCTGCCCTTCGTCGTTCAGAACGATCTGACGTTCGGGCAGATCGAGCTCCAGCGGCTGACGGGCTTCGCGGGCGCGTTTAAGCGCAGCGTAGGCACCCCAGAGCGGACGCAGAACGGTGTCGAGCAGCGGCTCAGTGCGTTCGTCAGGCTCGCCGTTGATGGCTTTCTGCGCGTCCTCATAGGCGAGCGACGCCTTCGACTGCATCAGGCCGCGGGTGAAACGATGGGACAGCTTACGGCCGTCCTTGTCGATCTTCATCTGCACAGCCATGCAGGCGCGCGGGACGTCTTCGTGCAGCGAACACAGGTCGCCCGACAGACGGTCGGGCAGCATCGGCACAACGCGGTCGGGGAAGTAGCTGGAGTTGCCGCGCTTGCGGGCTTCGCGGTCAAGCTCGGAACCCGGACGCACGTAGTGAGCCACATCAGCAATCGCGACCCAGAGCAGGAAGCCGCCCTTGTTATTCGGATCATCGTCAGGGATCGCCAGCACCGCGTCGTCGCGGTCACGCGCGTCTGGCGGGTCGATCGTGACCAGAGGCAGATCGCGCAGGTCTTCGCGGCCCTTCAGACCAGCGGGTTTGCACTTATCGGCCTCAGCGATCACCTCGTCGGGGAACTGATCGGGAATGCCGTGCTGGTGGATCGCGATAAGGCTCACGGCCTTCGGCGCGCTGGGATCGCCCAGACGCGACACGATGCGGGCCTTCGGCAAACCGAGGCGGCCTTTCGGACCCGACTGCTCAGCCTCGACCAGTTCGCCGTCCTTGGCGCCGTGTTCGGCGCTCGCGGGGACGATCCACTGTTTGTCGGAGCCCTTGTCGACCGGAATGATCCGACCGCCTTCGTGAGCCTTGCGGTAAATGCCAACGATGCGCAGCGGGTTGGTGCCGACCTTGCGGATCAGGCGCGCCGTGTAGTCGTATTCCTCGCCGCCGACCTCGGTCATCCGCGCAAGGATGCGGTCGCCTTGACCGAGCCCGTCTTCGTCATTCTGCATCATCAAAATGGTCGGCGCATCACCTTCGCCATGCCATTCGAGCGGTCGCGCCCAGAGGTCGCCATTGCTGTCAGGCGGCAGAACTTGCAGCAGCGACACAGGCGGCAGCTTCTCGCGGTCACGATAGGACGAACGGCGGCGGGTCAGCGTGCCGTCGTTCTCCATCTCGCGCAGGACGCGCTTGAGGTCGATACGCGCAGCACCTTTGATGCCAAAGGCTTTGGCGATGTCACGCTTCGCTGCGTGGGTGGGGTTGTCGGAAATCCACTGAAGGATTTCTTCTTTCGAAGGAATACGGGTCATTCGGCAGCACTATCATCGGTGCGCAGGGAACGCACCGTCCAAATCATACTGCAAACCTAGTCCGTTTTGGCCCGCAATCAGCCGAAATAGTCGGTGAGGATGCGTGTATAGATGGATTTGAGCTGTCCGATCTGCTCCACCGCGACTCGTTCGTCGACTTGGTGCATGGTTTTGCCGACCAGACCGAACTCCACCACGGGGCAGTGGTTCTTGACGAAACGCGCATCCGAGGTGCCGCCCGACGTGGAGAGCACGGGCTTGCGGCCGGTCTCTGCCTCAACTGATTTCGCAATCAGATCAGACAGTTCACCCGGCGGGGTGATGAAGCTTTCGCCAGACACCTTCACCTTCATCTGGACTTGGAGGCCGAATTCGGCGGCCACCTTATCGGCCTCGGCTTGCAGCCATTCAGTGAGGCTCTGCCCGCTGTGGAGGTCGTTGTAGCGGATGTTCACAGTCGCACGGCTCTGCGCAGGAATGACGTTCGTCGCAGCGTTTCCGGTGTCGATGGTGACAACGGCCAGCGTCGAGGCGTCGAAATGTTCGGTGCCCTGATCCAATTCGTGCGAAGACAAACGATCCATCAGGCGCGCCATGGCGGGCATCGGGTTGTTCGCGCGGTGCGGATAGGCGGCGTGGCCCTGAACACCGATCACGGTGAACCAAGCGGTCAGCGAACCACGGCGACCAATTTTCATCATCTCGCCCATCTCGTTGGGACACGTCGGCTCACCCACGAGACAAACGCTCATCGCCTCGCCTTCGGCAGCCATCCAATCGAGCAGCGCGGTCGTGCCGTCTTCAGCGTCGCCTTCTTCATCGCCCGTAATCGCAAGTGCGATCGAACCATCGGGCGGGGTCTGGCGCACGAAATCAATCGCAGCGGCAGCAAAAGCGGCCACGCCGGATTTCATGTCGGTGGTGCCGCGACCATACATAAAGCCGTTTTTGACCTCGGCCCCGAACGGATCGACGGTCCAGGCGTCCAGATCACCGACCGGCACGACATCCGTGTGACCGTTGAAACCGAACGTCCGGTTCGCGCCCTTGCGACCCCAGCGGGCATAGAGGTTCGAGGTGCCATTGCGGTCGACCCGCGTGCATTCAAAACCTGCTGCCGACAGTTCCGCTTCGAGCAGAACCAGCGCGCCGCCTTCTTCGGGGGTTACGGACGGGCAACGGACAAGGCGGGCAGTCAGATCGACGGGATCAATGGCGGTCATGCGGGTCTCCTTTTCCGATGCGTAGCCCCACGCGCCGCGTGATGCAATCGGACCAGAAAGTGCATGTGTCGAGTCTGTCACAGACTCCTGTGCGATTTTGCAACTCTGTCCAATAAGACTAGGTCAGAATGACCATTCGTATATTCTTCATATTCATAAAAATGACCCGAGGCAGGGCGAGCCAGATTCGTGACGTGTGTTTGTTGTCACAACTCTGCGGTGTGTGCGTTAGCCGCCAATAAAAATAATTGGACGTACTGACCTTGGCTGAGGCTGAGGCGATCGAATGGTTAAAGCACGTGAGTTGGGGTATGACTCCAACGCAAGCGCTGTGGATATGGCGCAGACGATTTTCGGTGACGGCACCACTGTCCTTGACGCATCCTTCACCGGCGACGCGGGATCTTCCGCAATCTACAGCAACGGCTATCTGTCGGACGGCGTGGTTCCATCAGAAACCGGCCTGATCCTGTCGACGGGCGATGCGGAAGATTTCACCAACCGCCGCGGCCAAGCCAACCAGAACACGAACACGTCGACCGACCATTGGTGGAACAACGACAACGATGCGGGCTTCAACGAGCTTGCAGGGACCAACACCTATGACGCGTCCTACCTCGATGTGACATTCATTCCGGACGGCGATGTGATGACGATGACCTTCGTGTTCTCGTCCGAAGAATACCCCGAATACACCGGTTCGATTTACAACGACGTCGTCGGCGTCTGGGTGAATGGAGAAAACATCCCCGTGTCTGTCGGCGACGGCAGCACCGCGATTTCTAACATCAACCAGTCGACCAACCTCAACCTCTTCGTTTCCAACACCGAAAGCCAGTACAACACCGAGATGGACGGCTTTACCGTCAAGATGACGCTCGTCATGCCGGTGAACAGCGGCGAGGTGAACACCATCCGCATCGGTATCGCCGACGTTGGTGACGCCCAGTATGACTCCAACCTGATCATCGCTGCGGACTCCGTGCAGACATCGCTCGTGGCGGGTCACGACCAGCTTGATATCGCGCCGGATCAGACAAAGACCTTCGACCTGCTAGCGAACGACTACAACGGCACGAACGGCGTGCTGCGCATCACGCACATCAACAATCAAGAGGTTGTTGCGGGCTCGGTCATCAATCTGCAAACCGGACAGGTCATCACCGTCAACGGCGACGGCACGATCACCGTGCAGGCGGACGGCGACGAAGAGACCATCAACCTCACTTACGAGGTCGGTGCATTCGACGGTGATACGCTCATCAAGAGCGACGTCGGCATGGCGACCATCGACACCGTGCCGTGCTTTACCAAAGGCACACGCATCCAGACCACGCGCGGCCTGATCGCGATCGAGGAACTGGAAGTCGGCGATCAGGTCATCACCTTCGACAACGGCCCGCAGCCGATCCGCTGGATCGGGTCCCGCACGGTCGCTGCGACCGGCAACCTTGCCCCGATCCGGATCAAGGCAAACACCTTCGGCGGACACGGCGAGATCACCGTTTCCCCGCAGCACCGCGTCTATCTGACCGACGGTTTCGCGGCGCTCCTGTTCGGCCATGACGAAGTACTGATCAAGGCCAAAGATCTGGTGAATGACGACACGGTCCGCCGCCTCGAAGGCGGCGATGTCACCTACTTCCACCTGCTGTTTGACACCCATGAGATCGTTCTGGCCGAGGGGCTGCCGACCGAAAGCTTCCACCCCGGCTTCACGGTTCTCGCGTCTTTCGAAGAAGAAGTAAGAGAGGAACTCCTGACGCTCTTTCCAGAGCTGGCAGACAATTCCTCCTACGGCCCGACGGCGCGTATGTCCCTGAAACAACACGAAGTGACAGTACTTCTGGCAGGTGCGGCATGAGCTGGATCGGCGTCAGGGACCAACACGGACAGTGCTACTTCAAGCCCGAAGGGCTGGAGCAGAAGGCGAAGTCGAACCCGCTCAACACCCTGTCGCTGCTTCCGCGCGGCACCTTGGTCATGGAGTTCGAATACAGCCGCGAAACGAATGCACGCCGCCAGAACCTGCTGCGCTACATCTCGCGTGATCCGTGGCATTCGGTGTTCCGGCTGGTACTGGAGGCAGACGGCCTGATCACGCTCGTTTGCCAGCAGGGCGATAAGAAGATCGAATTCCAACTGCCCACCGCGATGGAACAGGCCAAGGGCACGATCACGCTCTGGTACACGTGGGACGCCCCTGCGCGCCGCGGTCTGCTGGCCGCGATGGGTCCTGACGGAGAGATGTTCTACACCGAACTCACCGGCCCGTTCCCGCTGTCGGTCCTCGATGCGAAACGCATCTGCACGGACGGTCAGGTCGTGCGCAACGTGAAGGGCTTCACCTTCCTCGCCATCTCGGACGAGGTCGAACCTGTCGGTCCTTGGGCGACCATCGGCGCGAATGCCATGCTGCGCACAATCAACGGACAGCGCTTGATCAGCGACCTGAAACCCGGTGATCTGCTGCTGACCGAAGACGAAACGATCGTTCAGATCCGCTCTGTCGCGAAGCAGGTTCTGCCGGCTATGGGTCGATTCAAGCCGATGATGATCCGCAGCCCGTACTACGGCGCAAAGTCGGACCTAATGCTCGCGCAGAACCATCTGGTCGAACTGAACGGCCCGAAAATCGAGTACCTCTTCAACGAAGAGCGCGTGCACACCCAGATCGGTTCGCTTGATGACGGGCGCGAAGCAGTGCGCCTTCGCGGAGCGATGACGGCGACTTATTATCACCTGCTTCTGGACGAGGACGTGACGCTCTCGCTGTCGGGCGTTCCCGCAACTGCATCCCGCGCCGAGCTTCTGGCGCAGGATCGCGGACTGCATCGTCACAGCATCCTGCGCGACACGCCCGAATTGCTGGTACCGTCGTTCAAATCCAAGCCGGTCAAGACGCTCGCCCCTTACGAGGCAATGTCGATCGGCTTCTGATCAGGCTTCGCCTGCCGTTTTCATATCACCGAAGAACGGCGTCATCTGAGCGACGATGACGCTGTTTTCTTCCAGCGCACGGTTCATCAACTCGATTTCGTCAGCTTCGATGTCGTGGCCCATTTCCTGACGCTCTTCGAGCGTGCCGTAGCCGGTCACGTCGAGGGGATTGAGGTCGGCCTGCTTGAGGATCGCGACGGTTTCGCGGACGGCTTCTGCCTCATCCACACCGCTGGCATAGCACATCAGCGCGGCTCCGGTGCTGCCCTCGGGCAGACCGTCGTCCTGCTTACGGCCCACTTCGACAAGAAGCGTATATACTTTCTGCTTGTTGGGCTTGTTGGCCATATCGGTATCCTCGTTTGACGGTGCACTGTTTCGCGCAAAGCCAGCGCCGTTGCAATTCCCGAATCCGAAATTGCAGAAACGGGCGAACCTATACTTTTGCGCCAAATGCTAGACTTTCGCCTCTATGGATTCTGCGGTCGCATTATCCCACGCTACAGTTGATGTGGCCGGTCCGCGCTGGATGTCCCATTCCACACCATGCGGAGCGTCGCTTCAGTCTTTCATCTCCCCGGACCGTCGTCTGTCCTAGGGAAACTCTTCCCCCGCCCTTTGTGGCGGGGTTTCTTTTTTCCTGAAACGAAAAGGGCGCCCGAAGGCGCCCCGCAGTCCGCTTAGTCGCGGAGCAGCTCGTTGATGCCCGTCTTGGAACGGGTCTTTTCGTCGACGCGCTTCACGATGACGGCGCAGTACAGGTTGACGTTGTTCTTCGACGGCATCGAGCCTGCAACAACGACCGAATACGGCGGCACTTCACCGTACATGACTTCGCCGGTTTCGCGGTCGACGATCTTGGTCGACTTGCCGATGAAGACGCCCATGCCGAGCACCGAACCTTCGCGAACGATACAGCCTTCGACGACTTCCGAACGTGCACCGATGAAGCAGTTGTCTTCGATGATGGTCGGACCGGCCTGCATCGGCTCTAGAACGCCGCCGATACCGACGCCGCCCGAGAGGTGGACGTTCTTACCGATCTGCGCGCAGGAACCAACGGTGGCCCAAGTGTCGACCATGGTGCCTTCGTCAACGTAAGCGCCGAGGTTGACGAACGACGGCATCAGGACAACGCCCTTGGCGATGTAGGCCGACTTGCGGACAACGGCGTTCGGCACAGCGCGGAAACCTGCGGCGCGGAACTGGTTGTCGCCCCAGCCTTTGAACTTGCTGTCAACCTTGTCCCACCAGTTATGACCCTGCGGGCCACCTTCGTGAAGCTCCATGTCCTTGATGCGGAAGCCGAGCAGTACAGCTTTCTTCGCCCACTGGTTCACATGCCAGTCGCCGTTTTCCAGCTTTTCGGCAACACGCAGGCTGCCGCTGTCGAGCGCGTTCAGCGTATCTTCGATAGCTTCACGGGTTTCGCCGGTGGTAGCGGGGGTGATGGTATCGCGGGCTTCCCACGCGGCTTCGATAGCTGCTTCGAGCTGGGCGTTAGACATGTGGCCTCTCGGTGTTAAGTATGAGGGTGAACCTTCCGAGGGGCTATAGACCGAATACCCCCCGCAGAGCAACAAAATGGACGACCCTATGACCAAGAGCCACCGCCGCCACCCCCTCCGTTTCAGCGGCGAGGACAAACAAACCGCGAAAACAGTCCCTGATACGGCCCAAACGCGGTCGCCGACCTACAAGCTCGCATTTGCCGATACCGATTTTCTTTTGCGCGAAGACATGCGTCCGCTCCGTTTCCAGCTCGAACTTCTGAAACCCGAGCTTGCGATGGACGAAGCAGGCGTGAATTCGACCGTCGTTCTGTTCGGCGGCGCACGCATCCCGTCGCCGGAGAAGCGCGAAACAGCGCGGACAAAGACGCTCGCCGACCTGACGAAATACTACGCCGAAGCCCAGAAGTTCGCAGAGATCATCACGAAGCGTTCGATGGCCGACGGCGGCTCCGAGAACGTCATCGCAACGGGCGGCGGTCCCGGCGTGATGGAAGCAGGCAACAGAGGCGCTGCCGATGCGGGCGGTCGCTCGATTGGTCTGAACATCGTTCTGCCGCACGAGCAGGCTCCGAACCCCTACGTGACGCCAGAGCTGTGCTTCAACTTCCACTACTTCGCGATCCGCAAGATGCACTTCCTGATGCGCGCCAACGCGATCTGCGTCTTCCCTGGCGGTTTTGGCACGCTGGACGAGATGTTCGAAGCCCTGACCCTCATCCAGACCGGCCGCATGTCGAAAGTGCCGTTCCTGCTGTTCGGCAAGGAGTTCTGGGAAGGCATCATCAACTGGGATGTGCTCGCCGACGCAGGCACCATCGCGGACGAAGACCTCAAGCTGTTCCAGTATGTCGAGACCGCGGAAGAGGCGATCCACGCACTTGATAACTGGGAACACCCCGACGAACGCCGTCAGAACATTCCGGGCCGCGAATGAAACCTGCGTATGTAGTAATGGGTGTGTCCGGTTCGGGCAAATCGACGGTGGGCCGCGAACTTGCGGCTCACTTGGGCGCTGTTTTTATCGACGCGGACGATCTACACCCCGAGGAAAACGTTGCCCATATGGCTGCTGGTCACCCGCTGAACGACGAAATGCGCTGGCCGTGGCTGGATAAATGCGGACAGGAAATGGCTTCGCACCGCGAGGAAGGCCCCGTCGTGCTGGCGTGTTCGGCCCTCAAGCGGGTCTATCGTGACCGCCTGCGCAAATGGGTACCTGATCTGGTGATCGTGTATCCGGCGGCGGACGCTGTCGTGATTGCCGAACGCATGTCGCACCGCGCGAACCACTTCATGCCGGTATCGCTGCTGCAAAGCCAGTTCGCAACGCTGGAAGAGCCGAGCAGCGATGAGGACGTCATCCGCGTCAATGCCGAGGGCACAGTTGAACAGACGGTCAAGGCCGTCATCAACGCCATATGAAAAGGGCGGCCCGTTGGCCGCCCTCTTTGTTTACCGTGTGATCCACGTATTTCCGGCATCCTGCGATTTAATGCAGGAGGCGATGAACCACATCCCGTCCATACCGGCGTCGATACCGGGGAGGAGGCTACCGTCGCCTTCGCCGCGGATCAGATCGGCCGCGTCGGAGTAGAGGTTGGCAAAGCCCTCAAGGTAGCCCTCGGGGTGGCCGGGCGGGATGCGGGTCCAGTCACCGCCACCCGAACCGAGGCCAGCGCCACCACGGGTCAGCAACTGCTTCGGCTCGCCAAAGCGGGCAAAAGTCATGACGTTCGGATTTTCCTGGTTCCACTCGATGCCGCCCTTTTCGCCGTAGATGCGGAGCGACAGGTTGTTTTCCTGACCGATAGCAACCTGCGAAGCCCAGAGCATACCCTTCGCGCCGCCTTCGAGGCGAAGCAGGATGTGCGCGTTGTCGTCCACGCGGCGACCGTCAACCATGCTGTGCAGTTCGGCCAGCAGAGCCTCGGTTTTCAGACCCGAAACAAAGGACAGAAGGTTGAAAGCGTGGCTGCCGATGTCACCGATCGCGCCGCCACCAGCCTTGGCCGGATCGGTGCGCCATTCAGCTTGCTTGTTGTCCGGATCTGGCGCCTCTGCCAGCCAGTCCTGCGAGTAGGACGCCTGAATGACGCGGATTTTGCCCAGATCGCCGCGCGCCACCATTTCGCGCGCCTGTCGGATCAGCGGGTAGCCGGTGTAGTTGTGGGTCAGGATAAACCGCGCCTTGGACGACTTCACCGCCGCAGCCATTTCCTCTGCCTGTTCGGGCGTCGCGGCAAGCGGCTTGTCACAGATCACGTTGATCCCTGCGTTCAGAAACGCAATCGCGGGACCGGCGTGCATGTGGTTCGGGGTCACGATGGCAACAGCCTCGATACCGTCCTCGCGGGCGGCTTCCTCGCGGGCCATTTCTTCGTAGCTCGAATAGCTGCGCGCGATGCCCAGCTCCTTGGCCGAAGCGGCCGCGCGTTCGGGGTTGGACGACAGCGCGCCCGCGACAAGGTCGAACTTGCCGTCGATGCGCGATGCAATGCGGTGGACGCCGCCGATAAACGCGCCCTGTCCGCCGCCGACCATACCCAGTCGTACTTTATTCATAGTCCAAGCATCCTTTTAATCTGTGCGTCATCCCGTTCGGCACCTGCGAAATCGTCAAAGGCTTTGCCCGTGACTTCGATCAGGTGCTTTTCAATAAACGGAGCGCCTTCGGCAGCGCCCTGTTCGGGAGATTTAATGCAACATTCCCACTCAAGTACGGCCCACGAGTCGTAGCCGTATTGGGTCATCTTACTGAAGATGCCCGAGAAATCGACCTGCCCGTCACCGAGTGAGCGGAAACGCCCCGCGCGGTTGGTCCAGCTCTGATAGCCCGAATAGACGCCCTGACGGCCGCTCGGATTGAACTCCGCATCCTTCACGTGGAAGGCGTTGATACGGTCGTGGTAAATGTCGATGAACTCGAGGTAATCGAGCTGCTGAAGCAAGAAGTGCGAGGGATCGTAGTTGATCATCGCAGCTTCGTGGCCACCACAAGCGTCGACGAACATCTCGAAAGTCGCGCCGTCGAACACGTCCTCGCCGGGGTGGATTTCGTAGCCGATATCGACGCCGTTGTCTTTGTAGTGGTCAAGGATCGGGGTCCAACGACGGCCAAGTTCGGCAAACGCTTCCTCGATCAGACCTGCGGGGCGCTGCGGCCACGGATAGAGGTACGGAAACGCCAGCGAGCCGGTGAAAGATACCGAATGCTCCAGACCAAGGCGGCGAGACGCGACTGCGGTTTTCTTGACCTGATCGATCGCCCACTCGGTGCGAGCCTTCGGGTTCTTGTGGACCGACGCCGGAGCGAACGCATCGAACGCTTCGTCGTAGGCGGGGTTCACGGCAACCAGCTGGCCCTGAAGGTGGGTCGAAAGTTCGGTAATCTCGACACCTGCGTCGGCACAAATGCCTTTGACTTCGTCACAATAGGTGTCGCTCTCGGCAGCTTTGTCGAGGTCGAACAGGTGGCCGACAAACGTCGGGATCTGCACGCCTTTGTAGCCGAGGCCCGCAGCCCATTTCGTAATATTTTCAAGGGAGTCAAACGGAGCTTCCGACCCCGCGAACTGTGCCAGAAAAATACCTGGCCCCTCAATCTGTGTTGGCATGAACGCCTCCTCCACTCGTCATTTGTTAAGTTTCGCCGGATCGGGGACTTCCAGCGCCTGAAGCGGCGGAAGATCCGGCTCGTTGATTGCTTGCATGACCGCTCTGGCCAAAAACTCGCCAGCCTGGCTGACGTTTTCGGGCATCACGATAATCTCTTTTCGAAACAGTTTGAGGAACGGGACAGCCTCCTTGCCGAAGATGTCGATGTCCGCCCCGACGGCACGCCCCATCTGTTCGGCAGCCGCTACCGAGCCCATCGCCGCAGTGGGCGAGCTACAGATAATGCCATCGACCTCGGGTTCGTGCTCAAGGATGTTCTGGACGATGGCGCGCACGCCTTCGCCGCTTTCGTCACTGTTCGTTCGTCTGACCGTGCGCAGGTACACGCCAGCGGCCTCGGCAGCAGCGCTCGCACCTTCGATCGTATTCTTGGCGTAATACTGGCTCTGCGGCGGCGCGATGAGGATAAGGTGTTTGCGGCCGCGCCTGACCAGCTCCTCAACCCCGATCCGGCCGAATTCTACGTTGTCGAAGTCGAAATACGCGTGCTTCTCGCTTCCCGTCCGTCCGTGGGTCGCAAAGGGGAATTTCTTTTCCATCAGATAGGCAACGCGCGGATCGTTCGGTTCGGTCTGGTTCATGATGATCGCATCGGCAGAGCCAGTCTCGACAATATACCGGACGGGTTTGAGCTTATCCTCGTCCTGAAACATATGCGTAATGATGAGATGGTACTGCGTTCCGCGCAACGTTTCGGCGATCGCGTTTATCAACCTTGCCGTGTGGTTCATCATGTCCGACTCGGGGGCGAGGATCAGGCTGATCACGTTCGTTTTACCGGTCCGAAGACGCACCCCCGCACGGTTCGGGACGTAGCCTATTTCATCAGCGATTCGCCTGACGAGTTTCTTGGTTGCGGCACCGATATCGGGCGCGCCGGAGAGGGCACGGGACACTGTGGGCACCGCGAGGCCGCTCAGCCTTGCGATGGTTTTGAGCGTCGGCTTTTCGCCCTTTTCGAGAACGTAGCCCGACGCTGTTTTTTCGTTTGTCATGAACGTGTTCCCTCAGTTCTCCGTTCCAGCAGACAGCCTACCTGCCATTCTCCCTACGCACCACACTCCCTTAACCGATATCGATAACGCCGCAGCGCCGCAGCGCCGCGCACGAATATTGCGACCGCAGCAAATAACTTTCTAGAATATTTCTTGCTCCATCCATCTAAAACGTTATAGGACTTTCTGCAACGATTTAGAACCAGGGAGGAGAGAATCGTGAAACTGACCACCAAACTGCTGGCCGCGACCGCAATTGTCAGCGCGACCGGCGCATCGGCCACTGATCTTGAAGTCACCCATTGGTGGACTTCGGGCGGCGAAGCTGCCGCTGTGGCTGAACTCGCGAAAGCATTCGACGCATCGGGCGATCACTGGGTCGACGGCGCAATTGCAGGTTCCGGCGGCACCGCACGTCCGATCATGATCAGCCGAATCACCGGCGGTGATCCGATGGGTGCGACTCAGTTCAACCACGGCCAACAGGCACTCGAACTCGTCGAAGCCGGCCTGATGCTCGACCTCACTGACGTTGCCGAAGAAAACAACTGGGAGGAGGTCATCTTCCCGAAGTCGCTGCTCGACGCATGTACCGTTGACGGCCGCGTTTACTGTGCTCCGGTGAACATCCACTCGCCCGAATGGCTCTGGATTTCGAACAAAGTTTACGAAGACCTCGGTCTGCCGGTTCCGCAGAACTGGAACGAGTTCGTCGAAAGCGCACCGGCGGTTCGCGAAGCAGGCAAAGTGCCGCTCGCGCTGGGTAACCAGCCGTGGCAGGCAAACACCGCATTCGGCGCCATTCAGGTTGCCGTTGCCGGTCTTGAGAACTGGCAAGCCGTCAACATGGATCAGGACCTCGACGTTGCTGCCGGTGACGCCTACGCCGCTGTCTTCGAAGCCGCTGCCGCTGCTCGCGAGCTCGCTGTCGGCTCGAACGTTCAGGACTGGAACCAGGCTACCAACCTCGTGATCACCGATCAGGCCGCTGGCCAGATCATGGGTGACTGGGCGCAGGGTGAATTCGCTGTCGCAGGCGAAGTTGCCGGTGAAGACTACACCTGTCTGCCGGGTCTGGGCCTCAACGCCTACCTGTCGACCGGTGGTGACGCCTTCTACTTCCCGAAGCTGGATGATCCGGAACAGGAAGCCGCGCAGAAGCGCCTCGCAGCTCTGCTCGTTTCGCCGGAAGTCCAGGTTGCCTTCAACCTGAAGAAAGGCTCGCTGCCGATCCGTGGCGACGTAGACCTCTCGGAAGCCAACGACTGTATGCAGAAGGGCCTTGAGCTGCTCGCTTCGGGCAACGTGATGCCGTCGGGCGACATGCTGTGGACTCCGGACACTCAGAAGCAGGTCGAAGACCTCATGGTCGAGTTCTGGATGAGCGACATGCCGGCTGCCGAAGCGCACGAGCGTTGGGTCGAAATCCTGAGCATGGACTAATCGTCCGGCTCTAAGTGCGGGCCGCCCTGACTCCCAAGGGGCGGCCCGATTTGTCTTTAGCGTTCCGAAACGGCGAGGGGATCGGGATGGCATCAAAACCGTTGAGCGCACGGCTTACGCGCAATTTAAACGCCAAGATCGCGGCACTACCGATGATTATCACCACACTTGTGGTCTTTCTCGGGGGGACGATCTGGTCCGTAGTTTACTCATTCACAGGCTCGAAACTTCTGCCCAAGCTCAAGTGGGTCGGCCTCAAGCAATATGACCGTTTGTGGAGCAACAGCCGCTGGGAAATCTCGATCGAGAACCTTTTCTGGTACGGCATTTTCGCTCTGGTCCTGACGATCGCAATCGGCTTCCTGCTGGCCGTCCTTCTGGATCAGAAGATCCGCTTCGAGGACACGTTCCGCACCATTCTTCTTTATCCGTTTGCACTTAGCTTCATCGTGACCGGCCTTGTGTGGCAGTGGCTGCTGAACCCCGAGATGGGTATCCAGCACATCGTCCGCAGCATGGGCTGGGAGAGTTTCACCTTCGATCCGTTATACAATCCGGACTTGGTGCTCATAGGTCTGCTGATGGCGGGGCTCTGGCAGGGCACGGGCTTTGTCATGTGCATCATGCTCGCCGGTCTGCGCGGTATCGACGAAGATATCTGGAAAGCAGCGCGTGTGGACGGCATCCCTGCGTGGAAGACCTACCTCCGCGTCGTCATTCCGATGATGCGTCCGGTGTTCATCACCACGCTGGTGATCGTCGCTGCCGGCATCATCAAACTCTACGACCTCGTCGTCGCTATGACGTCCGGCGGTCCCGGCAACGCCAGCCAGGTGCCCGCGATGTACGTTTACGACTACCTTTTCCAAGCACAGAACCTCGGCCAGGGCCTTGCCGCATCGACCATGATGCTGCTCAGCGTTCTGATCGTTCTGATCCCTTGGGCTTACCTCGAATTCGGAGGCAAAAAGCATGCTTGAGGCCTCGAAAATGGTCGATCGCACTGTCGACGCAATGTCCGGTCCGCGTGGCAAAAAGCCGAAAAAGGCGCTCTCCGGCCGCAATATCATGATCTACGGCATTCTGCTGATGGTCAGCCTTTACTACATCCTGCCGCTCTGGGTGATGGTCATGACCTCGCTCAAAGGGATGCCGGAAATCCGCATGGGCAACATCTTTGCCCCGCCGGTCGAGATCACCTTCGAGCCGTGGGTCAAAGCATGGTCGAGCGCCTGTACCGGCCTCAACTGTGACGGCCTGAGCCGCGGCTTCTGGAATTCGGTGCAGATCCTCATTCCGTCGGTCTTCCTGTCCATCGCAATCGCGTCGGTCAACGGCTACGCGCTGGTGAACTGGAAGTTCAAAGGGTCGGAGCTGTTCTTCACCATCCTGATCTTCGGCAGCTTCATTCCCTACCAGATCATGCTCTACCCGATCGTGATCATGTTGCGGGAACTGGGTCTATACGGCAAGCTCGGCGGTCTGGTGCTCGTGCACTCGGTCTTCGGTATGCCGATCCTGACGCTGCTCTTCCGCAACTATTTCACTTCCGTCCCCGAAGAACTGTTCAAGGCCGCACGCGTGGATGGCGCAGGCTTCTGGGGTATCTACTTCCGGATCATGCTGCCGATGTCGCTGCCCATCTTCGTGGTTGCCGTCATCTTGCAGGTCACGGGTATCTGGAACGACTTCCTCTTCGGTGTCGTCTTCACCAAACCCTCGATCTATCCGATGACCGTCCAGCTCAATAACATCGTGAACTCGGTGCAGGGCGTGAAGGAATACAACGTCAATATGGCCGCGACCATGCTGACGGGCCTCGTTCCTCTGGTCATCTACTTCATCTCCGGAAAACTCTTTGTCCGCGGTATTGCCGCCGGCGCCGTGAAAGGCTGACGACGCTATGACTTACTCTGTCCAGATCAAAGACCTCGACCTCCATTTCGGTGCGGTCAAAGTACTTCAGGGTCTGAACCTCAACATCAGTGAAGGCGAGTTCATCGTGCTTCTGGGCTCGTCCGGCTGCGGCAAGTCCACGCTTCTGAACTGCGTGGCGGGCCTGCTGGAGCCGACTGACGGCCAGATCTTCATCAAAGGCAACAACGTCACGTGGGAAGAGCCCAGCAAGCGCGGCATCGGCATGGTGTTCCAGAGCTACGCTCTCTATCCGCAGATGACCGTGCGCGGGAACATGTCCTTCGGCCTCAAGAACGCCAAGGTGCCGAAGGCCGAGATCGAAACCCGCGTGAACCGCGCGGCGGAGATCCTGCAAATCACCCACCTGCTCGACCGCAAGCCCAGCGCACTGTCGGGTGGTCAGCGCCAGCGTGTCGCCATCGGCCGCGCTTTGGTCCGCGACGTCGATGTGTTTCTCTTTGACGAACCGCTGTCGAACCTTGATGCCAAGCTGCGCGCCGACCTCCGCGTCGAACTCAAGCGCCTGCATAACCAGCTCAAGAACACGATGATCTACGTGACCCACGATCAGGTCGAAGCGATGACGCTTGCCGACCGGATCGCGATCATGAAGGGCGGCGTGATCATGCAGCTCGGCTCTCCGGACGAAATCTATAATCGTCCGCAGAACCGCTATGTGGCCGACTTTATCGGTAGCCCGTCTATGAACTTCCTTGACGGCGAATATCGCAATGGCACCTTTGTCAAAGGTGACCTGTCGATCCCGGTGCAAGGCTACGCCTTCGCGACACAGCCCGTTGAGGGCGGCGCGATCACTGTTGGTATCCGTCCCGAGCATATTGTTACCGGCCCTCTCGTCGCCTCTGCGCCCTACCGCACTACGACCACCGTCGATCTGGTCGAGCCCATGGGCTCCGACACGCTCGTCTGGGCCAAAATCGCCGGCGAGCCGTTCCGCATTCGTATGGACGGACAGGCCACCGTGGCAGTCGGCGACACATTGGAAATCGGCATCGACCCGTCGCGGGCTTCGGTATTCGACGCAAAATCCGAGGAAAGATTGTGATTCAACTATCGGGTCTTTGGACCCTTACCGATGCATCGGGCGAGTTTACTTGCCCGATCACCCTTCCCGGCGATGGTGTTTCGGCCCTCTATGACGCCGGCCTGGTCCCTGACCCGTATTGGGGTCGCAACGAATATGACCTGCGTTGGATCGCAGACCGTGACTGGACCGCAAAACGCACGATCGACCTGACCGATACCGACGTAGATCTGGTGATCGGCGATCTCGATACCGTGGCAACGATCCGCTGGAACGGTCAGGAGGTGCATTCCTCCAAAAATATGTTCCGCGACTACCGCGTGTCGCTGGCCGATGTGGCCCGTGCAGGCGAAAACGAGGTCGAGATCGTCTTCCATTCAAGCACCAAAGCCGGTGCCGAAGAGCAGGCCCGCCAGCCGTTCTTTGTGCCGTGGCATGAACAGAACTCGCCCATCGCGAACGGCAACATGCTGCGCAAGGTGCAGTGCGATTTCGGGTGGGACTGGAACATCGCGCTAGCGCCTTTCGGCCAGTACGGCACGCTCGCCGTGCAATCCCGCAAGGCCGCGAGGATCGAAGACCTCTACATCACGCAGACCCACGAGAACGGCACCGTATCAGTGTCTATCTCGGCCAAAACGGTCAATCACGAGGGCCCGTTTACTGTCACTCTCGATGGTCAAACGGTCGAGGCGGATGGCACCGCGACGATCACCATCGACCAGCCGAAGCTGTGGTGGCCTGCGGGCTTGGGAAAACAGCCGCTATATGATCTGACCGTGCAGGCAGGTGACGCGACCGAGACCCGCCGCATCGGTCTTCGCAAAATGGAGCTCATCACCGACAAGGACGACACGGGCTCCATGTTCAAGTTCCGCGTCAATGATGTCGACGTCTTTGCGAAAGGTGCCAACTGGATTCCCGCCGACGCTCTGGCTGGCCGCATCACCGACGCCGCGACCCGCGATCTGCTGCAATCCGCGCTCGACGCAAACATGAACATGATCCGCGTTTGGGGTGGTGGCCGCTACGAGCCGACTTCGTTCTACGACACCTGTGACGAGATGGGCCTGATGGTCTGGCAGGACTTCATGTTCGCCTGCAACCTCTATCCCTCGACCGAGGATTACCTGTCCGAAGTGAAGGCCGAAGTCCGCGACAACGTCTCGCGGATGCACCACCACGCCTGTATCGCCGTCTGGTGCGGCGACAACGAACTGGTGGGTGCCTTCGACTGGTTCGAGGTCAGCCGCAAGAACCGCGACACCTATCTCGTCAGCTATGACCGCCTGAACCGCACTATCGAACAGGAACTCAAAGCGACCGATCCGAATGCGATCTGGTGGCCGTCTTCGCCCTGTGCCGGCCCGATGAACTACGGTGATGCGTGGCACGACGACAGCAAAGGCGACATGCACTTCTGGTCGGTCTGGCACGAAGGCCGCGACTTCGACCACTACCGCGACGTTTCTCCGCGCTTCTGTTCGGAGTTCGGCTTCCAGTCCTATCCGTCGATGAACATTATCAAGACCTTCGCCGATCCGAAGGACTGGAACATCGCGGCCCCCGTCTTTGAAAGCCACCAGAAGAACAAGGGCGGCAATGCGCGCATCGCCGAAACCATGTTCCGCTATTTCCGCTGGCCCGAGAAGTTCGAGGACTTTGTCTGGCTCTCGCAAATCCAGCAGGCCATGGCGATCAAGACCGCCGTTACCCATTGGCGCGGCCTGAAACCGCACTGCATGGGTACGCTGATCTGGCAACTCAATGACACGTGGCCGGTCTGTTCGTGGTCATCGCTCGACTACGGCGGCGGCTGGAAGATGCTGCACTACATGATCCAGCGTTTCTACGCGCCGGTGACTGTGATCTGCGCACCGACCGACAGCGGCTACCAGCTCAAGGGCGTCAACGATCACCTCGATCCGGTCGAGTTGACCGTCAGTGCCCGCACGCTCGACATGCAGGGCGAAAGCCGCGCACTCGGCAAGACCAAGATGACCATCGGCGCTCAGTCCGAAGTCATGCTCGATATCTCCGCCGATCAGGTCAAGGAAGGCGAGATCATCGTCTTTATCTGGCACGCCGAAGACGGCGAGGCGGGGGGCGATCACTTCGCGCCTTGGCCCTACAAAACCTACGACCTGCCCGACAGCGGGCTGGAGATGAAGCAGGACGGAAACAAGCTCACGATCACGGCCAAGCAGCTCTCGCTCTTCGCCAGCGTCGAAGCCGACGTGCCTGGGCGTTTCTCGAACAACGCCTTCGCCGTTTTCCCCGGCCTGCCTGTCACCGTCACCTTCACACCGCAGGACGAGAACGCGACGCCCACGTTCTCTCTGCGTGACCTCTACAGCGCCACAGTAGCCCGTAACGGCTGAAAGGATTCCACAATGCCCGGCATTTCCTACCAGATGTACTGCTCCCGCGACCACGGGATCGAAGAAACCCTCAAAATGCTGGCCGAGGCCGGTTATGACGCCGTCGAAGGCTACGGCCCGATGTACGAAGACCTCGACGCGACCAAGGCCATGCTGGACGCCAACGGCCTGTCCATGCCCACCGGCCATTTTGCCATCGAAGTCGCCGAGGACACCGCCAAGACACTCGAAATTTGCGAAAAGCTCGGCATCAAGACCGTCATCGTGCCGTTCATCATGCCCGACGACCGCCCGACCGACAGCGCAGGCTGGGCCGCGTTCGGCGAACGCCTCGCCGCTGCTGGCAAGCCCATCGTCGATGCTGGTCTGAAGTTCGGCTGGCATAACCACGACTTCGAATTCGACGCACAGTCCGACGGCAAACTGCCGCTCGATCTGATCATGGACGGCGGCGATGTCGTCGGCCTCGAACTTGACCTCGGTTGGACGATCCGCGCGGGCAAGGACCCTGTCGAGTGGATCAACAAATACGCCGACCGCCTCGTCGCCGTTCACATCAAGGACCGCGCTCCCGAAGGCGAAAACACCCAATACGACGGCTGGGCCGACGTGGGTGACGGCACCGTCGATTGGGCACCGATCCATGCTGCCCTGCAATCTGCTGGCGTTGACCGCTACGTCATCGAAAACGACCACCCCGCCGACCACGCAGTCTTTGCCAAGCGGTCGCTGGACGCAGTCAAGAAATTCTAAGGACAATCACCATGGAAAATATGGGTGTTGGCATCATTGGATGCGGCAATATCTCGACCACCTACCTCCAGTATGCCCCGCTGTTTAAGGGCATCGAGGTCCGTGCAGTCGCCGATATCAACATGGATACCGCCAAAGCGCAGGCCGAGAAATTCGGCGTGCGCGCCGAGACGGTCGAGGACCTGCTGGCTGCCGACGACATCGGCGTTGTGGTCAATCTGACCATTCCGGCGGTCCACTACGAGATCACCAAGCGCATCCTCGAAGCAGGCAAGCACGCCTATTCGGAAAAACCGCTGGTCCTCACGCTCGAAGAAGGCGAGTCGCTGCGTGCGCTCGCTAAGTCGAAGAACCTGCGCGTCGGCTCTGCGCCTGACACGTTCCTTGGCGGCTCGCACCAAGCAGCCCGCGCGGCCATCGACAGCGGCGAAACCGGCCGCATCATCGGCGGTACGTGTCACTTCATGGGTCACGGTATGGAAGGCTGGCACCCGAATCCGGACTTCTTCTTCCAGCCTGGCGCGGGTCCGGTGCTCGACATGGGTCCGTACTACATCACCAACCTCGTCCAGCTGCTTGGTCCGGTAAAGGCCGTGAGCGCGATGACCGCGATCACCT
Source organism: Marivivens donghaensis (assembly GCF_011806565.1). Classification (GTDB taxonomy): domain Bacteria; phylum Pseudomonadota; class Alphaproteobacteria; order Rhodobacterales; family Rhodobacteraceae; genus Marivivens; species Marivivens donghaensis_A. Next base: position 89,647 of record NZ_JAATOP010000008.1, read on the forward strand.
TCCCGACCCGAACCATCGGCAATGGTGCCCGCAATGGCGAGGTTATCCCCGTCAGCACCCCGACCAACATCAACGCTCTGATGGAGTTCGAGAACGGCGCGATCGTCACGCTGGGCATGTCGTGGGATGTGTGGGCGCACCGTCACCCGAACATGGATCTCTATGGCGAGAAGGCTTCGCTCTACGTGCCGGATCCGAACTTCTTCAGCGGTGATGTGAAGCTGGTTGGCGAAAGCGGCGAGGAAAAGACTCTCGACCACGGCGACCATCCGTACTCCAAGCCGAACCAGGAAGACCATCTGGGCAACCCGATTGCGAACTACCGCTGTGCGGGCCTTGCCGACATGGTCGCGGCCATTGGCGAAGACCGTCAGCACCGCTGTAACCTCGACCTCGCGGTTCACGTCGTCGAAGTGATGACCTCGATTCTCAAGTCGGGCGAACAGCAGCAGCGCGTTGAGATGACGACCACCTGTGAACGACCCGATGCCCTGCCACCCGAAGCGGCCAAGGCACTGATGGTCTAAAAGAAAAGGGCGGTCACTGACCGCCCTTACGCTTTCTTGACTTCGCTATGCGATTTGAGCACCGCGTCGCCGTCATTCTGTTTGATGTAGTACGCGGGTTCGTCCTTCGACGCTTTGCGCGTGATCTCCGAACCGTCGATCTTGCGCGTCACCTTCTTGGTATAGACCTTGTCGATCTTGCCCGTTCCGGTGCCGTTGCCCCACTCCCACTTGACTTTATCGCCTTCGTTGTAGCCTGCTGACATGATGTCCTCCTTGGTTGGGAAGACAACAGGCCAGAGCCGAAAGCGTTCCGATCAGAGACCGGCCTCGGCAGCGATCTGCGCACGCGACTTGCGCTCACGCTCGGTCGCGGACTTCAACTGACCACAGGCGGCCATGATGTCCTCGCCGCGCGGAGTGCGGATCGGCGAGGCGTAACCGGCTTCCATCAGGATGGTCGCAAACGCACGGATACGGTTGTTCGACGACCGCTTGTAAGGTGCTCCCGGCCATTCGTTGAACGGGATCAGGTTCACCTTGGCGGGGATACCTTCGAGCAGCTTCACCAGACGGTGCGCGTCTTCGAATGTGTCGTTCACACCTTCCAGCATCACATATTCAAACGTGATACGTTCCGAGTTCGTCGCCTTGGGATATTCGCGCAGCGCGGCCAGCAGCTGTTCGATATTCCACTTCTTGTTCACCGGAACGAGCTTGTCGCGCACCTCGTCGGTGGTGGCGTGGAACGAGACAGCCAGCAGACAGCCGATTTCCTCGGCGGTGCGGGCGATTTCCGGCACAACGCCCGAAGTCGACAGCGTGATACGGCGGCGACCCAGCGCGATGCCTTCGCCGTCCATGCAGACCTTCATCGCGTCGCGCACGTTCTCGAAGTTATAGAGCGGCTCGCCCATGCCCATCAGAACGATGTTCGACAGCAGACGCGGGCCGTCTTCGCCAGTGCCGGTGCCCGGTTCCGGCCATTCACCCAGATCGTCACGGGCCAGCATGACCTGACCGACGATCTCTGCGGCAGTGAGGTTGCGCACCAGCTTCTGCGTGCCAGTGTGGCAGAACGAACAGGTCAGCGTACAGCCCACCTGCGACGACACGCAGAGCGTACCGCGGCCTTCTTCGGGGATATACACGATTTCGACCTCATGGCCGCCTGCGATGCGGACAAGGTATTTGCGGGTGCCGTCTTCGGACACGAGCTTGGTCACAAGCTCCGGTCGCTCGATCACGAAGTTATCGGAGAGCAGCTTGCGGTAATCCTTGGACAGGTTGGTCATCACGTCGAAATCGGTGACGCCCCAGTGGTAAATCCACTGCCACACCTGATTGAGGCGCATCTTCGCCTGCTTTTCGGCGGTGCCGGCTTCGATCAGCGCCTCGCGCATCTGGTCGCGGGTCATGCCCACAAGGTTCTTGGCCCCTTCCGGCGCTTTGCGCGGAATGGTCAGGACGTCTTGGGTAATCGGTGCGGTCGCAGTCATGGCAGCCTCCGGAATCGAATGAGATGGGCGCTCATATAGCATTCGGGGCCGAATTCAAAAGAATTCCGCCCCTAAATTCCATTATCACGCTTTTTTGGTTGCGTCAGCCGCCGCAGCGACGTGCAGCCTCTTCAACAGACGCGGTGAAGCCGAGCAGCGAGAACGTGTCGGTCGTCACGGTGCCGCGGCCCGAACGGCCAACGACAGTCGCGCTGGCGCCAGCCTTGAGTGCGTTGACGATCTGTGCGTCTGCCTCGGCGTTGGTCGGCCAAGCGAATTCGCCGTCGACGAAGAGCTCGAACTTGGTGCCGCCGACGTCCAGTTCGACGGTCGAGTCAGTCGCGAACGGGTAACCACCGTTAAACGCGACCTGACCCCGAACGTTGGCTTCGGGACGGTAGAAAACGTAAAGCAGGATATCGCCACGGCGGGCTTCGACTACTTCGCCGTCACGGCTGTTTACGGTTTCCTTCGGAGCGGAGACGGCCCAGCAATCATGCGGGGTCGCAACTTCGAAAACGCTCCAGTCGGTGTTTGCTGCTACACGTTGCGGCTCGCTGCTCTGAGCAAAAGCCGAAGTACCGGCCCCGAGGGCCAGAGCAACGCAAGCGGCGCGCATCATTCCTGAAATCATCTTACAGCCTCCAAGCTGTCATTGCCTCTGCCCCAGCGTTCCTGCGCGTTCTCCGGCGCAATAGGATCAGCGGAGCGGTGTTCACCCGATATCTCAGACCTAGCAAGAAAGATGCCGGATTGGAAAGCCCGTGCCTACCATGATTATAGGTAGTTTTCCGCTGTCCTCACGGGATCGTGTCAGAGTCCCATGGCATCCGCGATCAGTTTGAGAGCCATGCCCGTCGACGCGATGACCAGCACCGGCTTGATGACACGGCTGCCGATCGACATGGCGAGGCGCGATCCGACGTAGGCTCCCGCCATCTGCGCAGCGCCCATGCAAAGGCCCGTGATCCACAGCGGCTTGGCCGTCGTCGCAAAGACGAGGACTGCGCCCACGTTGGATGCGAAGTTCAGCAGCTTGGTGTGCGCGGTCGCTTTCAGAATGCCGTAGCCACCCAGCGCCACGAACCCAAGCATGAAGAACGCGCCAGTTCCCGGCCCCAGAAGGCCGTCATAAAAGCCCACAAATGGAACGAGCGTAAACATGAATACGGTCGGAGAGATCCGCTGCTCGCGGTCGATGTCATCGAGGCCGGGGCGGAACGCGAAAAACGCCGCCACCGCGATCAGCAGGACAGGCAGGCCAAGGCGGATCACGTCGACGGGCAGGCTGCTCGCCAGCCACGCACCGACACCGGCAGCAGCGCCGGACACCAGCGCGGCAGGCAACTGGCGGCGCAGGTTTACATGGCCCGCGCGGGCATAATTGAATGCGGCCATCCCTGCGCCGAACAGTCCTTGAACCTTGTTCGTCGCTAGAGCGGCGACGGGATTGATCCCTGCGATCATCAGCGCGGGAACGGTAATCAGACCGCCGCCTCCGGCAATGGAGTCGACGAAACCGGCAGCGAATGCGGCCAGCATGAGCAACGCCAAAACGTCGCCGGCAATTTCAATAGGCATTATGAGGTGAACTCGGAGCGGGCGTACCCTTGGATAAAGAGAAGAGCGGTCAGGTCGCCGTGGTTGATGCGGACATCGCACTGGGCCTGAACACTCGGTTTGGCATGCAGCGCGACGCCCGTACCGGCGCGGCCCAACATACCCAGATCGTTGGCACCGTCGCCGACAGCAATCACGTCGGCTTCCTCGATGCCAAGCTTGGCGGTAATTTCTTCAAGCGCCTGAACCTTCGCCTCGCGGCCAAGGATGGGACGGCCCACCTCGCCGGTAAGCTTGCCGTCTTCGGCGATCAGCGTGTTGGCGCGGTTTTCATCAAAACCGATGGCCTCGGCCACGCGGCCGGTAAAGGCAGTGAAACCACCCGACACGAGCGCAGCATAGCCGCCGTTGGCCTTCATCGTAGCGACCAGTTCGTGACCGCCGGGCATGAAGGTGATGCGGGTTTCCAGAACGTGCGGGATGACGGATTCGTCGAGCCCCTTGAGCAGTCCGACCCGCTCTGTCAGCGCACCTTCAAAGTCCAGCTCGCCATTCATAGCGCGGGCGGTAATGTCGGCCACCCGTTCACCGACACCGGCCTCGGCAGCCAGTTCGTCGATGCATTCCTGACGGATCATGGTCGAATCCATGTCCGCGAGGAGCATCTTTTTCTTACGGTTTTTGGTCTCTTGAATGACGAGGTCAATCGCCGACGACTGGAGGCTTTCCCAGACCTGCCAGAAGTTCGTCGGCATCGTCGGAACGCGGAATTCGGCGGCCTCTTCGACGGCCAGCCACTGCGCTTCACCGCCACCCCACGCATTTCTGAGGTTCTCGACCAGCGCGGCTTCCAGTCGGCCCTCGGCGGGCGCGCAAAGCAGGGTGACGACGTACATATCAAGGCTCCGAGCGTTGTTACTAAGGCGATGTCGCACATCCCCGAAGCGGTGCCAAGTACAACCGAAGTTTCCGCGTGTTTCCTATCGTGAACCGGGATCGTCTGTTTGCGACCATTTGTCGGAAAATGCCGTCACTTTCCTCATTGCCTTCCTCCCGACTCGGCTCTATCTCGGTCGGCGGGACACTCCTCCCCAACGAGGAGCGTATATCTGAGAGGGTAACACCGATGACTACCGCACAACCGGCTACGCGGCCGGCAAACCCGCGTTTTTCCTCTGGCCCCTGCGCCAAAATCCCCACCTATGCACTGGAAAAGCTTGCTGACGCGCCGCTGGGCCGCTCGCACCGTGCTGCTGTGGGCAAGGCGAAGCTGAAAGCCGCCATCGAGGAAACCCGCGAGCTTCTGAACATCCCCGCAGACTACCGCATCGGCATCGTTCCGGCGTCGGACACCGGCGCTGTCGAAATGGCCATGTGGTCGATGCTCGGCGCACGCCACGTCGAAATGCTGGCATGGGAATCCTTCGGCTCCGGCTGGGTCACCGACGTCGTCAAGCAGCTCAAGCTCGACGCTACCGTGAAGACCGCCGACTACGGCCAGATCGTCGATTTCAACACCGTCGACTTCAACAACGACGTCGTGTTCACTTGGAATGGCACCACCTCGGGCTGCCGCCTGCCGAACGGCGACGCGATCCCCGCTGACCGCGAAGGCATCACCATCTGCGACGCGACCTCGGCTGCATTCGCGCAGGACCTGCCGTGGGACAAGCTCGATGTGACCACCTTCTCGTGGCAGAAAGTCATGGGCGGCGAAGCTGCTCACGGCATGATCGTTCTGTCGCCGCGCGCCGTAGAGCGTCTCGAAAGCTACACCCCCGCTTGGCCGCTGCCGAAGATTTTCCGCATGACCAAGGGCGGCAAGCTGATCGAAGGCATCTTCGTCGGCGAGACCATCAATACCCCGTCGATGCTGGCAGTCGAAGACTACCTCGTCGCGCTGGACTGGGCCCGTTCGATCGGTGGCCTCAAGGCTCTGTTCGCCCGCGCTGACGCCAACGCCAAAGCCATCTGGGACTTCTGCGCGCAGAAAGACTGGATCGCCAACCTCGCAGAGGACGATGCGACCCGTTCCAACACTTCGGTCTGCCTGAAGTTCACCGACGACCGCATCAAGGACGGCGCAACCTTCGCCAAGGCCGTTGCAAAGCGCCTCGAAAAAGAAGGCGTTGCGCTGGACATCGGCGCGTACCGCGATGCGCCTGCCGGTCTGCGTATCTGGTGTGGTGCGACGGTCGAAACCGCCGACATCGAAGCTCTGCTGCCGTGGCTCGAATGGGCCTTCGAAGCCGAAATCGAAGCACAAGCGTGATCTGACGGGGCGCCCTGACGCGCCCCTCCTTTCCCCATTCCACGGGCGAAGTGCCCGCCAGTTAAAGGAGCCCATCATGGCCCCCAAAGTCCTCATTTCCGATAAGCTTTCCCCCGCTGCCGTCCAGATCTTCAAGGACCGCGGTATTGACGTCGATTTCCAGCCCGACCTTGGCAAAGACAAGGACAAGCTGGCCGAGATCATCGGCAACTACGACGGCCTCGCCATCCGTTCGGCCACCAAAGTGACCGAGAAGATCATCGAAGCCGCCACCAACCTCAAAGTCGTCGGCCGCGCCGGTATCGGTGTCGACAACGTGGACATCCCGAATGCCTCGAAAAAAGGTATCATCGTGATGAACACCCCGTTCGGCAACATGATCACCACCGCCGAGCACGCCATCGCCATGATGTTCGCCGTTGCCCGCCAGATTCCCGAAGCATCGGCATCGACCCACGCAGGTAAGTGGGAAAAGTCGAAGTTCATGGGCGTCGAGCTCACCGGCAAGACCCTCGGCGTGATCGGCGCAGGTAACATCGGCGGTATCGTCTGCCAGCGTGCTGTCGGCCTGAAGATGAAGGTTGTGGCTTACGATCCCTTCCTTTCGGACGAACGCGCAACCGAACTGGGCGTGACCAAGGTCGAACTCGACGAGCTGTTCGCGCGCGCCGACTTCATCACCCTGCACGTTCCGCTAACCGACACGACCCGCAACGTCATCTCGGCCGAAGCCATCGCCAAGATGAAAGACGGCGTCCGCATCATCAACTGTGCCCGTGGTGGCCTCGTTGACGAAGCCGCACTGGCCGAAGCCCTGAAGTCGGGCAAGGTCGCAGGCGCTGCATTCGACGTGTTCGAAACCGAACCGGCCAAGGATTCGCCGCTGTTCAACCTGTCGAACGTCGTCTGCACCCCGCACCTCGGCGCGTCGACCACCGAAGCGCAGGAAAACGTCGCCCTTCAGGTTGCCGAGCAGATCTCGGACTACCTGCTGACCGGTGCAGTCACCAACGCGCTGAACATGCCGTCGGTCACCGCCGAAGAAGCAAAGGTCATGGGTCCGTGGATCAAGCTGGCCGGTCACCTCGGTAACTTCATCGGTCAGATGACCGACGAGCCGATCAAGGCGATCAACGTCCTCTATGACGGTGTTTCGTCGACCATGAACCTCAAGGCGCTCGATTGCGCCGTCGTCGCCGGCATCATGAAAAAAGCCAACCCCGACGTGAACATGGTTTCGGCTCCGGTCATCGCCAAAGAGCGCGGCGTGAAGATCTCGACCACCACGCAGGACCAGTCGGGTGCGTTCGAAGGTTATATCAAAGTGACCGTCGTCACCGAAAAGAAAGAGCGTTCGGTTGCAGGCACCGTCTTCTCGGATGGCAAGCCGCGCTTCATCCAGATCAAGGGCATCAACGTCGACGCCGAAGTCGGCGAGCACATGCTCTACACCACCAACGAAGACGTTCCGGGCATCATCGGTACCCTCGGCGGCACCCTTGGCGATCACGGCGTGAACATCGCGAACTTTACCCTCGGCCGTTCGAACTCGGGCGGTGAGGCGATCGCGCTGCTCTACGTCGACGATGCGCTTTCGACCGACGTGCTGAAGGCTCTCGAAGCGACCGGCAAGTTCAAGCAGGTCAAACCGCTGACCTTCGACATCGCCTGATCAATTCAGCGACACAGTGACCGAAAGGGGCGGACAATCCGCCCCTTTTTCATGTTGCGGACGTGACATTGTTACCCTCCGCGACATATCCCTCTCCTGCAAACGGAGCACATTATGATTTATGCTATTGGTGATATTCACGGGCAATTGGTCGAACTGGACCGCGTTCTCAGCCTGATCGAGGCGGACGGCGGCGCGGATGCCCACATCGTTTTTCTCGGTGACTACACGGACCGTGGCCCCGACAGCCGCGGCGTTCTCGACCGTCTGATCAACGGCGTCAGCCAAGGCCGCCGCTGGACCGTCCTGCGCGGCAACCACGACCGCATGTTCTGCCGCTACCTCACCGACGGCAATGAACACGACGAGCGTATCAAATCCGGCAAAGGCTGGCTGAACCCCTCACTTGGCGGCCCGACGACCCTTGCCAGCTACGGCGTTAACATCGAAGAGGGCGACATCCTCAAGCGTGCACAGGCCGCCGTCCCGCCCGAGCACCTCGCGTTCCTCGAAAGCCGTTCGCTCTGGTACGAAACCGACGATCTGCTGTTCGTCCATGCAGGTATCAAACCTGGCGTGCCGATGGACGAACAGGACGAAGACGACCTGATCTGGATTCGCGAAGGTTTCCTTGACCACGAAGAGCCCTTCGAGAAGCTCATCGTGCATGGCCACACCGCGCTCGAGCAGCCGACCCACTTCGGCAACCGCATCGACATCGATAGCGGCGCGGGCTATGGTCGGCCGCTGACCGCTGCCGTCTTTGAAGGAACCGACTGTTTCATCCTGACCGAGACTAGACGCGTGCCACTGCTACCCACAGTCTGATCAGAGAAAATGCCGCAGGAATTCAAGACACTGGCCGACCTTCTGGCGCACGGCTTCGACACCGTTATCGACGTGCGCTCGCCTGCCGAATATGCCGAGGATCACATCCCCGGCGCTGTCAGTATGCCGGCAATGTCGAACGACGAACGCGCGCGTGTGGGCACGATCTACAAACAGATCAGCCCATTTGAGGCCAAAAAGGTCGGCGCCTCTATCGTTGCCCGCAACGTAGCTAGCCACATCGACCGCCACATGCAGCAGAAAAATGGCAGCTGGAAGCCGCTCGTCTACTGCTGGCGCGGCGGTCAGCGGTCTGGTTCTGTGGCAATTATTCTCAAGCAGATCGGCTGGCGCACGGACACCATTCAGGGCGGCTATCAGACCTACCGCCGTCTGGTGCATCACGCGCTTTATGACAACGAAGTCGCGCACCGTTTCATCCTGCTGGACGGCAACACCGGCACGGCAAAGACCGACGTCCTGAAGAAGCTCGCCGCAATGGGCGTGCAGACGCTCGACCTCGAAGGCATGGCAAATCACCGTGGTTCGATGCTCGGCGCGATGGGCGATCAGCCCAGCCAGAAGATGTTCGAATCCCGCATTGCCTGTGCCCTCGCCCAGCTTGACCCCGCAAAGCCCGTTCTGGTCGAGGCCGAGAGCAGCAAGATCGGCAAGATGATCGTTCCGCCGATGGTCTGGAAAGCGATGTGCGCCGCGCCGCGCATTGACATTTCAGCCCCGCTGGAGGCCCGCGTCGAGTATCTGACACGCGCCTATGACGACGTCACTGCCGCTCCGCGCCGCTTGAAAACGCTGATCCAGCCGCTCCGCACATTCCGTGGCAACGAGACCGTCGATCAGTGGGAAAAGCTGCTGGAGGCCGAGGATTTCCCCGCCCTCGCCGCGTCGCTGATCATCGATCACTACGATCCGGCCTACAACAAATCGCGCAGCGTCCACGACTTTGCGCTGCTTGCGACCGTCGAGGCCGACAAGCTGGACGATGCAGGGCAGACCCTCCTTGCGGAGCAGATCGCAGAGATCGTCAACTCACTGTAATCCCGTCAGACTTGGTCATTTTCCCAATGATCGCAGCCTTGTAACCGCTCAGGAGGAGCTGTTCGTGCAACTCTTCCGCCTTTTCGACAGGCACAACAGCCATCAAGCCGCCCGCCGTCTGGGGATCGAACAGCAGGTCGAACTTCGGGCTGCGGTTGCCATAGATTGCACCCGCGCCGCCTCGGTTCTCGGCCCAGATAGTCGAGCGAACGCCTTGCTCTGACAGCTCCTCCGCACCCGCCAGAGTCGGCACATCTATCAGCTTGATCTGCGCGCCAAGGCCGCTGGCTTCGCAGATGTTGGCGAGGTGCCCTGCCAACCCGAAACCCGTAATATCCGTCATCGCGCGGGCATCAGGCGTGAGGATACGGCTCGCCTCCGCCTGCGTCTGTAGCATCGCTTCATAGGTCGCAACGACATCCCGCCCTTTGGCGAGCCCGCGCATCTCTCCCGCCATCACAACACCCGCGCCAATGGGCTGCGTGATGATGATCTCATCGCCCGCCTCCGCCCCTTCGAGGGTGACCGGACGGTCGCAAATGCCCGTAATCGTAAAGCCGATGGTCAGCTCGCTGCCGATGGAGGAATGCCCGCCGACAATCGCCGCACCGGCTTGGCCGAGGACATCGGCAGCAGCGCCCATAATCTCTGCCATCGTGCGCCGTTGCAGCGCGTCCGACATGCGCGGCAGAATAATCTGGACCGTCGCGGCAGAGGGTTTTCCGCCCATGCCCCAGACGTCGCCCAGCGCATGAATGGCAGCGATGCGTGTCATCAAAACTGGATCTTCGGTGAAAGCCCGCAGGTGGTCAGTGGTCATCACCTGTTTCTGGCCGTTCACATCCATGATTGCGGCATCATCGCCTTTGACGGACTGGATGTCGGGGCGGTCGTTCTGCGGCAGATCGGCCAGCGCCTCTTTCAAAGCGGACCGCCCGACCTTCGCCCCGCAACCACCGCATAGCGGCGCATCACCAAGTTCCTCGCGCACGCCCTTGGCCACCTGAGAGGGCAGCTTCGCGAGGCCCATCTGCGGCAGCTCACTGAATTTGCGCATGAATTTGGTATCGATGTGGTTCTTCCACTTCCACAAAAGCGGCCCCTTGAACGACTGGCCCATCTTTTCGGCCAGCGCCGACTGACCACCCAAGGACACGAGTTTCAGGTAGTCTTTCTGCGGCTGGTAGCCCTTCAGCGGCTCGCCGGACAGTTCGGCTTTCAGGTTATGGAACAGCGTCTTGGCCGAGCGCACCGCGAACACGCCCGCCTTGGGGCGCGGCGCGTGGCGCATGTAGCAACAGTCCCCCGCCGCAAAGACGTGGGGATCGCTGGATTGCAGCGTCGGCCCGACACTGACGAACCCGTCATAGAGCGTCAGGCCCGTCTTTTTCAGCCACTCATGCGGACGCGCCCCCGCCGCACCGCAGACGAAATCCGCAGGGATGGGTGTCCCGCCTTCCAGCAGAACCGCGTCAGAGGTGATCCGGTCGACCTTTGCATCCGCGACAACCTCGACGCCGTTCTCCTCCAGCGCCTCCAGCAAGTGCTTGCGGGCATCATCGCCAAATTGGGACACCACCTTGCCGCTGTCGATCAGCGTCACGCGGTGATCCTTGTGCCGCAGCGCATGAGCCATCGCCATCGCAAGTTCAGCCCCCGCGACACCGCCGCCGATCAGCGCCACACGCGGACGGGATGCGGATTTGCGGTAGCCGTCCCAACGTTCGGCGAACCGGTCGAGCGGTTTTGCAGGCACGGCGTGATCGGCAAAGCCGTCCATATCGGGCATTTCGGACGTGATCCCGACGTCGATGGACGCCACATCATAGGCGACCTTGCGATCCCCGACGGTGATCGCCTTTGCCTTCGTATCAATCGCGCTGGCCTTACCGGTAATGATCCGCGCACCTGCGAAACGGGCGAGCTTGATGAGGTCGATGTCCAGCTCGTCCTTGGTGTAGTGCCCTGCCACGAACCCCGGCAGCATCCCCGAATAGGGCGCCGTCGGCGCGGGGTTGATGACGGTGACGCGCACGCCAGCCAGAGGCTTCATTCCCCACATCCGCAGGACCAGAGCGTGGGTATGCCCGCCACCGATCAGCACCAGATCGCGGGTCAGGGGAATGGTGGTCTGCATACTCTGCCTCGGTTATTCGTAGCCCGTCATTTCCAGATAACCGCGGCCCGTATGGGTTCCCGTCACAGTAACGGGACCTTCCCAATACTGGGTCGTCAGCGGCATCCATGAATCCGGATTAATAGCGGATACAGTGACATCCAAGCCCCGCTCAGGCAACTGGACTTGCCACAGCACAGGCACCTCCGGACCGCTCGTCGGACTGTTTTCGAGCGGCTCTGCCATAAAGGCACCGTCGGTATATGCTGTCGTCCCGCCATCCGCATCGATCCAGGTGGCCGAGGTGTAGGTATCGGCCCCGCGCAGGCGGAACCCCATCAGCTTGTCGCCGTCATCAAAAGACAGCGAAAACCAGTCCCACCCGCTTTGATCCTCAGCGAGCGGCTGGGACGACCACTCGCGATCGAGCCACGCGTTGCCGGTGACGTGGATGTCTTCGTTGCCAATAGTAAGGGTCCCGTCGACCGCAAGGAACGGCTGGGAATAGTAGTAAGACGCCTGCCCGCCCGCCGATTTGACGGAGTAGCCCTCGGCCCCATGAAACACGAGCGGCCCCGTTTCGCTCAGTGAAAGGTCATAGCGCCAATCGGTGCCCGAGGCCGTCATGTGGCTGAAGTCCAGTTCCCAGTCGTCGATCCAAGCGGAGAGCTGCTGATCCGACGCGCCCGCCTGCCCGATCCCGCCGCGCCCGAACCGCTCTGCGGTGAAGTGCGCATCCTCCGTTGTCAGCGCGGCGTGACCCATCCAGACCTGCGGAGAGGACCACCCCGCCGCCTCTTCTGGGGCGAGGGCGCTTCGGAACAGCGTCCACTGGACCCCATACTCCGCACCGTCATCGCCTGTCAGGTTTGCGGTCACATACCACCACTCGATCCGGTACTCTGGATGCGCACCGTGGTCGGTCGGAAAGTCAAAGGTGTACCCCCTCTGAGGCAACGCAAAACCGTCCGCATCGGAGCCTAATCCAGCGAAACCTTGTCCAAACGCTGCGAGCGGCCAGAGCAGGAGAAGGGCGAGCACTCTAGCGTTCATTGGCGAAAACCTTCAGCAAATGGCTCGTCGGCGTGCGCCCGAGTTTCAGCGCGGGCCATAGCGCAGCCGCTCCCGCAGCAATCAGCGCCTGCACGAGCAGGAACACGTAGCTCGTCGGGAAAACGAACATCGGCAGCCGCCAACCGAAGGCCGCCACATTGACCACCGCGAGCAGCACCCACGCCAGCGCCAGCCCCAAAGGCAGCGCAAAGACGAACGTCCACGCGGTCAGCATGACGGTCCGCAGGATCTCCAACCGCTCCAGCCGCCCGCGCGTCAGCCCTAGCGCCCAGAGCGGCGCAAGTTGCGGGATGCGCATTCCCGACAGCGTCAGCAAGCTCATCAGGATCGCAAACCCCGCCACCCCCAGCGTCAGCCAATTCAGCGCGCCAGTGACAGTGAACGTCCGCTCGAAGATATCGAGCGAGTACGCCTTGATCCCCGCCTGATTGATGACGTTCGCCTCGGGCAGACCGTATTCACTCACAAGCTGATCGGTTAGCGCGGCCACATCCTCGGGCAGGACGCGGACACCGTATCGCAGCGCCTGACTATCGGGATACAGCTCCTTGAACACCTCGCGCCCGATGATGACCTGTCCGATGGGGTTCCCGTAGTCGCCGTAGATCCCGACGACGGGCAGAGTGATCCCCGGAAGCTCCAGCATGTCGCCGAGCTGAAGGTCGCCGCGATACGATAGCTGTTCGTTGATCGCCACGCCCTCGCCCGCCTGCACGATGTCCCACATCTGCGGGACTTGGCTGAGGAACCGCCAGTTATCGCGGTAAGTACGGTCGTCAATCGGGCCGTAGAGTTCGGCAGGCAGACCGTTGGCCTCCACGTCGATCTGCTCGATCGGTAAAACCGACTCCACCTTACCCGCGAGGAATTGCTCAAGCGCGACGGCGTCCTCTTCGTCGCGGGCAGTCACATAAAGCTCCGCCGCGAGCCGTTGATCGAGAAAACCGACAAAGGTCTGCCGGAACGACGACACCATCGTCGACACGCCGATATTCGCAGCCATCGCCAGTAGCAGCGCCGCCAAGGCGAGAGACAATCCGGGCAATTGCTGGCGCGTATCGGCCCAGAACCACTCCCACACCGGCCCTTTGGCGAGCCGCTGGCCCAATGCCAGCGCCGCGTTGAGCACCATCGGCAACAAGAGCGCAGCGCCCAGCAGCAGGGTGCCTAGCAAGGCAAAACCAGTGACTAATCCGTCAGCAATCAGGGCAAAGATGCCAGCCGCCGCCAACATGAATAGCCCCGCTATGGTCTGGATGACCCGCCCGCGTCCCGCCTGCATGGACCACGCGCGCGGCTGAGCGCCCGCCAGCAACGGCATCCGCGACAACTTCCATAAGGCAGAGGCAGACGCCGCCATCCCGCCGAGCAGCGCGATGCCCAGACCCGACAGCCACCACACCGGCCTGATCGCCAGAGTGCCGCCGACATCCGCACCGTAGAGGCCCTGCAACGTCGCCGCCACGTCAGGCAGCAACGCCGCCGCGATGAAGTACCCAATGACCACGCCGATCACACCGCCGAGCAGCGAAAGCACCGCCATTTCGGCCGCCATAATCGCGATGACGGTCCTGAGCGGCACGCCGAGCGCCCGCAGGGTGCGGACCAATGGCCTGCGCTGTTCGAACGCCAGACCGACAGCGCCGTTGACGATGAAGATGCCGACGACGAAGGACAGAAAACCGAAGGCTGTGAGGTTGAGGTGGAAGCTATCGGTCAGCCGCCCGATGTCCGACCCACCCTGCGGCGTCTGGACGTTGAGGCCCTGAACAACGCTTTCCAAGGGCGGTTGGCGCACCGGCTGGTCAGATAGGACCAGCAGCCGCGAAATCCCTTGGGCCCCGAGCAAATCAGAGACGAGCCCGATGTCGCCAATCGCGGTGTTCGGCGCAAGCTCGGGCGTCTCGACCGTCGTCACGCCGTCCACAGACACGCCTGAGGACACCCACAGCGTCGGCTCGCTCGGCAATTCCGCCTCAATCGACAGGGCCGTCGTTCCGATCCCTTGCGGCGCGGTCAGCGGCTCGACCCCGATCAGCCGCACGCCATCCAAGCGCCCCTCGACCACCGGCGACACCAGCCAACCCACGCGTCGCAGCGCCACGTAGTCCTCGACCGCGATCGGCAGTCCGTTGTTCGCCGTGATCTGCGTGTACTGCCCTTCGCCCAAGGTCGCGGCGGCGGCATCGTAGCTTGCCCGCGCTTCGGCGTTGATCGCCTGCACGCCGGACCACAGCGCGGTCGCCAACGCCAATCCCGCCAGCAGCGTGAAAAACTGAAGCCAGTTGCGCCGCCAGTAAGAAAGCAGCGCGATGAGGGCCTGCCGCCTCACGCGACCTGTCCCGCCCGAAGATGGAGCCGCCGATCCAGCATCGCGGCCAGCGCGCTCGAATGGGTCACCATGAGCAGCGCGGCACCCGTTTCGCTGACAAGCTCCAGCATCAGCGCGATCACCTGCGCGGCGGTTTCTTCGTCGAGGTTGCCAGTCGGCTCGTCCGCCAGCACCAGCGCGGGCTTCGCTGCAAGCGTCCGCGCAATCGCGACGCGTTGCTGCTGCCCGCCCGAAAGCTGCTCTGGATACTTACCGAGCTGTTCCGTCAGCCCGATCCGGTCCGCCAGACGCTTGCACCAATCGGCATCGTATTTCCCCGCCAGCCGCGCATGGAACGCGATGTTCGCTTCGACGGTCAGCGAGGGGATCAGGTTGAACTGCTGGAAGATGACGCCGACCACATCGCGGCGCAGATGGGCGCGCCCCGCCTCGTTGAGTTTGCCGACATTCGTCTCGCCGACAAACACGTCACCCGCGTCGACCACATCCAGCCCCGCAGCCAGATGGAGCAGCGTGCTTTTCCCGCTACCGGATTCGCCCGTGAGCGCCAAAGTCTCAGCGCCAGCAAGGTCCAGAGAGACGCCTTTGAGCACCTGAACGGTCTGGCCCGCGCTCACGTAACTCTTTTGCAGGTCGCGAATTTTCAGCACATCGGCCTCCGGCAGTCAGGGTTGCTGCAAAACTAGCACCCCCTGCCGGACAGTCTATGACCTGTCAGGGATTTGCCGCTGCAAGACAGGCCGCCATCGCCAGAAATAGCAGCGTCAGCCCGTGGAAAGCATTACGCAGCGGCACCTCCTTCGGATCGTTCATCCAGTTCTTGGCCGTGAACGCGAGCTTGAGGGGGATGTCCGAGCCACGGCTCATACGCTCGGTGACGGGACGTTCCGCTTCTCTGCCTTGTTCGGGCGCAATATCGTCCCCTCAACAGGAGGAACCCCATGAGCGATATCGTAATTCTGTCCGGCGCACGCACCGCCATCGGCACTTTCGGCGGGACCCTCGCGCAAACGCCGCCGATCGAACTGGGCACAGTCGCCGCGAACGCCGCCATCGAACGCGCTGGGATAGAGCCTGATCGGATCGGCAGCACCGTCTTCGGTCACATCATCAACACCGAGCCGCGCGACATGTACCTCAGCCGCGTCGTCGCGATGCAGGCTGGCGTGCCGCAGGAAACTCCCGCGATGAACGTGAACCGCCTCTGCGGGTCCGGCGTGCAGGCGATTGTCTCTGCGGTTCAAGGTCTCATGCTGGGCGATGCCGACTTCGCGCTTGCCGGTGGGGCCGAGAACATGACCCGCTCTCCCTACATCCTCCCCGACGCGCGATGGGGTGCGAAGATGGGCGATGTCCGCGCGCTCGACATGATGCTCGGCGCGCTGAACTGCCCCTTCGGCACCGGCCACATGGGTGTCACCGCCGAGAACGTCGCCGCCCGCTACGGCCTGACCCGCGAAGATCAGGACGCCTTCGCGCTGGAAAGCCAGAGGCGCGCCGCAGCCGCGATTGAGGCAGGCCACTTCGACAGCCAGATCGTCCCTGTGGATGTGAAGGTCAAACGGGACACCGTCGCCTTTGCCCGCGACGAACACCCCAAGGCGACGGACGCGGCGGGCCTCGCGAAACTGCGCCCCGCTTTCCAGAAGGATGGCACGGTCACCGCAGGCAATGCGAGCGGGATCAACGATGGTGCCGCCGCGCTGGTCCTCGCCCGCGCCGATGCGGCCGAAGCCGCTGGCCTCACGCCGAAGTTCCGCGTGGTCGGCTACGCACACGCTGGCGTCGATCCGACCGTCATGGGTCTGGGCCCGATCCCCGCCGTCCGCAACCTGCTCAAGCGCACCGGACTCAGCATTGCCGACTTCGATGTCATTGAATCGAACGAAGCTTTCGCGTCCCAAGCCCTCGCCGTGAGCAAGGAACTGGACCTCGACCCCGCCAAGGTGAACCCCAACGGCGGCGCCATCGCGCTCGGGCATCCGGTCGGCGCATCGGGCGCGATCATCACGGTCAAGGCGATGTACGAACTAGAGCGCACGGGAAAACGCCTCGGCCTCGTCACCATGTGCATCGGCGGCGGTCAGGGCATCGCGCTGGCGATCGAAAGGCTCTAACGCAGCTCGATTTCGGTGCGGGCCGACTGGCCCGCGCTGTCGATCACGGTGAGCGTCTGAAAGCCCAAGCCGAGGTCGAATTGCATCTCCCTCTCGCGGGAGGTCAGCACCACATCGCCGTTCGCGAGCCACGTGAACGGCGGCGCGCCTTCGTTCACGCGCGCAAAGACAGAGCGCCCTTCGACGATGGCTCCGGACGGAGGAAAGGCGAACTCCGGCCCCGTCTCGATCACGACCTCTCCACGCGGACGGAACCGTTGCAGCGGACGCGGGAGGTCTGACGTCCCGACGATCAACGTCGCCTCGGGCGGCGCTGAAATAGGGTCTATTCTGGCTTTAACCCGCGCGAATGCCTCGAACATTGCGGGTGCGGCCAGCTCTCCACCAAAGGCCCCCGGCACGGGCGTTCCGTCCGCGCGGCCCATCCAGACGCCAACCACATGCCGCCCGTCAAACCCGATCGCCCATGCATCGCGGTGGCCGTAGCTCGTCCCTGTTTTGTAGGCGATGCCCTCGGACAGATAGCCGGCAGGGCGCGGCACTTCGCGCAGAATATCGGCCAGTTCCCACGCGGCGACGTCACCCATGATCCGGCGCGGCGCAAAGCCCTTGGTCGGGCTGGCAAAGTGGCGCAGGTCAACCTGCGTGCCCCCGTGCGCGATGCTGGCGTAGACCCGCATCAGATCCTCCAGCGACACACCCAGACCGCCCAGCGCAATCGCGAGGCCGGGTTTGCCGCCGGGAATGTCAGGCTGCACTCCGGTCCGCCTCAGCCCCCAGACAAGGTGCTGCGGCCCCATGCTATCAAGCAGGGACACCACGGGGATATTCAGAGACAGTTGCAGCGCGGCGCGCACCCGCAATTCACCGCGAAACATGCCGTCAAAGTTCTGCGGCGCGTAGCCGTCAAAATCGACGGGGCGGTCGGCAACCAGCGTCTCGGGATGGACCATGCCCTGATCGAAGGCGAGGCCGTAGATCAGCGGTTTCAGCGTCGAACCTGGCGAGCGAACCGACTGCGTGAGGTCGACGAAACCCGCCGACTGGTTCGCCTCGTATCCCGCAGACCCGACCGAGGCGAGCACTTCGCCCGTCGTGTGGTCCGCCACCATGATTGCCACCTGCACGCGGTCGCTGCGGTTCATCACCGTCTCGGAGGCCAGACTCTCCAGCCGCCGCTGCATATCGCCGTCAATGGTCAGCCAATAGCGCTGCGCCGTGCCGTCCGTCACACGGTCCGCGAGGTGGGGCGCTAGCGCGGGAAAATCCTGCCTTTCGCTCGGAATAGGCTCTGTTTGGACCGCCGCGATGGTGTCTGCATCCACCACCTCCTGCCCGAGCATCCTCTCCAGAACCCGTGCCCGCGCGGCTTCGGCATTCTGCGGATGCCGGTCTGGCCTGCGCACCTCGGGCGACTGCGGCAGAGCTACCAGCAGAGCCGCCTCAGCCGTCGTCAAACGGCGCGGGGGCTTTCCGAAATACGCCAAAGACGCCGCACGGACGCCCTCCAAATTGCCCCCGAATGGCGCGCGGTTGAGGTAGAGCGTCAGGAGCTGCTCTTTGTCCAGAACGCGCTCCAACGCCAGCGCAACGCGCACTTGCCGCAGCTTGCCTTGCCACGATCCTGTCCCGCTATCCTCCAGCAGACGTGCGACCTGCATCGTGATGGTGGAGCCGCCCGATACGACCTCTCCGTTCATCGCAGCCTGTCCCGCAGCACGTGCAGCCGCGATCCAGTCGACGCCGTGATGGCGCATGAACCGCTGGTCCTCGTAGGCGATGAGCATGGCGATGTAGTCGGGGTCCACATCCCTGATCGCCGCCTCCAGCCGCCAGCGCCCGTCCGCGACCGTATAGGCGCGCAGCAGGTCACCGTCGCGGTCCAGCACTTCGACCGAGGTTTCCGCCAGCAGGCTCGGCAGCTCGGTCGTGTCGATCCAGCGATCAAGCGCAGCGCGACCCTCGGCAAAGGCCAGAAGCCCCGCCGACAGGCAGATCAGCGCTGCGCCGAGCCGTTTCACTCGATAACCGCGACAGTGCCCGCATCGCTCCATGCACGGTGGTCGGGGCGGTACATATCCTCGACGCTCGCGGCGGGATGATGGTACGCGCCGGGGGTCGTCGCACGGACGATGTAGGCCAGCGTGAACGGATCGTCAGAGCGCCAGTCGACCGCCGCAAGGAAACGGTCGGCGAGGAACTGCGACGACTCCGCATCAACCGACTCCAGCCAGTTCAGGTTCGCAATCGCACCGCCACTCACGAGGTTGGGGTTGTCGATCTCGAAACCGGCGGGCAGCGGATCGTTGACCATGAGGCGGCCCTCCTGATCACCCAGCGGATCAACGCGAACGACAGCCACGAGGCGCGCTCCGGCGGCGACAGGTTCGCTCAGATCGACCGCATTGCCGTCCAGATCATAGTAGGCACGGCTGATCGCATAGGCTTTGCCGCCAGCGAGTTCCGGCTGCTCCGGCACTCCATAGGTCGTGACCGTCAGCGCGGTGCCCTGCTTGCCATTGTTCGCGACAAGCACGGGGTTCGCCGCCGCGCTCTCCAGCATATGCACCAGCGGGCCGTCAGGCACCTCGCCGTTTAGCGTGATCCCCGCATCGGCAAAGCTGTTCGTCAGCGCATTGGCGGCAAGCAGGGTCCAGACGGCCTCTTGCGTCGAGGCACGCTCGCCCACGCCGACCAGACGCGACACCATCGCATCCTCATCCACCGCATCGCTATTCGCCTCGCTCGCGAGGGTCAGCACGGCAGCGGTATCGCGGCGGTAGGTACCGTAGTCGCTCCGCCACGTATTCGGCTCTGCTCCGGCGTCACGGGCGACAATCCGGTCCTCCGCCATGCCGAACAGACGGTCAGCGCGCTGCTGCTCACCGTAGCTCGCCAGCGCCGCACCAAGCTGCGCGAGCGCCAGCGGAGAGCCGAAATCGGCGGCTTTCTGGTCCGCATAGTACCGCAGATCACCGACTGGAGCGGCATTCTCGCGGGCCAACACATAGAGCGCATAGGCAAGGTCGGTCGCGCCACCATCGAAGTCGGGATAGTAGTTCACCGCGTTCCGCAGGTTATCGACGGCGCTTCCGAACGCGCGGTCGGGCACGTCGTAACCCAGCTCACGCGCGCGGCTGAGGAAGTCGGTCACGTATGCATCCAGCCACAGATCGCCCGACGACGGGTTCCAGAGGCCGAAGGCCCCGTTGCTATCCTGATTGCCGAGCACCTCGGTGATCGCCTGTCCGATCCGCTCGTCCAGATCGCCCGCCGTATCCAGCCCCATCACCTTGGCCAGCGCACCCATGTAGAGCAGCGGCATGGCGCGGGATGTGATCTGTTCGGTGCAGCCGTAGGGATACTGGTCGAGCGCAAGCAAGAGACCAGGCGCATCAAGCCGCGCCAGTGCACCGACCGACAGCGTCGCCTCGCCCGTGCCGTCCATCAGGCCGTCAAAGACCGAGCGGTCGAACATGAAGGTATCGCCGGCCGCCAGCGTCATCCGCGACTGGCGGACGATGGCGGGATCGTTGACTTCGACAGGGATGGTGATGACCTTGTCCAGTGTCTCACCGTCGGGCGTCGTCAGCGTGAAAGTCACATGATGCAGCCCGACCTCTTCGGCAAAAACAGGCAGGGATAGGGTCACATTTTCGCCTTTCGGAAGATTGACCGAGGACGGAATGGCGCTGGCGTCGATGACCACGCCATCCGCGCTGACGGCGACGCCCAACTCCCCCGCAGGGCCGTCGGTATGCGTGATCTCCATCAGGATGCGAGAGGTATCCTCGGGCGACATGAAGCGCGGTGCCGAGACCGTCAGGACTACCGGATCGCGGACGATCACGTCCTGCGACGCCTCGCCGACGCCGGTGTCAGACCACGCGACCGCCATGACTTTGACCGTGCCGTTGAAGGCGGGCAGATCGAAGCTCACACGCGCTTTGCCGTCCGCGCCGACCGCGACAGGACCGGAGAAATAGGCGACGAGCTCTTCGGTCGGCGGCGGCGCTTCCATCCCCATCGGAGAGATCCCGTCACCACCCGACCGCACATTGCCGAGGCTACCATTCAGCCCGTCGATCAGATCGCCATAGATGTCCCGCAGTTCGATACCGAGGCGCCGCTGACCGAAGTAGTAATCGGTCGGCTCGGGCGCTTTGAAATTGGTGAGGTTGAGGATGCCGACATCGACAGCGGCAACAGTTACCCATGCTTCGTCCCCTTCGACCAGACCGTCCACATCGACCGTGATATCCATCGGACCGCGCGGGCGCATTTGCTCGGGCAGGTCCAGCGATACGGCAAGTTCCCGATCTCCGGGCGCGATGGCGGCATAGGCAAGCCCCATGCTCCGCGCCGGATTATGACCCGCCGCCACGTCCATCGGGCGGATGACCGATGCGGTGACATATGCCCCCGCGCCCCATTCGTCGGTGACGCTCAGCGGAATCAGGTTCTCGCCCTCGCTGACCTCGACGGCTTCCATGTGGATGACGTGGTTCGACAGGACGCTCACCAGAGCAGTGCCTGCATAGCGAGGCACGATGCGAAGGGTTGCAGTGTCGCCCACGGCGTAGGCTTCGGCGTCCAGCGAAACGTCCAGGACGTCCGGCGTTTTCTGACTATCGGCGGGCACGTACCAGCCCGCGTAATAGCTCACCGAGGACGCGATTTCCGCGTCTTCGCGGCTCTCCACCACCAGTTCATATTCCCCCCACGTCGTCGGTGCCTCAACGGACACCGCGCCGTTGCCGAGCGTGATGTGACCCGAGGCCACCCGTTCGCGCGTGGTCACGAGGTTCCAGTCCCAGCGGCCGTCGATCGAGTACCACTGATAGCGGTTGGTCAGACGGTTAACGGTCCAGTCGGCCTCCATCGCGGTTTCCCGAAGGTCGGAGCCGACGCCGAC
This sequence comes from Marivivens donghaensis, assembly GCF_011806565.1. Lineage (GTDB taxonomy): Bacteria > Pseudomonadota > Alphaproteobacteria > Rhodobacterales > Rhodobacteraceae > Marivivens > Marivivens donghaensis_A. The sequence continues at coordinate 111,597 of NZ_JAATOP010000008.1, forward strand.
GACCTCGAACGAGGCGGTCGCGTTCTCGGCCACGTCGGCGTCGAACAGCGGTTTGATCCCGATGAGGTTCTCGCCCGACAGCACCGTCGCACTCGCGCGGCGCTCGACCGGACGGCCCGAGCCTTCCACCAGACGCACGTTCAGCGCCATCGACAACGGGCGGGTCACGCGTTCGTAAATCGGCAGGTCGAGTTCGACCAGCGTGGAGCCGTCATCGCCCGTCGCATCGCCGTAGACGTAACCTGTGCGGGTGTTGAAACGTTCGTTGTAGCGACCAAACTTGTAGCCCTCCCAGCCCGCGACCGAAGCCTGCGCGCTGAGGATCGCTTCGCCCTCGACATCGAGGCCCGCAGCGGGTGCACCGAACAGGTAGTTCGCGGTGACAGGTACATCGGCAATGTCATCGAGGTTGATGACCTCCGGCAGGTCGATGTCAAAGTCGATCCGCTCGGGCAGGAAATCCTCGACCAGCACGCGGGCGCTCGCCAAAGGCGCTGCATTAGTGTCTGCTTTGACCTCCAGACGCCACGCGCCGCGCGGAGCAGTTCCGGCAATCGGCAGGTCGTAGACATAGCCGCCCGAGTGGTCCTCGGTCAGCGTGGAGCGGCTGTATTCGACACCATCGGGGCGGCGCAGGATCGCCGTCAGCGGCACGCCCGTGAGTGCCGTGACATCCTCGTCCCTCAGCAAAGCGGTGGCGTGGATGGTTTCGCCCGCACGGTAGGCCCCGCGGTCGGTGGTCAGAAACACGTCGATGGGTCCGGCGGGCTCGCGCCCCTCGACACCGCGGTCGGACAGATCGAACGCAGGCCCGTCCAGAGACAGAAACGCCATGTCCGTGTCATTGCGCACAGTCACTAACGCAGGCGCAGACGTGCCAGTGCCGCGCGTCAGTCCCGCGTCGAACTTGGCCACACCCACCGCGTCCGCAGTCGCCGTGCCGAGCACGGCATTACCGACGGAGACCAGCTGCACCTCCGCCCCTTCGAGCGCACTGCTATCGGCCAGCGAACGGGTCACGACGGTCAGGCCGTCTGACCCCAGCATCGTCGAGATGCCCACATCGGACAGAATGAACCACTGCGTTGCGGGCGCTTCCCATTCGGTATCGCTTCCGGGGATCATCGCGGTCAGCAAGTAGACACCGGCAGGCTGATCGCCCAGCGCCTCTGCCAGCGGAATGCGGCTTAGGCTATCGGCGTTCAGATCGCCCGAGACCTCGACCGTGCCGTCCCAGACATCGGTCAGCACAGTGTCATCAAGGTACTCGTCGTTCCACGGATAGACCGGCTGGCCGAAAGTGCGCTCCTGCATCATTTGCCGCAGATTACGGTCGCTCATCCGGCGCAGTCGCAGGTCGACCTCATTCAGGTTCACCGTCTCAATCGGGATCGCCACGTCGCCCAGACGCGGCAGCACATAGGCGTTCGACATGAAGCGGACAGAGGCGGAACGGTCGCGCACATAGAGCGCAAGCTCCGTGTTCCGTGCCAGCGTCTCACCGGACTCCGCCGGCATCCCTTCGCGGAGGGTGAAGGTGTAGCGCTGGCCATGCTCTGCACCGTCGAGGCAGAGGCGGTCATCACTCACTTCGACCGTCATCGCCTGATCGGGCAACTGAACGAACGGCGCGTAATCGACACCGGTTTTCACCAGCGGTTCGTTGAAGATCGCGCAGATGCGGGGCGTTTCGCTGTCGCTCTCGACCTCGGTGTCGACAACGCGAAACCCGTATTCGTTGATTGCGTCCTCAAGCAACGCCTCGACCTCGCGGTCGGGCGACACCTCCATCGCGAGGCGCAGCGCGGGGATCATCTGGCGGCCGCGATCCTCGTTCTCGAAGGCTTGCGCTAATGCCACCAGCGAGCGGCGGCGGTCCACGTTCGAGGACGCACGGAGATACGCGTTGATCGCCGCAAGGTCGGCGCGGCGCTTGATCTCCCGCTGCTCGTCTCGCGCGTTCTGCGGCATCCGCCGCGCGGCAAACGCGTAGGACAGCCACGTATCGACGTCCTCGGCGATGGAGAGGGCAGCGCCGTAATTTCGCGCTGCCGTCAGATAGTCGCCCTCACCAGAGGCTTTCTGAGCCGACCCCAGCAGCGCATCGCGGTCAAAGCCGTTCGCAACGTGGTATTTACCGATATCACGCGACAGGGTCTGCACCTGACCCAGCAGGCTGTCGCTGACGAAGAGCGTCAGATCCTGCGCCCGCATCGCGCCCAGCGCCTGCGCCGCATCGGTGGTCTCGCGGATATGGGCCGAATAGGCGCCCGCGAAATATTCCTCCTCCAGATCACCCGCCTTGAGGAAACAGGCAGCGGAGCGCTGGTTGAACGTGAACGCCTCGCAGGAGGTATCGGACAGACAGGAGGACTCGCAGACTTGCAGCGTCGTGTCGCGGATCGACTGGATATCACCGCCGGGCAGATCGTTATTCAGCGTGTATTCGAGCCGCCTCTCTGGAACGAAGCTTTGATCCTGAGCGAGTACCGGCGTCGCTGCCAGCACGGCAGCCGCAACCCACATGATACGCATGTCTGTTCCTCCATGACCCACGGTCAGGCTGACACAGGCTCTGCTGCTCCCGCAACAAGGGACTGGAAATGCTCCGCGCGGAAATCCTTACCCTTCGGGGTAAGCCCTTGTGAACGCGAGGTTATCGCCTTCGCTCATTTCCTCGTTATAGGCATACCTGCCCAAGTCGAACGCCTTCAAATCCCCGACGTCGAGGGGGCGGTTCTCCATGACGAAACGCGCCATCGCACCGCGTGCGCGCTTGGCAAAGAAGCTCACCATCTGCGGCTTGTCGTTCTTGATCTCGTAGAACTGGGGCGTGACCACGCGCAGCTTCAGCGCTTTGGTCTGCGCCGCACCGAAGTATTCCTGACTGGCGCAGTTCACCAGAACATCAGTGTCTATTTCGGCAGCTTGCGCGTTCAGCGCCTTCGCGATCTGGTCGCCCCAGTAGTCATAGAGGTTCTTACCGCGGCGCGTTTTCAGGCGGCTGCCCATCTCCAGACGGTACGGCTGCATCGCGTCCAAGGGGCGCAGCACACCGTAAAGGCCCGACAGAATACGCAGATGGTCCTGCGCATAGCGGATCGCGTCCTCGGACAGCGTTTTCGCCTCCAGCCCTTTGTACGTGTCACCATCGAACGCATAGATCGCGGGCTTTACCTTGTCGGCAGCGGGCTCCGCCTCGAACGCCTTGAAACGGTCGCGGTTCAGCTTGGCGAGGTTATCCGACAGGCTCATCAGCCCCTTCAGATCGCCAAGCGTCAGGTTTCGCATTGTTTTGGCCAGACGCACGGCATCGGCCTGAAACGCAGGCTCGGTCGGGGCCACGTCAACGGGATCGAAATCGAGCGATTTTGCGGGGGAAACGACGACTAGCATTTTGTCCTCACGAGGCTTCCTGCAACACGTCGAGGAACGCGGCGCCGAAGCGTTCGGCATAGCGCTCACCCAGCAGCCGTTGCAGGGCATTCATATCATTCGGCCGCGACTGGGCCACTTTCGCCAGCAAGGACGCAGAGCAGCTCATCGGCTTGCCCGTCCCGTCCTCGCCACGTTGCAGATCAGCCTGAGCCGCCAGCAGACGATCATAAAGATCACCCTCGGACCGCCCCGCCATCTTGCGCCGTGCAGGGTGTACGTGCGCCACCTCGCCAGCGATCACAGAAAGAAACGCATCGCCGTAGCTTTGCAGTTTCTTGGCACCGACACCGCTGATCTTCGCCATCGCATCCAGCGTGGTGGGTCGCTGCTGCGCCATTTCGATCAGCGTTGAATCGTTGAAGATGATGTAAGCCGGAACGCCAGCCGCTTCCGCGAGCCCGCGCCGCTTGGCCTTGAGCGCAGACATCAGCGGCGCGTCTTCCTCGCTCACCAACATCTTGATCTTGTTTCCAGATTTCGCCGCTTTGATTGTGTCGCGGCGCAGGCGGATACTTTCCTCGTCGCGCAGGATCGGCCTCGCGCGCTCGGTCATCCGCAGCCCGCCATGGCGTTCGGGATCGGGCCGCAGCAGATCGTGACCCATCATCTGACGGAAGATCGCCTGCCATTCGCGACGGCTGTATTCCTTGCCCACCCCGAAGGTCGGCAACTGGTCGTGCCCCCGCTCGCGGATCTTGTCGAGGTCACTCCCCAGCAGGATCTCGATCAGATGCCCCGCGCCGTAGCTCTCCCCCGTGCGCAGCGCCGCCGACAGTGCCATCCTCACCGGTGTCGTCCCGTCAAACACATCGGCTGGCTTGTCACATAGGTCACAATGACCGCAGGGCTCCGACTGCTCACCGAAATACCCCAGCAAGGTCTGACGGCGGCAATCCAGCGCCTCGCAGAGCCCCAGCAACGCGTTCAGACGCGCATGATCCGCCATCCGCCGTTCGGGCGGAGCAAGCCCCTCGTCGATCTGCTGACGGCGATAGCGGATGTCGTCCGGCCCAAACAGGGTCAGTGTCTCCGCAGGCGCACCATCACGCCCCGCGCGTCCGATTTCCTGATAGTAGGCCTCGATCGACTTAGGCAGATCGGCGTGCGCGACCCAGCGGATATCCGGCTTGTCGATGCCCATGCCAAAGGCCACGGTCGCGACCACAATCAGCCCGTCCTCACGCTGGAAACGCGCCTCGACCTCGCGCCGGTCGTCAGCTTCCATCCCGCCGTGATAATGACAGGCCAGATGCCCCGCCTCGCCCAGCGCCTTGGCCAGCCCTTCGGTCTTCGCCCGTGTCCCGCAATAAACGATGCCGGACTGTCCCTTGCGCGCATTGGCAAAGTTCAGGATCTGCTTGCGCGGCTGGTCCTTCACCGCAAACGCCAGATGGATGTTCGGACGGTCAAAGCCTCGCAGGAACGTCTGCGGTTGCTCCGAGCCGAACAGTTTTTCGACGATCTCGACCTGCGTCTCGGCATCAGCCGTCGCGGTGAACGCGGCCAGCGGCACGTCCAGCGCCCGTCGCAGCTCTCCGATCCGCAGATAATCGGGGCGGAAATCATGGCCCCATTGGCTGACGCAATGCGCCTCGTCCACAGCGATCAGCGACACGCCAACGCGGCGCAGCATCTGCGGAATTCCGCCAGAGGCCAGACGCTCCGGCGCCATGTAGAGCAGTTTGAGCCGCCCCTCTTCGAGCGCCTGCCAAACCGCGTCGGTCTCTTCCTGCGTATTGCCCGATGTCAGCGCACCCGCTTCGACCCCCGCTTCGCGCAGTCCCCGCACCTGATCGCGCATCAACGCAATGAGCGGAGAAATAACGACCGTCACCCCGTCACGCACCAGCGCAGGCAATTGATAACACAAGGATTTACCGCCGCCCGTCGGCATGATGGCCAGCGTATTCCGCCCCGCAACAACAGCCTCGACGATCTCCTCCTGCCCGGGGCGGAAGCCGTCGAATCCGAATACGTCGCGCAAATATGCTGCCGCGGTCATTTGTGTCCTAGAAGTCTGCTCGTTTGCGCAAAAGAATCACAGCAAACAGAGCGGAGCAACCCCGCCCTGCCTTTGTGCTCTAAATATCCCGGGGTGAATTGGCCGCAGGCCAAGAGGGGCAGCGCCCCTCCCCGATCACATGAACGCGTAGTAGTTGTTCATCAGGATGATGCGGATCGCCTCAAGCGCGAGAAGCGCAACGATCGGCGACAAATCCAGACCGCCCAGGTTCGGCAGGATGCGGCGGATCGGATTGTAGAGCGGGTCCAAAATACGCTGGAGACCGTACCAGATCTGCGCCACGATCGGCTGGCGGATGTTCAGCACTTGCAGGCTGATGAGCCAGCTCATGATGAAGTGGGCAAAGATGATGAATCGGGCGACGCCAATCAGCATCAGGAGGATTTGAAAAACCGAAGCCATGCGATGTCCTTTCGTTGGCTCTCAGGTAATGCCACAGGCCCGCTGACACAAGACTGTGCCCTCACGTTACAATTGACGCCGTGTCACATGGGGGTATTCCGGTCCCATAGAACCGGAAAATTTGCGCATGTATCCCTTTGTCCGCCTCATCTGGCAAACCTTCAAACACCGGAATGACGGCCCCGTCGCCTTCGGTGATGTCTACACGACCTATCACTATTGCCTGCCGTGGGACCTCGATCTCTGGGTCGAGCTGAACAACGGCCGCACGCTGACGCTCTACGACATGGGCCGCATCCCCCTCGGGCATGCCTCTGGGCTGACCGATGCGCTGCGTCGCCGCAAATGGGGCCTGACGGTCGCAGGCTCCTGCCCGCGCTATCGCCGCCGTATCCGCATGATGGAAAAGATCGAGATGCGCTCCCGTGCGCTCGGTTGGGACGACAAGTTCATCTATATCGAGCAAAGCATGTGGAAGAACGGCGAGTGCGCCAACCACGTCCTGATCCGCTCCGCCGTCACGAGCCGCAAGGGCATCGTCCCGCCGTCCGAGGTCGCCAAGGAGATGGGTAACGACCCTGTTTCGCCCGAACTGCCCGATTGGGTCCACGCATGGATCGCCGCCGAGGGACAGCGCCCTTGGCCGCCCATGTCGGAATAAAAACTACCCTCGGTCATCTCGAAACTTGCCAGTCTCCTGTTCTTGCTGCTCTAAGAAAGCCAAGAACAGGGATGAACTATGACGACCGCCAAGAAACGCATTTGGGGCTGGATGACCTTTGATTGGGCACAGCAGCCATTCTACACGCTCGGCCTTACCTTTATTTTCGGACCATACTTCGCCGCCGTTGCGGCCGACTGGTTCATGGCGCAGGGGCATCTGTCACCGCAGGCAGACGCCCAGTCGCTCTGGTCCGCAGGCCAGACGGTCGCGGGTCTGATCATCGCCATTTCCGCGCCGTTCCTTGGCGCGTGGGCCGACCTTTCGGGGCGCAAAGTCCCATGGATCGCGTTTTTCTCGGTCATCTATTTCGTCGCGACTTGGATGATGTGGGGGTTACTGCCAGACGGCACGAACCTCATCCTTGTGCTGATCGTATTCTATGTCGGTTTCATCGCGTCCGAGTCCTCGCTGAACTTCGTCAACGCGATCCTCCCGTCGCTCGGCAACGACCGCGAGGTCGGCAAGATTTCCGGTTCGGGCGCTGCCTTCGGCTATTGGGGCGGCCTTGTTTCGCTGATCATCATCCTTACGCTATTCGAAGACGGCGCGGGCCAGACGATCCTCGGCCTCCAGCCCGCATTCGGCCTGCTTGACCCCGCAACCAACGAAGGCACCCGCGCTGTCGGGCCATTCATCGCGCTCTGGTACGCGATCTTCATGATCCCGTTCTTCCTGTGGGTCCGCGATGACCGCAGCACGCCGAAGGGCCGCGTGAACCCGTCGCTAGTGACCAAGGAACTCGTCCGCTCGGTCAAATCCATCAGCCGCAGCAAGAGCCTCAGCTACTTCCTGATCGGCTCCATGCTGTACCGTGACGCGCTGAACGCGCTCTATGCATTCGGCGGTGTCTACGCCAAGCTCGTGCTCGGCTGGGAGACGATGCAGATCGGCGTCTTTGGCATCCTCGGCGTTATTACCGCAGCGGTTGTGACGTGGCTCGGCGGTCTGGCTGATAAACGCTACGGTCCCAAGCCGGTGATCTACTCCGCCGTGATCGCGCTGATCTTCGTGTCGACCATCATCGTCAGCATGTCCCGCGACCGCATTGGCCCCATCACGCTGGCCGACGGCTCGTCGCTCCCCGATATCCTGTTCTACATCTGCGGCGCTGTGATCGGCGGCGCGGGCGGTGCGCTTTATGCGGCGTCCCGTTCGCTGATGGTGCGCCACACAAATCCTGAACGCCCCGCCGAGGCTTTCGGCCTCTTTGCCCTCACCGGCAAGGCAACGGCGTTCCTCGCTCCGATGCTGATCGGCATCACGACCTACATGACCGGCAGTAATCAGCTTGGTTTCATACCTGTGATCATCCTTTTCCTCATTGGTCTGGTAATGCTACGCTCGGTTAACAAAAACGGAGATCGGGCAGCATGGGGTACAAGTTTGGATTGATTGCACTGGCGCTGACGGCGCTGGTTGCATGTAAGTCGGAGAACGGCGCGCCGCCCACGCGCGCCGCTGTGTCGACGCAAACGATCGACGATCCGCGCGTCGCAAAGCAGGTGTTCGGCCACATCGATGCGCCGAACGCAGGCGCGTCGCAGGCTATTGGCTCCTATGCGCGCGGCTGTTCCAGCGGCGCTGTCGAGCTGGCCGAAAACGGCCCGACGTGGCAGGCCATGCGCCTGAGCCGCAATCGCAACTGGGCCCAGCCCGAGATGGTCGAGTTCGTGCAGGACCTCAGCGCCTATGCCGCGACCCTGCCAGGGTGGGAAGGGCTTTATGTCGGTGACATGAGCCAGCCGCGCGGCGGCCCCATGCTCACCGGTCACGCCAGCCACCAGATCGGCCTCGACGCCGATATCTGGCTGCGCGCACCTGATCGCCTGAACCTGACCGTCACCGAGCGAGAAAACATCTCCTCCATCCGTATGGACCGCACCAGCGGCGCTTACACCAACGACAATTGGACCCCGCAGCACGAAGCGCTTCTGCGCCGCGCTGCCTCCGATCCACGTGTGGCCCGCATCTTCATCTTCCCTGGTGCGAAGGTGGAAATGTGCAAAAACGCGACGGGAGACCGCTCGTGGCTCAACAAAATCCGTCCGTGGTGGGGTCACAACTATCACTTCCACGTCCGTCTGAATTGCCAGCCGGGTGACCCGAGCTGCGTCCCGCAGGACCCGCCGCCCGCAGGTGACGGTTGCGCCGATGCGCAGGTCTGGGTGGACAACATCCTGAACCCGCCGCCTCCGAGTGGCGGTGGTGGCGGCACTCCGCGTGGTCCGCTGCTGATGGAGCAGCTTCCCGCCACCTGTCAGGCTGTGGCTGCGAACTAAACGATGCGATTTTTGCCTTTGCTGCTGGCCCTTTGGGCCAGCACTACCCATGCCGACGCGCACCTGTCGTCCGAGATCACCCTACCCATGGGGATCAAGGGCGGCCTGTCCGCGATCGAGGTGCAGAACAGCGGCAACTCCGCCGTCCTGCTGTCAGACCGCGGGGTGATCCTGACGCTTGATCTGGTGCGTGAAAACGGCGTCCTGAAGGGCCTGCGCCATACGGGGCAAGCCGACCTTCACAACCCGCAGGGGCGTGTTTTGCAACGGCCCGCCTACGACTCCGAGGGGCTTTCGATCACGCCCGACGGTCGCCTGATCGTCAGTTTCGAGTCCACGCCCCGCGTCTGGTCCTACACCGATCCCGCCGGTCCTGCCGCGCCTTACGCCCGCAATCCGGCCTTTGCGGACCTCCAGCCGAACTCCGGCCTCGAAGCCTTGGCGACTGGCCCTGACGGCACGATCTACACGGTGCCCGAACGCTCGGGCCGCTACGACCGCCCGTTTCCCGTCTACCGCTACCGCAACGACTGGGACGTCGCGTTCGAGATCCCCCGCCGCGGCAAGTTCCTCGTGACAGGCGCCGACATTGGCCCCGACGGCCTTTTTTATCTACTCGAACGCGATTTCGTCGGCCTCGGCTTCAAAACCAGAGTCCGCCGTTTCGATATGAATGGTGGGTCGGAGGAGACGTTGATCGAGACCACCACCGGAACGCATTCGAACCTCGAAGGGATCTCGGTCTGGGAGGACGATCAGGGGCGGATAAGGCTCACGATGGTGTCCGACAACAACGAAAATCTGTTCATCGGGACCTATATCACCGAATATATCCTCGATTGAGGCAGCCCCTGTATTGCTTGCCTACAGCCTGTGCGACCGGCGAACTCCTCCGCGAAATTTGTGAAAACTGTTACAACCAGTAGCGATTTTTATTTTGACATATACGACATCTGTGCCACCCTTCAGGTACAGGCGAAACTCATTGAAAGGAGGTGATCCAGTGTCGAGAAAGGTATTGGAGAAAGTGGTCGGGACAGCTTGGGGGGCGGTAGTCTAAGGCAGCCCTTAGACGGCTCAAACCTCAGGTGGGACAGCCTAACCGGCCCACCTCCTGGACTTTCGAAGGGTCGCCGATCGCCTCGGCGGCCCTTTTAATTCGCACCCGAACGGGCCGCTGCGCACCCTTTTGACGGGAATAAAGGGTGCGCAATCCGGCGCGGCACATGCGAAAATTCGGACCGATTTAGCCCGCAAACGCGCGAAAAGGGTGCGGGATGCCCACTTCGCACTAGTTTCAGGGCATAAAAGGGTGCGATTGGAAACTATGTTAAAAGTGAATGACCAGATCACCATTCAGGACTGGGAACTGACCGAGCAATTCGTCCGCTCGTCCGGCCCCGGCGGTCAGAATGTGAACAAAGTCTCAACGGCTGTCGAACTGCGCTTCGAGGCCGAACGCAGCCCTTCGCTCCCCGATCCGGTCAAGCGCCGCCTGAAGCGCATCGCGGGCAGCAAGTGGACGCAGGACGGCGCGCTGATCCTGTTCGTGCAAGACACCCGCAGCCAGCCCCGCAACCGAGAGATCGCCCGCGAACGGCTCGCCGAAATGATCCTCAAAGCCACCCACGTCCCCAAACGCCGCATCGCCACCAAACCCACCAAGGGATCGGTAAGGCGGCGTCTGGACGAGAAGAAGAAACGTGGGGAGGTTAAGGCGCTCAGGGGGAAAGTAGATTAGTAGTTTCATTCTCAAAATTCTCTCGCTATGACTGCATACGGAAGAAGTGGAGGCTGGAATTGGAAAAATTCAAAAATCTGTGGTTCGGTGATTATTCAGGTCTGAAGGAGTACAACCGAGACCCTGAGGCCTTTATCAAATCATTCATTGATCCAGATGGATTTTCAATGAATTCACTCCGGAATTCCCAGAATTTCGTTCTGATTGGCAGGAAAGGAACAGGAAAGTCCTCCTGTTGCCTCTCTCTGTCACACGCAAAGCGACTCAAAGGATACAACACCACTTTCTACAATTTCTCAGAAGAAGTTGGCAGATCCGAACTCAAGGAAGCTGTACACACTCAAAACATTGACCTCAAGTCAATCGATACGACAAAACTATTCGAGTCAATTTTAGAGGCCTACGACTTTCGCGATATGTGGAAAAGAAAGGTACTCCACCGAATTGCACTAGACCTACCAGGAAGCTCGACATTCAAGAGCTGGGTAACCAGCATTGACCTTTCCGAAAATGGGATTGCTGATGGGCTAGAACGTGGCCTCAACTTGCCACTCCCAGAACCGGCAAAGTCAATCCTTGGTACCGTCTGGCACGGCGCAAACAAAATCAAAGCTAATTCCAAAATCTCACTTAAAGACTTTGTCTCTATCGGCTTTGATCTCCTTTTCCAATGCCATCCAGACGTGCGGCATTACTTCTTCTTTGACGAACTAAACCTGAGTCATTCGAAGTCCAAGACTGATGAGTATAATACTTACTTAGCGCTGATTTACGATATAGTCAGGGCTACCGATGAGTTAAATGATCTCTTTGTAAGAAAAAAAGTGGACGTGCATGTTATATGTTCACTCCGTCCGGAAATTCGCAATGCAATAATTCGGCGCGACAGTGAGATGCAGAAAGTTATAGAGTCATGTCATGTGAATTTGAGTTGGCCATCTCGTGAGGGTGTTGACAATCCATTAATGACCCTTCTACGAAAAAAGATGGAAAATTCTGGTTATGGTGAGGATTTTTTGCAAGCACTACCGGAAGAGGTTTACTCTTTAGTTGCAAAGAAGAAAATAGAATTCCACAAATTTTTCCTAAACATCACGTGGTACCGGCCTCGAGATGTTATTCGGATTCTCAAGACCTATCAGACCACCAACGGCGGACAGACAATTCTTTTTAATAAAGGCGATGACCAAGTACGCTTCTTGAAAGAGTATTCACGAATCTCCATCCAAGATATTTCCGCCGAACTTGAGGTTAAATACTCAAGATCGGAAATTGATAGAGTTACCTCGTTAATTCGACAACCGAATTACGAAAATGCCGACGATTTGAAAGATTCATTTGCCGTTCTTGAGCGGAAATTTGACCTTGATGAATTGTTGAAAGACCTATTCGAAGCTGGTGTAATCTTTAATTATGAAGTGATCAATGGTCATCCAAGAGTCTTTGCATCATACCGAGACGATGCAAATCTCATTCCTGATATGGGCATAACGATACATCGTGGACTTCAACAAAGTTTAGGAATTTTCTAAACCCTAACCTCCAGCGCCTCCTGCTCGCCCACCCCGAACACGCGTTTGTAGCGGGCGATTTCCTCTGAGGGGCCCATGGCTTTGTTGGGGTTGTCGCTGAGTTTGACTGTGGGGTGGCCGTTGGCCTCGACGGCTTTGCACACGAGGCTAAAGGGGGCGAGGGTATTGCCGGGGGTGAGGCCGATGAAGTCGTTGGTCAGCATCGTCCCCCAGCCGAAGGACACCTTGACCCGACCGCGGAATTGCGCGGCGAGTTCGTGGATTTTCTGCGTGTCCAGACCGTCCGAGAAGATGACGAGCTTCTGCGTGGGGTCCTCTCCGCGGTCCTTCCACCATTTGATCGCGGTCTCGGCTCCGGCGGCGGGATCACCGCTGTCGATGCGCATCCCCGTCCACCCCGCGAGCCAGTCGGGGGCGTTGCGCAAAAAGCCCTCGGTCCCGTAGGTGTCGGGCAGGATCATGCGCAGGTTGCCCTCGTGCTCCTCGTGCCAGTCGGCGAGGACGTCATAGGGCGCGCGGCGGAGTTCCTCGTCGGTCCGGGCCAGCGCGGCGTAGACCATGGGCAGCTCGTGGGCGTTGGTGCCGATCGCTTCGAGGTCGCGCTTCATCGCGATGGAGCAATTGGAGGTGCCGGTGAATTTGTCGCCGAGGCCCTCTTCGAGCGCCTGCACACAGAAATCCTGCCACAGATAGGAGTGGCGGCGGCGGGTGCCGAAGTCCGCGAGCTTGAGGTCGGGAATTTCGCGCAGGCTTTCCACCTTTTCCCACAGCTTGGTCATGGCGCGGGCGTAGAGCACCTGTAGCTCGAACTTGCCCATGGTGTTGAGCACGGCGCGGGAGCGGAGCTCCATCAGGATGGCGAGCGCGGGAATTTCCCAGAGCATAACCTCGGGCCATTTGCCTTCGAAGGTGAGCTCGAACTGTCCGTCGCGTTTTTCGAGGTGATAGGCGGGGAGGCGCAGGTTCTCGAACCACTCCATAAAGTCGGGACGGAACATCTGGCGCTTGCCGTAGAAGGTGTTGCCGCGCAGCCATGTGGACTCGCCGCGCGAGAGCGAGAGGGAGCGCACATGGTCCAGCTGTTCGCGCAGTTCGCCCTCGTCGATCATCTCGGCCAGACGGATGTGCTTGGCGCGGTTGATCAGGCTGAAGGTGACGGTAGTGTCCGGCTTGTTGCGGAATACCGACTGACACATGAGCAGCTTGTAGAAATCCGTGTCGATCAGAGAGCGGACAATCGGGTCGATTTTCCACTTGTGGTTATAGACGCGGGTGGCGAGGTCGACCATGTCAGGTCCTTTGTTCAGCGCAGTTCCGAGCGAGTAGACGCTGTACTGCCCTGTTTTTCAAGCAGGATGAATGCGTTGTATGCATCGAGGAGCGCGTTCAGGTCGCCAGTGAGATCAGTCGTGGCGAGATCGGAAAGCGTGTAGGTGCGGCCCATCGCATGACCTGCTTCGTAGTTCAGCGGCGTATCGGCATCCGATCCCAGCGTGATCGGCGCGGTGCTGAAACGGGCGTGGAATTGCGGGAGGCTGTCGGCGATGGCGGCGGCACGTTCGCGGAGCATCCGGCGGCCTTCGGTCGGGCCGTGCAGGCGGTAGAGCGTTTCGGTGCCGTGGACGAGCGACAGAGTGATGGTGCCGAGGTCGGGAGCGAGAAGGTAGACGACATAGACGCCATCGCGGGCGGTCAGCGTGGCGCGTTCGTCGAAAAAGCCGATCCACGGGATCGACGTCCATTGGCCGATGCCGGCGCTGGCCTTGATCCTGAGCGGCTCGTCGCGGAGCGAAATCAGGTCGCGGGCGGCAATGGCCAGATCATGCCTGATCCAGTGGGCAAAATCGTTGCCCTTGAACGGATCGGTCCGCCGTGCGGGATAGTCGAGCGCCCAGCGGACCAGCATATCGGCGAAAGGGGTCACTCCACCGTGACGCCTGCGCCTTTCATGGCGTCGATGGCGGCGGAGAGGGAGCCGTCGAAGTCGATGGCGCGACAGTGGTCCAAGGACACGGTGACTTTGTAGCCGAGGTTGGCGGCGTCGATGGCGGAGTAGTTCACGCAGAAATCGGTGGCGAGGCCGACGATGGTGAGCGTGTCGATGCCCTTTTCCTTGAGGTAGCCGTGCAGGCCCGTGGGGGTCTCGTGGTCGTTCTCGAAGAAGGCGGAGTAGCTGTCGATCTCGGGGTTGGTGCCTTTGCGGATGATGATGTTGCCGCCGTCGCGCAGCACGGCGTGAAGGTCCGCGCCCTTGGTGTTCTGGACGCAATGATCGGGCCACAGGACCTGCGGGCCGTAGGGCATGTCGATCACCTCCATCGGGGATTTGCCGTCATGGCTGGAAGCAAACGATTTGTGGCCCGTGGGGTGCCAGTCCTGCGTGACGACGACGGTTTTGTAATTGTCCATCAGCGCGTTGATCGGGGCGACGATCTCGTCTCCGCCGGGTACGGCGAGCGCGCCTCCGGGGCAGAAGTCGTTCTGGACGTCGATGACGAGAAGGGCGTGGTTGTCACTGTGCATCGGAGGGCTCCGTTGGGGTGCGTTGGTTGCAAGGTACGAAGGCTACGCAGATGGTCAACCTCCGGCGGTTCGGGTGGGTTCCTCTTGACCCTGCTGCGGCGTGCAATTAGGCAGCGCGGCTTCTGATAAAGGGGGTTTGTAAATGGCACGTCTCGGAATCGATTTCGGCACATCGAATACGGCTGCCGCTGTGATGGCGGGCGGCTCCCCCTATGTGATCCCGCTGGAGCCGGGTGAGACGACACTGCCGACGGCGGTGTTTTTCGACCCTGATCAAGCCAAACCCGTCTATGGACACCGCGCTGTTGCCGCACTGATCGAAGGGCGCGAGGGGCGGTTCATGCGGGCGCTGAAGAGTGTTCTCGGCACCCAGCTGATGCGCGAAAAGCGTCTGATCGGGCGGGAGCGGATCACGCTGATGGAGGTCGTCGCGCGGTTTCTGGCCAAGGTGAAGGCCGAGGCGGAGGCGCAGACCTATCAGACCTTCGACAGCGCGCTTTCGGGGCGGCCCGTGCATTTCCATTCGCGCGATATGGAGCGGGACGCGCAGGCGGCGGTCGATCTGGCCGAGTGCTACGCGATGGCGGGGTTCAAGGACGTGGAGTTCCTGCCAGAACCCGAAGCCGCGGCGATTGCCTGCGGCGGGGTCGACAGTGGCTACGGGCTGGTCGTGGATATCGGCGGCGGTACGTCGGACTTTACCGTGTTCCGAGGCGTTGCGGGCGCGATCGAGGTCATCGCCAGCCACGGTGTGCGGATCGGCGGGACGGATTTCGACCGGCTGCTGAATATCGCGCATGTGATGCCGCTGCTGGGGTACGGATCGGAGCTGAAGAACGTTTTCGGCAACGAAACCCACCGTGCGCCGAACGCGATTTTCCATGACCTTGCTACGTGGGAGAAGATCCCGTTCCAGTACTCCGCCGATGTGAAACGGAACGTGGCGAAGATGGCTCAGGTCGCGGTGGAGCCCGACCTTTGGGACCGTTTGCAGGAGGTTCTGGAGGACGAACTGGGGCACGAGATCGCCTTTGCCGTCGAACGCGGAAAGATCGGTGCGAACGCCGGAAACGGTGTCATCGACCTGCGTGTGCTGGAGAGCGGACTGTCGGTGCCGCTGGCGCCTGTGGACCTCTATCAGGGGCTGGGCGCGACTGTGGCGGAGATCATCACGGCGGCCAGCACCACGATTGAAAAGGCGGGAATCGGGCGCGAGGACATCACCAAGGTCGTGATGGTCGGCGGCTCGAGTCTGCTGGGCGTTGTGGCGGAGGGGACGAAATCGCTTCTCCCGCACGCCGATATCGAACGCAGCGACCCTTTTACCGCCGTTGTGAATGGCCTCGCCATTGCGGCAGAGGGTAACTGATATTATCGGACGGAGTGTGCAGTAGCGCGCATTGTTCCATATCATCGTCGGAGGTACGGTATACAAATGTATACAGTCGCAGCCCTTTACCACTTCACGCCGTTTGCCGACCCGTCGGCCCTGCGCGAGCCGCTGCTTGACCTATGCAAGGCAAATGGCGTCACAGGCACCCTTCTTCTGGCCCGCGAAGGCATCAACGGCACGATTGCCGGTCCGCGCGGCGGGATCGACAACGTGCTCGCGCATATCCGCGCGCTGCCCGGTTGTAGCGATCTGGAGTGGAAGGAAAGCACTGCGGCAGAGCAGCCCTTCGGCAAGATGAAGGTGCGCCTGAAGAAAGAGATCGTCACGATGGGCGTGACCGATGTCGATCCGCGTGCTGCCGTCGGTCACTACGTCGAACCCGAAGACTGGAACGAGCTGATCTCGGCTGACGATGTGGTCGTGATCGACACCCGCAACGACTACGAATACGCGATCGGGACGTTCAAGAACGCCATCGACCCGCAGACCAAGACATTCCGCGAATTTCCGCAGTGGTGGGAAGAGAACAAGGAGCGCTTTCACAACAAGCGCATCGCCATGTTCTGCACGGGCGGTATCCGCTGCGAGAAGTCGACGAACTTCGTCAAGCAGCAGGGCATCGACGAGGTGTACCACCTCAAGGGCGGCATTCTGAAATACCTCGAAAACGTGCCGCAGGACCAAAGCATGTGGGACGGCGAGTGTTTCGTGTTCGACGGCCGCGTTTCGGTTGGTCACGGACTGGTCGAAGGCCCGCACGAGCTTTGCCACGCGTGCCGCCGCGCTATCCTTCCCGAAGACAAGGCGCGCAAGGAATTCGAAGCAGGCGTGTCCTGCCATCATTGCATTGAAGAGACCTCGGACGCCGATAAGGCGCGTTTCCGCGAGCGTCAGAAACAGATTAACCTCGCGAAAGAACGCGGGGAGAAACACCTCGGAGCAGACTAAATGAATTTCGATATGTTGCGTCGTCAGGCACTGGCTCTCGGACTGGGGGTCATCGCTGGCTACGCAGCATATCAGATCGGCATTCCGCTGCCGTGGATGCTCGGCCCGATGCTGGTCAACACGCTGGCGGCGATGCTCAAGCTGCCGATTGCGGCACCGACCAAGCTGCGACCCTACGTGATCCCCGTCATCGGCGTGATGCTGGGCGCCTCCGTCAGTGCGGAGATTATCGCCCGCCTGCCCGAATGGTTCACCACGCTGGTCATCATGATCCCGTTCCTTGCGAGCGCCGCGGTCGTGTCGCTGTTCGTCTACATTAAGGTCGGCAAATACGACTTCATCACCGCGTATTTCTCGGCCATGCCGGGGGGCCTTGTGGACATGCTGACGCTGGGCACGGCCTACGGCGGCAAGGAAAACAAGATCGCGCTGGCGCACGCGTCCCGCATCCTCGTCGTGATTTCGTTCGTGGGCATGTACTACGGCCTCGTGCTGGGCGTGACGGCAGGCGGCACGGGCGGGCGTCCGTGGATCGCGGCGGGATCGCTGGATATGTCGGACTGGCTGATCCTCGGGGGCTGCGCTGTGCTGGGCGTGCCGTTCGGCAAACTGCTGCGCCTGCCTGCGGCGGGAATGCTGGGACCGATGCTGCTGTCCGCCGCCGCGCATATCCCGCATTGGGTCGAAATCGCGCCGCCAACGATCCTCGTGGTGGCCGCGCAGATCGTGCTGGGCACCATCATCGGCAGCCGCTTCATCGGGGTCGCACTGGGCGAGATGGTCAAGGACGTGGGCCTCGGCATCGTGGCCTGTACGGGGATGCTGGGCGTGGGCGTGATCTATGCGTCGATCACGGCGGCCGTCACGGGCGTGCCTGTATCGGCGGTGTTCCTCGCCTATTCGCCGGGCGGTTTGACGGAGATGTCGCTGCTCGCCCTGTCGATGGGCCAAGAGGTCGCCTATGTCTCCGTCATGCACATCCTGCGGATCCTGCTGATTATCATGAGTGCGCCCGCCGTGTTCAAACGGATCGGCGTCAAACCGGCCTAGGTGCGTAGGCCGGTCTCATATAGCAGACCGAGACGCTTGGCCTCGTAGTAGTAGCCGCGCGCGTACCACATCACCGCTTTGTCCTGATTGCCGCGCGACACCAGCCACGCGCCGCGCAGATACTTGCCCGCGTATTGCAGGTTCACGTTCGGATCGAGCAGTTCGTCCGCCGGACCGCGATGGCCCATCGTGCGCGCGGTCTCGGGCAGGATCTGCATCAGGCCGTAATAGGGACCGTTTCGGGCAAAGGCGCGGTAGTCGCTCTCGCGCTGGATGACGCGGTGGAACAGCGAACGCGGGACCTCGTATTCGTCGGCCCAGTAGTTGATGAGCGTGCGCATGTGCGCGGTTTCACCGGGGTAGAGGTCGGGCTCGCTGGGTCGGCGCCCGCAAGCAGCGACCGAAAGCGTCATCAGGATCATCGCGCGGCGCGACAGCATATCTGGCTCCATGTTTTCAGCGATTTAAAACGGATTGGGCGCGCGGCGCAAACCATGTGTCACTCTGTCGCTCGACTTTGAAGGCAGGATCGGCTGTCATACGCCGAAGGCCAAAGAGGAGGGCAATATGTTTCGTGCAATCAAGCTCGAGAAAGACGGCGACGCGACCAAGGCGGCGATTACCGAAGTCGATGAAGCGGACCTGCCGGAGGGCGACGTCACGGTGCGCGTCGGCTATTCCACGCTGAACTACAAGGACGGTCTGGCGATCACGGGCAGCGGGCCCGTTGTGCGCAAATGGCCGATGGTACCGGGCGTCGATTTTTCGGGCGTGGTCGAACAGTCGGACAACCCCGCGTTCAAGGTCGGCGACAAGGTCGTGCTGAACGGCTGGGGCGTAGGCGAAGGTCACTGGGGCGGGCTGGCAGAACTGGCGCGGGTCAAGGGTGACTGGCTGGTGCCGCTGCACGCGCCGTTCACGCTCCGCGATGCAATGATCATCGGGACGGCGGGTTATACGGCGATGCTGTGCGTGATGGCGCTCGAAGATTACGGGATCACGCCGGACAAGGGCGACGTGCTGGTCACGGGCGCGGCGGGCGGCGTGGGCAGCATTGCGGTCGCGATCCTGTCGAAGCTCGGCTACCGCGTGGTGGCGATGACCGGTCGTCCCGAAGAGGCGGAGTTCCTTAAAGACCTCGGCGCGGCGGAGGTGATCGGGCGCGGCGGCTATTCCGAACAAGGGCGTCCGCTCGCCAAGGAACGCTGGGCGGCGGCGGTCGATGTGGTCGGCGGGCATGTGCTGGCCAACGTCTGCGCATCGCTGAAATATCGCGGCGCTGTGGCGGCTTGCGGGTTGGCGGGGGGCATGGCGCTGCCTGCGACGGTCGCGCCGTTTATCCTGCGGGGTGTTGCTCTGCTGGGCGTCGATAGCGTGATGTTGCCGCAAGCAGACCGGATCAAGGCGTGGAAGCGGATGTCGACCGATCTGGACCCACGTTTGCTGGATAAACTGGTGGATACTGTCGCGTTCGAGGACGTGATCGAGGCCGCAGGGCGGCTGATGAATGGCACGCAGAGGGGCCGCGTGGTGGTGCCGATCAACACCGATCTAGAGTAAAGAAAAACGGCGGGCTCTGGGGCCCGCCGTTTCGTTTTAGAAGTCGAGGTTTTCGACCGAGAGCGCGTTCTGCTGGATGAACTCGCGGCGAGGTTCCACCTCGTCGCCCATCAGCTTGGTGAAGATGTCGTCGGCATCGTTCATGTCGTCGACGCTCACCTGAAGCAGCGTGCGGGCGTCCGGATCGAGCGTGGTTTCCCACAGCTGATCGGGGTTCATTTCGCCCAGACCCTTGTAACGCTGGATCGACAGGCCCTTTTCGCCTTCGGCCAGAATGGCGTTCAGCAGGTCCATCGGGCCGTAGATCCACTGCTCGCGATCCTTGCGGACGAGCTTGGCGGGACGGTCGTAAACTTCCTGAAGCGCCTGCGTGAAGGAGCCGGTCTTGCGCGCCTCGCCCGAGCGGAGCATTGGGCCGTCGAGGGTACGCACCTCTTCGACGCCGCGCAGGATACGGGCCAGACGGATGCCGTGGTCCTGCGTGATGCGGCCGGACCAGCCCTTTTCATATTCGAGCGCGATGAGGTCGAGACGCTGCGCGACCTTGTCGGCGACGCCCTGAAGGTCGCTATCCACAGCACCCGGAATGAAGGCGCCAGCGATGGCCGCCTGTTCGAGGATGTGACGCGGATAGTGCGTCGGGAAGGCGTCCAGAACGCGCTTGAGGCTGCGGGCATCCTCAACGACGCGCAGAAGGTCCTGACCTGCTAGTTCGGCGCCGTCGGCCAGACGCAGCAGAGCGGAATCGATCCCCTGATTGATCAGGTATTCGTCCATAGCGGCCTGATCTTTCAAGTAAACTTCGGACTTACCACGGGTCGCTTTGTAAAGCGGCGGCTGCGCGATGTAGAGGTGACCGGCCTCGATCAGTTCGGGCATCTGGCGGAAGAAGAACGTCAGCAGCAGCGTACGGATGTGCGCACCGTCGACGTCCGCGTCGGTCATGATGACGATCTTGTGGTAACGCAGCTTCGAGAGGTTGAACTCGTCGCGGCCAATGCCGGTGCCGAGCGCCATCACGAGGTTGCCAATTTCCTGCGAGGAGAGCATCCGGTCGAAACGGGCGCGCTCCACGTTCAGGATTTTACCGCGCAGCGGCAGGATGGCCTGCGTACCGCGGTCACGGCCAGTCTGTGCGGAACCACCTGCGGAGTCACCCTCGACGAGGAAGACTTCGGTCTTGGACGGGTCTTTTTCGGAGCAGTCCTTGAGCTTGCCAGCGAGGAAATTCACGTCCATCGCGGTCTTGCGGCGGGTGAGTTCGCGGGCCTTGCGGGCAGCTTCGCGGGCCATGGCGGCCTCGACGATCTTGCCGACGATGTTCTTCGCGATCTGCGGATTTTCTTCGAACCACTCGGACAGCTTTTCGCCGGTGAGGTTTTCGACCGCAGGGCGGACTTCGGACGAAACGAGCTTGTCCTTGGTCTGCGAGCTGAACTTCGGATCGGGCACTTTGACCGACAGAACGCAGGTCAGACCCTCGCGGGCGTCGTCACCGGTGAAGGAAACCTTTTCCTTTTTGCCGATGCCGTGTTCCTGCGCGTACTTGGTCAGAACGCGGGTCAGCGCGGCACGGAAACCGGCGAGGTGGGTACCACCGTCACGCTGCGGAATGTTGTTCGTAAAGGGCAGTACGGTTTCGTGGTAGCTGTCGTTCCACCACATCGAAACCTCGACGCCGATGCCGTCTTTTTCGCCCGCGACATAGATCGGTTCGGGCATCAGCGGATGCTTCGAACGGTCGAGGTATTTGACGAATTCGCGCACGCCGCCGTCGTAGTAGAGCTCGTTCTTGATCGGCTCCGCCGGACGGTCGTCTTCGAGCAGGATGCGGACGCCGGAGTTCAGGAACGCCAGTTCGCGCAGACGCTTTTCGAGCGTTTCGTACTGGTATTCGAGGTTGAGGAACGTGCCGTTCGGATCGTTCGTCTTGGATGACGCGAGGAAGCGGACCTGCGTCCCCTTCTGGCCGTTGGCGGGGCCGACGACTTCGAGCGACTTCACGGTCTCGCCGCGTTCGAAACGGACGTAGTGTTCCTTGTCGTTGCGCCAGATACGCAGTTCGAGCCAGTCGGACAGCGCGTTCACAACGGAAATACCAACGCCGTGCAGACCGCCGGACACCTTGTAGGAGTTCTGGTCGAACTTACCGCCGGCGTGGAGCTGGGTCATGATGACCTCGGCTGCGGACACGCCCTCTTCGGAGTGCATATCGACCGGAATACCGCGACCGTTGTCGGTGACGGAAACCGAGTTATCGGCGTGAATTCGCACGGATACGTAGTCGGCGTGACCGGCCAGTGCTTCGTCGATGCCGTTATCAACGGCCTCGTAGATCATATGGTGCAGACCCGAACCATCGTCCGTGTCGCCGATATACATCCCAGGGCGCTTGCGGACAGCGTCCAAACCCTTGAGAACCTTAATGGAATCGGCGCCGTACTCTGCCGGCTTCTGCTCTTCTTCAGACATGCGGTTTTTCCCCGTATTCAGTCGTCAGAATATAGAAAATCGGCAGAGGAATGTCACGCCTCAGACCCCTGTTATTTCTGTTAAATAAAGGGGATAAGCACCCCAACGCCGATCAGCAGGACACCCGCCGTGATATTGGTCCGGCGCAGCGCCGTCGGAGAGGTCAGAAGCGCCCTCGCCTTACCGATGAAAACGCTGAGAATGAGGTTCCCCGTCAGCGGCACAATGGCCGACAGAACCGCGATCGCGACCATGTCGGGCCAGCGCAAAGTGGTCAAATCAAAGAACCCCGGCATCATGCCCATGTAGAACAGGATCGCCTTGGGATTGCCGAGGATCACGGCCAGACCGGCGAGGAAACCCGCCCACATACCAGGACGCGTGAGGCGGCTGTCGGAGGCAATGGTCTTGTCCGCGCTGCGGATCAGCAGAACGCCCATGACGATAAAGGTCAGGCAGGCGACCCAGCGCAGGAACTCCATGAAGCCGGAAAACACCGAGACGATCCACGTGACGCCCAGGATGGCGAGGAACGGCCAGAGCACATCGCCGATCACGACGCCCATCGCCAGCGGCCACGCTGCGCGGAAACCGCCCGACATTGCGCGGGCGGTCAGTGCGACCCAGACCGGGCCAGGGGTCATGAACAGCACAAAAAGAGCACCCGCATAAAGCAGCAGGTCGTGGGCCGTAATTGTCACAGGGTGAGGCTTCCGTCTTCGCCAAGTTCCCAGAACGGATTGTGGGCCACTTCCCAGACGTGTCCGTCAATGTCGGCGTAATAGCCCGAATATCCACCCCAGAAGACCTTCTCGGGCTTCTTGAGCTCTTTGGCACCGGCCTCGATGGCCTTGGCAAATGCCTCATCCACCTCGGCTTCGGAGGCAAAATTCTGCGCCAGCGTGATCGCACCGGTGCCCAGCGACGTCTCGGACCGGTTCTGATCCTTGGCCAGCTCCACCGTCGGTAACAGGCCAAGCGCCATGCCGTTCATCTGGTAGAAAGCAACGTTTTCCTGTTCCTGCGCAGGCGTCCATCCAAGCTTTTCATAGAACGCCTTCGAGGCGTCGAGGTCGTTCACGCCGAGCGTAATCAGCGTCACACGTTGCGGTGTCATGGATGGTCCTTTTGCGTGGTGATGGAGGTGCCCGATTCTTCGGTCACTTCCACATATTGAGCGCGATTTTCCAGTTCGGCAAACAACTCGGGACCGGTGCCCGTCATAAACGCCTGTGCACCCAACGCGGCGATCTCGTCATAGAGCGCGGCGCGCCGTCCGGCATCAAGATGGGCCGCGACCTCGTCCAGAAGCAGGATCGGCGGCACCTCCAGCTCAAATGCCAGCGCGCGCCCGTTCGCGAGGATCAGCGAAATCAGCAGGGCCTTCTGCTCGCCCGTCGAACA
Source organism: Marivivens donghaensis (assembly GCF_011806565.1). Classification (GTDB taxonomy): domain Bacteria; phylum Pseudomonadota; class Alphaproteobacteria; order Rhodobacterales; family Rhodobacteraceae; genus Marivivens; species Marivivens donghaensis_A. The sequence goes on from NZ_JAATOP010000008.1 coordinate 135,086, forward strand.
ATCGGAGGCCGGAACGCCTTTGGCCGCGAACGTCGCGCCCAGATCGCTGCGGTGAGGCCCGATCAGCGTGCGCCCCGCCTGCATGTCGCGCTGGCGATTGTCGGCATAGGCCTGACGCAGATCATCCTCGCCCACGGGCGTGCCGTCCGACTGGATCAGCACAAGGTCGGCCACGGGGAACGCCGTTTCTGCCGCCTGCTGCGCGTCGATCAGCTCGGAAATCGCGCGCTGGCGGTTGGCGGTGATGACCGCGCCCGCTTGCGCCATCTGCATCTCCAGCGCGGCGTACCAATGGGCATCGCGGACCATGTCTTTGAGCAGGCGGTTCCGCTCGCGCATGGCTTTTTCGTAGGTCAGAACGACCTCGGCGTGGTTCGGCTCGAAACTCAGCGTGGTGCGATCCAGGAACCGCCGCCGCCCTTCCGCCCCTTCGATCCAGAGGCGATCCATCGACGGCACGAGCCACAGAACGCGCGCGATCCGCCCCAAAGCCACCTGCGGCGCGGTTTTCCCGTCAATCCGTAGCTGACGGCTGGTGCCGCCCTCGACCCACGTGTCGATCTCGTGCAGCTTGCCGCCAGCGCTCATTTCGGCAGCGACCTTCCAGCCGAGCCCTTCGGGACGGCGGACCATATCCTCTGCCGCCGCGCGCCGCAGACCGCGACCGGGCGATAGCATGGACACCGCTTCGAGGATGTTGGTCTTGCCTGCACCATTGGGCCCGTAGATCGCCACGGGACGGCCGTCGAACGCCATCTCTGCGCGGCGATGCGAGCGGAAATGGGACAGCTTCAGGGAATCAACAGAAAGGCCGCTCATGCGCGGCCCCCTGTTTCATTCTGACAAAAATACCTCCGCCGGAGGCATCCGGTTTTCGATCCGAAAACCGGAAACATCACACGCGCATCGGCATGACGACATAGACGGCAGAGGTGTCGTTACCTTCGCGCATCAGGGTCGGATCGCCCGAGGAGTTGAACATGAAGACAGCGTTCTCGCGGTCAACCTGGCTTGCGATTTCAAGGAGATACTTGGCGTTGAAGCCGATCTCCAGACGCTCGTCACCGTAGGCCACGGCGAGCTCTTCGGTCGCGGCACCGCTATCGGGCGCGTTGACGGAGAGGACCAGGCGGTCTTCGTCGAGCGACAGTTTCACGGCGCGGCTCCGCTCCGACGAAACAGTGGCAACGCGGTCGACGGCCTTGGCGAATTCGCTGGCGTCCACTTCGAGCTTGCGGGTGTTGCCGGCGGGAATCACGCGGCTGTAGTCGGGGAAGGTGCCGTCGATGACCTTGGAGGTCAGCGTCAGGTTCGGGGTCGCGAAACGGACCTTGGTTTCGGACACCGAAACCTCGATCTGCATCTCGTCGTCGTCCAGCAACTTGCGCAGCTCGCCCACGGTTTTGCGCGGAACGATCACGCCCGGCATACCGGAGGCGCCTTCGGGGATGTCGGCGTCGATGCGGGCCAGACGGTGACCGTCAGTGGCAACGCAACGCAGAACCTTGCCGCCATCGCTATCGGCAACGTGCATGTAAACGCCGTTGAGGTAGTAGCGGGTCTCTTCAGTAGAGATCGCGAACTTCGACTTGTCGAAGAGGCGGCGCAGGACCGGCGCGGGGCAGGTGAAGCTGGTTTCGTAGTCCGAGGACGCCATCACGGGGAAGTCGTCCTTGGGCAGGGTCGCGAGGCTGAAGTTCGAGCGGCCGGCCTCAATCGACAGACGGCCCTTGTTGCCGTCTTCGGTGAGGGTCACCAGCGCGCCGTCGGGCAGCTTGCGGACAATCTCGTTGAGGGTGACGGCGGCCACGGTGGTGGAGCCCGCACGTTCGACCTTAGCGTCGGCGCGATCAACGACTTCGATGTCGAGGTCGGTGGCGCGGAACATGACGGTATCGCCTTCGGCTTCGATCAGCACGTTGGCGAGGATCGGGATCGTGTTCCGACGTTCGACAACCGATTGTGCCTGCGCAACAGCCTTGAGAAGCGTTGCCCGTTCCATCGTGAATTTCATATCCATCGCTCCGCGTACTTGATCGGACCCCGACAGGTCGGGAGGAAAACCCTACCCGTTTCAACCTGCTTCTCAAGCCCTAATAACAATGTTTTAGCGAGATTTCTCGCTCTTACGAGGACAGAGTGCGGCGCAGCAGCTCCAATTCATCCGAAAGCTGGCTGTCGGCCTCGCGAAGCTCGTCGATGCGGCGCACACCGTGCATGACGGTAGTGTGGTCGCGGCCACCGAACTTGCGGCCGATTTCCGGCAGCGAACGGTTGGTGAGGCGCTTTGCCAGCCACATCGCGACCTGACGCGGACGTGCGTAGGCACGCAGACGCTTGGGGCCGACGAGGTCGGACAGACGGATGTTGAAGTGTTCGGCCACAGCGCGCTGGATCTCGTCGATGGTGACGCGGCGGTCGGTGGATTTCAGCAGGTCGGCCAGACAGTCCTGCGTCATGTCGAGGGTGATCGGCTTTCCGACCAGCGACGCCATGGCAAAGAGACGGTTCAGCGCGCCTTCAAGAACGCGGACGTTCGACGAAATGCGGTGCGCGAGGAATTCCAGAACGCCGTCTTCGATTTCGAGGCCGGGGAACTGCGAGTGGAACATCTCTGCCTTGGTTTGCAGGATACCCATACGGAGTTCGAAATCGGTCGGGTGCAGGTCGACGACAAGGCCGCACTGAAGGCGCGACTTGATGCGGTCTTCGAGGTCCTTGATCTCGCCCGGTGCGCGGTCGGCGGAGATGATGATCTGCTTACGGGATTCGACCAGCGCGTTGAACGTGTGGAAGAATTCTTCCTGCGTGGAGTCCTTGCCCGCGATGAACTGGACGTCATCGACCATGAGCACGTCCACGGAGCGGAACATCTGTTTGAAGTCGATCATACGGCGGTCTTTGAGCGCCGAGATGAAGCGGTACATGAACTGCTCTGCCGACAGATAGACCACATTGAGGTTCGGGTCGCGGCGGCGGAGTTCATGGGCAACGGCGTGCATCAGGTGGGTCTTACCCAGACCGACGCCGCCATAAAGGAACAGCGGGTTGAAGGTGACGGGGCCACCTTCGGCAACGCGGCGGGCTGCGGCGTGCGCCAGCTCGTTCGGCTTGCCGACGACGAAGTTGTCGAAGGTGTAGCGCGGGTCGAGCTGCGAATCCGGCAGCATACCGTCTTCGGCATAGGACGAACGCGCGGCAGGTGCGCTTTCGGTTTTCGTCTTGGCCGATTTGGTCGGTGCAGTGGGAGCGGCTTGTTTCGACATGGCAGGACGCATCGCGGCAGCCGTCGGGCGGATGCGGAACGACAGGCGTTCGGCAGGCACATCGAGGCGGCGGAACAGATACAGGATCTGGTCAGCGTAATTCTGGGTGACGTAGTTGCCGTAGAAAGAGGTCGGCGCGACGAACTGTGCGACGCCATCCGAAACTTCTACGAATTCCAGCGGTTCGATCCAGTTGGCGAAGTTTCCTGCCCCAATCGTGTTCCTGAGGGTTTCGCAAATATTGCCCCAGAGTTCTTTTGTCATTTCCTGCCTGTCCATTTCGGTCGTCACGTCTTCTTTGTTCGAGCGGGTTGCCCAACCCTTTCACATCGATCCGTAAGGACAAAAAAACTGTCGCTCGCCTGACTCCCACACCAGGCGACCAAGTCGCATTCTATGTCACTTACAGATGGCCATCGGCGTACTGATGCCGGCCTCGTACTTTACAAAACGGGGGCGTTGCCTTCGGGTCCGACCCGATTGCAGACAAGCCACGGCCATTGGCCCGCTACATACTCTGTAACGGCACCGTAGGATCGTATGGTCTTAGCTCGTAGAGAGTGTATCGCACGTTAAGGTTGCAAAACGTGCGTACCCAATCACCGGCTTTCACCTGCTCCCCCAGGAACGATGTGAATCGCCTCGTGAAGTTAGCAACGGGGTATAATCCCCTCAACACAACAACGATCTTGACTCTGGCTTTGGGCAAAAAGAATCTCTGCGCGCCTTAAAAACAAGGCCGCGCGAAAGGATAGGGTGGCACGATAGCCACAAAAAAAACGCACCCGATTTGGGTGCGTTTTGTTCCCCTTGTATCAAGGGAAATTCACCGTTCTGTGAGCAGAATCAAGCGAGTGCTTTTACACGCGATGCGAGACGCGAGATCTTGCGCGAAGCGGTGTTCTTGTGAACGACGCCCTTGGTGACGCCGCGCATCAGTTCCGGCTGAGCAGCCTTCAGAGCGGCAGCAGCAGCAGCCTGATCGCCCGATGCGATGGCTTCTTCGACTTTGCGGAGGTAGGTGCGAATGCGCGAACGGCGCATTTTGTTGACTGCGAAGCGGCGTTCGTTCTGACGTGCGCGCTTTTTGGACTGGGGCGTGTTTGCCATGTTCGTCTTCCCTTTCGAGGGTCCGCGGGGGACCATAATAGAATATCGTTAGCGCAACGGGCCCCACCGGGTTTTACGAACCGGCTGATTCTGGCCTAGCGGGCCTCACGCGCATGTATCGGGCGGCGTTTAATGCCCGCCGCCCTAAAAGGCAAGTGTTTTAGCGGTCGCGGAACTGCGGCTCTCGCTTCTCGAGGAACGCGGCCATGCCTTCCTTCTGATCTTCGGTCGCGAAGAGCGAGTAGAAGATCGCGCGCTCGTAGGCGAGACCGTCTTCGAGCGGCACTTCGTAGGCGCGGTTCACGCAGTCCTTCGCAGCGGCGGCGGCCAGCAGCGATTTCTCTGCGATCTTCTCGGCAGCCGAAGCGACTTCTTCTTTCAGCTTCTTGAGCGGAACGACACGGGACACGAGGCCCGAGCGCTCGGCTTCTTCGGCATCCATGAAACGGCCGGTCAGGTGCATGTCCATCGATTTGGACTTGCCGACGTAGCGGGTCAGACGCTGGGTGCCGCCGATACCGGCGATGACGCCGAGGTTGATCTCGGGCTGGCCGAATTTGGCGTTGTCAGCGGCGATGATGAAGTCGCACATCATGGCCAGCTCGCAACCGCCGCCCAGCGCGTAGCCGGCCACAGCCGCCACGATCGGCTTCTTGATGTTGTTGAAGCGCTCGCCTTCGGTGGCAAAGAACTTCTCGGTGTACATATCGACGAAGGACTTCTTCGACATTTCCGAGATGTCGGCGCCAGCGGCAAATGCCTTCTCGGAGCCGGTGATAACGATGCAGCGCACCTTCTCATTCTGGTCGGCAGCTTCGAGCGCCGAACACAGTTCGCCCAAAAGCTGGGAGTTGAGAGCGTTGAGAGCCTCGGGTCGGTTCAGGGTAATCGTGGCGACATACGCCTGAACGTCCACGATGATCGTCTCGTAAGCCATGAGCAGCCTCGGTAGCGGTTAACTTGAAACCAAGTGCTTAACACCGAGCCACGGGCGATCAAGCTATCTTTGGCATTGCGGACAGTGAAACGTCGACCTACCGCTCTGGGCGAATCGCTCGATTTTGCTTTGGCATCCGTCGGTTAGGCACGATTCACCCTCCCTGTCGTACACCTTGAAAGTGTGTTGGAAATACCCCAGTTCACCGTCCGCTTGGCGGTAGTCGCGTAAAGAAGAACCGCCTGCTTCTATAGCATCCGCCAAAACTTCGCGTATCAGCGGCACGAGTCCCGCGACCTCACGTTGGGTCAGGCTTCCGGCTAGGCGAGCGGGGGCGATTCCCGCGCGGTAGAGCACTTCGCAGACGTAGATATTGCCCAGACCGGCGACGATTTTCTGGTCCAGCAGCGCGGTTTTGATCGGGGATTTGCGACCCGCCAGCCGCTCCACCAGATAGGATTCGTTGAAGTCGTTGCCGAAGGGCTCCGGCCCGATTCCCTTGAGCAGCCAGTGATCGGCCTGCCCTTCGGTCGCCATCAGGTCCATTGCACCAAAGCGGCGGGCATCGTTGAAGGTGACGCGCGCGCCGTTGTCCATGTCGAAGACCACATGGTCGTGTTTTGCCGGCGTCGGGTGCGGATGGTGGAATTCACCGATCGTATGGCCCGACACCGTCATGCGGCCCGACATGCCAAGGTGGATCAGCAGCGTCTCCCCACTATCGAGGTCCGCGAGGATGTATTTCGAGCGGCGGCGCAGCGCGTTGATGCGCTTGCCTGTCAGACGCTCTGCCATACGCTCCGGAAATGGCCAGCGCAGATCGGGGCGGTTCACCGCGGCATTGGAAATCAGGGCGCTTTCCATCGCGGGAAGGAGACCTTTGCGGACGGTTTCGACTTCGGGAAGTTCGGGCATCTGGACCTTTCTAGACCTGTCGCACCCTAAATCGGGCCAAGTGGTGCCGTTTTTCAAGCCCCGCAGCATTTGACGCGGGGCATGGGACGCCACATCTACGTGATGGATGCGGCACAAAGGGGGTTTGTCACCACCCCTGAAAGATTATAACCCGTCCCCGACCATCAGAAGGCTTATGTGCGACATGACCGAGACCCCCGAAAACACCACTCACTTCGGTTTCCAGACCGTCAAGGAAGAGGAAAAGGCCGGAAAGGTCCAAGGCGTCTTCACCTCGGTCGCCTCCAAGTACGACATCATGAACGACGTAATGAGCGTCGGCATCCACCGCGTCTGGAAGGACGCGATGATGGACTGGCTGGCCCCGCGCGGCGGTCAGAAGCTGCTCGACGTGGCTGGCGGCACCGGCGACATCTCGTTCCGTTTCCTCAAGCGTGCGGGCCACGGCCACGCCACCGTTTGCGATCTGACCGAGTCGATGCTGGTTGAAGGCCGCAAGCGTGCCGAAGCAGAAAGCATGGCCGAGAGCCTCGACTGGGTGGTCGGCGATGCGATGAAGCTGCCGTTCGCGGACAACACCTTTGACGTCTACACCATCAGCTTCGGCATCCGTAACGTGACCCGCCCGCAGGAGGCGCTGAACGAGGCGTACCGCGTGCTGAAACCCGGTGGTCGCCTGATGGTACTGGAGTTCAGCCAGATCCCGAACGACATGCTGCAAAAGATGTACGACCTCTATTCGTTCAACGTCATCCCGCGGATGGGCAAGGTGATCGCGGGCGATAGCGAGAGCTATCAGTACCTCGTGGAATCGATCCGTAACTTCCCCGATCAAGAAACCTTCCTCGGCATGGTGAAGAACGCGGGCTTCGAGAACGCCAAATACCGCAACCTGTCGATGGGCATTGCCTGCCTGCACTCCGGCTGGAAGATCTGATGCGCGGTCCCCACAATATCTGGCGCCTGATCCGTACCGGCGCGACGCTCGAACGCGCTGGCGCGATGAACCATGCGCTCGACGCTTTTGAGGCCGGTCCGCTGCTGCGCGCCGTGGCCCGCACGCTGGCGTTTCCGTTCCGCTGGCTCGGCTACAAAGGCGACCCGTCGCTGCCCCCCGTATCGCGTGCACTGACGGCGCTCGGCCCTGCCTACATCAAGTTCGGCCAGATCATGTCGACCCGCCCCGACGTGGTCGGCCCCGAGATGGCGAACGAACTGCGCGTCCTCCAAGACGCCCTGCCCCCCTTCCCCGTGGCGATCGCCGAGGAAGAAGTCGAGCGCGAGCTGGGCATCAAGGTCGACGACGTTTTCTCCGAATTCTCCGCCCCCGTGGCCGCCGCGTCCATCGCGCAGGTCCATAAGGCCGTGCTGAAGGACACAGGCGCAGAAGTCGCCGTGAAGGTCCTCCGCCCCGGTGTGGAGAAAGCGTTCCGCAAGGATATCGACGCGTTCTATTTTGCCGCGCAGATGGTCGAATTCCTCTCCCCGTCGTCGCGCCGCCTGCGCCCGATGGAGGTGATCCGCCACTTCGACGGAGTGGTTCAGGGAGAGCTGGACCTGCGGCTCGAAGCTTCCGGCGCGTCCGAATTCGAAGCCAACACGGCGGGCGATACGGGCTTCTCTGTCCCGCCGGTCTTCTGGCACCTATCGTCCCGCCGCGTGATGACGCTGGGCTGGGTCGAGGGCGTCGGCTCCGGTGATAACGACGCGATCGACGCCGCAGGACATGACCGCGCGCGTCTCGGTGCCCGCGTTCTGGAGCTGTTTCTGCTCCACGCACTTCGCGACGGTTTCTTCCATGCTGACATGCATCAGGGCAACCTGAAGATCAGTGAAAACGGTGACATCATCGCCTATGACTTTGGAATCATGGGCAGAATTGATGAATATACACGGCGTGTATACGCTGAAATCCTGTTCGGTTTCATCCGCCGTGACTACCGCCGCGTGGCCGAGGTTCACTTCGAAGCGGGCTATGTCCCTGCCAATCAGGACATGGACGAATTCGCCCGCGCGCTGCGTGCGGTGGGCGAGCCAATATTTGGTATGGATGCCTCGCGCATCTCGATGGGTCGCCTGCTGTCCTACCTGTTCGAAGTCACCGAACGTTTCGGCATGCAGACCCGCACCGAGCTGATCCTGCTGCAACGCACGATGGTCGTTGTCGAAGGCGTGGCCCGTTCGCTCGACCCGCATATCAACATCTGGGAAGTCGCCCAGCCCATCGTCGAGGACTACATCAAGGAAAGCATCGGCCCCAAAGCCGTCATCCGCGATCTGTCCCGCACCGCGCTAGTCCTCGCCCGTTTCGGCCCCCGCCTGCCCGAACTTGCGCAGGCAGCATTGGTGAAGCAGGGCCATAACTCCGGTGACGATGAAGAGAACACTCACCGCCACGGCTGGTGGTTCGTTGGCGGCGCTGCGGCCTCGGGTCTGGTGATCTGGCTTCTGGCGCTTTCGGGCGCGTTCTAACCTCGCAGACCGCTGATCGAGGCGGCGGGCGCTGTTCCGCCGCTTTCGAACACGAGCACCGGTCCGCTGGCGTCGCTGCGGACCTCTACCACCCGCGCATAGACCGACGCTGTGGTCGTCGCGGTCAGGGTGTCCCCTTCGTACGATTCGAGCGCGAAGCTGTGGGTGCCTTGCGCCTCGCCGCTCCAGTTGATCGTGCTGCCCGCCACGCTCACGGGCATCCGCTGCACCTCGAACCCATTCTCATCCCTGACCACAAGGTCTGCGCTGTCCGCCCCTCCGGCGGCTGGCGGGATTTCGACGGTGATCGGCGTGTTCGTATAGGTAACGGTAGTCGGCGCGAGCACCTCCTTGCCCACCATCCCCGCGAAATCCGCGAGCGAGGCAGAGGCCATCAGGTCGGACAGGCCGGTGAGTAGATCGTTGGTCATGACCTGCTGCTCGACCGCAGAGAACGTCGCCAGTTGTACGGCATAGTCCGACGGATCGGTCGGGTTCAGTGGGTCCTGATTCTGGAGCTGCACCGTGAACATCTTGAGAAAGGTATCAAAATCCGACCCGATCTTGGAGCGGGCGGACGGCGTTGTGGGCGTTGTGGCCGAAGTGACTTCCATTGGGGTCTCCTAAATTCGGATATCGATGCCGGTCGTGATGCGTGGTCGCTCTTGCGGCGCGTCATCGTGATGATGTTCTGTCGCCCTTTGCTGGCGTTTCTGCCGTTCGCCGCGTGCCTCGATGTTCACCGACAGGCTGGCAAACCCGCTGCGCACCATTTCGTCACTCAGTACCGGCAGTGCGCGCTGGACAGGTTCGATCATCTGCCGCTCGGTCGTGACCGTGACAATGGCGGAGTCGTCGGCCGTCTCGATCCTGAGCTTCACGGGCGCGTCCTTGCCCTGAGGGATATCGACTTCGATCACGTCGGCAGTTTCCGACGCAATGACGACACCGGGTTCGTCGGGGGTCGCGGCACGAAGGGGGGCAATGTCTGGGGCGGCGGGCACCTCGGTGCGCTGTGCGGGCGGCTCGGACGCTCTGGTTGGCTGGGGGGCGGGTAACGGGAGCGACGGCGTTTGTGGAGCGTCTCGTTCGCGGGGGACGGCAAGCGGGGTATCGGCGCTGGGGTCCTCAGATGACTCTGGAGCGGCGGGTTCTGGGCAATCAGTCTGCTGCTCGGGCATCTGCGTTCCCGATTCGACATGAACTGGTGCCAGCGCAGCAGTTGGTCGCTCGGCTGGAGCGGTTTCGACTTGGGCCGTCTTTTTGACAGGCTGCGGTACGTCATCGTGGACTTTAGACCTGTCCACCGACTGCGTTGCGACCGGCGTGTTCGCCTCAGGTATTTGGGGCGGCGCAACCCTATCCGGCATTAGCGGCTCAATGGTTGGAGGTGCATCGCCAGGTGCCTCAGCATCCTCACGCGGGATCGGCACCTTGGCTGGTTCTGCTGTTTCCGCCGGTGGCTCATCGCTGCACGGCCGAGCAGGGATCTCAGTCAACAGTTGTGACTGTTCGGAGTCCGGCGTTGGTGTCGGTTCGCGGTTCGCCTGTGGGACTTCGGCCACCGGCGCATCAGGTACTTCAGCCTCTTCGACCGCCCCCTCTTCAAGCTTCTCAACGTCAACTTCAACCGCGGCCTCAGGAATAGGCTCAGGCTCCTCGACTTGCACCACTTCCCGCACCAACTCGGCGAAAACCGCTGCGAATTCCGCGCCGCTCTCGACGGGCGAGGCAGCCGATGGAATCGGGCAAATCGGCAGGTCTGGGATTTGAAACGGAATCATCGGGGCTCCTGTGGCTCTCGATTTGATAGCCGATGAAACTTACCGAATATTTACCGCCGCGTTTCATGCTTGCTCGGACAACAAAGGAGTGATCATGCAAATCCCACCGACCGACCTGCGGCTTGCGGCGCAGAAAATCGAGAGCCAATTCCTGTCAGAGATGTTGAAACACACGGGTTTCGGCGGCGAACAGAACGGCGCGGAATTCGATACGTTCATGCGTGATGCCGTTTCGGAAAAGCTCGTCGCGGCTGGCGGAATCGGTCTATCGCAGACCATCCTGACCGCACTGGAGGCCCGAAATGACTGAGGCAGCGCGCGTATTGAAGGCCCTCGCCGCCGACCGCGAGGCGATTATTCACGGACAATTCAATCTAAATCCTGTGGAGTTTGATGCAGCTCTCCTGACCGAGGCCGAAGCCGTGCAGATCAGGAAAGAAGCCGCGCGCAACCTCGCGCTTCTCCAGCGGGCGCAGGCCGGAATTTCCGTTGTGCGTCAGCGACTTGCCGATCTGTCCCTGCTTCAGGAGACGTTTGGCTATTATGATGCCGACGGGCGCAAAATGCCGCGCAAGTCGCGCAAAACGATCGATAGGCAGTCGTAAAATTCGCGGGCCGTTAGGGGAATCTTAGAACCTGACCCGCACAGTCACTTCAGATCCCGAATGGATCGCCGGACACTCCGGACAGTCAGAACGACATTTCACCGAGCCGAACGGCTTTTGGAACACGGGCGCAAAAGCGCCAGCAAAAGGGACTCTGACTCATGTCCAGCATTCTGACCAACAACGGCGCCATGGTTGCGCTGAACACTCTCAAAAGCATCAATAGCGATCTGTCCAAAGTTCAGGACACCATTTCGACCGGTAAGTCGGTGAACTCGGCCAAGGACGACGCCTCGGTCTGGGCGATTTCCAAGGTGATGGAAGCCGACGTGAAGGGCTTCAAGGGCATTTCGGACAGCCTGTCGCTCGCCGAATCGAGCCTCGCGGTTGCGGCGGGTGCGTCCGAGACGGTGACCGACCTGCTCACCGACATCAAAGGCAAGATCGTCGCCGCGCAGGAAGAGAACGTCGACCGCGACAAGATCCAGTCGGACATCAAGGCGCTGAGCGACCAGATCAAATCGGTCACGGGCGCAGCGCAGTTCAACGGCCTCAACTTCCTCGAAGGGTCGGATTCGGTGGAGGTTCTGTCCTCGCTCGACCGCGCTTCGGACGGTACAGTGTCTGTTTCGAACATCGCCATTGACCGTCAGGACCTGACGGCGTCGAAGGGCACGTTCGGCAGCGGGACATCGCTGAACGCGAACGCCACCCCTTCGGATACAGCAGTCGCTTCGGCGGGTAACTCGGCGAATGTCACGATCGCAACCGATGCCGACATGTCCGACAATACGATCAGCATTGATATCGCCGGCACAGTCCTTTCGTTCGCAGCAGGTGATCTGGCGGGCGACCAGGATGCTGCGGCTGCGACCATTACCTCCGCCATCAACGCGCTCGGTATCGAAGGTGTCACAGCGGCTGTAAATGGCGGCACGGCAAACCAGATCGACATCACATCCACCCGCGCGTTCGAAGATGTAAGCCTGTCGGCGACCGGTGCTACTGCCAGCGCGACGGAAATCGCCGAGCGCGCAGAAACCATCGACTTCTCCGCCAGCGCCAGCGTGAATGACGGTGACGGGTATCGCGTGACGATCGGTTCGTCCTCCTACAGCTATGTGGCCGGCAAGGGCGAGACGATGGAGGACGTCGCGAAGGGCCTGAAAGCCGCAATCGACGGCGGCAGCGTTGACGGGGTGTCGACCTCTGTCACTCAGGACGCGACAACAGGCCAATGGACGCTCAAGGTCGACAATGATGGCAGCGGGTCTGCGTCGCTGGGCTTGGGTGTCACCGGCGCGGCTGGCGGCGAAGCGTCTGGCGGTCTATTCGGGCTCGACACTATCGACGTGTCCTCCAAGGACGGCGCAAAGGCTGCGCTGGGCAATATCGACACGCTGATCGCCAATTCGGTCGACGCGGCGGCTGCCTTCGGTTCGGCCCAAGGGCGACTTGAGACACAGTCGGACTTCATCGGCAAGTTGTCGTCCGCGCTGAAGGCAGGCATCGGCAGCCTTGTGGACGCGGATATGGAGGAAACTTCCGCCCGCCTGCAAGCGCTTCAGGTGCAGCAGCAGCTCGGCGTGCAGTCGCTGTCAATGGCGAACCAGGCGCCGCAGTCGATCCTGTCGCTCTTCCGCTAAGGCCGGGGGGAGGGCGCGTAGCCCTCCCCCAATCACGATGAAATCGTGCCATTTCCGTCCCGAAAGGACTTTGCCTTGAACGCCATTATTCAGGCCCGCATGGGCTATGACCCGAAAACCGCCGTCAGCCGCCACCCCCGTTCGATGGAGCGGCTTCTGTTCGGTCAGATCACCTCGCGCCTGTCACGGGCGATTGCGGGGACCCACCGCAAAGCGCTGATCGAGGCGCTGCATGACAACCGCAAGCTCTGGACGACCATCGCGGTCGATATTGCGAGCGACGACAATGGGCTGCCCGATCAACTGCGAGGCCAGATTTTCTACCTTGCCGAATTCACGCACCACCACTCCAGCCTCGTCCTGAAGGATGGCGCCGATCCGGCTGTGCTCGTCGACATCAACCGTGCTGTCATTGCCGGCCTGTCGTCCGAGGCAGCAGCATGAGCGGGCTCGTTCTGAAACTCGGGCCGGGTGAGCGGCTGCTGGTGAACGGCGCAGTGATCGAAAACGGTGACAAACGCTCCCGCATTTCGATCCTGACACCCAAGGCGAATATCCTCCGCCTGCGTGATGCGATCCACCCTGACGAGGCCAACACGCCCGTCCGCCGCGTTTGCTACATCGCGCAGCTTGTACTGTCCGGCGATGCCGAGGAAATACAGGCGAAACGCCAGATCCTCAGCGGGATCGAGCAGCTCAGCCAAGTGTTCTGCGATCACGACAGCAAACAGGCGCTGACCAAAGGGACGAGCGCCGTGCTGGAGGGCGACTATTACAAATGCCTCCGCCATCTGCGTACGCTCCTCCCCCGCGAGGACCGTCTGATGGCGCAATATTCATGAGCTTCCAGCCTGTCGTTCCGCTCTCCGGTTACGGCGGTTGGGTGTTCCTGAACCGGACGCTGGACAAGCAGAAGGACGCCTTTACGCAAAGCGGCGAAGCGGCGCGAAACAGTGCCTATTTCAGCGAAACGATAGGCGGAGTAGAAAGCGCAGAGGAACTGGTTTCCGATCGCCGGTTAATGTCGGTTGCCCTCGAAGCGTTCGGTTTGGGCGACGACATCAATGCCAAAGCGTTCGTGCGCAAAGTCCTCGAAAGCCCGACAGGCGACCGTGAGGCGCTGGCAGGGAAGCTGTCAGACAAACGCTATGCCGCGATGGCCAAAGCGCTGGGATTCGGGGACGGGAAGCCGCTCACAACCGACGGTGTGGCGAACATTGTGGCCCGCTATCAGGACCGCAGTTTCGAGGCCGCGCTGGGCGAGGTCGACAATACGATGCGGATGGCGCTGAACCTCGGGTCCGCATTGGAAGACATCGACAGTTCGGTCGCAAGCGGCGACGGCAAATGGTTCGCCGTGATGGGCAACCCCGCGGTGCGCAAGGTGTTTGAGACAGCGCTCGGTTTTCCGACGAGTTTCGGTGCGCTCGATATCGATCAGCAGCTCGAGCAGTTCAGGGACCGCTCGGAACGGGTGCTGGGAACGTCCGATGTCGCGCAATTTCTGGAACCGGAAGGACAGGAAAAACTACTTCGGATGTTCTTCGTCCGCTCGGAGATGGCCAATCCGTCGGCGGTTCAGTCGCACATTCTGACGCTCTTACGTTGAGCGCCCCTCTAGCGTGCGCCGCAGGTCGGCAAACGCTGTGCCGATGCCGACGGAAGGATAGGAAAGGAACTGCTCCAGACCGTTCCGCAGTTTGATCGCCTTGTCGATTTGCGGATCGCTTCCAGCGGAATAGAGACCGGACTGGATCATCAACTCAGACTGCTCATAGGCCGCCATCAGACTGCGAGCCTCTTTGATCAGCGCATTCTCTGCCTCATTCGCCGCAGCAGGCAAGGCACGCGACACCGAGCGGAGAACGTCGATCGCGGGAAATCTGCCGCGCTCTGCGATGTCGCGGCTTAGAATGACATGTCCGTCGAGGACGCCGCGCAGCATGTCGGCCACAGGTTCCTCCATATCCGAGCCGGCGACGAGCACGCTGTAGATCGCGGTGATGTCGCCTTCGTTCGCGGGGCCGGGTCCGGCACGCTCACACAGGCGGGCGATGGAGGCCGCGGTCGATGCCGGAAAACCACGCAAGTTCGACGCCTCACCACTCGCTGCGGCGATTTCGCGGTGAGCTTCGGCGAAACGCGACACCGAGTCGACGAATAGCAACACCTGCTGACCCAGCGCGCGGAAGTGTTCGGCCACGGCGGTCGCGGATAGGGCGCAGCGCCTGCGCATATTGGCGGACTGGTCGGAGGTCGCTGCAACAACGACCGAACGCGAAAGGCCCTCGGGGCCTAGGACATTTTCGACGAACTCCCGCACCTCGCGGCCGCGCTCACCGACCATTGCAATGACGATCACATCGGCGGCCATGCCTCGGGCGAGGTTGGCGATGAGCGTGGATTTCCCGACGCCGGAGCCCGCGAAAAGACCGATGCGCTGGCCGCGCACGATGGGCAACATGGTGTCGAAAACGGCAAGACCGGTAGGGACCCGCGCACCAAGCGGGCGGCGGGCGTAGGCGTCAGGCGGATTACGGTCGAGAGTGGCCGTGCGCAGCCCGTCCAGCAACGGTCGACCGTCGAGCGGCTTGCCGTCGGGGTCGATCACGCGGCCGATCCATGATGCGTCGGGGCGGAAATGCGACTTTCCACGATGGATGACGGTGTCGCCCAGTTTTACTCCGCGGGTCGGGCCGTCGGTCATCAGGCGAACGTCCGTTTCGAGTCCGATCACCTCGGCTTTGATACGAGCGCTGTCGGTGACGACCTCGACTTGATCGCCGAGTCGCGTGGTGTCGGGCAAACCGTCGACAGACAAGATGCCACCAGAAATCTTCGAGACTATTCCGGCATAATTCTGCACATCTACACGCCGAACTGCCGCCCTGCCGCGTTCAAAAACACTATCTGTCATCATCGCTCCTTTGCCTCTCAACCCCTTCTTAAGGAATCGGGGTTAAGCAGAGGTTGAAGCAATCGAGGGAGAAGCCCCGATGATAGAAAATGCAGCTCTTTTCCGGGTCGCGGGCGCCATGTCGGCCTATGCGGGCAGCCGGCAGAGTGTCATCGCAGAGAACATCGCGAACGCGGATCGTCCCGGATACCACGCAAAAGGTGTGGCGCCGTTCGAGGCGACGATGGAGCGCGGGCTGGCGCTGAAAACGTCCAGCACGAGCCACATGGGCACAGACGAAACCGCCACGACGTTCGATACCGGCGCGGCAGTTGTGCTCGAACAGCAGATGGTGAAGGCGGTCGACGCCCAGCGCGACCACGAAAAAGCGCTGGCCATCTATCGGCACGGGCTGACTGTTCTGCGCACTGCGCTCGGACGGGGGTAAGCCATGTCTGACTTTACCCAAGCGCTTGGCATTTCAGCCTCCGGCATGTCCGCGCAGACCGCGCGGATCGGGCGGCTTTCCGAAAATATCGCAAATGCGGATACGCCCGGATACCACCGCAAGCTGGTCAGCTTTGACGCCGAGGTCCAACGCGGTCAGCAGACCGGACGGATCGAGGTCGGGCGCACGTCGCTCGATCAATCACCGCTGTCGCAGATTTACGATCCCTCGCACCCACTGGCCGACGAGACGGGGCACTACAACGGCTCCAACGTCGATCTGCTGGTCGAAATCGCCGACGCCCGCGAGGCGCAGCGGTCTTACGAGGCCAATCTCAAAATGTTCGAACAGATCAAACAGATGTCCTCGGGCCTGCTTGATCTGCTGCGTCGCTGAAGGAGCACGCTATGGATATCTCTTCACGTTTTGCGACGCAGGCTTACGCCGCCAACAAGCCCGCCACCACGCCCGCGCAAGGCCACGGCGGCACGGTGCTTGGCAAGGCAGAGGATTTTGCCGAAACGCTGCGCGCCAGTGAAACAACGGCCATCGCGTCGATGACAGGCGGCGCGGACGCACACTCGCTGGTGCAGGCGCTGGCGCAGACGGAGCTCGCTGTCGAAGCGGCGGTGACCATCCGCGACAAGGTCGTAGAGGCGTATCAGGAAATCCTGAGGATGCCGGTATGATGAGCGAAGGCGCAATTTTCGACGTGCTGCGCGCGGCGCTCTGGGCCGGCGTGGTGATGTCCGCCCCGCTGCTCGCGGTGTCGCTGGTCGTCGGGTTGGTGATCGGCCTATTTCAGGCGCTCACCTCCATTCAGGAAAACAGCCTCACGTTCGTGCCGAAACTGGTGTGCATCGTCGCGGTGTTCTGGGCCTCGATGGGGTTCATGACGCAGACGCTCGTGTCGCTGTGGCGCGATACGCTGGTGCCGATGATTGCGGGGGCATGATGGACGCGATTACCACAAGCCTGAGCCGTCAGTCCGGTCTGATGACCGAAATGCAGACCATCGCGAACAACATCGCGAACGCGAATACCGCAGGTTTCAGGTCGGCGGGGATCACGTTTTCGGAGTTCCTGAATAGCGCCGGATCAGTCTCTATGTCGGCGGCGCGGGCGCATCATTTTTCGGTCTCGCAGGGCGCTCTGGCGCAGACGGGCGGGACGTATGACCTCGCTATCGAAGGGGACGGCTTCTTTCTGGTCGAAACGCCGGAGGGGCAGCGCCTCACACGGGCAGGGAATTTCACGCCGAACGAGATGGGCGATCTGGTGACGATGGACGGGCATCCGGTGCTCGATAGCGGCGGCGCGCCTGTGTTCGTGCCTATCGGCGCAGGCTCGGTCGGCATCGCGCCGGACGGAACGATTTCGGCAGACGGACAGATCGTCGGGCAAGTCGGTATCTGGCAACCCGCCGACCCGCTGACGATGCGCAGGACCGAAGGCACGCGGTTTGCGGCGGACGGCTATGAGCCCGCCGAGGGCCGCATGGTTCAGGGTTTTGTCGAGCAGTCCAACGTTGATCCGATCCTTCAGATCAGCCGCCTGATCGAGGTCCAACGGGCCTACGAATTGGGCCAGAGTTTCAGCGAGCGCGAGGACGAACGGGTCCGCAATGCGCTCGGCACCATCACGCGATAGGAGATAACCATGCGCGTCCTTGCGATCGCGGCCGCCGGAATGAGCGCCCAGCAAACTCGGGTCGAGGTGATTTCCAACAACCTCGCTAACATGAACACGACCGGCTTTGACCCGCGGCGGGCGGAGTTTGCGGACCTTCACTATCAGCAGGCCGTCAGGCCCGGCACGATCACCGCGAGCGACGGGACGGTGATGCCAACAGGGGTGCAGCTTGGCCTTGGCGTGAAGCCGACCGCCGTGTCCGTGATGATCCAACAAGGCGCGCTGGCCGCGACGGGCGGCGATCTCGACGTGGCCATCGAAGGCGCGGGCTATCTGGAGGTCATGCTGCCGAACGGCACCTCGGGTTACACGCGGGACGGCGCCCTGAAAATCTCTGCCGACGGTCAGATCGTGACGTCGGAGGGATACGCCGTGATGCCAGGCGTTACGCTACCCGCTGACACAAAATCCGTCTCTATTTCAGCGGAAGGTGAGGTCTACGCTCAGTTCGCGGATCGGATCGAGCCGGAACTCCTCGGCCAGTTCAGCCTTGCCATGTTTACCAATCCCAAAGGGCTCGAGGCTACGGGCAGCAACATGTTTGCGGAGACCACGGCCTCCGGTCCCGCGCTTGTATCGACGCCGGGACAGGACGGGTTGGGCGTGCTGCGTCAGGGTTATCTGGAGGATTCCAGCGTGGATGCCGTCCGCGAAGTGACCGATCTGATCGAGGCGCAGCGGGGGTACGAGATGAACTCTAAGGTTATCACCGCCGCCGACCAGATGCTGAGCGCAATGGTGCAGGTCCGATGATCCGTGCGTTGTTATTTTGCCTGACGGCGTCTCCGACGTTTGCGGACACGGTCGTTGCCGCACGAACGATTCCGCCGCGCACTGTGCTGATGGCCGAGGACCTCAAGGAAATCGCGCAGGACATTCCCGGCGGCATCGCGGACGCCGCGTCGATCATCGGGATGGAAGCCCGCGTCGCGCTCTACGCCAACCGCCCGATCAGCGCGGCGAGCCTACGGATGCCTGCCGTGGTCGAGCGCAATCAGGTGATCACGCTGATCTACGATACCGGCGGCATGATGATTTCGACCGATGGACGCGCGCTGGATCGCGCCGGACCGGGGGAGGTGATCCGCGTGATGAACCTCGGCTCGCGCAACACAGTGAGCGCCAAGATCGGCGTGGATGGAGCTGCTTATGTGGGCCGCTAGAATTGCCATCGCCGCGCTTTGCCTGTCGGCCTGCACTCCGCTAGGCCGCATCGGCCAACTGCCGGAAATGTCGCCGCCCGTCACAACGGTCGAGCACACCGCGATGATGACGCCCGCGTTTCCATTCGCCGAGGAAGCCGAACCCTTTCGCCCCGCGCAGACCGCGTCGCTCTGGACGGGCGAGCGCGGATCGCTGCTCGGTGAACGCCGCGCGATGACGCGGGGCGATATCCTGACAGTAGTGGTGGAAATCGACGAGGGCGCGCAGATCAACAACTCCTCCGACCGCTCGCGCCGCGCCTCGCAGGAGATGGAGATCAACGACCTCTTCGGTTGGCCGCAACGCATGGACGAACGCCTGCCCGCCGGCGCGTCGATGGGATCGGCGGTCGGGCTCGGGTCCACCAGTTCCGCGCGGGGTGACGGCTCGATCCGGCGGAGCGAGAAACTGACACTCCGCGTGGCAGCGACCGTGACGGACGTGATGCCCAACGGCGTGCTCGCAATCCAAGGGAGCCAGGAGGTCCGTGTCAATTTCGAGATGCGAGAGCTGCTGGTGTCCGGCTTCGTGCGGCCCATCGACATCAGCCGCCAGAATGAAATTACCTACGACAAAATCGCCTCCGCCCGTATTTCCTACGGCGGCGAGGGGCAGATTTCGGACATGCAGCAACCGCGTTACGGCCAGCAGATCGCCGACGCGCTGCTACCGTTCTAAGGGGGCGAAATGCGGCTTCTGATACCCGTTCTGTTTTTCATCATCGGCATCGCGGCGGGCACGTGCGCGGGGTATTTCCTGAGCTCGGACGAGGCACCGCACGAGGCCGCCGAGGAGCACGCCCCTGACGAGGAGCACGAAACCACCGCCGCCTACGCCAAGCTGAACAACCAGTTCATCGTGCCTGTGGTCGAGGATGCCGAGATGCGGTCGGTCGTCGTGCTTTCGCTGTCTTTGCAGGTGCCCGAGGACGAAAAGGATAGCGTCTACGCGATGGAGCCAAAGCTGCGCGATGTCTTGTTCTCCGCCCTGATGGAGCACGCGAACCTTGGCGGATTTTCGGGCAACTTTACGAGCTCGGACAAGATGCGCACGCTGCGGCAGGTCCTGAAAGAGGCTGCCGAGGTCGTCCTGCCTGACGCGATCGAGGACGTATTGATCCTCGACATCGCGCGTCAGGACGTGTGATTTCGCCGTTTTAGACTTTGATTTTCGATCAACTTCTTCACCGCCTGCTGCTTGCCAAGCGCGGTGGACAGCCCGGTGCGCGCTCGCTCCTTTGCCGCGAGGACTCGGCTAAGTTCGATGTTCAGCGCGCGGCGGGTTTCGGCAATCCAGCTCTGCCATTTCAGATCGGCACCGGCCAAAGCGAATGGCGAAATTCCGTCTGGCGTGGGCGCGGCTTTCAGCTCGGCCAGCCTCTGGCGCAGGTGCTGCTCCTGCCGGTTAAGATCCGTTACCTTTGCCATCTCGGCGGCATAGACCGCGTCGGTGAGCTGTTGCAGTTTGGACAGGTTTTTCATCGCGCTCGCTTCTTCAGGGCGTCGGCAAACCGGATCGCGGCGGCGACAGCGCGGTAGTGGTCTGGACGGATCGGCTCGCCGACTTTGACTGTCGCATAAAGCGCCCGCGCCGCCGGAGGGTCGGATCGCACCGGCACTGCGTATTCGGCGGCCAGTTCGCGGATTTTCGCGGCGACTTCGTCGACCCCTTTCGCCACGCAGATCGGCGCTTGGCCGGACGCTTTGTCCCACTTCAGCGCGACCGCGTAGTGCGTCGGGTTCACGATCACCACATCCGCCGACGGCACGTCCGCCAACATCTTGTTCATCGCGATATCGACGGCCTTTTGGCGGCGCTGCTGCTTGAGCTGCGGATCGCCTTCGCTTTCCTTGGTTTCGTCCATCAACTCCTGACGGCTCATGCGGTTACGCCGGTGCAGTTCGGCCCGTTGCCACATGAAATCGACTACGCCGATTACCCCAGACAGCACGATCACAGCGGCAAACGCCTGCGCCGCGAGCCACATCATCGCGCCAACTGCCTGTGCCGGAGTCATCCAGATCGACCGTGTGATGTCAGGCAGCCCTCGGGCAATGACGACGGCCAGAACGGCACCGTAGAGCATGAGTTTGGCCGCGCTTTTCGCGAACTCGAACAGCCCTGCCCGCCCGAATTTCTGCTTGGCGTTCTTGAGCGGATTGATGCGGTCGGCCTTGGGCGCAAGCTTGGTCGGCGCGAATATCACGGCGCGCTGGGCAAATAGCGCCAGCGCCGACGTGAGCAGCGGGACCAGAAACCAAGCGAGTGTCGGGAGGGCCGTTTGCCCCAAAAGCCGCCCCAGCAGCGGTCGATCAATCTCGGTCCACCCAGCGGTTTCGATCAGCACCATGAACATAGTGCCGAGGTAACCAAAAGACGCCCCAATGGTCACGAGCATCGCGATCAGCAAGCCGCCCCAAGACGCCGCGGTGACGAGGTCGAGCGATTTGGCGACCTCCCCGCGCTTTCGGGCATCGTCGAGCCGCTTTTGCGATGGCTCGAACTGCTTGTCGTCGTCCTCGCTCATGGGGCGAGCATCCGATCCAGCGTTTCGATCCAGAGGCCGAGGATCAGCGGCGCCATGAGAATCAGGAGGAATATACCGCCAAGCATACTCACGGGCGCGCCGACGATCGTCAGGATGAACTGCGGCATCGCGCGGTTCATGAAACCGATTGTGAGGTTATAGAGGAACGCGCCGATCACGAATGGGGCGGCGAGCGAAAAAGCAAGGGCGAAGGTAGAGCTGATCGCCTCCAGCCCCGCCTGCATCATGGTATCGGCCGAGATCAGATCGCCTACAGGCGCGATCTGGTAGGTCGCGATCAGGTAGGCGGCGAGCTTCACATGCAGGCCCAGCGCACAGGCGAGCGCGAGGCCGGCGACGCGCAAAATCTGACCCGCGACGGGCAACGGCTCGGCGCCAGCGGTGTTGCCGAACAGCTGCGACAGAGACATCGACTGCCCAATAATCGTGCCCGCAGTTTCAAGAGCGATCACCACGAGGCGCAGAAGAATACCCCAAAAGAGGCCGTTCAGAGCCTCGACAATAATGGTGATGATTGCCTGATTTAGAGTCTGTTCTGCTGGGATCTGCACGATGGACCAAAGCGTCACCGTGTAGGCCAGCGCGATCCCGAGGCGGATGCGAACGGGCAGCGTCATTTCTCCGAATGCGGGGGCGAGGGCGATGCAGGCACCGATCCGCGCGAAGAGGATCATCGCCGCCCAGACCGCCTCCGCCCCGATATCGGCAAGCGTCATGCGGGCACCAGACCGACGAGCGCGGGTTTGGCGGAGAGGCCGATTTCCTCGAAGCTGATGACGGGGTTCGACACGCCCCGCGCGGTGAGGATCGTGCGCAGGAACCGCCGCCGTCTGGCGTTGGTGACGATGGCCGCTTGAACACCATTGCCCGCGATTTCAGACGCCTTTTCGGCGATAGACGTGCCGAGTTGGTTGAACACATCGGGCGGCAGGGCCACATCGGCACGCTCGCCCGCGATCTGGTAGCGGGTGAACGTGTCCTCCCACTCCTGCGCGAGCTGGATCAGCGGGAGCGTTCCGTCGCTGCGTTTGTATTCCGCGATGATCTGGAAGCCGAGCCGCTGGCGCACGTATTCGGTCAGCATTTCGGGGGTGCCGTAGGTGGCGCGCCCCTCGGAGATCGCCTCAAGGATCAGCGGCAGATTGCGTATGGAGACCTGTTCCTCCAGCAGTAACCGCAGGACACTTAGCAACAAATCGGTCGGCACACGGTCGGGGATCATGTCGTTCAGGAGCCGCTTGTTCGCTTCGCGCCGCGTGCCATCCGACAGGTTCACCATCTCGTCCAGAATACGGGCCAACGCCCGCTGGCTCATGAGGCGCGGGAAATTGCGTTTGATAATTTCAAGGAGATGCGTGGCGAGCACTTCGTTCGGGAGCACGGTCGTCAGCCCCTCGATCAACGCGGTGTCCTGATCCTGCGGCGCGATCCACCGCGCGGGCGCGCCGTAGACCGGTTCAGTCACTGTTTCACCGGAAACGGGCGGGTTTGTGCCGTCGGGGAGCAGCGCCAGAATACGTCCGGGGCGCAGTTGGTCGGTCGCCTGCTCCACGCCCTGAATGCGGATCGCGTAGTGACCATCGGGCAGCATTGCGCTGTCGGTCATCCGGATTTCCGGCAGGATCAGGCCGTACCGCGTCGCGACGTGCTGGCGCATACTGACAATCCGCGCGTCGAGGCCCGTCACGGGATCAAGCACCATTTCGATCAGATCGGGCGCGAATTCCACGTGGATGTCGTCGAGGTCCAGCATATCGCCGAGCGACGCTTCGGGCGCTGGCAGGTTTTCTTCGGGCGCATCGGGTTCGGCGGGTTTCGAGCGGGCAAAATAGGCGCAGGCGCCGAGGACACCTGCGCCGACGATAAAGGGGATGAACGGCAGGCCCGGCACAAATGCGAAGAGCAACATGAGCATCGCGACCGTCGCCAAGGCGGCAGGATGTTTGCCCAGCTGTCCCACGAGCGCGATATCGGTCGCCCCCTTGGACCCGCCACGCGCCAGCAGCAGCGCAGAGGCGATGGAGATGACGACCGCGGGGATTTGACTGACCAATCCGTCGCCGACGGTGAGGATCGCGTAGGTCTCGAGCGCTTTGCCAATCGGCATTCCGTGCAGCGCGGTGCCGATGATCATGCCCATGACGAGGTTGAGACCGGTAATCAAAAGGCCCGCCACGGCATCGCCTTTGACAAACTTCGATGCGCCGTCGAGCGAGCCGAAAAACGTCGTCTCCGCCTGTTCGACCTCGCGGCGGTGGCGCGCCTCGGCATGGTCGATCGCGCCTGCGCTCATGTCGGCGTCGATGGCCAGCTGCTTGCCAGGCATAGCATCAAGGGCAAAGCGCGCGCCGACCTCTGCCATGCGGGTCGCGCCCTTGTTGATGACCACGAAATTCACGATCAACAGGACAGAAAATACGACGAGGCCCAGCAAAACAGAACCGCCCATGACGAAATAGGCGAACCCTTCGATCACCTGCCCCGCCGCGCCGGTGCCTGTATGTCCCTGACCGATAATCAGCTTCGTGCTGGAGACGTTGAGCGCAAGACGCAGCATGAGGGAGGCCAGCAAAACCGTGGGGAAGGCCGAGAAATCGAGGGGCCGCTCGATGAACAGCGTCACTGTGAAAATCAGGATCGCGAGCGCAAAGGATGCAGCCAGCCCGATATCAAGAATGATCGCAGGCACGGGCAGGATCATCATGACGATGACCGCCATCAGCGCGAGCGCGAGGAGAACGGTAGGCCGGAACAGGGTCGAGATCTGGGTCATATTCGCAATTCTTGCGGTTATGATCCGACGCTAATGCCCAAAGGTTTACAATTCGTTTGCGGCGGCAAACCCCATGCGATGGAGGCGCTCGTCGACGATGCTCTGCAAGCGCGGCGGCAGGTCTTTAAGCGTGAGCGCGACCGTCAAGAACTCGGCGTCATTGGCGGTGTCAACGAGGGCTCGGACGACTTCGGGGAGTGCCGCGCTTGAGGCGACACTGAATGCCTGCGCATAGAGGCCCGACTGACTGGCAAGTTCCGCGAGTTGACTGATTTTCTCGGTATATTCGGGGGTACGGCGGATGGTGAAGGCATAAGCCGCGAGCGCCTCGAAATCGCTTGCCGATATTTGAGGCTTCACCGCAAAGAAAAGATCGAAGGCTTCGCCTGCTTGATCGCTATCTAGTGCGGCCAGCAACAGGGACTTTGCCCCTGACAGATCCCCTAGACCGAGCGCGAGCCTTGCGCGGGCCAGCTTTGTCGGCTCAGGCGTCATCGCAATGATCGCAGCAGCAGCGGACAGGTCCTGAACGTCGATCAAGCTGGCGGTCAGGCGGTCGCTAAGCGCGTTGCGCAGATCGGACGACAGGCTCCGAAATGCTCGCTGGATGGCTGCGGCGTCAGAGATTTGCGCACCGGACGCGGCCGCCCAGAGGTGCGCGTCGTCGCCGCATGATGACTGGGTGGTGAGAGAGCTATGACTGGTTAGCAGCGCAGTGATGATGACTCGGGTTGCAGGACTTGTGGCCAAAGACTCCGCCTCTTCGGCCAAGCCGTAGTAGAGGTAGGTTCTCGCGAGTGCCTCGCGTGCCTCATCGTTCAGGCTGTCGAACCCTTCGGCCATGTGCGATATCGCGTTTTCCACGTCAGCCTGAAACTCGCCCGTTCCCCAAGTCGCGACATCAAGGGCACCGTCGGGCAAGCAGCCGGTGCGATCCGCATAAGGGTCAGTGCGGGTTCCAAGGGCATCCTGATAGGTAATTCCGGCTGAGTTGGTGTCGGATTTCAGGTTAGTAAGCGGATCAATGAACGCAGCAGACGCCGCGCGTGCGATGTTGGCGGCGAAAATCTGTTGCTGCATGGGTGGCAATTCGAGCGGCGCTGGTGGACGCTCGGCCACAATCGGTAGGGTGATCACAGCAGACTCGCGGATGTCGATGATGAGATTACCGTCTTCTGTGTCAGCGAACGCCTGACAGTGACACCCAAGGGTGAGGCGAAGCGTGTCCTCTCCGCTCACTGCGGCTAAACGGGTGCGGTCGATGCGGGTGTAGATCTGGCGGGTATCGAAGTCGCTTCCGATGATCGTGAGTTCATAGTCCGCGCCGCGATTGACCAAGTCCCATTCCCGCGCGCCGATTGGAATGACCAGCCGCGTGAAAGCACCGTGCTCGCCGCTCCAGACGGGGAGCGTGTCGGCATTCGCGGACGTGCCCCACAGCGCCAGACAGAGCCAAAGCCACCTCATGCGGCTTCCTGTTTAAGGGTGCGGAGGGCCTCGTCGACCTCATTAAATTCGGGGCGCGCGTGGCCGGGGACGTTCTGACGACCAACCTCGATGCAGATATTCGGCGCGTGATTGTGAAGGTTGGCGACGAGCACTTCCCGGATCAGCTGGTAAAAATGCCCATCCTCCGCAACGACCTGCTTCAATCGCGCGGCGAAGGGGCCGATCAGCCCGTAAGCGAGGAACACGCCAAGGAACGTGCCGACAAGCGCGCCGCCGATCATCTCGCCCAGAATTTCGGGCGGTTTGTCGATCGAACCCATCGTCTTAATCACCCCGAGCACCGCCGCGACGATTCCCAAAGCGGGCAGCGCATCGGCCACGGATTGCAGCGCGTGGGTGGAGTGTTCGGCATCGTGGCGCGCGGTCTCCATGCGCTTGTCGAGCACCTCTTCGACCTGATGCGGATCGTCGTAGTTCATGGAGGCCGAGCGGAATGTGTCGCAGATCAGCGCAACTGCCTCTCGGTCGGCCAATATCTTGGGATAGCGGGCAAAAATCGGCGAATCCTGCGGGGTCTCAATATGCGCCTCCAGCGCAACGGGACCGGTGCGACCAACGCGGATCAGTTCGTAGAGTAGGCAGAGCAAATCGCGGTAATCGGCGTGTTTCCAATGCGGCCCCTTGAACACTTTGGCCACGTCCCGCGCGGTGTGTTTGATGCCAGATAGGTCATTCGACAGCACGAAGGCCCCCAGCCCCGCGCCGCCGATCATGATCATCTCGTAAGGCAAGGAATGCAGGATGATCTCCAGATGACCACCGGCGAGCGTGTAGCCGCCGAAAACCATGACGAAGATCAGGACAATGCCGACGACACCAATCATAGAATCACACCCGTTATGAACTCGGGGATATGAGTGGCACAGCAGGTGTTAAGGACGGGTAAGCGCCTCGTCCACGGTCACATTGGTGAACCGCCCCGCCAGCACAGCAGAGATCGTGTAGGCCGTTTCGGGGGACAAGCCCGACATAATCGCCGCGGCGGCATCGGGGCGCATCCGCGCGAGGAAACCGGCGGCAAAATCAGGGTCCATCGCGGTGAATAGTGCGGTAGCGTCGCGCGGTTTCATGTTCTGATAGACCTCCGTCAGACGCGCGAGGTCGTTTTCCACGGCGTTGTCAGCAAGGTTCAGCATGTCCTCAAGGCTGGCTTTGGTCGCTTCCATCTCCGCGATGTAGGCGGTGAGCGCCTCTTCCTCTTCGGCGATCTCGCGGGCGCGGGTGTTCAGGATGTCCTCCCGCTGATCAAGGCGGTCACTGCGGTCGTTCAATGCGGCAAGCACTTCGGGCGTGGTGTCAACGCAGGTCTCCGCCTCGTCCGCGAGTACGGCGGGGATTTGAATGCCGCCGGACAGACGCAACGTGCCCGAGCCGATCAGCAGAATCGACAATGCCAGCAAGAGCCGCGGGGAGCGTTTCATTGCTGATGACCCGAGAAAAACGCGCTCATCGGTTTTTTCGGCTGCTCCGGCAAGTCGTGCATCGAGGCAAGCAGCAACTCCAGACGGGACGCCGCAGCCTCCGCCCGCTGGCTGACGTCCGACAGGCGCTCGACGCTATCCTTGGCCGAAACGCGCGCGTTCTGGAGGGCGGTCGTC
>NZ_JAATOP010000009.1 GCF_011806565.1 Marivivens donghaensis
GACAGACGCACGCCGCGCTCGCCGACGATGGTGTCCAGCCCCTCGGGCAGGCTTTCGATCAGCGGCAGAAGTTGCGCATGTGCGGCAGCGTCGAGGATCTCCTGCTCTGTCGCGTTCAGCTTGCCGTAGCGGATGTTGTCGCGCAGCGTGCCGCCAAAGAGGTAAACGTCCTGACTGACGATCCCGATCTGGCTGCGGAGCGAGGCGAGCGTCACGTCGCGGATGTCCTTGCCGTCGACCGTGATCCGGCCCGAGGTCACGTCGTAAAAACGCGGCAGCAGCGACAGCAGCGTGGTTTTGCCAGCACCCGACGGACCGACGAACGCGACGGTCTCGCCAGCCGCAATGTCCAAGGAAATGTCACGCAAAACAATGCTGTCCGCGTCGTAGTCAAAGTTGATGCCTTCGAAGGTGATCGCGCCTTTGGTCACTTCCAACTCGGTCGCGCCCTCGCTGTCCGCGATGTCGGGCGCGGTATCCAGAAGCTCCAGATAGCGGCGGAAACCGGCGATGCCGCGGGGGTAGGTCTCGATGACCGAGGCGATCTTGTCCAAGGGGCGGAAGAACACGTTGACCAGCAGCAGGAAGCCCACGAACGCCCCCGTCGTCAGGCTGCCATTCAGCACCATCGCCGCGCCGACGACCATGATCAGCACCTGCACGGCGCGCATGCCCATGTATTGCAGCGTGATCGAGCCAGCCATCACGCGATATGCGTCCAGCTTCGTGGTGCGGTAGGAGGAGTTGTCCTTCGCAAACAGCTCCTTCTCATGGCCCTCGTTCGCGAACGCCTGCACCATGCGGATGCCGCCGATGTTTTCCTCCAGACGGACGTTGAAGTTGCCGACGCGCCCGTAAATGTCCTGCCAGGTCTTCGTCATTTTCGTGCCCGCCACGGTGATGATGGCAAAGGTCACCGGCACCACAATCGCCGTGATCCACGCCAGCGTCGGGTTCAGCCACAGCATCGCGATGAACGCGCCAACAAAGGTCATGATGGCGATGAACAGGTCCTCGGGGCCGTGGTGGGCGACCTCTCCGATTTCCTCCAGATCGCGGGTCACGCGGGACACCAGATGGCCGGTGCGAGTTTTGTCAAAGAACGTCCACGACAGCTTTTGCAGGTGCTCGAAGGCGCGGCGGCGCATCTCTGTCTCGATATTGATGCCGAGCATGTGGCCCCAGTAGGTCACGATGGCCATGAGGCCCGCCGCAAAAGCATAGAGGACGAGCAGACCGACCGCCGCCCAGATCGTCAGCGACCAGTCGCCGCGCGGGATCAGGTGGTCGATGAAGCCTGTCACGGCCAGCGGGAAGGCAAGTTCGAACAGGCCCGCAAGGATCGCACAGCCGAAGTCGAGCCAGAACAGGCCCAGCCACGGGCGGTAATAAGCGAAGAAAGAGCGTAGCATCAGGAAAATCCGAAAGAAAAAAGGGGGGCGACCATGCGCCCCCCTTGTCAACGTCAGGCACTCAATCAGAAGGAGTGACGGACCGCAAGCGACACATTCCGACCTTCACCGTAGAAGCAGTTTAGGTTGGTCTGGCAGCTTGCGACATAGGTGGTGTCGGCCAGATTGGTGACGGCGAGGTTGGCGCTCCAGCTATCGTTGAAGGCATAGTTCGCGCCCGCGTCATAGAGCGTCACAGCCGGCACCGCTTGGGTGTTGGCGTTGTCGGCCCAGCTTGCGCCCGAGTAACGAACGCCGCCGTTCAGGGTTAGCGCGGGCAGAGCGGTCGGGGTCCATTTGAAGTGCAGGCTCGCCTGATCTTCGATAGTGGCGTAGGGCGTTTTTCCGACCAACGCGGCGTTGGCGTCGTCCCTGACCTCAACGTCCATCGTGGTCAGCGCCAGTTGCGCCTTCACGCCGTTGCCGAAGTCGTGGTTGGCTTCCAGCTCAAAGCCGGTCGAGCGGACTTCGCCCAGTTGGGTGTAGTCATAGCCCGCGCCGTTCCACGTGCTCTGCACGATGCCTGTCCGGTCGATCTGGAAGGCCGATACGCCGACAAAGCTGCTGCCGTCCGCCGAGGCCCACTTTGCCCCGATTTCCCGCTGCTCGCCTGTTTCCGGCGTGATGTCCGCACCGGCAGAGGAGGTTTCGATCTGCGGCAGGAAGTAGGTGCTGATCGACGCGTAGGGCGTCCAGCCGTTCGCCATTTCCTTGGCGATTGCGACGCGGCCCGAAAACTCGCTGTCCTCGCGGTTTGATCCCGCAGCGCCAGAGGTGCGGTCTTCCGAAGCGGTGGTTTCGACCCAGTCCTGACGGCCCGTCAGCGTGGCGATCCAGCCGTCACCGAAGCGGATCTGGTCCTGCGCATAAAGGCCAACCTGCGTCTGATTAATCACGTTGTCCGCATAGGGCGAGGTATCGGGCTGCGCCGCGCCATACTGCGGATCGCTGGCCGACAGGGTGGTCGCCGCATCAGGCCACGCGACCGACGACTGGACTTGGTCGATCTCGACAGTGCGCAGGTCGAGGCCGAACATCAGGTCGTGCTCCATCCCGCCCGTGACGTAGGTGTTTTCAATGCGGTTGTCGGAGGCGAATGACGTGGTCTCGGTGAAGTGGTCGAACTTGATGCGCGACAGGGTGTTGTCCGCATCGGTCGGGGTCGCCGAATAGCCGTTGTAGCCGTAGGCGTAGACCGAGCCTTCGCTCACGTCCGCATAGCTGAAGCGGTTGTTGCTGGTCAGCGCCCACTCACCCAGTGCGCCGGTGTATTCGGCGCCGAGTGTAAACTGCTCGCGGTCGTACCAGTCGTATCCCGGCTCACCCGAGTTGAAGTCGCGCGCGATGTAGCCGAAGTCTGCTTCTTCCACGGTGCCGACGTAGGGCAGCCACGAATTGCCCACGTGGTCTTCTTGGATGTTGGTGTAGCTGGCCGAGACGTTCAGTTCTCCGTTCGCGGTCTGGAACGTGGCCGAGGGCGCGATGAAGCCGCGATAGCCGTCCTCGAACACGCCATTGCCGCTGGTTTGCGCCGCGCGGGCGGTCAGGCGGTAGTCGACGCCGTTCCGGGTCGTGTTGATATCGGTCGCAACCCACGCGCCGCCGTCGCTGTCGATGCCCGTTTCGACTTCGCGGGTTTCTTCGCCCGTCGGGCGCTTGGTGGTCATGTTGACCAGACCGCCGGGGTTCGAGCCACCGTAAAGCGCGGAGGACGCGCCGCGCACGACCTCGACCCGCTCAAGCTGGTAGGGATCGACGTAGAACCCGCCGAAACCATAGGAAAAGTTCTGAAGCCCATCCACGAACGCACCCGTCGCGGTCGCCGCAAACCCGCGCACGAAGAACCAGTTGGTATCGCTGTCATAACCGTAGGGCGCTGCCTGAACGCCGGGCGTGTAGGCGAGCGCTTCGTCGACCTTACGGGCGTTCTGCTGGATCAGGGTGTCGCTGCCGACAACCGACACGGACTGCGGCACTTCGGTCAGCGGAGCGGCGGTCTTCGTGCCTGACAGGGTCGCGGGGTTCGCGCCCTCGGCAGGGCCGGTGCCGTCATCGACCACTACGTCAACGGTGATTTCCTGAAGGTCGATGACGTCTTGCGCGAATGCGGGGGCGGTCATCAGGGCGATCATCGCGGTGTGTCCCATCACACGCGCAAGGGAGGAGGAGCGCTTCATCTTTTTTGTCCTTATTCAAGCGGATGTTATTTCCGAGTGAATAAGTCAGGAATATGGATTCCGCTTGAACAGGACTTATGCGTTTTGAACGTTCCGGCGGTTAATGCAGGTTTTGCATAATAGCCGTTCTTCTCCAGTTTGCAGGGGGCAGGCCAACGATCGCCTTGAACGTGCGGCTCATATGCGCTTGGTCGGCAAAGCCGAAGTCCGCCGCGATTTCCGCCAGCGCTTTCTTGGGGTCTTGGGTCATCGCCTGCATGGCCCGCGCGATCTTCAGGCCCGTCTGCCATTTGTGCGGCGTGGTGCCTGCGGTGTGGCGGAACGCGGTGATGAACCAGCCCTCGGACAGGCCCACGGTGTCCGCCAGTTCCTTGTTCGACAGGGTGAGGTGCGGGCTGGCTTCGACCTTCGCCACCAGTTTGCGCATCTGCGACGGGGACAGCCCGCCGATGGTCTTGCACGCCTCGCTCGGGCGGAACAGCGCGTGCATCATCGCCTCCATCAGCGAGGCCACAAAACCGTCGGACTGCTTGGGCTCCATGCACTCGTCAGCGAGCATGTTCGCGATCAGCAGCACCTCGGGATCGTCCGCGAAAATCGGGCGGTTGAAGTTGATCTGACGCGCCGTCTGGCCCAGCACACGCAGCAGCACATCGCGGCGGATATGGAGGTCGAGGTGGCGCAGCTCCACGCCTTCCTCGGCCACCGACCACAGCGGCATTCCGGCGGGGATATAGGTGATCTTGGAGGCGGCGTATTGCTCGCCGTTCTCGCTCTTGAAGTGGATCTTGCTCTCGTTGCCCGACAGGATGATCACGATACGCGGGTCGGGCGACAGGTAATGCCCGCCCGCGCCCTGTTCGGCATCGACGGACCAGTAATCGGCCACCACGCCGTCGACAGAGCGGTTGGCCAGCGGGCGTTTCAGGGAAAAGCCCTGCACGAAGGACGTCATATTCGGACGGAAAGTCATGGGTCTATCCCCGTAAATCGGAATGCAAAAGAAGCGCGGCCGAGTCAGGAAATCGGCCGCCATTGCAATCTGAGTAAATTAGTCGGGAATGTGAGTAAAGTGTTTTAGTCAGGAATGGGCGGGCGCGCAAACGCCTGCCGGTCCCTTAGCCGCGCGGCTGTGCGCGCTCGACCAGTCGCACCAGATAGGACGACCCGAACGGCGCGGAGTCGTCGTTAAAGTCGAACTCCGGATTGTGGACTGAAGCGGAGTCGCCGTTGCCGACGAACACGTATGCCCCCGGACGGTTGTCGAGGAAGAACGAGAAATCCTCCGCGCCCATCGACTTGGGGAAGTCCGCGATTACCGCATCATCGCCAGCCACTTCGCGCGCGGTCGCCACGGCGAATTCGGTCTCGGCAGGGTGGTTGTAGGTCGGCGGGTAGTCGGTCTCATAGCGTAGTTTCGTGCGCACGCCGTAGGTCTGCGCGATGCCGTCGCTGATCTCTTCCAGACGGCGGATGACCATCGCCTGCACGTCCTTGGAGAACGTGCGGACGGTGCCGTTGATATAGGCGGTCTCGGGAATGATGTTGTCGGCGCTGCCCGTGTGGATCTGCGTCACCGACACCACGATATCGTCAAAGGGCGAGCGGTTGCGGCTGACGATGGTCTGCACGGCGGTGGTGATAGCGCAGGCGGCGACGATAGGGTCGGCGGCTTCCTCGTGATGGGCGACGTGACCGCCGCGGCCCGTGATGTCGATGTGGAACATATCAACGGCGGCCATGATCGGACCGGGGCAGGTGGCGAACTGGCCGATGGGCAGGTCGGGCAGGGTGTGCACGGCGTAAAGCTGCTTGATATCGAAGCGATCAAGCACGCCTTCTTCGACCATCACACCCGCCCCGCCGCCGGATTCTTCGGCGGGTTGGAAGATCAGCGCGACCTTGCCTGCGAAATTCCGCGTCTCCGCCAGATACTTCGCCGCGCCGAGCAACATCGCCGTGTGACCGTCGTGGCCGCAGGCGTGCATCTTGCCTTGGTTGGTCGACGCGTGCTCCGCGCCGGTGGTTTCCAGAATAGGCAGCGCGTCCATATCGGCGCGCAGACCGATGGTCGGGCCGTCGCCCTGACCGTTGATGACTGCGATGACGCCGGTTTTCGCGACGCCCGTGTGGATCTCGTCCACGCCGAATTCCTCCAGCCGTTCTTTGACGAAGGCAGCCGTCTCGTGGCACTCGAAGCCCAGTTCGGGATGGGCGTGCAAGTGGCGACGCCACGCCTTCATATCGGGGGCGAAATCGGCGATGCGGTTGATGACGGGCATGGGTGGACTCTTCTGCTTGGGTAGCTACGTTGGCTGCAACCAATCTGAAAATGCGAGTATCTGCAATGGATGACCAAGCTTCCGATAAACTGGTCCACGACAGTTCTGCGGGCATCGACCGTCTGGTCGAGATCATGCGCCGCCTGCGTGACAAGGAAAACGGATGCCCTTGGGACGTGGAGCAGACCTTTACCACGATCTACCCCTACACCATTGAAGAAGCTTACGAAGTCGGCGACGCGATCGAGCGCGAGGCATGGGGCGAGCTGCGCGGCGAGCTGGGCGATCTCCTGTTCCAATCCGTGTTTCACGCACAGATGGCAGACGAGGCGGGGCTTTTCGATTTTCAGGACGTGGTGCAGGCGATCAGCGATAAAATGGTCTCCCGCCACCCGCATGTCTTCGGGTCCGAGGGCAACGACTTCTCCGCCGACGATCAGGTCGATCGCTGGGAAGAGGTGAAAGCCGCAGAACGCGCCGCCAAGGCCGAGACCCGCGTGTTGGACGGTGTGGCGGTCGGTCTGCCTGCGCTGCTTCGCGCGGTAAAGCTGCAAAAGCGCGCTGCCCGCGTCGGCTTTGACTGGCCGAGCACCGATCAGGTCATCGACAAAATCCGCGAGGAATCCGAAGAACTGGTCGAGGCACGAGACAAGCTGACGCAGGAAGAAGTTGAGGAAGAGATGGGCGATCTGCTCTTCGTCGTCGCCAACCTTGCCCGCCATCTGGGTGTCGAACCGGAGGGCGCGCTGCGCAAGGCCAATGCAAAGTTCGTGCGCCGTTTCAACAAGATAGAAGACAGTCTTGCAGCAATCGGCAAAACGCCCGAGCAAAGCAACCTCGAAGAAATGGACATGTTCTGGGACAAGGCGAAGGCCGAGGATAAAGCGGCCAAGAATACGTGAGCGGTTCAGTCAACTATTGACCAAAGTATTTTTGTCGGGTTTACGGTCTCCAAACTGATTTGGAGACTCCGATGAACCTGCGCAATATCTTCCTTGCCTCCGCCGCCACTCTGGTCGCAGCGCCCGCACTGGCCGACGTCAACATCTACACCACCCGCCAGCCGGAACTGATCCAGCCGGTGATCGACGAGTTCACCGCCGAAACCGGCATCGACGTGAACCTCGCTTTCGTCCAGCAGGGCATCGTCGAGCGTCTGAAGGCCGAAGGCGCACGTTCGCCCGCCGACCTCGTGATGACCGTCGATATCGCGAACCTCCAGCAGATCGTCGACGCCGACGTGATCCAGCCGGTCGACAGCGACGTGCTGCACAACTCGATCCCCGAAAACCTGCGCAGCCCCGACGATCTGTGGTTCGCGCTGACCACCCGCGCGCGCATTGTCTACGCCAGCAAAGAGCGCGTGGCCGACGGTGAAGTCACCACCTACGAAGACCTCGCCGATCCCAAGTGGGAAGGCCGCATCTGCACCCGTTCCGGCGTGCACGACTACAACCTCGCGCTGCTCTCGGCCATCATCGCCCACCACGGCGAAGAATATGCCCGCGAATGGGCCGCTGGCGTCAAAGCCAATCTCGCCCGCAAGCCTGAAGGCAACGACCGCGCTCAGGTCCGCGCAATCTGGGCTGGCGAGTGCGATATCTCGCTCGGTAACACCTACTACATGGGCCAGATGCTCGCCGATCCAGAGCAGGTCGAGTGGGCCAACTCGGTCCGCATCGTATTCCCCGAATTCGAGGACGCAGGCACCCACATCAACGTCTCTGGCGTTGCGCTGACCAAAGCCGCTCCGAACAAGGAAGAAGCCATCCAGCTGATGGAATTCCTCGTGTCGGAAGAGGCGCAGCACATCTACGCCGAAGCCAACAACGAATATCCGGTGCTCGAAGGCGCGCCGCTGTCGGATCTGGTGGCAAGCTGGGGTGAGTTCGACCGCGACACCATGGACCTGACCACGCTGGCAGGCCACCGCGCCGAAGCCCTGCGCATCATGGAAGAAGTCAACTTCGACGGGTAATTCCGCCAAGCTGCAAAACTGAACAGAAGGGGGCCTCGGCCCCCTTTTTTGTGCGGGAATGGCGGAGTAGCGGACGCGGCATTCACTCGTTTTGAATACTGCAGCGGTATCAATCTGGGCAAAACCCATACCGTTGGAAAAAAGCCCTAACCGTACAGACTGTGGAAAACGTCTATCGCCCTGCGGATGACCGCACGGCCTGCGTGTAAGGCTGGGACCAACTCTGTTTTGCTCAACGTTGGTGCTCTATGTCCGTCCTCTCTCGCGCGTTTTCCCGTCTGGCCTTTGCCGCTCTGACCGTCATGCCCATGTCCGCCTCGGCGGCGTATCTGGGGTCGGTCGACGCCCAAGATATTTTCAATGGCAATCCGCTTGTTCTGGGCGCCGTGAGCGTCGGTGACACCTTTGATGTGACCGACAATTCTGGCAACTGCTACGAATTGCAGTCCGGCGCGAACTACTCGCTCAGCCTAACCTCTTTGCGCTGTGGTGTAACCACAACAGTGACATTCACGAACGTAAGTGGCTCAGCCGGGTCTGTATTTGATCAATTTAATTTCCAAAACGCAGCCACATGGACCGGAATTAATCCGGCAACAGACTCCGACGGCAATCTGACCGCTGCTGCTGGCGTGACCGAGCCCGTGGGCATCGACACGACAATCGACACCGTTGGTGAAGCGATCGACATTTTCGACTTTACTATCAGCGATGGCGGCACCTCGGACGGCACCTTTTTCGACATTAGCCAGATCATCGTCCACGTTTCGGGCACATCGACCGATGCGGACCGCGCAAAGATCACCTTCCGTCTGAACGGCCCGCAGGTGAATAACGTCACGGGTACTTATAACGCCAGCAATGACACGCTGACCTTTGCGGGTCTGGCTATCGGCATCGTGGATGGCGGCTCGCAAACCTACGCGATCAACGCCTATTACAACGACAATTCGAACGTAATCGAAGACCGCACCGTGATCCTGTCGGTCGATGGCGATGCGGACGTGACCGTGGTGCCGACCGGCACGACATTCGGAACGACCACACCTGTGACCAACGGCGGCGGTTCCTCGTTCGATGTCACGGCAGTGCAGCATGTGTTCACCACGCAGCCCGCGACGTCGACCAGCGGTGCTGTGCTCGGCACGCAGCCGGTGGTCGCTGCGCAGGACGCGTTCGGCAACACCGACGTCGACTACACCGATGTCGTCACTCTGTCGCTGGCCTCGGGCAGCGGAACCCTCAGCGGGTCCGGACAATCGGCCATTTCGGGCGTCGCGACCTTCACCGACATCGCCTATACCGCGACGGCGGACCAACAGAGCTTTAGTCTCACCACCGATGGCGTCTCAGTCAGCGGGCTGAGTGTCAATTCGTCGAACTCCGTCACTTCGGACGTTGTCGCGACCAAGCTGACGTTCAGCACAGAGCCCGCGCCGACTTCGATCAACAGTGGCCAGTCGACCAGCTTCACCACCGTGCCGGTTGTCGGTGCGTATGACGCGCAAAACGTGCTCGATACAGGCTATTCGACCGACATCGTCCTCAGTCTCACCGACCCGAATGACGGCACGCTGGACGGCACCGTCAACAGCATGACCGGCACAGGCGACACCGACGGCAACGGCACCACGGTATCCATCACCCCGTCGAGCGGTGTGTCCACCTTCACGGGCCTCGCGCTGCAATACACCAACGGCGGATCGCCTGACACGGTGGCGCTCAGGGCAACTTCGGGCGGGCTGACGCTGGCCACATCGTCCTCGATCACGTCGATCGCGAACGTCGCGCCGACCGTGGATGCCGGCCTCAGCAACCAGACAGCGACCGCCTATACGGTGTTCGGCTACCAGTTCGTCTCCAACGCGTTTTCGGACAGTGATGGCACCATCGCCAGCTATGCAGCTGTGGAGCAGGGACAGGCGTCGCTTCCGTCGTGGCTGTCGTTCAACAGCGCCACGCGCACGTTCTCGGGCACGCCCGCGAACGCGGACGGCGGCACCGTCACGATTCAAGTCACCGCGACCGACAACGCTGGCGGCACCATCTCCGACACCTTCGACATCGTCGTAGGCACAGCGCAACAGACGCTCGACGTGAACGGCGCTGCGCTGAGCTTTACCGGCACAGGCACGGGAACGGGCACCTCGCTCAACGCGACACGCACCTACACCAACGTCATTACCATCGGCGGAGAGCAGATCGACGCGACCGTCACCCTGACCGCGCTGTCGAACGCCACAGTGACGACCTTCGACTCCACCTCGAACCCATACGCGGATTCCGGCTTCTTCCAGCCGAACGTCAGCATCTCCAGCGCGGGCGGCTACGCCACCTTCAAGTTCGATTTCTTCGACAGTGCGGGCGTTCCGGTGACGCTCCAGAACGTTTATATCAACACCTATGACCTCGACGGTGCGGGCGCGTCGTCCTCCGGCCGCCAGTACACCGACTTCACCAACATCGACGCCTACGCGCTGTCGAGCACGTCGGACGTGACCACCACGGTGCCGTCTTCGGGCGTCACCCGTTTCGTCACCACCATCGGCGGAAACGTCACGGCAAGCACAGGCACGGACGAGTTCAACGACATCCGCGCCCGCGTGTTCTACGACGAGTTCTCCAGCATCTCGATCTCCGTGGGTGATACCTCGGCGACGGGCACGGCCTACTATGGCCTCGATTTCTCGATCGGTTACGCCTTTGCCAACATCGGCACTTCGGTTTCGGCCAACGTCGCGCCGACCGTTTCGGGCAACTACAACGGCACCGGCCTGACCGAGGGTGACGTCACGACGGCGATCACCGTCACCAGCCTGCTGGGCCAAGTCACGTCGGGCGATACGGACGGCGATACGCTCGGCATCGCGGTGACCGGAAAATCCGGCACGGCCACTGGCTGGCAGTACTCGTTCGACAATTCCGACTGGAGTTCCATGTCGTCCGTCTCCGACAGCATGGCGCTGTTGCTGGACGAAACCGCGTACCTGCGTCTGGTCACTGATCAAGACAACGGCGCGACATATACGTTGACCTTCCGCGCATGGGACCAGACCACTGGCACCGCTTCGGGCTCAACGCTGATTTCGCTGAGCAACGTGTCGACCAACGGCAGCACCGCCGCGTTCTCCAGCGGTACGGGCACTTACACTGTTGTCGCGGCTGACGCTAACGACGGCCCCGCGCTATCCGTGGCGCTCGTGGACCAGAGCGTCACTGCGCAGCAGGCGCTGACCTATCAGTTCGCGGCGGGTAGCTTCACCGACGTGGATACGGGTGATGTGCTGACCTACACGGCCACGCTCGCGAATGGCGACCCGCTGCCGAGCTGGCTGTCGTTCGATGCCTCGACCCGCACGTTCTCGGGCACGCCGCAGGACGCGGATGTCGGCACGATCTCGGTCCGCGTCACTGCGACCGACACCGGCTCGCTAACCGCCACTGACGACTTCGCCATCACGGTCAACGCGCGCCCGGACTCCACCGCGCCGACCGTCACCGCGGGCCAGACCCTAACCTATGACGAGAACCAGGCTGACGGCGCCACCATCGGCACCGTTGCCGCGACCGACAACGTCGCGATCACAGGCTTCAAGTTCCAAGGCACCAACAGCGCCACCTCGGTCGACGGCTCGTTCACCATCGACGCTGCGGGCAACGTCACCCTGAACACCGGCCCCGTTCCGGCGGCAAACGACTACGAGACCGCGCCGAACACCATCACCTACGCCATTCAGGCATGGGACGCGGCGAACAACCTCTCGGCCGCTGTGGACGTGACCTTTGCCGTGGCGGACCTCGACGAAGTCGCACCGGCGATCATCTTCGACAGCGCCACCTACGCCAACGCTGCCGCCGTCGCGACCTCGATCAACGAGCGCGAAACGGCCGTTGGACAGTTCACCTCGGACGAGACCGTCACATGGTCGCTCGGCGGCACCGACGGCTCGCTGTTTGCCATCGACACGAGCGGCAACCTGACCTTCGTCAGCGCGCCCGACTTTGAGACCCCCCTCGACCAAGGCGATACGGCGAACAACAACATCTACGTGGTCGATATCACTGCGGCTGACGCCTCCACCAACCAGACCATGGTGACCGTCACTATCACCGTGCTCGACCTCGATGAAAACGGCCCCGTTCTGGCAATCACCGGCTATGGCGCTGTCACTGCGAACACCATCGAACTGTCGCGTCCTGAAAATTCGGCCGTCAGCATCGAGGTCACCTCGGACCGCACCGCCACTTGGGCGATCAGCGGCACCGACGCGTCCCTGTTCACCATGTCGAACGGCACGGTGACCATGAACGCGGTCCCCGACTACGAGGTGCCGCCCGATGGCGACACCAACAACATCTACGAGTTCACCGTGACCGCGACCAACATCTACGGTGCGGATACGGCGTTTCTGTTGAAGCTGACGATCACCGATCTGGACGACACGCTGCCGCTCGTCGGCTATGACGGTGGCTCGAATACCAACGCGGACGGCGCGACCATCGCGGTCAGCGTGGGCGAGAACCAGACTGGCGTCACCGACCTCACCGCCAGCGAGGCAGTCACTTGGGCCATCACCGGCGCACACGACGGCGCGCTCTTCGCGATCAGCAGCGCGGGCGAGGTGACCTTTGTCAGCGCGCCGGACTACGAAATCCCGCTCGACAGCTACGGCACGGCGGCCGACAACGTCTATGCGCTGGAGGTTACCGCGACCGACGCGTCGAACAACGTGACCACCATCACTGTCGAAGTCACCGTACTCGACCTCGACGACATCGCGCCTGTGATCTCGCTGGGCGGTGCGACGGCTTCGAACGGCATGGACTTCCAGATCGACGAAAACGAAACCGATGTGACCTCGGTCGCAACGGACGAGACCGCGACGATCACCATTTCCGGCACCGATGGCGCGCTTTTCGATATCCAGTCTGGCCGCCTCGTGTTCCGCGCCGCGCCGAACTACGACGATCCGTCGGACGACGGTGCGGACAACGT
This sequence comes from Marivivens donghaensis, assembly GCF_011806565.1. Lineage (GTDB taxonomy): Bacteria > Pseudomonadota > Alphaproteobacteria > Rhodobacterales > Rhodobacteraceae > Marivivens > Marivivens donghaensis_A. Next base: position 12,885 of record NZ_JAATOP010000009.1, read on the forward strand.
CTATGAGCTGACGATCACGGCAGAGGACGCTGCGGGCAACACCTCGGCCGTCACGATCACCGTGACCGTCCTGAACCTGCCTGACAGCCTGCCGGGCATCATCGAATCCGACATGACCGACAACGACGGTGACGGGATCAACGACGCCCACGAAAGCATGACCGCCGACCGCGATGGCGACGGCATCATGGACGCGGACGACTTCGACCCCGAGGGCTATTTCTACTGCGAGGACGACGGCCGCATTCTGACAGGCGGCGGCATCGTGGTGACGGGCGCTGCAGGCTCGAACAGCTCGGTCGGTACGTTGAACAACATCCGCATCGAACTCGACGGGTCCACCGGCCGCTACCAGTGGTTCACGACACAGGCGGGCACCTACACGATGGACCTCGTGTACCCGTCCGACTACCCGACCGCCGGTGCGCTGGCGTCCTCGGGAACGCTCGACCTGACCACGCTGCTGCCCGAAGACCCGGCGAGCCTCGGTTCTTCGGAATATGGCAGCACGGGCTATCTGGCAGACAACACCCCGACCGCGTTCTACACCGTCTTCGACATCGAAGCGGGCGACCCTGTGGTGATCGGCAACAACATCCCCGTTGCTGATTGCGGCGTGAACACCGTGACGCTCACCGGTCCGGGCAACATCGACGAGCCGACCAGCGGCACCACGGACCTGACCTTCACCGTCAGCCAGAGCCGCGTCTCTGCCGTCGATACAGTGATCGCCTACACCATGTCGGGCACCGCGACTTCGGGCAGCGATTACGCCGCGCCGTCGGGCACCGTGACCATCGCGGCGGGCGACACCAGCGCGGACATCACGATCACCGTGCAGTCCGACACCCTGTCCGAAGCGGACGAGACCGTGATCCTGACCCTCGCGTCGATCACGTCGTCGGACGATGTTACGGCCCTGTCGAGCGTCAGCGCCAACCTCACCGCGACCGTCACCATCGGCGAAAGCATGCTCGACGCGATCCGCGAGGAACTGACCGCCGTCCTGCAAGACGACCTCTCGCAGACGGTGCAGGAACAGCAGGACCGTTTCGACGGCATCGCCAAGGGTGCGCTTGACCGCCTCAAAGAAGGTCAGGACCACCTGCGCTGCGGCGTGAACGAAGCGCTGGACGTCAACGGCATGGCCGAAGTCGTCAACGGCGAGCTGACCACCAACGGCAGCTTCCGCGAGGACGTGTTCGACTGTATGAGCGAAGAGCGCACCATCACCGAAGGCGACTTCGACATCCACTACGCCGAAGACTACGGCACCGCGCTGACTTTCAACTACACCCGTATGCACGAGCGCATGACCACCGAAGACGACCTGCGCGGCTGGTTCTACGGCGGCTACCTGCGTCAGGCGCAGATCGACACGGGCAACGTTGACGGCACCATCCGCGGCTTCGGTGTCAACGGCGGTCTCTACGGTGCATCGCGCCTGAACGAGACACTGTTCATCGACTACTACGGCGCGCTTGCCGTGGGCCGACATAACTACACGCTCGACTTCGAAAGCCAGCAGGCCAACGCGGCGGGCGAGTATATCTACAGCGCGCTCTTCGGCGGCGTGGCCCTGTCGGGCGAGAAGGAGTATGACACCTTCACGCTCATCCCGCGCGTCGGCATCGACACCGCCCATGCGCGTGCCGGCAGTACCGAAGTCACCGTGACCTCGCTCGGCCTCAGCGAAGTCGGCGACCTCGATATCGGTGACTATGACGGCTCCACCCTGTTCGGAGAGCTGATCTACCAGACCGGCGGCTATAATGCCGAGGCCGATGCCTTCACCCGCATCGAAATCGCGCCGCGCGTTTCCTGCTCGCTAGGCGGATCGGCCACCTGCGGCGCGGGGGCGTATATCGACTACCGCTACGCCACCCGCGGTGACGACATCGCCTACGGTCTGCGCCTCGATTACGAGGTGATGGACGAGCGCGACAGCTTCACGCTGGATGTCAGCCGCAGCCGTCTGATCATGAACGGGCAGGGCACCAGCGGCGTGAACGTGACCACCGACCAGAACGGCAACGTCTCGGTCGGGTTGACGGTCGAGGCCAACTACTAAAACGCAAAGGGCGGCCCGAGTGGCCGCCCTTTCGCTATCATGGTGACAGCCTGTCGCATTCCTGATTTTACATGTGTGTGCGATCACCGCACCCATGACTCATGATAACGTATCTTCCGAAAACATCCGCACGATCATGCTTCCGCTGCTGGCGCTCGTCGCCATCATCGCCGTGATCGCTGCTGCCGTCGCAGCCTTCGGCATCGGCGGCCTGATGGTCCCCGTTCTGGTGGCCGTCCCGACGATCTTCGTCCTTCTGGTCTGGATCTCGCTCGGGAAGGGTTAAGCCTCTGATTTTTCCATCAGAAGCAGCCATTCCTCTTCCGCAGCGGCGAGCGCGTCCTGCCGCTGCACCAACGCTTCCGTCGCCTTCTGGAACTTCACCGGCTGTTTGGTGAACAGCTCCGGATCGGCCATCAGCACTTCGAGTTTGCCGATCTCTGCGGTCAGCTTGTCGATCTCCGCAGGCAGCGCCTCCAGACGGTGCTTCTCGGTGAAAGTCAGACCCGATTTGCGGTTTTCGGCCTTGGGCTTCTCCGCTTTCGGCTTCTCTGCTTTCTCGACCTTGTCCTGCTTGGTCTGCTCGCCGCGCTGCGCCAGATAATCGCTCCAACCGCCCGCATAAACGGTGGCGTTGCCGTTGCCTTCCATCGCGATGGTGGTCGTCGCCACACGGTCGAGGAAGTCACGGTCGTGGCTCACGAGGATCACGGTGCCGTCGTAGTTGTCGAGCAGTTCCTGAAGCAGGTCCAGCGTCTCGATATCCAGATCGTTCGTCGGTTCGTCGAGCACCAACAGGTTCGACGGCTTGGCCATGAGTTTGGCCAGCAGCAGACGCGCCTTCTCACCGCCCGACAGCGATTTCACAGGCGCGCGCGCTTGGCCTTCGTCGAACAGGAAGTCCTTCAGATAGGCCACAACGTGCTTGGGATTGCCGCGCACCATCACCTGATCCGCACGACCGCCGACACGCATTTCGGGATCGCCCGTAAGGCTGTCCCAAAGCGTCATCTCGGGATCGAGCTGCGCACGTGTCTGGTCGAACACGGCCACTTCGAGGTTCGTGCCCAGCGACACGCTGCCCTCGTCGGGCGCTTCCTGACCCAGCAGCATCTTGATGACGGTGGTCTTGCCCACGCCGTTCGGCCCGACGAAGGCCACGCGGTCGCCGCGCTGCACCAACAGATCGAGCCCCTTGACGATCTGCTTGTCATCGAACGCCTTGGTCAGCCCGCGCGCCTCGATCACTTTCTTGCCCGAAACAGGCCCGCTGTCGAGTTGCAGCGCCGCAGTCCCCTGACGTTTGATGACTGACGCACGGTCAGCGCGCATCTCTTGCAGCGCACGCACACGGCCCTGGTTACGCTTACGGCGGGCGCTGATGCCCTCGACCGCCCAACGCGCCTCGGCCTTGATCTTGCGATCCATCTTGTGAAGGGCGACGTCCTCGTCTTCCCAGATCTTGTCGCGCCACGCCTCGAACCCGTCAAAGCCGGTCTCCTGTCGGCGCACCATTCCGCGGTCGATCCAGAGCGTCGCACGGGTCAGGCTGCGCAGGAACGCGCGGTCGTGCGAGATCAGAACATATCCCGCTTTGATATTCTTCAGCTGGTCCTCCAACCACTGCACCGCCTCGATATCGAGGTGGTTCGTCGGCTCGTCCAGCAGCATCAACTCGGGCGCTTCCGCCATCAACTTGGCCAATGCCGCGCGGCGGCGCTCACCGCCCGATGCGGTCTCGACAGGGCGCGCAGGATCGAACTTCAGCCCCTCGGCCACCATCTCGATACGGTAGCGCTCCGCCTCGTCCAGCTCGCTCGCGGCGTAATCGCCCAGCGTGGCAAAGCCTTCCATGGTCGGGTCCTGCTCCATATAGCCGACGGTCACGCCGGCAGGGATCACGCGGTCGCCTTTGTCGGCCTCGATCAGGCCGGCCATCACCTTCATCAGGGTGGACTTGCCCGATCCGTTCCGCCCGACCAGCGCAACGCGGTCGCCTTCCTGCACAATGGCCGAAAGGTCTTCGAAAACAGGATCGCCGCCAAAGGTGAGCGAAATATCGGTGAGCTGGAGTAGGGGTGCACGTGCCATGACGCAGCAGCTAATCCGCCGCCCCAGAACGCGCAAGCCCCTGCCTGCCTTTGTGCCGAAAATATCCCGGGGGTGAATGGTCCGCAGGACCAGAGGGGGGCAGCGCCCCCATACCGCGCAAGGGCAGCCCGCGAACACTCCGGTTGCGGCAGAGCACGGAACCACCAAGCCTTGCCGGCGCTTACCTCTCCAGATTATAAGGACCACCCCCGTGCCCAACGACACTGCCCAGCCGACGCCGTTCACCCGCATTTCCACCGAACGGCACGAAGGCTACATCCCGATCGGCAATCATGCAGTCATCGGGGATACTTCGACGGTGGGGCTGATCGCGGGGGACGGCTCGCTCGACTGGCTGTGTATGCCACAGTTCGACGGGGACGCGATCTTTGCCGAACTCCTCGACCGGTATCGCGGCGGTGTCTGCCGCGTGGCTCTAGCCGAGCCGGAGGAGGGCGAGCGCATCATTAGCCGCCGTTACCGCGACCGGATGCCGATCTTGGAAACCCTCCACGAAACCCCGCAGGGCGCGATCAAGGTCTCTGACGCGATGGACCTTCCTGTGGACGGATGCCTCACGCGCGGGCACCGTGTGTTGCGCCTGATCGAAGTCACCGACGGCGAGCCCGAGATCGACATCACCGTGGCGCCGCGTCCCAACTTCGGTGCCGTCCTTCCCCATCTGAGAAAGGACGAAGATGGGCTGTGGTATTGCGACACCGCCAACGGAGAAGTCCTCATCGAAACGGACCTCCCGCTGGAGCGCACCTGCGGCGGCACGCTGCGCCTGCGTCAAAAGCTGGAGCCGAAGTCCTTCCACTACCTTGTCATCACCTACACCGAAAACGAATGCGGCCCGATGGGCGAGGGCGCTGCGTGGGAAACGCTCGAACGTGTCGCCCACCAGTGGGAGGAGAAACTACAGGACTTCGACTACGACGGCCCCTACGGCACATACGTTGAACGTAGCCTGATTACGCTGCTCCTTCTAACCCACGCCGACACCGGCGCGGTCGTTGCGGCCCCCACTGTGGGTCTGCCCGAAACCATCGGCGGCATTCGCAATTACGACTACCGCTACTGTTGGCTGCGGGACGCGGCGTTCGTGCTGAACGCTTTCCTCGACCTCGGCTTTACCGACGAAGGCACCGCCTTCTTCCGCTGGCTGATGGAGGCGAGCCGCGAGACCGCGCCGCAGCTTGGAACCTTCTACGATATCCGTGGCCGCTCGGGTCCCGATCCCGAACCGCTGACGGCATACGAGGGCTATCGCGGCAGCGGTCCCGTCATTCGCGGGAACGACGCGATGGACCAGTTACAACTCGATGTATATGGCTCCATGCTCTACGCGGCGGTGTGCTACGTCGACAATGGCGGCACGCTGTCGGATAGCGAATGCCAGCTGCTGCAAGGCTTCGCCCGCGTGGTCCGTGACCAGTGGACGCTGCCCGACAACGGTCTCTGGGAAATGCCCGGATCGCGTCGTCACCACACCTATTCCAAGGCAATGTGCTGGTCCGCGCTCGATTGCTACGTCCTGCTATGTGAACGCGGTATCATCGAGGACAACCCCGAACCGTTCCGCCAAGAGGCTAATGTCATCAAGCGCACCGTGCTCGAGGACGCATGGAACGAAGAGCGCGGCGCGTTCATGGGCGCGATCGGGGGCGACTGGCTCGACGCTGCGGTCCTGCTTCTGCCGCGTATCGGCATCATCGCGGCAGACGATCCGCGCATGGTCTCGACCTTTGAGGCGATCACGGACGAGCTTGCCGACGGACCCTATTACCGCCGCTACGCCGACGGCGTGGACGGGCTGGACGGGACCGAAGGCACGTTCGTCGTCTGCGGTTTCTGGGCCGCCGATTACCTTGCGCGGGCAGGGCGCTGCGAGGACGCGGCCCGCCAGATCGACGGGATGATCGAAGGATTCAACGATCTGGGTCTTATGGCCGAAGAATACGATCCCGCCACCAAGCAGATGCTCGGCAATTTCCCCCAAGGGTTTTCGCACGCCGGCATGATCGCGGCGGCTTCGGCGCTGCGGGACGCGCTTGCAAAGAGGGACGCTTGATTTTCGCGCGGCAATCGGGCTCTGTGAGCGGGATTTGATCAAAAGGAGTCTCTCATGGCGCTCGAAGACGCGAAGAAACAGGTCGACCTTGCATTCACCCGCAAAGAGCGCCGCGGTCTGGCCTATGAAAACGCCTTTGGCGGCGCGACCTCGTTCCTGCGCCGCACCTACACAAAGGACCTGACGGACGTCGAAATCGCCGTCACCGGCATTCCGTTCGACCAAGCGGTCACGAACCGCACCGGCACCCGCCTTGGCCCCCGCGCGATCCGCGAGGCGTCGACGCTCCAGCCCTACGACCCGCCCTACGGCTGGCCGTTCGATCCGCTGGGCGAAACCACGATCATCGACTACGGCGACATGCCGTTCGACTACGCCCACACCCCGAGCTTTCCGGGCCTTGTGACCGAGCATATCCAGACCATCCTCGCCTCCGGTGCCGCAAGTGTGACCTTGGGCGGCGATCACTTCATCACCCTGCCGATTCTGCGCGCATATGCCGAAAAATACGGCCCTATGTCGGTGATCCAGTTCGACGCGCACTCCGACCTCTGGGCGGATGACGACTACGACCGGATCGACCACGGCACCTTTATGTATAAGGCGGTCAAGCTGGGCCTTGTGGACCCCAAACGCTCTGTCCAGATCGGTATCCGCACCGAATGCGACGACTATTGCGGCATGAACTACATCGACGCCCGCACCGTCCATGAAAAGGGCATCGCCCATGTCGTGGAGCAAGCCAAAACGCTTGTCGGGAACAATCCGACCTACGTGACGTTTGACATTGACGCGCTCGATCCCGCCTACGCCCCCGGCACCGGCACGCCCGTCTGGGGCGGTCTGGCAAGCTGGCAGGCTGCGGCGGTTCTGCGGGATCTGGCGGGGATCAATATTGTTGGCGGCGATGTGGTCGAGGTCTCTCCTCCGTTCGATCACGGGAACATCACCGCCGTCGCCGGCGCTCACGTCGCGATGGAGCTTTGTTCGCTCATCGCGTGGCGCCTGAAAGGGAAGTGATGAAAATGCTGTTCTGGATCGTTGCCGTTGTTGTTCTTCTGGTTTTGGTGTTCGCCGTCTGGGTCCGCGTCGCGCCGACCGACGCCGCGCAATGGCACCGTATGCCGGACAACATTCCCCAAAGTGGCAGCGAAACAGGGTTGAATTCGCACATCGCCGTGGTGCGCACTGCCGATCAGACCAAGATCGACGCGCTTTTCGATGCAATGGGATCGACCGACCGCACCGTGATCATCGCAGGCTCGCGCGAGGATCACATGGTCACGTACGAAACCCGCTCCAAACTCATGGGCTACCCCGATTATACCACGGTTCGGCTGGACCGCATGGCAGGCGAGGCACCCATTTGGGAGATCGTGCTCTACGCCCGTTCGCGTTTCGGCAAAGGCGATATGGGCGTGAATAAGAAGCGCGTCGACGGCTGGCTGCGCCAAGCGGGACTGTCCGAGGGCGCTTGACGCACGGCGCGTTCCGCGCCATGTCCACCGCATGATCCCGCAAGATAAACTCGCACAAATTAGCCAGCGTTTCGAATACCTCGAAGCCAAGCTGAACGAAGGTGCGTCCGCCGCCGAAATCGTCACGGTTTCCCGTGAGTATGCCGAACTCAAGCCCGTCGTTGACCAGATCAACGCGTACCGCACGGCTGTTGCTGACCTTGAGGAGGCCGAGGGCTGGCTCAAAGACCCCGAGATGCGCGATCTTGCGGAAGAAGAACTCCCCGCGCTCAAAGCCCGCATTCCCGAGATGGAGCACGCGCTGCAACTGGCGCTGCTGCCCAAGGACGCCGCCGACGCGCGCCCTGCGATCATGGAAATCCGCCCCGGAACGGGCGGTGACGAGGCGGGGCTTTTCGCGGGCGATCTGTTGCGGATGTACCAGCGCTACGCCGAAGGGCGCGGCTGGAAGTTCGAGATCCTTGAAGAACAACTGTCCGAACTTGGCGGTATCAAGGAAGTCACCGCGCGTGTTGCGGGCGAGGGCGTCTTTGCCCGTCTGAAGTACGAATCCGGCGTTCACCGCGTCCAGCGTGTGCCCGAAACCGAAAGCGGCGGGCGTATCCACACTTCCGCCGCCACGGTTGCCGTGCTGCCCGAAGCCGAGGACGTCGACATCCAGATCAACGCCAACGACATCCGCATCGACACCATGCGCTCGTCCGGTGCGGGCGGTCAGCACGTCAACACCACGGACTCGGCTGTGCGCATCACGCACTTGCCCACGGGCATCGTCGTCACGTCCTCCGAGAAATCGCAGCACCGCAACCGCGAGATCGCGATGCAGGTTCTGCGCACGCGCCTCTTTGATATGGAGCGCCAGAAGGTCCACGACGAACGCTCCGCCAACCGCAAAAGCCAGGTCGGCTCGGGCGACCGTTCGGAGCGCATCCGCACCTACAATTTCCCGCAGGGCCGGATGACCGATCACCGCATCAACCTGACGCTCTATTCGCTGGATAAAATCCTGCAAGGCGATCTGGACGAGACCATCGACGCGCTGATTTCTGACGCACAAGCGACTCTGCTGGCGGAGATGGAAGGGTGAGCCGTCCCACAGGTTCCGTCGTTCTGGCGCAGGCCGTTCGTCAGCTCAATGACGCGGGCGTGCCCGACGCGCCGCGCGATGCCCGCCGTATTCTGGCGCATGTGTGCGGGGTTGAGGCAGGCCGTCTGACGTTGATCCTGCCCGATCCTGTGACCGAGGACCAAGAGGCGCGCTTTGCCGCGCTGATCCTGCGCCGCGCCGCGAGGGAGCCCGTGTCCCACCTCATCGGTCGCCGCGCATTTTACGGGCGCGATTTCAAGGTGAACCGCCATGTCCTCGACCCTCGTCCCGAGACGGAAATCCTGATCGAGGTCGCGCTTCAGGAGCCGTTTCACGGGGTGATCGACCTTGGAACAGGTTCGGGCTGTATCCTGCTGACTTTGCTTGCGGAAATGCCCGATGCGCAAGGCGTCGGCACCGATATTTCCAAAGATGCCTGCCTCGTGGCGGAGGACAACGCCGACGCGCTCGGGCTGTCCGAACGTGCGGTGATCCTGAACACAAGCTGGCTGAACGGGATCGAGGGGCAGATCGACCTTATCGTCTCCAACCCGCCGTATATCTCCGCCGACGAAATGGACGGCCTGTCGCCAGAGGTTCTGGACTACGAGCCGCACCTCGCGCTGACCGACAATGCCGACGGTCTGACATGCTACCGCGAGATCGCGCGCACCGCGCCGCAGCACCTCGCGCCTGGCGGTCGTCTGATTGTGGAGATTGGCCCGTCCCAAGGCGCCGAAGTCGCTGGCCTCTTCCGCGCGGCGGGGCTGACGGGGGTTCGGATCGTGTCGGACCTTGATGGTCGCGATCGTGTGGTAATTGGGTGTCAAACCGCCGATTGAGGCAGTTATTCGCTGATTTTCGGCGGTAAATTCGCTTTTCTGCTTGTAATCACCTGCCTGAGTTGCTTAGTGAGATGTATCAGACGGAAGCGGGCTTCGGCCCCCCACTGGTGCTAGCCTAAACACGCACGGCTTCGATCTCCCGCGGTTAAGCGGTAGGGCCATAGCGCAACGCACTTCTAACGCTGCACGAAAGCACGTTCATGAGATCTTCAAAATCCCGGTCCCGCGGTAAGAACCGCAACAACCGTCCGTCCGGCGGCAATATTATCAACCGAGTGTTCGATAGCTCGGGTCCCGACGGTAAAGTCCGCGGTACGCCGCAACAGATTATCGACAAATACAACCAGCTGACCCGCGACGCGCAGCTGGCCGGTGACCGTGTGGCCGCCGAGAACTTTGCACAGCACGCAGAACATTACCTGCGTATGCTCGCCGAAGCGCAGCGCGAGGTCGACAAGGCCCGTGAGGAGCAGGAAGAGGAAAACCGCCGCCGTCAGGCAGAGCGTGACCGCGAACGTTCCGAGCGTCTGAAAGCGCAGGAAAACGCTGCAAACGGTTCGGGCGATCAGCCTGACGTTGCAGAGCAGCCTGCGAGTGACGAGCAGCCCAAGCATCAGGACGACCCGCAGCACGCGAAGTCCGAAGGCAAGCCGCAGCGTCAGCGCAAGCCGCGCCAGCCGCGTGAGCACAAAGACCAAAAAGAACACAAAGCCGACCAAGGGTCCGCCGACGTGATCGAAACGAACGACAACGGCAGCGACGAAAGCGCGCTGGTCGATACGCCCGAAAGCCAGCCCAAGCCGCGCAAACCGCGTGCGCCGCGCAAACCGCGCGCCAAGGCTGACGACGCGCCGTCGGATGACAGCCCGGCCGCAGCAGAGTAAACATCAACCCCGGCCATCGCGCCGGGGTTTTTGTTAGGGGGGACCATGCTCGAAACTTTCACCGCGCCGGACGGCGTTTCGCGTTGTTCGTGGTGCGCGGGCGATGACCAGTACATCCATTACCACGATAACGAATGGGGCTATCCGGTCACCGACGACATCCGCCTGTTCGAGAAAATCTGCCTCGAAGGGTTCCAGTCAGGCCTGAGCTGGCTGACGATCCTACGCAAGCGCGAGAATTTTCGCCGCGCCTTTGCCGGTTTCGATTTCCACAAGGTTGCGCAGTTCGATCAGAGCGACGTAGAGCGCCTGCTGGGCGATGCGGGCATCATCCGTCATCGCGGCAAGATCGAAGCGGCGATCAATAACGCGGGCCGCGCGATTGAACTGGTCGCGGCAGAAGGCTCCATAGCGAAATACGTCTGGAGTTACGCCGACCCCGCCGATCAGGGCTCCGGCACCCAATGGCGGGCGACGTCACCTGCGTCGGTGGCGCTGTCAAAGGACCTTAAGAAACGCGGCTGGAAATTCGTCGGCCCGACCACGATGTACGCATTCCTTCAATCCATGGGCGTTGTGAACGACCACGCGGCGGGCTGCGTCATGCGCACCAAAGCGGCGGAGGCGTCGCCTCAGTTCTGAGAGGCGACCGAGCGGGCGAGCGCGCAGAATTCCTCAAGACCGATCTGCTCTGCACGGTCCGTCGGCTTGATACCGGCGGCGGCGAGGTGGTCTTCGATATTCGGCGCCACGCCCTTGAGTGAGGCACGCAGCATCTTGCGGCGCTGGTTGAACGCAGCCGCCACAACGCGCGAGAGCACGGCCGCATCGGCGGGATAGCGCGGCTCGGGCAGGGCGGTGAGATGCACGACAGCCGAGGAGACCTTGGGCGGCGGGGTGAACGCCTGCGGCGGCAGGTCGATCACGATGCGCGCGTCGGAACGCCACTGCGCGAGGATCGCGAGGCGTCCGTACGCCTTGGAGCCGGGTTTCGCGACGATGCGCTCTGCGACTTCCTTCTGGAACATCAGCGTCAGCGACTCCCAGAACGGTGGCCATTCCTTCGGCGTCAGCCAGCGCACGAGCAGTTCGGTGCCGACGTTATAGGGCAGGTTCGCCGCGATCTTGATCGGCGGGGTGAGGTATTCGAGCGGGTCGAACTCCAGCGCGTCTGCGTTGATCACTTGAAGGCGCCCGTCATAGGCGTCGGCGATCTGTTGCAGCGCGGGCAGGCAGCGTTCGTCTTTTTCGATAGCCAGCACGCGGCGCGCACCTTCCGACAGCAGACCGCGTGTCAGACCGCCCGGACCGGGGCCGATTTCCAGAACATCGGCCTCTTCCAGCTTGCCCGCCTGACGCGCGATCTTGGCGGTCAGGTTGAGGTCCAGCAGGAAGTTCTGGCCGAGCGATTTCTTGGCGCTCAACTGGTGCGTGGCGATGACGTCGCGAAGCGGAGGAAGGTTGTCGATCTGACTCATATCCGCTGCATGGCCCAGCTTGGGTGTCTGGTCAAGATGCGGCGATGGCTGAGTGGGGAGCGGAGGGGCGCTGCCCCTCTGGCGCGTTGCGCCATTCACCCCGGGATATTTGGGGCACAAAGGCAAAGAAGAAGGCCGCCCCGAAGGGCGGCCTCTGGTGTTATTTGCCGTAGCGGCGTTCGTTGATGAGGCCCTTGAAGATGGCGAAGACCATGATCAGGAGCACCACCGTGAACGGCAGGCCGGTCGAGATGACCATTGATTGCAGCGATTGCAGGCCGCCAGCGCTCAGGAGGAGCGCGATCGCGACCGCGCCTTCGAAGAGGCACCAGAACGCGCGCTGCGGGACCGGAGCGTCGACTTTACCGCCAGCGGTGATCGTATCGATCACGAGCGAGCCGGAGTCCGACGAGGTCACGAAGAACACGATGACCAGAACGATACCCACCAGCGAGGTGATGCTGGCCAGCGGCAGAACGTCGAGCATCTTGAACAGCTTGATTTCCAGAGCCGCGTCCTGCGCAACAGTGTAGCCGTCAGCGATGACCTGATGCAGCGCGGTGCCGCCGAAGACCGACATCCACAGAACGCAGACGAGCGACGGGATCAGCAGGACGCAGACCATGAATTCGCGCACGGTGCGGCCACGGCTGACGCGGGCGATGAACATGCCCACGAACGGCGACCATGAGATCCACCACGCCCAGTAGAACGAGGTCCAGCCCTGCGAGAAGTTCACGTCTTCACGGCCAATCGGGTTCGACAGTGCCGGCAGGTATTCAATGTAGGCGACCAGCGAGTCCCAGAACAGGGTGATCAGGTACATCGTCGGGCCGACGATCAGCACGAAGATCAGCAGGATGAACGCCAGGCCCATGTTGATTTCCGACAGGACTTTGACGCCGCCGTCCAGACCGCGCAGCACCGACACGAGGGCGATGGCGGTGATCATGGAGATCAGGATAACCTCGGACGTCGAGCCGACCGGAATGCCGAAGAGCTCGTAGAGGCCCGCGTTGGCCTGCGTTGCACCAAAGCCCAGCGAGGTGGCCAGACCGAACAGGGTGGCGAACACGGCGAGGGTGTCGATGATGTGGCCGACCCAGCCCCAGACGGCATCGCCGAAGATCGGGTAGAAGGCCGAACGGATCGTCAGCGGCAGGCCCTTGTTGTAGCTGAACAGCGCCAGAGCGAGCGCGACAACAGCGTAGATGGCCCACGGGTGAAGACCCCAGTGGAAGATGGTCGCTGCCATGCCGAGGCGTGCCGCAGCGGCTTCGTCACCCGCAGCAGCGCCGAGCGGAGCCCAGTCGGTTCGGATGCCGTTTTCCACGGTGGTGCCGCCCAGCGAGGACGAGAAGTGGCTCATCGGCTCGGATACGCCGTAGAACATCAGGCCAATGCCCATACCTGCTGCGAAGAGCATGGCGAACCAGCCCACGTAGCCGTAGTCAGGGCGCGCTTCGGTGCCGCCGAGGCGGACGTTACCCAGCGGCGTGACGATCAGCAGCAGCGAGAACAGCACGAAGATGTTCGCCGCGCCGAGGAAGAACCAGTCGAAGCGCTTGGTCACGGAGTTGAACAGCCACGAGAAGACGCTGCTGGCCTGCTCCGGCAGGGCAAGGGTGTAGAACACGAACGCCACAACGGCGATCGCGGACATGGCGAAGACGGGATTATGGATATCCCAGCCGATCGGACCAACGTTGCCTTCAACGTTGTCCTGACCGATCTCGTAATCGGTGTCGATGATGTGCGAGGCCCCATCGGGGGTGGGAATGCCCTCCGGCGTCTCGGTCGTCGGGTCGGTCATTCAGACCTCCTTCTTATTTATGTTGGGAGCCTCTGCCGCGATCTGGCATCGCCGGGACAAAGGACCGTCACTGCGATATTCCGGATTGCGCGAGTTCCCGTTTTTGCGAGGTTTCGTACCCCAAGATAATCTGGTCTGCGGCAAATTTCCGCCGACCGCGATGTGGGTCAGCAACCTAGGACACGGTCTCGTGAAGTCTAACTATACACAAGATTTTTCCACTTATGACAGAAATAAGACAGGCCAATGCACTTGTCGCTAAGCGGGTAAGCGGTGTAAAATCAGGGGCTTGTGGCGCATTCTTGCAGAATTTCCGGCGTAAAAAAGTGATCAGCCGAGGGCGGTTTTTCTCACGATTTCTAATAACAGGATTGTTTCATGCAGTGGCCAACGCCATCCTGCGGCCCATAACAAAAAAGCCGCCTCCGAAGACACGGCTTTTCGTCATTCTTGCGGGTGCTGATTACAGCAGCTTGCCCATCGCAACGGCGGTGTCGGCCATGCGGTTGGAGAAGCCCCACTCGTTGTCGTACCAGGTCAGGATGCGCACCATGTTGCCTTCCATCACCTTGGTCTGGTCCATGTGGAAGATCGACGAGTGCGGATCGTGGTTGAAGTCCGACGAAACCAGCGGCTCGTCAGTGTAGCCCAGGACGCCCTTCAGCGGGCCGTCAGCGGCGGCGCGGATGGCTGCGTTGACTTCCTCGACGGTGGTGGCGCGCTTGGCTTCGAACACGAGGTCGACGACCGAAACGTTCGGGGTCGGCACGCGGATGGCGACGCCGTCCAGCTTGCCCTTCAGTTCCGGCAGAACCAGACCAACGGCCTTTGCAGCGCCGGTCGAGGTCGGGATCATCGACAGGGCAGCAGCGCGGGCGCGGTAGAGATCCTTGTGCATGGTATCCAGCGTCGGCTGGTCACCGGTGTACGAGTGGATCGTGGTCATGAAGCCTTTTTCGATGCCGATGGCGTCGTTCAGGGTCTTCGCTACCGGCGACAGGCAGTTGGTGGTGCACGATGCGTTCGACACAACGATGTCGTCTGCGGTCAGGGTGTCGTCGTTGACGCCGAAGACGATGGTCTTGTCCGCGTCGGTGCCCGGAGCCGAGATCAGAACGCGCTTGGCGCCGGTCGACAGGTGGGCCTGCACTTTGTCCTTCGAGGTGAAGATACCGGTGCATTCCATGATGATGTCGATGTCACCCCACGGCAGGTCTGCCGGGTTGCGGATCGCGGTGACCTTGATCGGGCCGCGGCCCACGTCGATGGTGTCTTCGGTGGTTTTGACCTCAGCCGGGAAACGGCCGTGGACCGAGTCGTAACGCAGCAGGTGTGCGTTGGTCTCGACCGGACCCAGATCGTTGATCGCGACGACTTCGATGTCGGTGCGACCGCTTTCGATGATACCGCGCAGGACGTTGCGCCCGATACGACCGAAGCCGTTAATTGCTACTTTGACTGCCATGAGAAGTCCTCCGACTCGTAATTGGGATTGGCGCTCTCTCCGTTGGCGCTAACATTGCAATTTAATCGGAAAGGTCAACCTTTCTGTGCCTCACGGTCACATCAAAGATCAGCGCCAGAACTGAAAGTAGTCGATGAGGTCGATGAACTTGCGCATCAAAAAGAAAATCCCGCTTCCACCGTAGTAGAAATTGTCTACCGCGATGGCGAGCAGGGCGAGGACCGCGATCCAGATGGCAACTTTGTTCGACATGGCACCCTTCTATGCGTGAAAGGTGCCATGCGCAATTCGCGTGATATGCTTAGTTGAGGCGGCCCATGTGGGCGGCAACGTCGGCCATACGGGCCGAGAAACCCCACTCGTTGTCGTACCACGCCAGCACGCGCACGAGGCGGCCCATGACCTTGGTCTGATCGGGGGCGAAGATGGAGCTTTCGGTGGTGTGGTTAAAGTCGATCGACACCTTCGGCTCGTCGTCATAGCCCAGCACCATGCCCATGTAGCCATTGGCGGCTTCGCGGACGATTTCGTTGACGTCGGCCTCGGTGACAGACTTTTCGGCGACGAACGACAGGTCCACGGCGGACACATTGGGGGTCGGCACGCGGATTGACGAGCCGTCCAGTTTGCCCTTCATTTCAGGCAGAACCTCACCCAGTGCCTTCGCGGCACCGGTGGAGGTCGGGATCATCGCCATCGCGGCAGCACGGGCGCGGTAGAGGTCCTTGTGGCGACGGTCCAGCGTCGGCTGGTCGCCGGTGTAGCTGTGGATCGTGGTCATGATGCCGCTCTCGATACCGATGGCGTCGTTGAGCACCTTGGCCAGCGGAGCGAGGCAGTTGGTGGTGCACGAGCCGTTCGACACCATGCTCTCGTCCAGTTGCAGATCGCGGTGGTTCACGCCGTAGACCACGGTGCGCGACACGTTCTTGGCGGGGGCGGAGATGAGAACCTTCTTCGCACCGCGATCAAGGTGGACCTTCGATTTCTCGCCGTCGTTGAATTTGCCGGTGCATTCGAGCACGACATCAACGCCCGACCAGTCGAGCTCTTCGGGATCGTAGGTGGACATGACTTCAATCGGACCACGGCCCAGATCCATCGCGTTGCCGTCGACCTTGACGGGCGTGCCGAAGCGGCCATGAACGCTGTCGTACTTCAGCAGGTGCGCGTTGGTTTCGATCGGGCCGGTGGCGTTGATCTTCACCACCTGTACGTCGTTGCGGGCGGCTTCGGTGATATGGGCCAGAGTGCAGCGGCCGATCCGGCCAAATCCGTTGATTCCGATTGTGACGGTCATGGTCTGATGTCCTTTGCAGCGGGCGAGGGTTGCCAAGGGACTAGCGACAAATGCCGCGATGGCAAAGGTGAAAAGGCCAATCTCTGCAATGTGTTAGCGATAAATGTCGGGTCATTGCACAGGTTATCGCTAACCGTTTGCGCCAACATTTGTCGCCTTGCCATAGTTGGGTGGCGGCTTACCTTTGACCGAACGAATCTGGAAAGGAACAGGCATGAGCGGACTTCTCGCTTTGCTCGATGACGTGGCCGGCATCGCAAAGGTCGCGGCATCAAGCGTGGATGACATCGCGGCTGCCGCCGCCAAGGCAGGTAGCAAGACCGCAGGTGTCATCATCGACGACGCCGCCGTGACCCCGAGCTATCTGACGGGCTTCAAGGCCGAACGCGAACTGCCGATCATCTGGAAGATCACGCTCGGCTCGCTCAGGAACAAGCTGATCATCCTGCTTCCACTTGCGCTGCTACTGGCCAACTTCCTTCCGCAAGCGATCACCCCGCTATTGATGCTTGGGGGCAGTTATCTGTGCTTTGAGGGGGCGGAGAAGGTGCTGCACAAATTCTTCCCCCACGCCGATCACCATGTCGAAGAGGACATGGACATCAAAGACCCCGCCAAGCTCGAAGAGTCCAAAGTCGCAGGTGCGATCAAAACCGACTTCATCCTCTCGGCAGAGATCATGACCATCGCACTCTCCGCCATCCCCGAAGGCGCGATCTGGGTCGAAGCCCTCGCACTCGCCCTCGTCGCCATCGGCGTCACTGTAGCCGTTTACGGCTCTGTCGCGCTGATCGTGAAGATGGACGACATCGGCCTGCACCTCGCCGCTATCGGCCGCTGGAGCGGTACGCGCAACTTCGGCCGCTGGCTGGTCAAAGCGATGCCGATCGTGATGAAAGTGCTGTCCTTCGTCGGTACGCTGGCGATGCTCTGGGTGGGCGGTAACATCATCACCCACGGCCTGCACGACCTCGGCTGGCACTGGCCCTACGACACCATCCACCACCTCGCGGTCGAGGCCGGTCACGCGTTCGAAGCCGCCCAAGGCTTTGCAGAATGGGCGGTCACAGCGCTGATCGACGGCATCATCGGTCTGGCCTACGGTCTGCTGCTGATCCCCGTCGCCACCCACATCATCAGCCCGCTAATCGGTAAATTCACCGGCGCGAAAGCAGCCCATTGAACCGCTTCGACGATACACTCCTGCTTCTGGGCCGCATCCTGATCGCCGTGTTGTTCCTCGGCGGCGCGGCTCAGAAAGCATTCTCACCCAGCGACGCGATGGAACTCCTCGCGCGCCTGAACATGCCCACGGTCCTCGTCTGGCCTGCTCTGGTGTTCAACCTGATCACAGGCATCGCGCTGCTTGCAGGCTGGCAGACAAGGCTCTTCGCGCTAGCTGCGGCAGCTTACTGCGCCTTCACCAGCATCTTCCATTTCCTCCCCGAAGATCCGTGGCAGATGACGATCTTCGTGAAAAACTGGTCCATCGCAGGTGGCTGCCTCGCGCTTGCTGTAGCTGGCGCCGGCCGCTTCGCTATCCGGCGGTAGGGGCGCTGCCCCTCTGGCGCTGCGCGCCATTCACCCCGGGATATTTCCGGCACAAAGGCAGAGCGGCGCTGCGCTTCATTCTGATAAAAATACCTCGGGGAGTCCCGCAGGGACGGGGCGGAGCCCCACTCCGCATAAAAGAAAACGCCGCGCAGTGATGCGCGGCGTTCCGTTTTGCAACCTGTGGCAGGGATCAGAGCAGGCTCTTGACCTTTTCCGCGACGGCTTCGGCGGTGATGCCGAACTTTTCGTAGAGCGTTTCAGCCGGAGCCGACGCGCCGAAGCTGTCCATGCCGACGAAGCCGGCTTTCTGTTCACGGCCGCGCTCGCCGAGGAGGTACTTGTCCCAGCCCTGACGGACGGCGGCTTCGACAGCCACGCGGACCGGACCTGCGGGCAGGACGCGCTTACGGTAGCTTTCGTCCTGCTTGTCGAACAGCTCCATACACGGAACCGACACAACGCGGGTGCCGATGCCTTCGGCTTCGAGGATGTCGCGAGCAGCCAGAGCGATTTCAACCTCCGAGCCGGTTGCCATGATGATCGCCTGACGCTTGCCGTTTTCGGCGTCACGCAGAATGTAAGCACCTTGGGCGACGAGGTTCTTGGTCTTGTGCTCGACGCGGACGGTCGGCAGGTTCTGACGCGAGAGGGCGAGGACCGACGGGGTTGCCGTTTCGGTCAGCGCGATTTCCCATGCTTCAGCAGTTTCCACGACGTCTGCGGGGCGGAACACGAGCGTGTTCGGGGTCGCGCGCAGCATGGCGAGATGTTCGACCGGCTGGTGGGTCGGGCCGTCTTCGCCCAGACCGATCGAGTCGTGGGTCATGACGTAGGTCACGGGCAGGTGGCTCAGAGCCGACAGGCGCATCGCGCCGCGTGCGTAGTCGGTGAAGCACATGAACGTACCGCCGTAGGGGCGTACGCCGCCGTGGAGGGCCATACCGTTCATTGCAGCGGCCATGCCGTGTTCGCGGATGCCGTAGTAGACATAGCGGCCCTTGCGGTCTTCGGGCGAGAAGATGCCCAGATCGCCGGTCTTGGTGTTGTTCGAGCCGGTGAGGTCAGCCGAGCCGCCGACGGTTTCGGGCATGATCGGGTTGATGACTTCGAGCACCATTTCCGACGCCTTGCGGGTCGCGACTTTGGGCTGCTCTTCCGAGATCTGCTTTTTCAGGGCGCGGATGGTGGCCGACAGCTTCTTGGGGGCTTCACCTGCGAGCTGGCGGTTGAATTCGGCCTGCTTGGTGCCCGAGAGGGCGGCGAAGTTTTCTTCCCACTGGGTGCGGGCTTCTGCGCCGCGGTTGCCGAAGGATTCCCACTGCGACTTGATATCGGCGGGGATTTCGAACGAACCCCAGTCGACGCCGTAGTTCTTCTTGGCTTCTGCAAGCTGCTCGGCGTTGGTCAGCGCGCCGTGGCCCTTCGAGGTGTCCTGAGCGGCGTGGCCCAGAGCGATGTGGGTTTTGCAGGCGATCATCGACGGGCGCGGGTCGGCCTTGGCGGCGATGATGGCCTCATCAATCGCGACCGGATCGTGGCCGTCGATTTCCTGAACGTGCCAGCCGGATGCGGCAAAGCGCTCGGGCTGGTTGGTTTTGTCAGCCAGATCGACTTTACCGTCGATGGTGATGTTGTTGTTGTCCCAGAAGACGATCAGGTGCGACAGCTCGTGCTTGCCTGCCAGACCAATGGCTTCTTGGCTCACGCCTTCCATGAGGCAGCCGTCACCGGCCATCACGTAGGTGTAGTGATCCACTACCTTCTTGCCGAAGCGGGCGCGCTGGATTTCCTCGGCCATGGCGAAGCCGACCGAGTTCGAGATGCCCTGACCCAGCGGGCCGGTGGTGACTTCAACGCCGTCGAGCAGGAAGTTTTCCGGGTGGCCGGCGGTCTTGGCGCCCCACTGGCGGAAATTCTTGATCTCGTCGAGTGTCACCTGCTCGTAGCCGGTGAGGTACAGCAGCGAGTAGATCATCATCGAGCCGTGGCCGGCCGACAGGATGAAACGGTCGCGGTTCGGCCAGAGCGGGTTCTTCGGGTCGAAGTTGATGTGCTTTTCGTAGAGCACGGTCGCAACGTCGGCCATACCCATCGGCATACCAGAGTGACCCGAGTTCGCGGCCGCAACGGCATCGAGGGTCAGGCAGCGGATGGCGGCGGCTTTCTTCCAGTGATCGGGGTGCGCTTCGCGCAGGGCAGCAATATCCAAAACTTCGGTCCTTCGCTAATTTGCGGATCGTTACTTGGGGTCATACCAGTACGGGAAACAAGATCAAGCGTGAGGCGTAAGTCATTGGGCCGTAAACGAACGATATGACTGCCCGCACTTTGCGCTTTCGCGGGATTCACATACGCTTTCCATGAGAATAAACGATTCGGCGCGGCCTTTGCGGTCATGGTCCCGAGGCAGGGATAACGCCGACCCAATAGGCAGAAAATGCCAGAGGAGAAGGGGCTTATGAGCGAAATCGCGGAACTTGGATACCGGATCACAGTGGCACTCGACCGGATCCGCACCGCTTCCCAGTCGCAGCCCGAGAGCGCTCCGGCCCCTGAGGCGGACGCGACTGAGCCGAAAGTCGCCGAATTGACCGCTGCCGTGGAGGCAGGTCGCGCGGAAGCCGATGCGCTGCGCAGTGAGAACGAAGGCCTCAAGGCCGAAGCGGACCTGATGCGCGCCCGTGTCGCCGCGTTCGAGGCCGATCTGAACGCGCTGCGTCAGGCCAATGCGGACGTGCAGGCGCAGGCCGAAGCCGTGCGCGAAGCCGCCGAGGCGGGCGCCGCAGATGCGGAACTGATCAACCGCGCGATGCAGGCCGAGCTCGAGGCCGTCAAAGCGCTCCGTCAGGCAGAGGCCGACGAGGTCGCCGCCATTCTTGCAGAACTCAAACCCATCGTGGAGGAGGCCGAATAATGCCGCAGGTTGTCATCTCTATCGGCGGCCGCTCGTTCGAGGTTGCCTGTCAGGAAGGCGAGGAATCCTACCTCCAGCAAGCTGCCTCGCTCATCGATGCGGAGGCCACGGTTCTCACCAGCCAGATCGGCCGGATGCCTGAATCGCAGATGCTGCTGATGGCGTCGCTGATGCTGGCGGACAAAACCGTGGGTCTCGAAGACAAGCTCAAGACCGCAGACGCCGAACTGGCCGAGCTGCGCGCCAAAGTCGCTGATCTGGAAAGCCGCGCCACGGCAGAGCCGGAGCGGATCGAAGTGCCGTATATCCCCGAGTCGGTGACGGATATGCTCAAGGAGCTTGCCACGCGGGCCGAGGATCTGGCCGATCAGCTGGCCAAGAAATCCGCAGGAGAGCCGCAATGATCCGCTATTGCCTCATGGCCGCCGCGCTGGCGCTGCCGCAGATGGCCCACGCCATCGCCGACATCGAAGCGGTGGAATACCGCTGCGAGCGCAACGTGAAGATCGACGTGGCCTATGTGAACTCGGACGGCGCGCCGCAGGTCGTGGTCATGGCCGAAGGCAACGTGGCCGTCCTGCGCGCGGTCCCGACCGCATCAGGCGTCCGCTACCAGGGCCCGCCCGTCGAGGACGGCTATGTGTGGTGGACCCAAGGCGATGACGCGATGCTGGGCTGGTTTGATGCCGATCTGGCCGAAGAAGTCACGCTGTTCATGAACTGCAAGCAGATCCGCAAGTAACAGCCGCCGCTATTCAAATGAAAAGGGCCGGAGGAAATCCTCCGGCCCTTTGTTGTTTTATGCCGATTGGCGCTTACTGGTTCGCAGCGCGGATCTGATCGGCCTTTTCCTTGTCGAAGGTGACGCCTTCGTTCGCGAACATGGTGTCCAGTTCGCCCGAGAGGGTCATTTCGGTGATGATGTCACAGCCGCCGACGAATTCGCCGTTGACGTAGAGCTGCGGGATGGTCGGCCAGTCGGCGTAATCCTTGATGCCCTGACGGATTTCGTCGTCAGCCAGCACGTTCACGTCTGTGTAGTTGACGTCCATGAAGTTCAGGATGCCGGCCACGCGCGAGGAGAAACCGCACTGCGGCATTTCCTTGGTGCCCTTCATGTAGAGGACAACCTGGTTCGAGGTGACGGTATCTTTGATTTTTTCCTGAGCGGACATTGGTATTTCCTTATTCCGGGGCGCGGGTGGTCAGCGCCAATGCGTGGAGTTCGCCGCTGTCCAGCTTTTCACGGATGGCGGCGTTGACGGCGCGCTGCTGCTGGACCCGGTTCATGTTGCGGAAGCTTTCATCCTCTACGAGGGCAGCAAAGTGCTGTCCGTCGTCGCCCTGCACCTGAATGTTGGCGTCGGGAAAGGTTCCGCGGATCAGTGTTTCGATTTCTTCTGCGGTAATCGCCATGCAAAGGCCTCCTGTCTTACCTAAGATGTAAGACGGCGGATTGGCAGTCGCAAGCGGTTAGCTGCCCGCATGTGTGCGAAGGTCGCGGATAAACGCGTCGAACGCCTCTTTCGCAGTCGGGCTATCGCTCCAGATGCGGGAGGTCTTGCGAATGAGTTGCTGGCGGCGCTCCTCGAGCTCTGGCGTGAGGCTGTATTTCTCGGCGGCGACCAGCATCGTCAGGCGTTCGTGCAGCGGGCGGAGGTTGGCGAAGTCGCGCATCATGGCGGGGAGCAGTTCGGGCGCGTCGCGCCAGCTTTCGCCGTTGAAACGTTCCTGCGTGACGCGCTGGCCCGCACCTGCGCAGTCGTAGAGCGTGCAGCCCTTGAAGCCCTCGTTTTCAAGGCTTTCGTGGATCGTGCAGAGATGTCCGCCGAGGTTGGGGCAGGGTTTGCCCGCTGGTTTGTCGATCGCGAACATCTTGCCCTTGTCCAGCACGAGGCTGACGCAGCAGAGCGCGGCGCAGTTCATGCAATCGGATGTCAGGTCGGGCAGGGACATGAGCGGTTTCCACTCCGCTGCGCGGAGCGGATGCCTCCGGCGGAGGTATTTTTATCAGAATGAAGGCAAAGGTGCGAAAAGGCCCGCCGGAGGGGCGGGCCTGATGCGTGTCGTTTAGTGGATCGCGTCGTAGAAGGCCGAGCGGAAGATCGTCTTGAGTTCTTCGAGCGGGGCCGAGACGCCGCCGAAGGTGACGTCCGAGCCGCCGAATTTACCGACGGTCTGGATGGTGACGCCTGCCTGACCGGCGGCGATCATCAACTCTTCGGCCTTGTCGTAACCGCAAGCGATCAGGTAGCGGCCCTGATCCTCACCGAAGAGGGTCGGGGTGTCGGCAGCGTCGAGCGTGACGCCGACGCCTGCTGCTTCGGCCATTTCGAAGGCTGCGAGCGCGAGGCCGCCGTCTGCGAGGTCCGTGCAGGCGGTGATCATGCTGCGGTTGGCACGGATGAAGTCGCCGTGGGCGGCTTCTTTTGCCAGATCGACGTGCGGCGCGTCGCCTTCTTCGCGGTTGTAGACTTCCGCGAGGATAGCCGACTGGCCGAGGTGACCGGTGGTTTCGCCCAAGAGGAGCGCAACGTGGCCGTCACGGGCGGTGCCGAGGATAGCATCGTCGAGGTTTTCGATCAGACCCACGGCGCAGATGGTCGGGGTCGGCAGGATGCCCTGACCGTCGGTCTCGTTATAGAGCGAGACGTTGCCCGACACGATCGGGGTGTCGAGTGCGATACAGGCTTCGCCGATACCTTTGAGCGCGCCGACGAACTGGCCCATGATCTCGGGCTTTTCGGGGTTGCCGAAGTTCAGGTTGTCGGTGGTCGCCAGCGGCTTGGCGCCAACGGCGGACAGGTTGCGGTAGGCTTCGGCGACGGCCTGCTTGCCGCCCTCGATCGGGTTCGCCTTGACGTAGCGCGGGGTCACGTCAGAGGTGAAGGCAACGGCCTTGTCGGTGCCGTGGATGCGCACGATGCCTGCGCCCAGACCCGGACGCTGGACGGTGTCGCCCATGACTTGGGTGTCGTACTGTTCGTAGACCCACTGCTTACCTGCGTAGTTCGGCGAGGACAGCAGAGCCTTCAGGCCGTCGATCGGGTCAACGCCAGGCACGTCGGCCAGGTCTTCGGCAGCAGGCGCTTCCACCCACGGACGGTCGTATTCGGGAGCCGAGGACGACAGTTCCGACAGCGGCAGGTCGGCCATGACCTTGTCGCCGTGCAGGATGAGGAAGCGGTCTTCGGCGATGGTTTCGCCGACGATTGCAAAATCGAGGTCCCATTTGTCGAAGACAGCGCGGGCTTCGGCTTCGAGCTCGGGGTTCAGAACCATGAGCATACGTTCCTGAGACTCGGAGAGCATCATTTCGTAAGCGGTCATGTTCTGCTCGCGCTGCGGAACGCGGTCGAGTTCAAGCTTGATGCCGAGGCCGCCCTTGTCGCCCATTTCAACGGCCGAGCAGGTCAGACCCGCAGCGCCCATGTCCTGAATGGAGATCACGGCGCCGGTCTGCATCAGTTCCATGCAGGCTTCCATCAGGCGCTTTTCGGTGAAGGGGTCGCCGACCTGAACGGTGGGGCGCTTCTCTTCGATGGTCTCGTCGAATTCTGCCGATGCCATGGTCGCGCCGCCGACGCCGTCACGGCCGGTTTTCGCGCCGAGGTACACAACCGGCATGCCGACGCCCGAGGCGGCGGAGTAGAAGATCTTGTCCGCATCGGCGAGGCCGGCTGCGAATGCATTCACGAGGCAGTTGCCGTTGTAGGCGGGGTGGAAGCGCACTTCGCCGCCGACGGTCGGAACGCCGAAGCAGTTGCCGTAGCCGCCGACGCCTTCGACGACGCCGTTCACCAGCTGCTTGGTCTTGTGGTGGTCGGGCGAGCCGAACGAGAGCGAGTTCATCGCTGCGATCGGGCGGGCGCCCATGGTGAAGACGTCACGCAGAATGCCGCCCACGCCGGTCGCCGCACCCTGGTACGGTTCGATGTAGGACGGGTGGTTGTGCGACTCCATCTTGAAGACGATGGCCTGGTTGTCGCCGATATCGACGACGCCTGCGTTCTCGCCGGGGCCGCAGATGACCTGCGGGCCGGTGGTCGGCAGGGTGCGCAGCCACTTCTTGGAGGACTTGTAGGAACAGTGCTCGTTCCACATCGCCGAAAAGATGCCGAGTTCGGTGAAGGTCGGCTCGCGCCCGATGATTTCGAGAATACGCTCGTACTCGTCCGGCTTGAGGCCGTGGGCTGCGATCAGGTCTTCGGTGATTTGCGGTTCGTCCATAGTGTCCCCCGGAAGGCTTGGAATTGCCGCCCTATTAGAGCAGAGGCGCTAAAGGGGGAAGGGCTGGGGTGACACTAGGTCAAAAAAAACGCCGGGCACACGGCCCGGCGAAGTCCAACAGGGAGGTATGAAGATGATGAGCGTAAAAGCATCATCGGCTTCGATTGCTCAAATAGGCAGCAGAGTTTGAACGATCAAGAAAATTAAGTCCCGCTCGTATACAACTCCGCTATGCACTCAGCGCATAGCTACTCGGTGGCGCCTGCGGTGCCCTCGCGCATTTTCTTGCGATGCGCGAAAAGCTCTTCCTGAACGAAGTCGCGAAAGGCGGCCACGCGCTTGGATTGGCGCAGCTCTTCGGGGTAGGCGAGGAACACCGGAACCTCTGCGGATTCCACATCGGGAAGGACGCGGATCAACTGGGGGAAATCCTCGGTCAGGTAGTCGGGCAGAACGCCGACGCCGACGTTCGCGATGACCGCCTGAAGCGCACCGAAATAGTTGTTTACCGTCAATGTGCTGGAGACTTCGCAAGCCAGCAGGTTATGGACCAGAACAGCGCCCGCGCTGACCTGCGGCGCGTTGGGGTTCTGACAGATCAGACGGTGGTTCGAGATGTCTTCCATCACGTCGAGCGGACCGTGCGAGGCCATGTATTCCTCGGTCGCATAGAGGCGCATGCGGATGTTCATCAGACGCTTGCGGATGAGGTCGGCCTGCGAGGGCTCTTTCATCCTAATGGCGACATCGGCTTCGCGCATGGGAAGATCGAGAACGCGCTCTTCGAGCATCAAGTCGATCTTGAGGTCCGGATAGCGGTCGTAAAGCTTTGACAGACGCGGTGCGAGCCAGAGCGTGCCGAATCCCGTGGTGGTGGTCACTTTCAGCTCGCCGAAGACTTCTTCTTAGCTGTCACGGATTCGCGCAGCGGCCGCTTCGAGTCGCTTGTTCATCGAACGGGTGGCGTCAAACAGCAGCTCGCCCTGTTCGGTGAGGATCAGGCCGCGGGCATGGCGGTGGAACAGGGTGGTGTTCAGCGACTCTTCCAGTGCGCGGATCTGGCGGCTCACAGCCGACTGCGACAGGTGAAGCGTGTCACCTGCGTGTGTCAGCGAGCCCGCGTCAGCGACCGCGTGAAAAATGCGAAGTTTGTCCCAGTCCATTTCAGTGCCTGCCAGTCTTTGCCTGCTAGTCGTTCTTGTGCGACGAAGGTCGCTCCATTACTTTAGGACATAACAGCTATGCAACCAGCACAGTGAAAGAATTTTCACTGACTGTCGGGTTTTAGCCGTCATTTGTCGCGTCCATGCCGCTTATTGAGGCAACGCCTTCGCTGCTGGTAGTGTTGCAATGCCCGTACCGTTCTACCGCAGAGTGGTAAATTTATCGTCCACCTTCATGGATATCTTGCACAATCGGACGTATGAGCCATGTTATCCTGCAAAAGAGCAGGTTTGCAGGGCAGGAATTTCCTATGGCAGTCGGTATTTTTGATAGTGGTTTGGGTGGGTTGACGGTTCTCGACGCCTGTCAGAAGCGTCTGCCGGACGTGCCCTTCGTCTATTTCGGTGACAACGCACATGCGCCCTACGGCGTGCGCGATGCCGACGACATCTATAACCTCACCACCGCTGCTGTCGAACGTCTCTGGGACGCGGGCTGCGATCTGGTGATCCTCGCCTGTAATACCGCGAGCGCGGCTGCGCTCCGCCGGATGCAGGAAAACTGGATTCCCCGCGACAAGCGCGTGCTTGGCGTGTTCGTTCCGCTGATCGAAGCGCTGACCGAACGCCAGTGGGGCGACAACTCCCCGCCGCGCGAGGTCGAGGTGAAGCACGTCGCCCTGTTCGCGACCCCTGCGACCGTCCGTTCGCGCGCGTTCCAGCGTGAACTGGCGTTCCGCGCGATCGGTGTTGATGTCGAAGCGCAGGCCTGCGGCGGCGTTGTCGATGCGATCGAGGACGGCGATATGATCCTTGCCGAAGCTCTCGTGCGGAGCCACGTCGAGGCGCTGACCCGCAAGATGCCGAGCCCCGATGCCGCGATCCTCGGCTGTACGCATTATCCGATCATGGAAAAGGAATTCCAGGACGCGCTGGGTGCGGATGTAAAGGTGTTCAGCCAAGCGAGCCTTGTGGCTGAAAGCCTTGCCGATTACCTCGTGCGCCGTCCCGAAATGGTGGGAAAGGGGACCGAGACGACATTCCTGACCACCGGAAACCCGAAAAAGGTATCCGACCGCGCGACGCAGTTCCTCCGTCGGAAAGTTGAATTCGTCTCGGCTTGATGCGTCAATCCTGACAGTTGTATGACTCTCGGACTGCACCTATGTGCAGTTCGGGATATATGAGGGGACGAGGGATGGCCGGACTGAAAAGCCTCAAGAAAAAGCGCCGTATTCAGGTGATTGTGCTGGCGCTGGTCGCGCTGGCGATTTCGGCCGGACTGATCGGCTACGGCTTCCGTGATGGCATCAATTTCTACCGCGATCCGAGCGCCGTCATAGCGTCCCCGCCGCCGCCCACCGAGACGTTCCGCATGGGCGGTCTGGTGGTCGAAGGCTCGCTGGTGCGCGGTCAGGGCGAGACGATCACCTTCGCCGTCACCGACAATGCAGAGGTCGTGCCCGTCCATTTCACCGGCATCCTGCCCGACCTTTTTGGCGAGGGCCAAGGCATGATCGGCACCGGAAAGTACATCGACGGTGTCTTCGAAGCCTCTGAAATCCTTGCCAAACACGACGAAGAGTACATGCCCAAAGAGGTCGCCGACAGCCTCAAGGAAAGTGGCGTTTACGTCGATCCGAACGCTGGCACAGCCACCAATTAACCTTTTTGCGTCAGTCTTTGCCTCGGGTCACTCGGAGGCAGAGACATGCAGACAGTCCAGCAAATCGCAGAAGATATCGTCGCCCGCGAAGGCGGCTTTGTCCACGATCCCGACGATCCGGGCGGTGCGACCAACCACGGCGTGACGCTTGGAACCTTGCAGCGGTTGAGTCGCGATCTGGATGGCGACGGGCAGGTCGATGTGGATGACGTGCGGGCCATAACACCCCGTATTGCAACGGATATTTTCGTTCAGCACTATTTCGATGCGCCGCAGATCGGGCTGTTGCCAGAGGCGCTCTGGCCGACGGTGTTCGATATGTATGTGAACGCGGGCTCCGAGGCGGTGAAGATCCTCCAGCGGTTGCTCTGCGACATGCGCATCCCTGTGACGGTCGACGGGATGATCGGGCCGGAGACCGCAGGCGCCGCCGCCAAGGCGCTGGATGCCGCCCCCGATCATATGGTCGATGCCTACGGGATCGCGCGTCGCAACTATTACTATGGCCTCGCGGATCGCCGACCGAGTTTGCGCAAATTCGCTCGCCGCCGCGATGGCGGTAAAGGTGGCTGGATCGCGCGGGCCGAGGCGTTCATTCGCCCGAAATACTGGCTCACCGATTTCCAACATGCCTCGCGCGTGGCAGCTTGGGGATGAGGGGGCTTTGGCAATTGCTGACCGGCCGCAGCAACATCATCACCACCACCGCCGGCGCGTTCATCGAAAACGCCGAAGCCGCTGGCAAACGCGAGGCGGAGGGCAAAGCCCAAGCGCGCCGCCAGTTCGGCGCGGAGTTCCGCCATCCGCGTCAGGGCAGTTTTGATCGCGTGATCGACGGGCTGAACCGTCTCCCGCGCCCGATGCTGGCCTTCGGCACCATTGGCCTGTTTATCATGGCGATGGTGGACCCTGTCTGGTTCGCAGGCCGTATGCAAGGGATCGCGCTGGTGCCGGAGCCGCTCTGGTGGCTGATGGGTGCGATCGTGAGCTTCTATTTCGGCGCGCGCCATCAGGCGAAATCGCAGGACTTCCGCCGCTCGGTCGCTGAAACCGCTGCCGAGGCGGGCGCGGTCGACGCTCGGGTCAAGGCGCTGGACGCGCTGGGGCAGAACACCAGCGACAACCCCGCGCTCGATGACTGGAGGGCCGCCCGTGGATGACCACTGGATCAGGCAGGTCGACCGCCGTTTGGGGCTGCTGGAGACCCACGTTGCGGTCGATGCGGTGCAGCGCGATAACGTTGATAACCGCCTGCAAGCCATTGAAGACATGCTGAAATGGCTGGTTCGCCTTGTGATGGGCGGGCTGGTGATGGCGCTGATCGGGTATCTGGTGGCGGGCGGTTTCGCCCTCACCGCGAGCTGACCGAGGGGTGCGTCAATCGGCGCCCCGTTTGCGCAAATTTTAACCGGCTTTTGATTTGGCCCCGTCCGTAGATCGGATAGAACGGGGGCATGATTACAGAACTCGGACACTTCACCCTGATTCTGGGCTTTGGCGTTGCCATCTTCCAGATGATCGTTCCCATGATCGGTGCCTCGAAAGGCTGGCGCGGGTGGATGTCCGCGGCAGAGCCCGCAGCGACCGCCCAGTTCCTGCTGGTCGCCTTCAGCTTTGCGGCGCTGACACATGCCTTTGTGACCTCGGATTTCTCGCTGCGGCTGGTGACGCTGAACAGCCATTCGGCGAAACCCATGATCTACAAAATCTCGGGCGTTTGGGGGAACCACGAAGGGTCCATGCTGCTGTGGCTGCTGATCCTCGTGTTGTTCGGCGCTTGCGCCGCGTGGTTCGGCGGCAACCTTCCTGCAACGCTGCGCGCGCGGGTTCTGTCGATCCAGTCGGCCATCGCGGTGGCGTTTTTCGCGTTCATCCTGTTCACGTCGAACCCGTTCGTGCGCCTCGCGCAGCCGCCCTTTGACGGGCAGGATTTGAACCCGCTGCTGCAAGACCCCGGTCTCGCGTTTCATCCGCCGTTCCTCTACCTCGGCTACGTTGGCCTTTCGATGTCGTTCTCCTTCGCGGTTGCGGCGCTGCTCGAAGGCCGCGTCGATGCCGCTTGGGCGCGCTGGGTGCGTCCGTGGACGCTGGCCGCATGGGTCTGCCTGACCATCGGCATCGCGCTGGGGTCGTGGTGGGCGTATTACGAGCTGGGCTGGGGCGGTTTCTGGTTTTGGGATCCGGTCGAGAACGCATCCTTCATGCCGTGGCTGCTTGCCGCTGCGCTGCTTCATTCCGCGATCGTCACCGAAAAGCGCGAGAGCCTGAAAAGCTGGACGATCCTGCTGTCGATCCTCGCGTTCGGCTTCTCGCTGCTGGGCACGTTCCTCGTGCGTTCGGGCGTCATCACGTCCGTCCACGCTTTTGCCAACGACCCCGAGCGCGGCGTGTTCATCCTCGCCATTCTTGCGATCTTCCTTGGCGGTGCGCTGACGCTTTACGCGGTGCGCGCGTCGAGCATGGTGGCGCAGGGCGTGTTCTCCTCCGTCAGCCGTGAAAGCGCGCTGGTGATGAACAATATCCTGCTGGCCGTGTCCGCGTTTGTGGTGTTCGTTGGAACGCTCTGGCCGCTGGTCTCCGAGGTCACGATGGGCCGCACGCTGTCCGTCGGCGCGCCGTTCTTTAACGCGGCCTTCACACCGTTCTTCGTCGGCCTCGCGGTGATCCTGCCGCCGGGTGCGATCCTTGCGTGGAAGCGCGGCAGCCTGAAAAAGGCGATGTCGTCGCTCTGGGCTGTGCTGGCGTTGGCCGTCGCTGCGGGCGCGCTGACATTCGCACTCCAAACGGGCCGTAGCGCGCTCGGTCCCATTGGCGTCGTGCTTGGCGTCTGGGTGGTTGCGGGCGCGATGATGGACCTCTGGACCCGCGCAGGCAAAGCGGATGTGGGTGCGCGCGTGCGCCGTATCCGCAACCTGCCACGCGCCGATTGGGGCAAGTTCTGCGCCCACGCGGGCCTCGGTATCGTGATGTTCGCGATTGCCGGTCTGACCGCGTGGGAGGCCGAGGATATCCGCACCGCGAATATCGGTGACAGCTTTACCGTGCGCGACGTGACAATCACGCTCGAGAGCGTCGATCAGGTCGAAGGGCCGAACTATTTCAGCCAGATGGCGCAGTTCACGGTCAGCAAAAACGGCCGCGAAATTGCGACGCTGCACCCCGAAAAGCGCGTCTATCCGATTGCCGCGATGCCGACCACAGAGGCGGGCATCGACAACGGCTTCCTGCGCGACATCTACTTGGTGATCGGGGACAAGCAGGCAGACGGCGGCTATGCCGTGCGGACCTATATCAAGCCCTTCGCGAACTGGATCTGGGGCGGCGCGATCCTGATGGCCATCGGCGGTCTGATCTCGCTCACCGACCGCCGTCTGCGCGTGGCTGCCGGTGCTGCCAAGGCGCGTAGCAAGATGGTGGCTGCAGAATGAAACGCCTGATCCTTCCGCTCGCGCTTGCCGCGACGCCCGTACTGGCCGTTCAGCCGGACGAGATGCTGTCCGACCCGATGTTCGAAGCCGAGGCGCGCGAAATCTCCGAAGGGCTGCGCTGTCCGGTCTGTCAGAACGAGAATATCGACGACTCGAACGCGGTTATCGCGGGCGAGTTGCGCATCCTCGTGCGGGAACGGCTGCTGGTGCATTACCTTGAGGCGCTGGAAGAGGTGCTCGCGGGCACGGACATCGCGGCGAACATCCAGCAGGGTCTGAACGATGCGGCGCGTCCGTCGACCGGTGTCATCATCAATGAGGCGTTCGTGGACGACATCCTCGCGCAGATCGATGCAGCGGGCATGGACGTTGAAGCCGTCGATGCCGAGGCGCGCGAGGTCTATCTGTCGGGCAACCCGCAGCAGGAGGTCGTGGACTACATCGTGGCGCGTTATGGGGAGTTCGTGCTGCTCCAGCCGACGACCCAAGGGGCGAACCTTGTGCTCTGGATTGCGCCGCTGGTGATGCTGATCCTCGCACTCGGCGTGGGTATCGTGACGATCCGCAACAAGCCTGCGGCAAAGCCCGACGCGCTGAGCGACGAGGAAAAGAAGCGGCTCGAGGAAATCTTGGGGTCGTGACGCTCCGTCGCGCTTTGTCTGGCGCGGAGTCAGGGTAGTCTGCGGGAAATTTCACAGAGGATTCACCCGCATGGAATACGCGACCATCAAGCTTACACTGGCCGACAATGCGGCGACGATCCGCCTGAACCGTCCGGACAAGATGAACGCGCTGAACTCGCAGATGCGGGCGGAATTGACCCACGCGATCAAGGATATGGGCGCCAAGGCGCGCGTGATCGTGCTGACGGGCGAGGGGCCTGCGTTCTGTTCGGGGCAGGACCTCGGTGACGGCAAAGCGATTGCCCCGGATGATCTGCCGCGCATCCTCGAAGACGAATATGTGCCAATGCTGAACGCGATCTACGACTGCCCCGTGCCGGTCATCGCGGCGGTCAACGGCGCTGCGGCGGGTGCGGGTGCGAACCTCGCGCTGGCGTGCGACGTGGTGATCGCTGCCGAAAGCGCGGTGTTCATCCAAGCCTTCACGCGTATCGGCCTGATGCCCGACGCGGGCGGTACGTGGTTCCTGCCGCGCCAGATCGGCATGGCGAAGGCGATGGGCTCGATGCTGTTCGCCGACACCATCGCCGCGCGCAAGGCCGCCGACTGGGGCATGATTTACGAAGCGATCGCCGACGAAGGCTTCGAGGCGTACTGGCAAACCCGCATCGCGCAGCTCGCCTCCGGCCCGACCGAAGCCTACCGCTCGATCAAGCAGGCGGTTCGCGCCAGCTACGGTAACACCGTACAGGAGCAACTGCTGCTGGAGGCCGAGCTTCAAGGCGTTTGCGGCAAAACCACCGACTTCAAAGAGGGCGTGATGGCCTTCCTCGAAAAGCGCCCCGCGAAGTTCCAAGGGAAGTAAGGCAAACCGTCATCGACGCGCAGGCTGACGCTAGGGTACCTTGGCGTCAGTAGTTGCGAGTGACGTGTTATGCCCGAAGAGACCAGAGAAGACCTGATCCGTTCCTATTACCGCGTACGGACCGCGCTGGGGCTTCTGGGGCTGTCGTTGCCGGTCACGCTGATCATCGGCGGCATCCTTCCGCTCGGGCATATCGAGCCGTCGATTTCCGACTATTACCACACGGTCCTGCGCGACATCTTCGTCGGGACCATGTGCGCGATTGCGCTGTTCCTGATCTCCTACAGCGGCCACCGCCGCGCGATGGGAGAGAGGATTTCCGACAACTTCATGACGACCTGCGCGGGGCTTGCGGCCTTTGGCGTGGCGTTCTTTCCCAACGAAGGGCCGGAGGGCACGGTGGCGTCGTCGCTGGCGCAACTGGCGCTCGGCCGCG
The DNA here is from genome assembly GCF_011806565.1 of Marivivens donghaensis. Lineage (GTDB taxonomy): Bacteria > Pseudomonadota > Alphaproteobacteria > Rhodobacterales > Rhodobacteraceae > Marivivens > Marivivens donghaensis_A. Next base: position 46,350 of record NZ_JAATOP010000009.1, read on the forward strand.
ATCTGGCGGCGACGGGGCATTACACATCGGCGGTGATCTTCTTTACCTGTCTGGCCTACATGTGCCTCGCCAAATTCTCGCGCACGGCCAAGCCGTTCCGGCGCCGCATCTACAAGGCCAGCGGCTGGTGCATCGTGGCGATGACCTTCGCGATCATCGGTGCGTCCTATGCAAAGATCAGCCTGACTGGCCCGCTGCACGATTTCGTCGTCGATTACATGCTGGTGCTGTGGTTCGAAGCCGTCGCAATCTGGGCGTTTTCCATCGCGTGGCTGACCAAGGGCAGGGCGGAGATGTCGATCGTCAAACTGGTGAAGCGCAAGCCCCACGCGGCACCGACCCCCGCAGAATGAAAAGGCCGCCCGAAGGCGGCCTTTTGTTTGATTAGCGCTCTTCGAGCGGCGTGTAATCGCGGGCCATCTCGCCGAGGTACAGCTGGCGCGGACGGCCGATCTTGAGCTGCGGGTCTGCAAGCTGTTCCGACCACTGCGAAATCCAGCCGACGGTACGGGCCAGAGCGAAGATCGGGGTGAACATCGAGGTCGGGAAGCCCATCGCGTCGAGGATGATGCCCGAGTAGAAGTCCACGTTCGGGTAGAGCTTCTTTTCCTTGAAGTACGGATCTTCCAGCGCGATGCGCTCAAGTTCTTTCGCAACCTGAAGGGTCGGGTTGTCTTCGATGCCGAGCAGGTCGAGCACTTCGTCAGCCGACTGCTTCATGACCTTCGCACGCGGGTCGAAGTTCTTGTAGACGCGGTGACCAAAGCCCATCAGACGGAACGGATCGTTCTTGTCCTTGGCGCGCTCGATGAATTCCGGAATGCGGTCGACCGAGCCGATTTCACGCAGCATTTCCAGACATGCCTGGTTCGCGCCGCCGTGTGCCGGACCCCAGAGGCAGGCGATGCCGGCTGCGATACATGCGAACGGGTTCGCGCCCGACGACGAAGCAAGGCGGACGGTCGAGGTCGACGCGTTCTGTTCGTGGTCGGCGTGCAGGGTGAAGATACGGTCCATCGCGCGGGCGAGGATCGGGTCGACTTTGTACTCGTCAGCCGGAACGGCAAAGCACATGTGCAGGAAGTTCGCGGCATACGACAGGTCGTTGCGCGGGTAAACGAACGGCTGGCCGATCGAGTACTTGTAGGCCATCGCAGCAATGGTCGGCATCTTCGCGATGAGGCGGTGCGATGCGATCTCGCGCTGGCGCGGGTCTGCGATGTCGGTGGAGTCGTGGTAGAAGGCCGACATCGCGCCGACAACACCAACCATGGTCGCCATCGGGTGGGCGTCACGGCGGAAACCACGGAAGAAGTGGTGCATCTGCTCGTGGATCATGGTGTGGTTGGTGATGGTGTTGACGAACTTCTCGTACTCGTCTTTCGACGGCAGTTCGCCGTGCATCAGCAGATAGCAGACTTCGAGATAGTTCGACTGTTCAGCCAGCTGGTCGATCGGATAACCGCGGTGCAGCAGCTCGCCCTTGTCACCGTCGATATAGGTGATGGTGGAGTCGCAGGAAGCGGTCGAGGTGAAGCCCGGATCGTAGGTGAAAACGCCGGCTTGCGCGTACAGTTTACGGATGTCGATGACATCCGGACCGCCGGTCGGCGAAAGGATCGGCAGTTCGTAATCCGAGCCGTCGATATTCAGCTTAGCGGTCTTGTTGTTCTCGGCCATTCTTTATCCCCTATGTGGACCCGTGGGCCGGATGGCCCGCGGGGGGTGGTCGTAGTCACCGCCTTAACGACACGAAATGCATGTCTTCTTAGGCAGTTACATCGTTCAACCGGGCGAGCGTCTCGTCGCGGCCCAGAACGAGCATCATGTCGAATACACTAGGCGAGACCGCGCGACCGGCAAGAGCGGCGCGGAGAGGTCCGGCCAGCTTACCCAGTTTGGTGCCGTTAGCTTCGGCGACCTGTGCGACGATCCCCTCCAAGGTCTCACGCTCCCAGCTAGCATTTTGCAACTGCGGCGTCAATTCGCTCAGTATACCACGGGATACCGTATCGAGGGCAGCTTCGGCCTTCTCGTCCAGCTCCAGCGGGCGCTCCGCAAGGATAAAGTGCGCCTTTTCAACGAGTTCGCCCAGAGTCTTCGCGCGATCTTTCAGACAGTACATCGCCCGAGACATACCGTCACGCTGTGCATCCGTGAACGGCTCCTGTCCGGATGCCGCAAGGTAACCCTCCAATTCTTGCAGCAGTGCAGCGTCGTCCGCCGCCGCGATGTGCTGACCGCAGATATTCGCGAGCTTTTTGAAGTCGAAGCGCGAGGGCGATTTGCCGATTCCGTCGAGGCCGAACCACTCCATCGCCTGCGCGTCGGTGAAGAATTCATCGTCGCCATGCGCCCAGCCCAGACGGGCGAGGTAGTTGCGCATACCGGCCGCCGGATAACCCATCGCCTGATACTCATCGACGCCGGTCGCGCCGTGACGCTTCGACAGCTTCTTGCCGTCGGGGCCAAAGATCAGCGGGATGTGCGCGTAGACAGGCAGATCCCAGCCCATGTTGGTGTAAATCTGGATCTGGCGCGCCGCGTTGGTCAGGTGGTCGTCGCCGCGGATGACGTGGGTGATGCCCATGTCGTAGTCGTCGACAACAACGGCCAGCATGTAGGTCGGGGTGCCGTCCGAACGCAGCAGAACCATGTCGTCGAGCTGGTCGTTGCGGATGGTCACATCGCCCTGCACCTGATCGTGGATCACCGTCGCACCATCACGCGGCGCCTTTAGACGCACGACATACGGCGCATCGGGGTAGTCCGCCGGATCGGCGTCACGCCACGGAGACAGGAACAGGGTCGAACGCTTTTCAGCCGAAGCCGCATCACGGAACGCCTGGATTTCATCCTGAGTGGAGAAGCACTTATACGCCATGCCCTTGGCGAGCATCTCGTTGGCCACTTCGGCGTGACGGTCCGCGCGCTCGAACTGGCTGACGACATCGCCGTCCCAGTCGAGGCCGAGCCAGGTCATGCCCTTGAGGATCGCTTCGGTCGCTTCGGGGGTCGAGCGTTCGCGGTCGGTGTCCTCGATCCGCAGGAGGAATTTGCCACCGCGTCCACGGGCGAACAGCCAGTTGAACAGCGCGGTGCGGGCGGTGCCGATGTGCATGTAGCCGGTGGGCGAAGGCGCGATACGGGTCACGACGGGCGAAGCGGTCATTTCTTTACCTTTTTCTAAGCAAGGTCGGTTTGACTGAGGGGATAAAGGGCAAGGCAGGTCAGGACAAGTGCAGGTGTGGGATTGGTTGGTCCGGCAGTGGGGTCTTCAACGGGGATACCTGCCCAATTGGGTGCCTGTGCTAATGGGCTGCGGTGTCGTCTGGTACTTTGGTCTGCCGCGCGAGCCCAGCGTGGCGGAGTGGTCGTGGCTGCTTGGCGCGGCCCTTCTGGCGTGGGTATTGGGTCTGGTGTTGTCCGGCTGGCGGCCTTTGTGGTTCATGGTCGCGCTGGCGATCAGCGGGGCGCTGCTGGCAGGGGTCGAGGCCAACCGCTTCGCCGCACCGCAACTGACGTTCCGCTACTACGGGCCTATCGTCGGACGGATCGTTCAAATCGACCAGTCGCAATCCGGCGCGGTTCGCCTGACGCTCGATCAGGTGGTGTTGGAGCGGATGGGATCGGACCGCACGCCAGAGCGCGTCCGCGTGTCTCTGCATGGCGACCAGCACTGGATGGTCCCCGAGATCGGGTTGCGCGTCGGGCTGACGGGCCATCTGTCGCCGCCCTCTGGCCCGGTCGAGCCGGGGGGCTATGATTTCCAGCGCAGTGCGTGGTTCGACCGCCTCGGGGCTGTCGGTTACACCCGCACGCCCGCCGTGGTGATCGCGCTGCCCGACCGCTCGCACCCCGTCGCGGCCTTCCGCCATCACCTGTCCGAGGTGATCCGCGCCCACATGCCCGACCGGACGGGAGGCTTCGCCGCTGCCATCATCACAGGCGACCGCTCCACATTGGACGAGACGGCGGTGGATGCGCTGCGGGCTACGAACCTCGCGCACCTTCTGGCGATTTCGGGCCTGCATATGGGCCTCCTGACGGGGCTGGTGTTCGGCGGCGCGCGTTTGCTGTTCGCGTTATTTCCGCTGGTTGCATTGCGCTGGCCAACGCGCAAAATCGCAGCCGTTTTGGCGATTGCGGCGGGCGCGGGGTATCTGGTGGTATCCGGCGCCAGCGTCGCCACCCAGCGCGCCTTCGTTATGGTCACCGTGATGTTCATCGCCGTGCTGCTGGACCGCCGCGCGATCTCCATCCGCTCGGTTGCCGTGGCCGCGACTTTGATCCTGATCGCCGCCCCGCAAGAGGTCATGGGCCCAGGTTTCCAGATGTCATTCGCCGCAACCGTGGCGCTGGTCGCGGGTTTCCAAGCCATGCGCGGGCGGTTCCCGAGAGCGCCGAAGCTCTTGCGCCCGTTGGTCGGTGTCATCGCGTCATCCGCGCTCGCGGGCCTCGCCACGGCACCGTTTTCTGCCGCGCATTTCAACCAGATCAGCCACTATGGCTTGATCGCCAACGTCCTGAGTGTCCCGATGATGGGCGCGGTCGTCATGCCGTCCGCCATCGCTGCGCTGGTCCTCGCGCCGCTCGGGCTGGAGTGGATTGGGTTCGCGCTGATGGACTTCGGCCTCGGGTGGATTTTGACCGTCGCCGAAACCGTGGCGAGCTGGCCCGAGCCTGTGACTTTCATCGTCTCGCCCGCACGTACCACCTTGGGCCTCATGACGGTCGGAGGTCTGTGGTTCGCCATCGCGCGGGGGCATTTCCGTCTGGTTGGGCTGGCTCCAATTGCACTCTCCGCCGTCCTATGGTCCCAGACCGAGCGGCCCGACATCCTGATCTCCGACACGGGCGGGTTGGTCGGCGTGATGACAGCCGAGGGCAGGGCGCTGAACAAACCCAAGGGCGACGGCTTTTCTGCCGAAAACTGGTTGCAGAATGACGGAGACGGGGCGGCGCAGGCCGTGGCGGCGGGGCGCATTGTCGCGAACTCAACGATCCTCGGTATTTCGGGAAAGCGGTCGCTGGAGGCGTTGCAAGGTTGCGATGGTGCGCGCTACCTCGTCACCAATCAGCCCGACGCAGGAAAGCGCCCCTGCGAGACTTTTGACCTGAACCGCCTGCGCAAGTCAGGCTCGGTCGCCATATACGAAAACGGGCGGGTCGAGACCGCCCGTCAAATCACCGGTGAGAGGCTTTGGAACGGCGGCGCGGCGCCGCTCACCTTCAGTAGCTTCGGATCAAACCGACAAGGCGGCCCTGAACCTTGACCTGATCGTCGCGCAGCATTCGCGTCTCGTAAGCAGGGTTCGCGGCTTCGAGTGCGATCATACCCTTCTGGCGGCGGAAGGTTTTCAGCGTCGCTTCGGCATCTTCGACCAGCGCCACAACAATATCACCGTTATCTGCGGTGGTGGTTTCGCGGATGATCACCACGTCACCGTCGTTGATCCCGACCTCGATCATCGAGTCGCCGCGAACCTCCAGCGCGAAGTGATCACCCTTGCCGACCATCGTCTGCGGGATCATCACGTTGTGGCTGATCTCAGAAATCGCCTCGATGGGGACACCGGCAGCGATGCGGCCCATGACGGGCAGTTCGATGACGCCAATCGCTTCCACCATCGGTGCTGGCTTCGGTTTGTCCGCTTTGCCGCCGTCGATAACCTCGGGTGTGAAACCATGCTTTTCCTGAAGGCTCTCCGGCAGCTTCAGAATTTCCAGCGCACGGGCGCGGTGAGCGAGGCGGCGGATAAATCCGCGCTCTTCCAAAGCGGTAATCAAACGGTGAATGCCGGATTTCGACCGCAGATCCAGCGCGTCCTTCATTTCATCGAAAGACGGCGGCACACCATCGCGCTGCACGCGCTTATGGATGAATTCGAGCAGGTCGAGCTGTTTTTTGGTCAGCATGGGGCATCCTTGCACAGTTTCGCGGTTTGGACCACGTTTGTTCTATGTTCTACCCATGTTCCCGTTTTGTGTCAACAATTCCGTTCACAGTGGAACGATTTCAACGACTTCGCCTTTCTGGCGCGCCTCGTCACCGATGGGGCGGATCACGAGGCAGTTCGCCTCCGCCATCACGGTCAGCAGCGAGCTGTCCTGCGATCCGGCAATCGTCACCTCGTCGCCATCGAGCGTGGCGCGCATGTAGTGCGTGCGCGGTCCGTTTTTCGGCGTGTCATGTCCAAGGCGGGCAGTGCGGGTCGCGGGCAGCACATCGTCCAGCCCCTGCATCCGCTTGACCAGCGGGATAAGGAACAGCAGCGCGCAAACGATGGCGGAGACCGGATTGCCAGGCAGGCCGAGATAGGGCGCTCCGTGCGGAAAACGCCCTGCAATCAGCGGCTTACCTGGGCGCATGGCGATCTTGTAGAACGACCGCTCGACGCCGAGTGCATCGCTGACCTTGCCCACCAGATCGTAGTCGCCGACCGAAGCGCCGCCGATGGTGATCGCGATGTCGCCGGTCATGGCCTTCATGGCGTCGGTGATCGCCTCTTCGGTGTCGGCGGCAATCGGGTGGATGTGCGCGATGCCGCCGGCCTGTTCGACGAGCGCTTTGATCGCAAAGAGGTTCGACGCGATGATCTGGTCGCGGGTCGGCACCTCGCCGGGCATGATCAGTTCGTCGCCGGTGGCGAGGATGTCGACCACTGGGCGCTTTGCCACGGTCACGCGGTCGACGTTCATTGCGGCGAGCAGCGCGAGGTCGATGGCGCTGAGACGGCGAGGGGCCTTGAGCGCGAAATCGGACGGGAAATCAACGCCTTCGGGGCGGATGTTCGGGCCGTCTCCGAGGTTCGGCTGAATGGTGATCGTGTCGCCGTCACGATCCACGTCCTCTTGGATGACAACGTGGTCGGCCCCCTCGGGTACGGGCGCGCCCGTGAAAATGCGGACCGCCTGACCGGCTTCCAACGTGCCGTCCCAGCCATGTCCCGCGGCGGACTCGCCCACGACCGTGAAGGCCGCGCCGATGGCGACTTCGCTGTTCTTGACCGCATAGCCGTCCATCGCCGCCGAGCGGAACGGAGGCTGCGCGCGGCCCGCCTGCGCGGAGACCGCTAGAACCCGCCCCGCCGTATCAGCAAGCGCGATTTCCTCGGTGCCGACAGTGCCCGCAAGCCCAAGGCAAAGACGCTGCGCTTCCTCGACTGAGATCATTCTGGCGTATCCTCGATCTGTTGGTCTTCCCATTCGGCGTAAGTGGTATCTTTTTTATTAACTAGTTTCCAATCAGTGCGACCGTTGGTTGTTCGGCCAATGCAGATTGCCGCGGCGGCGGAAGCGGATGAGAATGCGTAATTCTCCGTAAATATACCGACGCCGTCGGTAGTTGAGATAATGCCCTTTTGGAGCAGTTCGTCGTGCAAATTATAGTAGTGCGCTTTATTATATCGGGGGCCTGCCCACGCACCGCGAACTTCCGATCCTGCTTGGACCACCATTTCACCATCGATAAGTTTCGCCACAGCACGAATATTATGTTTGGGCATAATAAATTCGAAGGTCGGCACCGCTAGTGCGTCTGCATCCGAATTCGCAGTCGGCTTTGAAGACCGCTTCTTGCTCATAAACATATCAATACGGACTGCCGGCAGAACCATCATTAATGTGTCGAGGAACGACTCCATGTTGGAAACGGCAGCTTCTGTGAGACTGCTGCGCGGGGGCGTATTGCTGTTGCCGAGGGAAACCGCACTTACGTCACGGGCGATCTCGACCAGCCGCGATTCAAGGTATTTGACATGCGCCTTGTGAAGGTTGTCGGCTGCAGACGTGATGATGATTGCTGTGTCCCACCACTCTTTTGTCTTGTCCCGGATATGGTCCCGCAAACGGTGACGAACGTCTTCAGCCTCGCCGATATAGGCATGTGGCTCACCGTCTCTTTCGCCGATCAAGACATAGACGCCTGTGTGTTCGGTTTCGCGGCGGCCCAGTGCTTCTTTGATCTGGGTGCGCGGGAACCGGAGCACGTGGCCGGTCCAGTTGAACACCTCGGCGGTCAACATGCCGTCGGGACGGCCATCGACAAAGAACAGCTCTAGAGAGCGACCACTGATATTCATTCCGCCTCGAAGCGTCCGGATTTGCCGCCGTCTTTTAGGGTGACGCGGATGCCGCCGATGACCATGTCTTTCTGGACGGCTTTGACCATGTCGTGGACGGTGAGCGCGGCTGTGGAGACGGCGGTGAGCGCTTCCATTTCGACGCCGGTCTGGCCGGTGGTCTTGACGGTGGCCGAAATGCGCACGCCGGGGAGCGCGTCGTCGGGGGTCAGTTCGACCGAGACCTTGGTGATCGGCAGCGGGTGGCAGAGCGGGATCAGCTCTGCCGTTTTTTTGGCGCCCATGATGCCGGCAAGGCGGGCGATGCCGAGCACGTCGCCTTTTTCCGCGCGGCCTTCGACGACGAGGGCCAGCGTCTCAAGCGTCATGGTGATGTAGCCCTCGGCCACTGCGATGCGGGACGTGACGGCTTTGTCCGAGACGTCGACCATATGGGCCTTGCCGGCCTCGTCGAAGTGGCTGAGGCCCGACATCAGAAGCCTCCGGCGTTCAGCGGGTTGGCGAGCAGGGTGCGGGTGGCGTTCGCTACGTCGTCCTGGCGCATCAGGCTTTCACCGATGAGGAAGCTGCGGGCACCGTAGCGGGCCATGTCGGCGAGGTCGTCAGGCGTGAACAGGCCGCTTTCGCAGACGATCATGCGGTCCGCAGGTACCATGCGCGAAAGCTGGCGGGTGGTGTCCAGCGAGGTCTCGAAGGTGTTGAGATTGCGGTTGTTGATGCCGATCATCGGGGATTTGAGCAGCGTGGCGCGCTCCAGTTCCTCGGCGTCGTGGACCTCGATCAGAACGTCCATGTTGTACTCGAACGCGGCGGCTTCGAGTTCCTGCGCCTGCGCATCCTCGACGGAGGCCATGATGATTAGGATGCAGTCGGCGCCCATCGCGCGGGCCTCAGTGACTTGGTAGGTGTCGTACATGAAGTCCTTGCGCAGGACGGGCAGGTCTACGGCCTCGCGGGCGGCGATCAGGTAGTCTTCGTGGCCTTGGAAGCTGGGCGCGTCGGTGAGGACGGACAGGCAGGCCGCGCCGCCGTCTTCATAGGCTTTGGCAATCGCGGGCGGATCGAAGTCCGGACGGATCAGCCCCTTGGACGGACTGGCTTTTTTGACCTCGGCGATCAGGCCGTAACCTTCGCGGCTGGCGGCTTGAAGGCTCTCGTGGAAGCCGCGGACGGGGGACGCGCTACTTGCGGCATCCTCGACCTCGGACAGGGGGCGGGCCTCTTTGCGCGAGGCGACTTCCTCGAGCTTGTAGGCTTTGATTTTATCCAGAATGGTGGCGGTCATAATTACTCCGGTGGCGGCCGCACATGCGGGGCTGCCAGTTTGGTATTTCAGGCTTCCGACGTGACTTTGGCCAGCATGGTGACTGCGGCCTTCGCGCGTTGGCTATCGATGGATTCAGTTGCGATTTCAACGCCTTCCTTGAGGCTGCTTGCACGGTCCGCAACGACCAGCGCAGCGGCGGCGTTCAGCAGGACGGCATCGCGGTAAGCGCCCGCTTCGCCGTCCAGCAGCGCACGAAGCGCATCCGCGTTTTCCTCGGGCGTGCCGCCGAGGATATCACGCAGACGGTGCACGGGCAGACCGGCGTCCTCTGGGTGGACTTCAAGGCCCTTGATCTCTCCGTCCTCCAGCGCGGCGACAGAGCTTGCGCCGGTGATCGACAGCTCGTCCATGCCGTCGTTGCCGTGAACGAGCCACGCCTTTTCGGCGCCGAGTTCCTTCAGCGTCTCAGCCATCGGCCAGATCAGGTCGACCGCGAAGGCCCCCGTCAGCTGACGCTTGACGCCAGCAGGGTTGGTCAGCGGGCCGAGGATGTTGAAGATCGTCTTGCATCCCAGCTCCTGTCGGACCGGCATGACGTGCTTCATCGCGGGGTGGTGCATCGGGGCCATCATGAAGGCGATGTTCGCTTCCTTCAGGCCACGTTCGACGATTTCTGCGCCGACCATGACGTTGATGCCGAGCTGGCCGAGCGCATCGGCAGCGCCCGATTTCGACGACACATTGCGGTTGCCGTGCTTTGCCACGGGCACGCCTGCGCCAGCGACGACAAAGGCGGTCGCGGTCGAAATGTTCAGCGTACCAAGGCCGTCACCGCCCGTACCGACGATGTCGATTGCGCCCTTGGGGGCGTTCACGGGGATGCACTTGGCGCGCATGGCGGCAGCGGCGGCCGCGTATTCCGACACTGACTCGCCTCTGGCACGCATGGCCATCAGCAGGCCCGCGACCTGCGCATGGCTCGCGCCGCCTTCGAACAGGATTCCGAACGCCTGATTGGCCTGCGCACGCGAAAGCGGACCTTCGGAAGCGGCGTAGATGAGCGGTTTGATTGCGTCGGTCATGCGTTCACCTTCATCTTGGCGATAGTCAGGAAGTTTTCGAGCATCTGGTGCCCGTGCTCGGACGCGATGCTTTCGGGGTGGAACTGCACGCCCTGGATCGGCAATTCCTTGTGCTGGAGGCCCATAATTGTGCCGTCCTCGAGCTGCGCGGTGACCTCGAGACAATCGGGAAGGCTTGCGCGCTCGACGACCAGCGAATGGTAGCGCGTTGCGGCAAAAGGCGAGGGCAGACCTGCAAAAACACCTTTGTTTTCGTGGTGCATGGTGCCCATCTTGCCGTGAACGATCTCGTGGCAGCGCACGACTTTGCCGCCAAACGCCTGACCGATGGTCTGGTGGCCAAGGCACACACCCATCAGCGGCGTCTTGGTTTCCGCGGCCGCAGCCGTCAGCGCAAGGCAGATACCCGCATCATCGGGGGTGGCGGGGCCGGGCGACAGCAGGATCGCTTCGGGTTTCATCGCCATGGCCTCTTGGACGTTGAGTGCATCGTTACGCCAGACCCGTACGTCAGCGCCCAATTCGCCCAGATAGTGGACAAGGTTGTAGGTGAAGCTGTCGTAGTTATCGATCAAGAGCAACATGGTAGGCCCAACAAGCATTTAGGGGTTTTGCCGGAGACAAAGTCGGCGATATAGTCGGGCCTACACAATCCCGTTCAGCCACCATCGTCAAGGTGCGGGGGCCACTCCTGATCGGAGAATTGTGAGGGCAGACTACAAAACACGGGGGCACAAACGTGTTACGCGGATTACTAGGTGGAGCAGCGGTCGGCGCAATCGTCGCCGGGCTGGGACTTGCAGCGGCGTCGCTGTTCGTTTCGGTCCCGATTTCGAACGAGGCCCCGCAGGTCGAGGATACCACCACACTGGCCCCTGAGGTCGCCATGCCCGCAGAGCCGACGCTCGAAGTGGAGCCCGTGACGGGCATCCAGATCGAAGCGCCCATGCTGGCCCCGCCGCCGACCGAAACCGAAGCGGAGGTCGAGGAAACGCCCGACCTGACGCTCTCTGCGGATAAGCCGCAGGTCGACGCCTCGCTCGGGATGGAGCTTGATGCCCCGACGGTGAACAGCGATCCCGCCGTTTCCGCCACCGACGAAGACCCCGTGCTGCCGAGCCCGCTCGCCGCCGCGCCGCAAACCCCGCCGAATGAAAGCGACCTGTCGGTCAGCACCGAATCCGCCGTGCCAGTCATCGTCGAAATGCCCGAAGAGGACATGCCCGCCGCAGAGGCCGAAACTGCCGCAGGCGCTGTTCCGTCCACCGACGACACGCCGCTGCCCGACATGGCCGTCGATCGCCCCGCCGCTGAAGCGCCCGAAGCCGCGCCAGAGGCTAGCACCGTGCCCAGCGTCGCAATGCCTGCGCCCGAACCGAACGCCCCCGCAGTGCCCCGCGAACGACCCTCGTCCATTCAGGTCGGCGGCAATTCCATGCCCGGCAATGCGGGCGGCGTCGTGATCCGGCGCTTGGTGGACGACACACCCGCAACGGATACCGCGACCGAAGCCGCACCCTCCGCCATGAGCGAAGCGCTGGTTGCCTATTCCATCCCGTTCACCGACCCGCTGGAGATGCCGAAACTCTCGATCATCCTGATCGACGAAGGCGCGCTGCCTGACGGCCCGACGCTGGTGCGCTCGATCCCCTTCGATGTGACGGTCGCTATCCCCATGTCGGACGAGAACGCCGCGCAGAAAATGCGTGACTACCGCGCCGCCGGTATCGAAGTCGTCGCCATCGCCGATCTGCCCGCCGGCGCATCCGCTGGCGACGCCGCCACCTCGATGGAGGCCACCTTCAACACGCTCCCTGAAACCGTCGCGCTCCTAGATATCGGCATCGACGGCGCGCAGCCAAGCCGCCAAGCGACCGAAGCCGTCCTCAGCCGCCTTGATGCGGACGGTCGCGGCTATATCAGCGGTCTCGACGGCCTCGGCTCCGGCCTGCGCCTTGCCGATACCTTCGACGTCCCCGCAGTGGAGATCGCCCGCGATCTGGATAGCAACGGTCAGGACGCCACGGTGATCCGCCGCTTTCTCGACTTCGCAGCCTTCCAGACCCGCCAACAGGACGGCGCCGTGCTGCTCGCCCGTATTCGCGCCGAAACGATCTCTGCCCTGACGCTCTGGGCCACCGCCAACCGCGCCAGTCAGGTCGCGCTCGCTCCCGTATCGGCCATCCTGCTCGAACAGGACTAAAATAAAGGGCGCCTCATTCGGGCGCCCTTCTTCATTCTGAAAAAAATATCTCGGGGGGTGAGGCCGCAACGCCGCGGGGGCAGCGCCCCCAACCCTCAACGGTTGCCGCTGCTGGTGAACCGCGAAGCATCTTCCGCGGCTTTGCGGATCGCGTTCGATTTGTGGACGGTTTCCATGTATTCGGACTCGGGGTTTGAATCGTAAACGATCCCTGCACCGGCCTGAATGTACAGCTTCTCGTCCTTCAGCACCGCAGTGCGCAGCGCGATGCACATGTCCATGTCGCCGTTGGCGCTGAAGTAGCCCACGCCGCCGCCATAGACGCCGCGCTTTTCGGGCTCCAGCTCGTCGATGATCTCCATCGCGCGGACCTTCGGCGCGCCCGAAACGGTGCCTGCGGGCATACCGGCAAAGAACGCGGATAGCGCGTCGTGTTCCTCGGACAGCTCCCCGACGACGTTCGAGACGATGTGCATAACGTGGCTGTAACGCTCGACGATGAATTCCTCTGTCGGGCGCACCGTTCCAATCTTGGACACACGGCCCACATCGTTGCGGCCGAGGTCCAGCAGCATCAGGTGCTCCGCCAGTTCCTTCTTGTCGGCCAGCAGATCGGCTTCGAGCGCGTTGTCTTCCTCGGGCGTCGCGCCGCGGGGGCGGGTGCCCGCGATCGGGCGGATCGTCACGCGGCTGCCGACAACCTGCACGAGGATCTCGGGGCTTGCTCCGATGATCTGGTAGCCGCCGAAGTTGAAGTAGAACATGTAGGGCGACGGGTTCGTACGGCGCAGCGAACGGTAGAGCGCGAAGGGCGGCTCTTTGAAGTCCTGCGTCCAGCGCTGGGACGGCACGACCTGGAAAATGTCACCGGCGCGGATGTAGTCCTTAGCCTTTTCGACCGCCGCCATGAACCCTTCTTTGGAGAAGTTGGACACGGCAGGGGCTGCATCATGCGCCTCGCGGAATTCGCGGCTGTCGACGGGCACGGGGCGGTCCATGGCGCGCTGCGCGTCCATCACCCGCTCGGCGGCTTGGGCATAGGCGGCCTTGGCCGACATGCCGGTGTTGGCCCATGCGGGGGACACGAGGATGACGTCGCCCTTCACGCCGTCCAGCACCGCGATCACGGTCGGGCGCATCATCACCGCATCGGGCAGGCCGATGGGGTCGGGGTTGGCGTCGGGAAGGCGCTCGACCAGACGGATCGTGTCATAACCTAGGTAGCCGAACAGACCCGCAGCCGCAGCGGGCAGATCGTGCGGCAGGTCGATACGGCTTTCGTCTAGCAGCTTGCGCAGCGAGGTCAGCGGATCGTCCTGTTCGTCAACGAAAGCGTCCTCGTCGTAACGGGCCGAACGGTTCAGGCGCGCAGTCTCGCCGCGGCATTCCCATACCAGATCAGGGTTCATGCCGATGATCGAGTAACGACCGCGGATTTCGCCGCCGGTCACGCTTTCGAGCATGAACGCGTCCTTACCCGCACCGGCAAGGCGCAGCATCAGCGACACGGCGGTGTCGAGGTCGGCCGCGAGGCGGGTGAAGACGATCTGGTTCTTGCCTGCGTCAAAGTTGGACTTGAACGTCTCGAAGTCGGGGCTGAGCGCCATTTAACAGGTTCCCGTTTACTGGAATTGGGTCAGAACAGCGCTGACAGCCGCGTCGTTGATGTCGACCTCGGTTTTGGCTTCGAGCTCGCGCAGGGTGATGAGGAAGATATCCTCGGCCATGCCGTTGGCGGCGCGTTCGGCTTCGGTCGTCATCAGCGCTTCGGTGTCGGCGTTGCCTTGTTCTGGCGCTTTTTCCTCGTCCACGCGGGCAATCACGGCGCCGTCCGCGTAGGGCACAGCGAATGCTTCACCGATGTTGGTGGCAAAGACCTCTTGGACAAAGCCCTGCGGGGTGCGGTCGATGAAGGTGCGGCGGGTGACGTTGTCGTCCTGCTGCGGCGAGAGGCCCAGCTCTTCGAACGATGCGCCGTTTGCCAGCTCGCCGGTCAGCTCGCGGCCTTTTTCGACGATGGCGTTGCGGGTGGCGTCGGCCATCCATGCGGCTTCCACGTCGGAGCGGGCTTCGTCCAGCGGGATGACTTCCGGCTCGCGCACCTCGGTGATTTCCATGGCAAAGAGGCCGCCGTCTTCGAGTGCGATGACCTCGGGGTAGTCGCCGATTTCGCCGTTTGCCGCAGCTTCGCGGAATTCGGGGTAGGCGGCCATGCCGTCGGTGTCTTCGGCGGTCCATTCGACGGTCGAAACGGTGATGTCGGTGGTGTCGGGCAGGTCTTGCAGGGCAACGCCGCCAGCCAGTTCGTCGGTGATGAGTTCGGCCTGTTCAGCGATCTGGCGGCGGGCTTGGGTCAGCGCCTGTTCGTTGCGCAGTTCCTCGCGGGCGTCCTCGAACGGAACGGTGTCGGCGGCGAGAACGGCGTTCATGCGAAACAGGGCGGGACCGACGAGCGTGTCGATCGGGCCGACGACTTCACCGGTTTCGGCGGCAAAGACGGCATCGCCCGCGTTGCTGAGATCGCGCTGCGATACGTCGCCCATGTCAATGTCGTCCAGCGTCAGACCGCGTTCGGTGACGATGGCGTCAAAGGTGGTCTCGCCCGCGTCGATGGCGGCTTTGGCTTCTTCGGCTGCGGCCTGATCGGAGAACGGCAGACGCTCGACAAGGCGGCGCTCTTCCGTGTTGTAGACGTCGAAACGCTGCTCGTAGAGCGCGCGCAGGGTCTCGTCATCGAAATCGAGGCTTTCGGCGATGTCCGACGGCAGCAGCGACGCGACGGTGATGACCTTCGTCTCCGGACGGGTAAAGTCGGCGGCGTGCGCCTCGTGATACGCGGCCAGCTCTTCGTCGGTCGGTGCGGCGACCGGCTCCGTCAGGATGCTATCGTCGAGCGCAGCCCACGTGATGTCGCGGCGGGTCGCGAGGTAATCGGCGCGCACTTCGGCAAAGTTGGTGGCCGGTTCGATGCCCGTCACGAGGCCAAGCTGGAGGAGGGTGCCTGCAACTTCGTCGCGGACCTTGTCTTCGTAGCGGCCTTCGCGGGTGCCCATCTGGCTGACGACGTTGCGATAGGTGTCGCGGTCGAACTGGCCGGTCAGGCGGCTCTGGAACATCGGGTTGGCCTGAACGCTTTCGCGCACGGCGTCGTCACCGGCAGAGATGCCCAAATCGGCGGCAGCGTTTTCCATGATGCGGCGGTTGAGCATACCGCTCAGCACGTCCTGCGGAATGCCCGACGCCTGCATCTGCGCCATGCTGATCGGCGTCTGGTACTGTGCGCTCAGGCTCTGGCGGGCCTGATCCAGTTCGAGACCGAATTCCTGCGTGGTAATTTCCTTGTCACCGACAGACGCGAGCGTGTTGTTGGAGAGCGAGAGATTGGTGCTGCCAAATCCGAGCAAGCTGACCACGACCACACCCAGAACAATGTAGACGCCAATGCTCGATTTCTTCTTCGTCGCCACTTTCGGCTCCTCCCGTCGGTACGTACTGCCGGATGAATTATAACGGCCCGCAACTCAATAACAGGCCAGATGCGGGGCGCAAGATCAGAGAGCGACCTGCTCCAAACGATCGAACAACGTGTTGATGCCTGCGCGGTCCACGTTGGCGAAGGCGATGCGGAGCTGACGTTTGCCCGCTGCGTTGTCATCGGGCATGAACATCGTCCCCGGAAGCAGCAGAACGCCCGCTTCGGTGACAAGCTTTTTGGCCACTTCGTCGGACGGCAGATCGAAGGGATGTTCGACGTAGGCAAAGTAGGCGCCGCATCCGAGCAGCTTCCAGCCTTTGTCCGCAAGGCGGTGGAACCCTTCGTTGATGGTGGCGCGGCGGTCGAGGATCTCTGCGCGTTCACCCGCCAGCCACTCGCCAAGGTTCTGCATCCCCCAGAGCGCCGCCTTTTGGCCGATCTGGTTCGGGCAGATCGCAACGGTGTCGAGGTATTTTTCCACCTCCGCAAGGATCGGTTGCGAGGCGCAGACCGCACCGACGCGGTGGCCCGTCAGGCGGTACGCCTTGGAGAAGGAATAGAGCTGGATGAACGTCTCTTCCCAGCCATCGCGGGTAAAGAGGTCATGCGGTGCGCCGTCCCGCGCGTCGAAATCGCGGTAGGTTTCGTCCACGATCAGCTTGATATTTTTGGATCGGCAGAGCGCGTAAAATGCCGAGAGCGTTTCCGCAGGGTATTCGACACCGCCGGGATTGTTCGGGCTGACGAGGACGATGGCTTGCGTGCGGTCAGTGATGAGCGCGGCGGCGTCCTCTGCGTGCGGGATTAGACCTTCGCGCGGGGTCAGCGGGACGGTTTTAACGCCCGCCATGTCCAGCCACATGCGGTGGTTGAAGTAGTAGGGGACGGGCAGAATAACCTCGTCGCCCTCGGTGCAGAGCGCGGTGGTGACAGCCGTGAACGCCTGATTACAGCCCGAGGTGATGGCGACCTGATCCGCCGCAAGAGTGCCGCCATAGGAGGCTGTCCACTGTTTTGCGATCTCGGCGCGGAGTTCCGGCAGACCCAGAACGGGACCGTAGAGGTGCGAGGACGCGTCGTTCACCACCATGTCGGCCATGGCGCGCAGCATCGGCTCCGGCGGAGTATCGACGGGGGCGGCCTGACTGACGTTGATGAGGGGGCGGTCTTCGGGGAACGTGACGCCCTCGATCCAGCGGCGTGCCTCCATCACCGGCGGGGCGAAGGTGGTCTGGGTGCGGGAGAGGTGCGTCATGTTCGGTATCCCAAGGAGCGCCTGTGGCGCGAGGTTATATCTCGTCCTCGGCCGCTGGCCTCGCCCTCGGGCTGCCTCCGGCGGAGGTATTTTCCGTCAGAATGAAGGAAGATCAGTCCTTGCCGCGGAACGGCTGGACGTATTGCAGCGCCATGTCCCACGGGAAGAAGATCCACGTGTCCTGGCTGACTTCGGTCACGAAGGTGTCGACCTGCGGACGGCCTTTGGGCTTGGCGTAGACGGTTGCGAAGTGGGCGTTGGGGTACATCTCGCGGACCAGTTCCAGCGTTTTGCCCGAGTCGACCAGATCGTCGATCACGAGGATGCCGTGGCCGTCACCGGTGATTTCGGCGTCGGGGGCCTTGAGCACCTTGGCCGAAGTCTGGCTCTGGTGGTCGTAGGATTTAACGCTGATGGTGTCGACGGTGCGCACGTCCAGTTCGCGGGCGATGATCATCGCCGGTGCCATGCCGCCGCGGGTGATCGCGATCACGGCCTTCCAAGCGCCGCCTTCCAGCGGGCCGTGGCCATCAAGGCGCCATGCAAGCGCGCGGCTGTCGCGGTGGAGTTGGTCCCAGCTGACGTGGAAGCCTTTTTCGTAGGGGAGGCGATCCGTTTGCGGCATCGGATGGAGGTCCTTCAGGTAAGGGCGACTTTGAGGCCCAGAAGCACGAGCAGACCGCCAAAAGTGCGGTCGACGCCAGCCTTGAGTCGCAGATAGGCATTTCGGGCGCGTGGCATCGAGAACACGCGCGCGACGACGATATACCAGAGTGTTTCGTTGGCGAAAACCGCCGCAAGGATCGCGAGACGCCACGGCAGGGGCGTGTCATGCGGCACGAGGCCCACGAAGACCGCGCCGAAGAAAATGGCCGGTTTCGGGTTCGATGCGAAGGTCAGGAAACCGTAGCGGATCGCCGAGAGCGCGGAGCGCGGGGCGGTGTCGGTGTTCTGGGGCAGGGGCTCTTTGGCGTGTTTCCACATCTGGAAGGCGATCCAGAACAGGAATAGCGCGCCGACGATTTTCAGGCCCAGAAACAGCGCGGGCACCAGTTCGAACAGAATGGCGAGGCCGGCCATCGCCGCGCCCGCCCAGAGGACAGCGCCCAGTCCGAAGCCCAAGGCCAGCGCCGAAGCCACACGGAAACCGTCGGAGGCGGCGGTGCGGACGGCGACGACAAAGCTCGGACCGGGGGAGATCGCCGCCGCGAGGTGGATCAGAACGATCGAGATGAACGCGGCGGTGGTCATCGCTTATTCCTTGTTCATGTCCGGCGCGTCGACGGCCTTCATGCCGACAACGTGGTAGCCAGCGTCGACGTGGTGGGTTTCGCCGGTGACGCCGGTCGACAGGTCCGACAGCAGGTAGAGAGCCGAGCCGCCGACTTCGTCGATCGACACGTTCTTGCGGAGCGGCGAATTGTACTCGTTCCACTTCAGAATATAGCGGAAGTCGCCGATGCCCGACGCCGCAAGCGTCTTGATCGGACCGGCCGAGATCGCGTTGACGCGGATGCCGTCCTTGCCGAGGTCTTCGGCGAGGTAGCGGACCGACGCTTCGAGAGCGGCCTTGGCAACGCCCATGACGTTATAGTGGGGCATCACGCGTTCGGCGCCGTAGTAGGTCAGCGTCAGGCACGAGCCGCCTTCGGTCATCATCTTTGCCGCGCGCTGGGTGACGGCGGTGAACGAGTAGACCGAGATGTCCATGGTGGTCAGGAAGTTCTGGCGGGTGGTGTCGACGTAGCGGCCGCGCAGTTCGTTCTTGTCCGAGAAACCGATGGCGTGGACGATGAAGTCCAGTTTGCCCCATTTGGCTTCCAGTTCGCCGAAGAGGGCGTCGACCGAATCCATGTCCGACACGTCGCAAGGCAGAACCGTATCCGAGCCGAGTTGCGCAGCCAGCGGGCCGACGCGCTTCAGCAGCGCTTCGCCCTGATAGGAGAACGCCAGCTCGGCGCCTGCATCGGCGAGCGCCTTGGCGATACCCCACGCAATCGATTTGTCATTGGCAAGGCCCATGATGAGCCCGCGCTTGCCCTGCATCAGTTGTGACGACATATGTTCCTCTTGCCTCCGAGGCTTAGTTTCGTTTCGGTGTAGGCGATTGGCCGTTGGTCATCAAGTGCGCCCGCGACGCAACGTCACTATTGAAGGCGCACAACCCGAAGTTAAGTGCCGCCCGTTTGGAGAAGAAAACATGAGCGACAGAAGCGGAATTTTTGCCGGAAACGATCCTTTCGTGATCGCAAAGGCGTGGCTGGACGAGGCCGAAGGATCGGAACTCAACGATCCCAATGCTATTGCTTTGTCGACCGTGGATGCGGACGGGATGCCGAATGCGCGCATGGTTCTTCTCAAGGACATCGAAGACGACGCTTTCGTTTTCTACACCAACTACGGCAGCCGCAAGGCGCAGGAAGTCGAGCAGGCCGGAAAGGCCGCCTTCGTCATGCACTGGAAATCGCTGCGCCGTCAGGTCCGTGTTCGCGGGCTGGTGGAAAAAGAGGACGGTCCGCAGGCTGACGACTACTACAACTCGCGCTCGCTCAAGAGCCGTCTGGGGGCGTGGGCATCCAAGCAGTCGCAGCCGCTCGATAGCCGCGGCACCCTGATGGCCGAAGTTGCGACCGTAACGGCACGTGAGGGAATCAATCCAAAACGTCCTCCGTTCTGGGGCGGGTTCCGAATTCGACCGCTGGAAATCGAATTCTGGGCGGATGGTGCGTTCAGGTTGCATGACCGGTTCCGATGGTACCGCTCGGATATACATGAGGAGTGGAAAATTGACCGTCTGTACCCGTGAATTCCACGCTTCGTGAATGTACTATCCCAAGTTTAAGCTTGTTTTATCATCGAAAAACAGGTCTGTTGGGTAACTAGAAACTTCGGCCGGATGGGGGTCGAGGCGGGAATATAATGAATAAGATGACTGACGAAATACTGACCGGACGCACCCTAACCGGGCGCGTCAAGTGGTTCGATCCTGCCAAGGGTTATGGCTTTGTCATAACCGATCTTGGCGGACCGGATATCCTTCTGCACGCGAACGTCTTACGCAACTTCGGACAAAGCTCTGTTGCCGACGGCTCGCGTATCGAACTCGTAACTCAGGAAACCGACCGCGGTATTCAAGCTGTAGAGATCCTCATGATCGAGCCTCCGGAAAATCCGGGCGCTGGCAGCACGCTTACCGATCTGGTGGAAATCGACGAGGCTGTCCTCGCCGATACCGAGATCGAACCGGCCCGCGTGAAGTGGTTCGACAAAGCCAAAGGTTTTGGGTTTGCAAATGCCTTCGGATCGGCCGAGGATGTGTTTCTGCACATCGAAGTGCTGCGCCGTTCGGGCCTTGCCGACCTTCAACCGGGCGAGGCGATCGGCCTGCGCAGCATTGATGGCAAGCGTGGCAAGATGGCTGTCGAGGTACTGGTTTGGGAAAGCGCAATACAACGCTGAGTTCTTTCATTGCGGCGACCGTCACGGTTCTAGGTTTCACTCACCCTGTTTCCGCACAAGTCAGCTGCCGCGATGACCTTGTCACTGTGTCGGGCGACTTCGGTGTCGCCCGTTTCACCGTCCAAGTGGCCGACGACTATGAAGAGCGGGCGCAGGGACTGATGAACGTACCCTCCATGCCGACCTTGTCGGGCATGCTGTTTGTCTACGAGCATCCGCAGCAGACCGCGTTCTGGATGCGCAATACGCTCATCTCTCTCGACATGCTCTTTGCGGATGAAACGGGCACGATTACCCGCATCCACGACAAAGCTATCCCGCTCGACGAGACGCCGATCCCCGGCGGGGACGACATCCAGTATGTGCTGGAGATCAACGGCGGCCTTGCCGCGCGCCTCGGGATCGAGGAAGGCGACGTCATGCAGCACCCGTCGATGGGCGAGAGCGCGGCAAAACCCTGTCAGTGACTTTTTGATCTTTTCTTTCCGGATCAGTCACTTTAAACGGGCGCCAGTCGGGGCGTAGCGCAGCCTGGTAGCGCGACGGTTTTGGGTACCGTAGGCCGCAAGTTCGAATCTTGCCGTCCCGACCACTTCCTCTCTTCAGAACAGAATCATCTGATTCATCGGGTGGGAACTGCGGTTCTCACGGCGCCGTGATTTTGTGCGTTTGCCCAAAACTGGTGAACGACTATCCGAACGGATAGAGCGCAGATTGCCGAGAGTATTAAGGCCGCGTTAACACTCTGTGGATGAAACGGTGGGTGAATCGGGCAATTGGTGCGGTTCCCCGCCGGTCAACTGTTTTTATCCTTCATTTAGATTAAAAACACCGTTGACCCCCTAAACCTAGTTTTGCCAATTTGCGTGCATCGGCGACGTCTCACCAGATGTAGTGCCGATCAATCGGTTCAATACAATGCAGCGGCCCTAAGCGGGCATCATGTTTCGGCTCTCCGAAGCACCGGTCATTGTTTGCCGTTTGGGGGATCGGTCGGCAGGGCTCGGCTGGAATGGTTAATCGGGGCAGGGAACGGCTCCGGAATTTTGGGCAGAACAAGATGAAAATCGAGCGCTACTTTACGAAGGCCGGACAGGACGCCTACGCGGGTATCGAATTCCGCAAAGTCTCTTCTGAAATCCGCAATCCGGACGGGTCGATCGTCTTCAAACTCGACGACTGCGAAGTGCCTGAAAGCTGGAGCCAGGTCGCCAGCGATGTGATCGCCCAGAAATACTTCCGCAAAGCGGGCGTGCCGTCCAGTGCGACCAAGGTCAAAGAAAAGGACGTGCCCGAGTTCCTGTGGCGCTCCGTCCCCGCCAAAGACGCCGAGATGGGCGGAGAGACGAGTGCCAAGCAGGTGTTTGACCGCCTCGCAGGTGCGTGGACCTACTGGGGCTGGAAGGGTGGCTATTTCACCACCGAAGATGACGCCCGCGCGTACTTTGACGAAATGCGCTACATGCTGGCCAAGCAGATGGCCGCGCCGAACAGCCCGCAGTGGTTCAACACCGGTCTGCACTGGGCCTACGGCATCGACGGTCCCGCGCAGGGCCACCACTATGTCGACTACCAGACCGGCAAGCTGGTCAAATCGAATTCCGCCTATGAGCATCCGCAGCCCCACGCCTGCTTCATCCAGTCCGTCGCCGACGATCTGGTGAACGAGGGCGGTATCATGGACCTCTGGGTCCGTGAGGCGCGTCTGTTCAAATATGGTTCGGGCACGGGCACCAACTTCTCGTCGCTGCGCGGTGAGGGCGAGAAGCTCTCGGGCGGCGGCAAGTCGTCGGGTCTGATGGGCTTCCTCAAGATCGGTGACCGCGCTGCCGGTGCGATCAAATCGGGCGGCACCACCCGCCGCGCCGCGAAGATGGTTATCGTCGATGCGGACCACCCTGATATCGAGGACTTCATCAACTGGAAGGTCATCGAGGAACAGAAGGTTGCGTCCATCGTCGCCGGTTCCAAGATGCACGAGCAGAAGCTCAACGCGATCTTCAAGGCGATCAACACTTGGGACGGCGCAGAGGCCGACGCCTATGATCCCGCGAAGAACGACAGCCTGAAGACCGCGATCCGCGAAGCCAAGAAGGTCGCGATCCCCGAGACCTACGTCAAGCGCGTGCTGGACTACGCCAAGCAGGGCCACACCAGCATCGAGTTCCCGACCTACGACACCGACTGGGACAGCGAAGCCTATGCGAGCGTGTCGGGCCAGAACTCCAACAACTCCATCCGCGTGACAGATGCCTTCCTCGAGGCGGTCCGCAACGATGGCGACTGGAACCTGATCAACCGCAAGGACGGCACGGTTTCCAAGACCGTCAAGGCGCGCGACCTCTGGGATCAGGTCGGCCACGCTGCTTGGGCCTGCGCCGATCCGGGCATCCAGTTCCACGACACCGTTAACGCATGGCACACTTGCCCCGAAGACGGCGCGATCCGCGGCTCGAACCCGTGCTCGGAGTACATGTTCCTCGACGATACCGCGTGTAACCTCGCGTCGATGAACCTGCTCCAGTTCTACCACGCGGGTGAGTTCAACGCCGAAGCCTACATCCACGCGACGCGCCTCTGGACGATGACGCTGGAAATCTCGGTGATGATGGCGCAGTTCCCGTCCAAGGAAATCGCGCAGCAGTCGTATGACTTCCGCACGCTCGGTCTGGGTTACGCCAACATCGGCGGCCTCTTGATGAACATGGGCTACGGTTACGACAGCGACGAGGGCCGTGCGCTGAACGCCGCGCTGACCGCGATCATGACTGGTATAGCCTATGCCACCTCGGCCGAGATCGCGGGCGAGCTGGGCGCGTTTGCGGGCTACGAGCGGAACAAGGCGCACATGCTGCGCGTTATTCGCAATCACCGCAATGCAGCGCATGGCAACGCGGACGGCTATGAGGCGCTTGCGGTCAAGCCTGTCGCGCTTGACCACGGCAACTGCCCCGACAACAGTCTAATCTCGCTCGCGACCGAGGCATGGGACGAAGCGCTGCGTTTGGGCGAAAAGCACGGCTACCGCAACGCTCAGGTTTCGGTCATCGCACCGACCGGCACCATCGGTCTGGTGATGGATTGCGACACCACGGGCATCGAGCCGGACTTCGCGCTGGTGAAGTTCAAGAAGCTCGCGGGCGGCGGCTATTTCAAGATCATCAACCGCTCCGTGCCGTCGGCGCTTGAAGGGCTGGGCTATAACTCCGCCCAGATCGAAGAGATCATCGCCTACGCCGTCGGTCACGGCACCATCGGTCAGGCGCCCGCGATCAACCACACCGCGCTGATCGGCCACGGCTTCGGCCAGCCAGAGATCGACAAGATCGAAGCGGCGCTGAAAACCGCTTTCGACATCCGTTTCGTGTTCAACCAATGGACGCTTGGTGAGGAGTTCTGCCAGAAGTCGCTCGGTATCCCTGCGGCCAAGCTCAACGATCCGTCGTTCGATCTGCTGCGCCACCTCGGTTTCACCAAGCAGGACATTGATGCGGCCAACGACCACGTTTGTGGCACTATGACGCTGGAAGGCGCGCCGCATCTGAAGGAAGAGCACTACCACATCTTCGACTGCGCGAACCCGTGCGGCAAGAAGGGCAAGCGCTTCCTGTCGGTTGATGCGCACATCCGCATGATGGCGGCGGCGCAGTCGTTCATCTCGGGTGCGATCTCCAAAACAATCAACATGCCGAACTCAGCGACCATCGAGGACTGCCAGAAAGCCTACGAGCTGTCGTGGAGCCTCGGCATCAAAGCGAACGCGCTCTACCGTGACGGCTCCAAACTGTCGCAACCGCTCGCCGCTGCGCTGGTGGAGGATGATGACGAGGCGGCGGAAGTGCTGGAGAGCGGCACCCCGACCGAAAAGGCCGCTGTCATCGCCGAGAAGGTGATCGAGAAGGTCATCGTCAAGGAAGTCGTCCGCGCCAGCCGCCAGAAGCTACCCGAGCGCCGCAAGGGCTACACCCAGAAAGCCGTCGTCGGTGGTCACAAGGTCTATCTGCGCACGGGCGAATACGCTGACGGCAACCTCGGCGAGATCTTCCTCGACATGCACAAGGAAGGTGCTGGCTTCCGCGCGATGATGAACAACTTCGCCATCGCGGTGTCCGTCGGCCTCCAGTACGGCGTGCCGCTGGAAGAGTTCGTTGACGCGTTCACCTTCACCAAGTTCGAACCGGCGGGCATGGTTCAAGGCAATGACTCGATCAAGTCGGCGACCTCGATCCTCGACTACATCTTCCGCGAATTGGCGGTGTCCTACCTCGACCGTACCGACCTCGCGCACATCAAACCGCAGGGCGCGGCCTTCGACGATCTGCACGCCGAACAGGGCACGAACGTTTCGCAACCCAGTGAAACTGCGGCGTCCAAGTCGTTGGAAGTACTGCGACAAATCTCTTCGGCAGGTTACCTGCGCAAGCGTTTGCCCGAAGAGCTGACGATGCTGAACAGCGTTGCGCCGGTCGCGCCGACGGTTGCGCAAACGGTGCAGTCGACAGTGTCCGAAGTTGCCGTGGCGACAGCCATTTCCGCCCGTGACAAGGCGCGGATGCAAGGCTACGAAGGCGACCCGTGCGGCGAATGCGGGAACTATACCCTCGTGCGCAACGGCACCTGCATGAAGTGCAACACCTGCGGCTCGACATCGGGCTGTAGCTAAGGATTTCGGTCTGGCGGCAGTTTTCGCTGGCAGATCAAAAGGCTAGGGGGCGGCATTCGCGCTCTGGCGTCACAGTTCCGGGGCTGGTGCGCTGGCCCCCGACGCGGATCGGGATACAGGCAAAAAGCTAACGGGCGGTAAATCAATCCACCCGATCCGTGACACTGGGGAGCCCGCGTGGCTCCCCTTTCTTTATTGTAAACAGGGTTTTACGCGGCGCTCTTATTGCGCCGCGATCTGGTCTGCCTTCTTTGCAGGCGCGCCGCTGTTCGCGGGCTTCTGCTTTCCGGTGCCGTTATGGCCCAGCTCGGTGTTAGACAGTTTGTAGGTCGCGATCTCGTTGCGGATGATCTCGTTCGCCGAAGACAGGCTGCCGAGCGTGGTGTTCAGCTCATCCGCTTGCAAGGTGTTGCGGCGGGTGAGGTTTTCGATCTCGGTCATGGAGAAGTTGATTTGGTCCACCGCGCGGGTCTGCTCCGAGCTGGCGAGGTTGATCTCGCCCAGACGGGTCGCAACCTCTGCGATGTCCTTGTTGATCTTCTCGAAGGTCTGGCTGGTCTCGCTGGAGGTCTCCACGCCGACAACAACCTGCTGGCGTGAGGTCTCGATGAGGCGCGAGGTTTCCTGCGCGGCCTTGGATGAACGGGCAGCGAGGTTGCGGACCTCCTGCGCGACGACGGCAAAGCCGCGGCCGTGCTGACCAGCGCGAGCGGCCTCAACAGCGGCGTTCAGCGCGAGCAGGTTGGTCTGGAACGCGATTTCGTCGATGACCTTGATGATCTGCATGATCTCGCGCGAGGAGGTTTCGATCTTGTCCATCGCGGTGACCATGTTGTCGACCTGGTTCTTGCCGCGCTCTGCGGTGCGGGCGGCGCCGCTGGCCAGTTCGTTGGCAAGTTTCGCGGTCTGCGCGTTGGAACGCACGACGCTCGCGGTTTCCTCGACCGATGCGGACAGTTCCTCGACCGCCGCGGATTGCTGTTCGGAGTTGCTGCCGACGAGCTGGATCGCGGAGGCGAGCGCCTTGGACGACACGTTCACATCCGCCGAGCCGCGCCCGAGGGTCTGCATCGTATTTTCAAGCTCGGTCAGGAAGGAGTCTATGCTGCAATTCGCGCCAAGTCCGACGCGGCGGGACAGGTTCTTGTCGTTTGTGATGCCACGGAAGGTCGTGCGGACCTTGCTGAAGCGCTTTTCCCAGCGGGTGCCGCGCTGAAGTCCGAAGATCGCCGTGCCGATGCCGACCACGCCTACAAGGGCGCTGGACCACGCGGGTCCGCCGCTCAGTTGCCACGCTACCAAACCACCGCTTACCAAAACCGAACCGGCGAGAACGCCGAGCTCGAGACGTGCCATACCTGCAATCTGCATCTTACTGTCCGTTTCTCAACTGCCCCTTTGTTAGGGGTACAGCAGATGTAACGACCGAATGAAGTAGACGTTTAGGTAGATGGGGGAGTTATTCGAAGGAGTCCGCACCACCATTGCTGTTCGCAATGGACTGGACCATCCGGCAGAGGCTTTCGCGAACGTCGGGATCGTCGACCTTGGCCAGCGCGAACAGGATGCGCGAGGCGGTGTTGTCCATCTCCTGCTGGGGCGCGGTGGAGTCGTATCCGTCAAAGAAATAGGACGGTTGGACGTCGAGTGCCTCGGCAATTTCATACAGACGGCTGGCCGAAACGCGGTTCTGGCCGGCTTCGTATTTCTGGAGCTGCTGGAACGAACAGCCGATCTGTGCAGCCAGTCCCGATTGGGTCAATCCGCGCATCAAGCGAGCCTGCCGAATTCGCTGTGCGACGAAATCGTCTACCGGGTGGGCCATGCTGTTCTCCATCGTTACTCGTTAAACTTCCTATCAGGAACGATGAAGTAATATTCAACTGATGAAATTTGTTCGGCAACGGTAAGTGTATCATACACCAATGTATGATTTATCACTCATTGGTATTAGAATAGAACGGAATTTCAAGACTTTGCCGTAATAACATACAACCATAATGTATGTTGAGGCAGTGTCGCCAGTGAGTACGCATAACCAGGGACGCGCATCGTTGTTATATGAAATGCTGCGATCGTTTACGACGCTCGCAGAAGTATTAAATCTTTCGCGTGCCGTTACCCTTTTGGGTAGCACCCGGCAGACTGTGCGCCGGCATATCTCGATTCTGGAACAGGAACGTGGCGAGAAGCTGTTCGAGCTTGACGACGACCGCCGCTACAAGTTGACGCCGGAGGGCGAGCGGGCGCTCGACGAGGCGCTCGAGATCGTGGCGCGGGGCGATGGGTGGCTCAAGAACCAGTCCGGAAAGATCAAGGGACTGTCCCACTTGATGGTCGAGCCGGAGCAGGGGAACCGCTACTATCTCCAGCAGCACTCCCTCTCGAAGCTCTGGCAGGACGGGCCGGAGAGGCTTCGCGCGATTGCAAAGGCTTGGGCGGAGGCCGAGGGAAAGCTCAATCATCCGGCGTTTGCAGCACATCGCTCGCACTGCATCGTGTTCCGTCCTTCGGGGACGCAATGGGTTTGTGCTGAGATCGGTGAGCATTCGTCCTATGCCACGTGGTTCGGTAAGGACTGGGCCGCGTCGAGCATTGGTCTGACCTTCAGCAGCCTTGTGCGCGGCTCTGGTCTGGGCGCGGTGTCGTTCGATCCGTACCGCGAAATTCTGGCCAGTGGCGGCGTGCGCTTCGATCACATCTCGACCGAGCTGCCGCGCGAGGAACCGGATCAGAAATTCCCGGTCTCGTACGCGCGGGTGATGATGGGCTGCCGTTTCCCCGACAACAGCGTCGGCGTCGTGTCGTCGTCGATCCGGACTTATGACATCCAGATTGCGGGCGTGCCTGAGAGCTGGATCAAGTCGATGGACCCGTCAGCGCTGATAGACGACGATATCTAGGCCCCTAAAAAGGAAAAAGGCGCCCGAAGGCGCCCAAATTCCATAGCCAAAGCCGGAAGGCTTTAGCCGTTCCACGCACGCACGCCGCCACAGTCCATGTGGACGAAGTTCGAGCCACGATAGGTGCCGACGCCGCCAGCCTGGCACGACTGTGCTGCCGAAGCCATCTGGGTGATCGAACGGCTTTGCAGACGGAGGTCTGCGGCCTGTGCCTGCATGTGCAGCGAGTTCTTGGCCACGCCCGACGAACGGCTACGCAGCATCGCGTTGGTTTCCGGCGAACGATAGCCCGAGAGCATCATGTACGGCTCGTCGGTTTCGAGCATATTGTGAACAGCGGCCATAATGTCGATCGTGCGGGTGTCGACGTTTTTGGTCTGGCCGTTGCGCCAGTCGCGCATGAAGTAGGTGACCTGATCCACGGCTTCGCGGATATATTCGCCTTCGACCCAGTAGATCATGTCCACTTTTTCACCGGTACGACCCGAGTACATCTTGATGCGGCGAATATCTCCCGCACCACGAAGGAACCCAGCGGCCTTGGAAAACGTTGGTGCTGCAACAACGGTCGTTGCCGCGAATGCACGCAGAAGTCCACGCCGAGTGAAACCCGTAGAGGTGTGTTCAGTCATGGTAAATTGCCTGTCCCGTTTCTAGTGCCCGCTATCGAGCGGGTTGTGTCATCTCATCCCCAGATGCAGGCACTTTATGACATGGGAAGGTTAACGAACCAACCATGGATTGAGAAAGGTTCCATAGCCTGCGCACAAATCGGCAGGATTTTGCGCAAAACCTGTGCGGATTTGTGCCTGTGGCCGAATTACCCTGCAAATGGATAGTCGGGACAGTTGGCATTGGCGGAATTCAAAGAGCGGCCTATTATCAATGAAAACGCCGCGTGCAATGCGGTTTTATGAATAAAATGAGGCATTTGGTATAAGTATGGCGCGAATTGTAAAACGCCCCGCCGCCTTTATGGCTGCCACCGCAATCGCCTTGACGGTTGTATTCAGCACTCCGGCACACGCCCAAGTGACGGCTTTCCGACAGGCAATTGCCGAGAATGCCTCTCAGGACGACGCGATTGCCGCGTTTTATCGCGCTCGCGACTTCCAAGGGCTCTGGTCCGGAACCGACGAATTGGCCCAAGCGCGCCGCAATGCGCTGCTCGGCGCGTTTGATTCCGCCTCGCTCCACGGCCTGCCGCAAGCCCAGTTCGACCCGCAGGCGCTGATCGCCCGAATGCAGGTTGCCGACACTGTTTACGAACGGGGTCAGATGGATGTGGAGCTGACAAAGCTGTTCCTCGATTATGCCCGCGATCTGCAAAGCGGTATCCTCGTGCCGTCGCGAGTGTCTTCCGACATCAAGCGACAGGCGCCCGTGCGGGACCGTCTGGAAACGCTGACCGCGTTCGCTGAGGCCGATCCCACGACTTTTATCCGCGACCTCGCACCGCAGACCGGCGAATATGCCCGCCTGATGCGCGCCAAGATCGACCTTGAACACCGTATTCTTGCGGGCGGTTGGGGCGAAACGGTCCGCGCGTCCGATACGCTGCGTCCCGGCGATACCGGTGCGACCGTGGTCGAGCTGCGCAATCGCCTGATCAAGATGGGCTACATGGGCCGTTCGGTCTCATCGACCTACGATGAACAACTGGTCGAGGCGGTCAGCAAATTCCAGGCCGAGCACGGTCTGCTCGTTGACGGTGTTGCCGGTGGCGGCACGCTGACGGAACTGAACGTTTCGCCCGAAGAGCGCCTGCAATCCGTGATCGTCGCGATGGAGCGTGAACGCTGGCTGAACCGCGAGCGCGGCGAGCGCCACGTCTGGGTCAATCAGGCGGACTTCACCGCAAAGATCATTGACGACGGTATCGTCACCTTCGAGACCCGCGCCGTCATCGGTGCCAACACCAGCGACCGCCGCTCGCCGGAGTTCTCGGACACGATGGACCACATGGTCATCAACCCCAGCTGGTACGTGCCGCGTTCCATTGTCGTGGGTGAGTACCTGCCGCAGCTCCAACAGAACCCTGCCGCAGCGGGTCAGCTCCAGATCATCAATGCCTCTGGGCAGGTGATGAGCCGCAATCAGGACTTTAGCCAGTTCACCGCATCGACCTTCCCGTATTCGATGAAGCAGCCGCCGGGTCCGGGTAACGCGCTGGGAACCGTGAAGTTCATGTTCCCGAACCGCTACAACATCTATCTGCACGACACCCCGTCGCGCAGTCTGTTCGCCCGCGAATCCCGCGCGTTCAGCCACGGCTGTATCCGCCTTCAGGACCCGCACGACTTTGCCTATGCGCTGCTCGCGGTGCAGACGGACGATCCGCAGGGTTTCTTCCAGTCCAAGCTGCGCTCTGGTGTTGAACAGCGCGTCAATCTGGACACGCCGATTCCTGTGCACCTCGATTACCGCACGGCCTTCACCAACGCGGACGGCACGCTGCAATTCCGCCGCGACGTTTATGGTCGTGACCGCCAGATCTGGAACGCGCTGAGTGCGGCAGGGGTGGCAGGCGCCGGCGTTCAGGGCTAAACCCTCCTGAAACGGAGGATGTCATGGCACACTCGATCGCTGAGATTGCAAAGGCTCTGAACGCTGAGGCGTTCGGGGCAACAGACATCATTGTAGACGGCGCGTCGGAGCCTGCTTCGGCTGGTCCGCGCGATCTGGCGCTGGCGATGTCGCCCGCTTACGGCGAGAAACTGGCCGAAGGGCAGGCCCGCGCTGCGGTCGTCTGGCCGGGAGCCGACTGGGAAGCGCTAGGGCTGGAGGCTGCGATCATCGCGCCCCGTGCCCGCCTCGCCATGGCTCGCCTCACACAAATGCTCGACACGCCTTGGGATATCGAGGACGGCATCCACGCCACCGCAATCACTGACGGCGCCCAGATCGGCGAGGGCGTCGCCATTGGTCCTTATAGTATAGTCGGAAAAGGCGCGAAGATCGGCGCAGGCTCGCGGATTGCGGCTCATGTGGTCATTGCACCGGGCGCTGTGATTGGCGAAGGGTCGGTGATCCTCGACGGGGCCAAGATCATGCGCCGCGTCAGCATCGGTGCGCGCGCTGTTATCCATCCGAACGCCGTGATCGGCAGCGACGGGTTTTCGTGGGTGTCCGCCGATGTGTCGAACGTCGAACGCGCCCGCGCCACCATGGGTGAGGCCGAGGCGAACATTCCCGACGATCCAAGCTGGCACCGTATCCACTCCCTCGGAGGTGTGGAGATCGGTGACGACTGCGAAATCGGCGTCGGCAGCACCATCGACGCAGGCACCATTCGCGCGACGAAAATCGGCAACGGCTGTAAGATCGACAACGGCTGCCACCTTGGCCACAACGTCACGATGGGCGACCACTGCCTGATGGCTGGCCATGCGGCTGTCGCGGGTTCCACGGTGATCGGGGACCGCGTTGTGCTTGGCGGGCAGACGGGCGTCGGTGACAATCTGAAAATCGGTGACGATGTCGTTACGTCGGCGGGGACGATCGTCCTTGCCAATGTACCATCGGGTCGTGTGATGATGGGCTACCCTGCGACGACGATGACGCAGCAGGTCGATATGTATAAGGCACTCCGCCGCCTACCACGTTTTTTGCGCGACAAGGTCGGATCGTCAAAATCTGGTTTCAATAGTAAGCCAGAATGACTAGATCATCAGCGCGGCCTATCGGGCGCGCGCTGTAATGGGATACGGGGACTACAGCATGACGAACGACGTTCGTGAAAAAACCATCGCTATCATTGCCGAGCAGGCCGTTCTGGAGCCGTCGGACGTGAAGATGGAAAACACTCTCGAAGATCTGGGCATCGACAGCCTTGGTCTGGTGGAAAGCATTTTCGCGATCGAAGAAGCGTTCGACATTACTGTCCCGTTCAACGCCAACGAGCCCGAGAAGAGCGAATTCGACATTTCGACCGTTGCGTCGATCGTTGCTGCCGTCGAGCAGCTGGTGACGGAAAAGGTCTGAGCCGCAATGCACCGCGTCGTCATTACCGGAGCCGGCACGATCAACGCGCTCGGCCAAGATGTCTCTTCCACGTTAGAGGCCATGCGCGAAGGGCGCTGCGGTATCGGTCCGCTCGACATCCGTGATGTCGACCGTCTGGCCGTGCAGATCGGCGCGCAGGTCAAAAACTACGACGAGCAGGCGCATTTCAACCGCCAGCAAATCGCGCTGTTCGACCGCTTCACCCAGTTTACGCTGCTCGCCGCGCGCGAAGCGATGGCCCAATCTGGCATCGTGTTCCAAGGCGAGCTGGCCGACCGCTCTGGCGTGATCCTCGGCACCTCGGGCGGTGGTCTGTCCACGCAGGACGAAAATTACCGCGCCGTTTACGAGGAAGGGAAGAACCGCGTTCACCCCTTTATCGTGCCCAAACTGATGAACAACGCCGCGACCAGCCATGTGTCGATGGAGTTCAACCTCCGCGGCCCATCGTTCACCGTCGCGACCGCTTGCGCGTCGTCGAACCATGCTATGGGCATGGCGTTCCAGATGATCCGTTCGGGCATGGCGCAGGCCATGCTGACGGGCGGTTCGGAATCGATGCTGGTGTTCGGCGGCGTGAAAGCGTGGGAAGGTCTGCGCGTCATGTCCAAGGACGCCTGCCGTCCGTTCAGCGCCACCCGCAACGGCATGGTGCAGGGCGAAGGCGCGGGCGTTTTTGTGTTCGAGGAATACGAGCACGCCAAGAAGCGCGGCGCAGTCATCCTTGCCGAGGTCGTCGGCTTTGCCATGTCCTCGGACGCGTCCGATATCGTGATGCCGTCGAAGCAGGGCGCGGCCCGTGCGATTTCCGGCGCACTGAAGGATGGCAAGATCAACGCCTCCGAGGTTGGCTACATCAACGCCCACGGCACCGGCACGGCGGCGAACGACAAAACGGAATCGGCAGCTGTCGCGGATGCGTTCGGCAGCCACGCGGACAAGCTGATGATTTCGTCGACGAAATCCATGCACGGCCACCTGATCGGCGGCACGGGCGCGGTGGAATTGCTGGCCTGCGTTATGGCGCTGCGTGACGGCGTGATCGCTCCGACCATCGGCTATGAGGAGCCCGACCCCGAATGTGCGCTCGACGTGGTGCCGAACGAGGCGCGGGAGGCGAATGTCGACACGGTGCTGTCCAACGCCTTTGCCTTCGGGGGGCTCAACGCGGTCCTCGCGCTCCGCAAAGCCAGCTAACAAAAAACGCCGCCCGAAGGGGCGGCGTTTTCGTTTTCAGATATGGCGCGGATTAGCGCGGTGCGGTCGCCTGTTCGAAGCCGGCGGTGAAGCCGGTCAGCGACATGTCGAGCAGCACTTCATCACCTTCCGAAGCGCCGGCAGGCACGAGGCGCACGGTGCCCTTGTTGCCGCGCTTGAGGCTGTTGAGTTCTTCCGCACGCAGACCGATGCGCGAGACGCAGCCAGCTTGGTTGCAGAATTCGAACGGGTAACGCTGCGGCTGGCCGCCATCGACCGTCAGGGTCACGCCTTCGGGGATCAGGGTCATCAGCGGAACGACGATCACGGCGCCAGCGACGACTTCGTTGCCTTCGGGCAGCGGGAACATCTTCACTTCGGAAACGGCGTTGTCGTCACCGTCTGTCAGAAGCTGGTAGATCTGGCAGTCGTCGGTGTTGCCTTCTTCCGCCTTCATGCAGCGGACTTCCCAGTCGCCCGAGGTTTCCTTGATATAGACCTGACCCGGCTGCGGGACGGTCGGCTCTGCGGTCGCTTCGCTGTTCGTCTCTGCGGTCGCGGCGGCATCGTCGGTGGCGGGCTCGGCGTCCTGAGCAAAGGCGGCGCCACCCATGGCGATCAGGGCGATCGTTGCGAGCGGTTTAAGCGTGTTGATCATCATAAATCCTAAATTATTCGTCGATGCGAAAGCTATCATAGGATGGAGATAGTGCCAGTAGGGTTTGCTGACAATTGCAGGCGATCACGGAGTGATGAAAATACTTGAACTTCGGTTCGTAAAGCCGTGATCCCAAAGTAAAAAGAAGCCGCAACGCAGCTCCTTTTCACATCTCTCCCTGTCGGACTTGGCCGACTATTTGTGCAGACGCTACGCAATGCAGCACGTACCGTCAACAGGCAAAATGCAGTATTTTCGCTGTACAGAAAAAAGCCGCGCCAAGAGAGGCGCGGCAAGTCCTTCAGGGAGAAATTTACTACAAAGCTGACCGCTCTGGAGTAACTTCGTTATACCGTAAAATCGTAAAAGTTGTATTGCGCAAAGGTACAATACCGCCGCGCGAAAGTATTAGCCGAGCGGACGTATTTTCACAGTTGCAACGCGGTTGCGTTCCTTCTCCAGAACCTCGAAGCGGAAGCCGTGGAAGCTGAACACCTGACCGCGCAGGGGGATCAGTTGGGCTTCGTGGATCACAAGGCCCGCAACGGTGTTCGCCTCGTCATCGGGCAGGTTCCAGTCGCGCGCGCGGTTGAGGTCGCGGATGGTCATCGCGCCGTCCACGATCACCGCGCCGTCTTCGGTTTCGGTGATCTGGTCGTTGTCTTCTTCGTCGAATTCGTCGGCAATCTCGCCCACGATTTCCTCAAGGATGTCTTCGAGCGTAATCAGACCTTCAAGCCCGCCGTATTCGTCCACCACCAGCGCAAAGTGCGATTTGCGCTTCAGGAACTGGCGCATCTGGTCGTCGAGCGTGGTGGTTTCAGGGATGAAGTAGGGCTCCATCGCCACGTCGAGGATGTTGAAATTCGCCATCTCCTCGGGCTCGATGCGTCCGTCGGCCATCATCCGGTTGAGGGCGCGCAGCAGGTCTTTGGCGTGGAGGACGCCGACGACGTTTTCCATCTCGCCGCGATAGAGCGGCAGACGGGTGTGCGGGCTTTCCAGAACGCGGTCGAGGATTTCGGTAACGGGCAGGTCGGCGTCCAGCATTTCGATGTTGGAGCGGTGGGTCATCACCTCTTCGACAAAGCGGTCAGACAGGTCGAGCGCGCCGAGGATGCGGTCGCGATCTTCCTTTTCCACCACGCCTTCGGAGTGACCGAGGTTCAGCGCGCCCGCGATTTCTTCGCGCACGGCAAGGATGTGACTGTTGGGGTCGGTATCGACGCCGAAAACGCGCAGCACGAGGCGCACCAGCAGCCGGACGGCGGACACGATGGGCGAAAAGACCAGAATGACGACCTTGATCGGCGCGGCAACGCGGCTCGCCACGGTTTCAGCATTGGTGATCGCGTAGGTCTTGGGCAGCACCTCGGCAAAGATCAGGACGAGCAGCGTCATCGCCAGCGTCGCCACCGCCACACCGTTCTGGCCGAAGACCTTGGTCAGCAGGGCGGTCGCCAGCGAGGTCGCGAGGATGTTGACCACGTTGTTGCCGAGCAGGATCGAGCCGATCAGGCGTTCGCTGTCTTCGGTCACCTCCAACGCGTTTTCGGCGGGGCGGGAGCCTTTGTCGGCGGCAGCGCGCAGCTTGCCGCGGCTGGCAGCCGTCAGCGCGGGTTCGGAGCCCGAGAAGAACGCCGAAAGCACCAGCAGCACGAGGATGCCGGCGGAAGTGAACCAGAATGCAGTGTCGAGAGCCGTAGTCATATGATTTTCCGAGTTTCTCTCTCGGTTATGGGGCGCGGACGCCCCTGTTTCAAGTTGTCTTGCCGCTCTTTCGCGCCAACGGGTGATGTTCGAGCACCAGTGATTTCAGGCGCTCGTCGACCACGTGGGTGTAGATTTCCGTGGTCGCGAGGTCCGCGTGGCCCAGCATGGTCTGGATGACGCGCAGGTCCGCGCCGCCTTCGAGCAGGTGCGTGGCAAAGGCGTGGCGCAGCGTGTGGGGCGTGACCGAGGCGGGCGAAATGCCGGACGCCACGGCGAGTTCCTTGATCAGCATGAAGAACCGGTGCCGCGTGAGGTGGCCGTCTTTTCCGCGCGAGGGGAACAGGAATTTCGACGCAAGCTGGCCTTTGCGGCGGGCGAGTTCCTCGGCGTTGTCGCGTTCGATCAGCCAGTCGGTAATGGCGGCACGGGCAGGGTCCGACAGTGGCACCATGCGTTCCTTGCCACCTTTGCCGCGCACCAGCACCATCTGCGGATCACCCCTGACGGCGGCGACGGGCAGGCTGACCAGTTCGGTCACACGCATCCCCGTGGCGTAGAGCAGTTCCATCAGGCATGTGTTCCGCGCCACCTCGCGCCCGTGGGTGCGCGCGGCGTGGAGCAGTTTGTCCACGTCATCGACGGACAGCGTTTTGGGGAGTTTCTTCGTCTTCCCCGGACCGCGGATCTGGATGGCGGGGTTATCTTCGCGCCAGCCTTCCTCGAACGCGAAACGGTAGAGCTGTTTGATGGCCGACAAGCGGCGGGCGCGGGTGGATTGGGCCAGCCCTTCGGCCTCGCAGGCGATCAGGTAGTCTTCGACCTGATCCTGCATGAGGGTGGCGAAATGGTGGTTTCGCCGCTCCAGCCAGCCCGCGAAATCCTTGAGGTCGCGCGCGTAGGCCAGTTGCGTATTGGTTGCCGCGTCAAGCTCGGCGGCCTGTGCCTCAAGGAATGCCTGCACCCAATGAAGCATAGGCTGCTCGGCTGGTGTCACGACGGACGCTCCAGCAGCAGATATTCGAGGGCGGCGCGGCGGGCGACGTCCTCAAGCCCGACAGCACGGAAGGTAGCCAGCGCCTCGGTGATGCCGACGGGATCGCCTGTCATGCCTTCACCGAAGGTCGCAATGGCGCGAAGCAATGCCTCGCCTAGTTTGCGCTCGCCCAGCAGGGTCGAAGTGATGTCGGGGACGGGGGTGCCTTGGAAGGCGTTATAAATCGTGCGCTGCTTGTCGGACTGCGGCTCGACTTCGCTGACGTCACCGCGCGCGACAGCGATATAGAACGCCTCATCCACGTCGGTCGGCACGTAAGTCTGCGCGGCTTCTTCGTATTCGGGCGAGAGCATCGCGATGCGGAAGGCGAGTTTCTTGGCCACTCCCGTCAGCGGCAGACGCGCCAAATCGGCGGCAAACAGACGGGCGAACGGTGCCTCGGCGCGGGCTTCTTCCATCGCGGCCCAAGCGGCGGGCAGGGTGGAGGACACGGCGCTCGGGTCGCCTGCGTTGATGGCGGTGCTGAACTGCTGGAACGCTTCGGCGCGGTCCCAGACACCGCCCGATGCGGCGGGGCTGCGTTCCTCATAGAGTGCGCGCAGGACGTTGGAATTGATCGCATCGGCGCGGGCCAGACGCTCGGCGGCTTCCAGACGGGTGCGCCAGCTCATGATGTCGCGCAGGTCGGCGTAGGCGAAGGCGCGGGGCAGAGAGGTCGTCGCAATCGGCTCGCCAATGGCTTCGAACATGCGGAAGACCAGCGGGCTGAGGCGCTCGGGCTGCTCCAGCGGGGCAGAAATATCGTCGAGGTGCGCGTCAAGGAACCGCTCGACCAGCAGCTCCAGATCGGCAGGCATGTCGCCCAGTGCGCGGGCAGTGTTGAACACCAGCACAGCATCATCCCAATCGCCGCCCCTCGCGAGGCAGAAAATCTGCGCCGCCTCGGTGGGCGAAAGGTCGGGCACGTCGTTGAGCATCGCACAGGTCGCCTCTTCGGTGCCAGTGAGCAGCGAGATATCGAACCAGCGACGGAAAATTTCGGGCCGCTTGAGGTCGGCTGCCTCGACAAGCGCCTGCGCCTGTTCGAGCTGTCCGAGGTCCAGCAGTTTGTCGAGGCGCGCAAGGAACAACTCGCCATCGGAGCCCGCATCGTGAGGGGCCACGGCTTCGGCAAGAAGTAGCGTAACGAGTAGATCCTGAACCGCAGGCAGCATCGACGTGCGCTCTGCGTTCACCAGATTGACCAGCGTCGATTCGTCCGACTGCTGCCAGAGGTTCATCGGCAGACCGGTGATTTGCGCCGAAAGTATGCCGACAGTATCCGGCGACGCGCTATCGAGCGGCGTGACGGTCACGTCCTCGTCCACAGCGCCCTCCATGCCGTTCGGCACCGCCTGTCCCAGCGGTTGTTCGGTCGTGGGATCAACGCTGCGCGACAGCCAGTCGATGGCCGAAAGCGGCTCTTCCGACTGGGCGCTCGCGGTGCTGGCGATCAACGCCAGTAGGGATATCGTACCGGCAAACCGCATGTGATTACTCGACGTCCAATTCAATAGGCTGGGTGACGGTCTGCGTCGGCGCATCAAAGTCCGACGGGAAAATCAGCGGTCCGACATAAGCGTAAATCACCAGACCGATGCCTGCCAAAATCAGCAGAACCAGTAGAAGCTTGATCAGTTTCCACAACATTCCCGAACCTTTCTTGCCTTCTTCGCCTCGACGGGCTTTGCACCCTTGGCGGTCTTTATATATTCCCTTGAACACAAGATCACGTCAGTTTGGATAACAAAATGGGCCCTCGGGTGCAGGAGAGCGATCACGACACCGACAACTCGGTCGCGAAAGCTGAAAAATACCGTCTGCATCGCACGGTCGTTCTTGTCGGGATGATGGGGTCGGGCAAAAGCGCCATCGGCAAGGCGCTCGCCGCAAAACTGGGCGTCCCCTTCGTCGATTCGGATCACGAGATCGAAGTCGCCGCCAACGCTACCATCGCAGAGATCTTCACCCGCGACGGTGAGGAGTTCTTTCGCCGCCGCGAAAGCGAGGTGATCGAGCGCCTTCTGTCCGGTCCGCCCTGCATCCTGTCCACGGGCGGCGGTGCCTTCATGGCCGAACGGAACCGCACTGCGATCACCGAAAAAGGTGTGTCGGTCTGGCTGAAGGCGACGCTTGATACGCTCTGGGACCGCGTCCGGCACAAGGACACCCGTCCGCTGCTCCGCACCCCGAACCCGCGCAAGACGCTCTCGGAACTGATGACGAAACGCGATCCGATCTACGCGCTGGCGAACCTCAGCGCGCAAACCAAGAAGGGCAACAGCATCGAGGCGACCACGAACAACGTGATCCGCTCTCTGCTGTCCCGCCCCGATGTCCTGGAGAAAGAATAAAATGCAGCAAACCGTGCACGTCGACCTTCCGGGCCGCGAATATGATGTTGTGATCGGACCGGGTCTTCTGGAGGAAAGTGGCGCGCGCATCCTGCCGCTGCTGCGCAAGCCCTCCGTGGCGATCATCACCGATGAAACCGTCGCGGGCCTGCACCTGAAAACGCTCGAAGCCTCGCTGGACAAGGCGGGCATCTCCCACACCGCGCTGGCGCTGCCGGCAGGCGAAAGCACGAAGGGGTGGGAGCAGTTCTCCCGCGCCGTCGAATGGCTACTGTCCGAAAAGGTCGAGCGCACCGGCATCGTCATCGCCTTTGGCGGCGGAGTGATCGGTGACCTCGTCGGCTTCGCGGCAGCTGTCGTGCGCCGCGGCGTGCGGTTCGTGCAGATCCCGACATCGCTGCTCGCGCAGGTTGATAGCTCGGTTGGGGGCAAAACGGGTATCAACGCGCCCCAAGGCAAGAACCTCATCGGCGCTTTCCACCAGCCCAGCCTCGTTCTGGCCGACACCGCGATCCTTTCGACATTGCCCGAGCGCGACTTCCTCGCAGGTTACGGCGAAGTCGTGAAGTATGGCCTGCTCGGCGATGCGGAGTTCTTCGACTGGCTGGAGAAAAATGGCCCCGCGCTGCGCGACGGCGACATGGAAGCCCGCGTCCACGCGGTGACCCGCTCAGTGCAAATGAAAGCCGAGATCGTCATGCGCGACGAGACCGAGCAGGGTGACCGCGCGCTCCTCAACCTCGGCCACACGTTCTGCCACGCGCTGGAAAACGCGACGGGCTACTCCAGCCGCCTCCTGCACGGTGAAGGCGTATCGATCGGCTGCGCGCTGGCCTTCGAACTCTCGGCCCGCCTTGGTCTGTGTAGTCAAGAAGACCCCAGCCGCGTCCGTGCCCACCTCAAAGACATGGGCATGAAAACCGACGTCACCGATATTGACGGCGAATTGCCGGATGCGGAAACGCTCTTGGGTCTCATGGGACAGGACAAGAAAGTCCTCGACGGCAAGCTACGCTTCATCCTCGCGCGCGGCATCGGCGAAAGCTTCGTCACATCCGATGTGCCGCGTGATGCGGTGCTCGACGTTCTGACCGATGCGCTGAACGGATAAGACAGCGGAGGGGCGCTGCCCCTCTGGCCTTCGGCCATTCACCCCGGGATATTTCGGGCACAAAGGCAGAGCGGCCGGCGTTTCATTCTGACGAAAATACCTCGGGGGGAAGCCCGAAGGGCGTGGGGGCAGAGCCCCCTTGGACAAATGAAAACCCCGCCGGATGGCGGGGCTTTTTGTTTAGAACGGAATTTCGTCGTCCATGCCGCCGGAGTTGCCGCCGCCGGACGGGCCGCTGTCGTAGCCGCCGCCGTAACCGCCGCCCGACGAGGACGGGCCGTTGTCGTAACCGCCGCCGTAGCCACCGCCACCGCCGCCGCCCTGACCGCCGTCACCGCGGCCGCCGAGCAGGGTGAGGTTGCCGGTGAAGGGGCGCAGAACGACTTCGGTCGAATAGCGGTCCTGACCCGACTGGTCCTGCCATTTGCGCGTTTCCAGCTGGCCTTCGACGTAGACGGTCGAGCCCTTGCGCAGGTATTGCTCCGCGATGCGGCCCAGCGCTTCGTTGAAGATGGCGACTGAGTGCCATTCGGTGCGCTCGCGGCGCTCACCGGTGTTACGGTCTTTCCAGTTTTCCGAGGTGGCGATGCGCAGGTTGACGACTTTGCCACCGTTATTGAAGTTGCGGACTTCCGGGTCGCGACCCAGATTTCCGATCAGGATGACTTTGTTGACTGAACCGGCCATGCCGCGTCTCCCTCGAATCTCGTTTCTTTTGTTCGGGACGTTACATCATTCCCCGCGCTGTGAGGAAAGGGCAAAGTCCTTCACGTATGGTAAATAGCCATCGGGCAGAGAATTGCCGATCACGGAGCTGTGCGGTTTTCCTGATGGAACCTTTGTCCTAGTCTTTGGCCAAAGAAACGGGACAGGTGCGGAACGATGCGGGTTTGGGCGATTGCTGCGGTATGCAGCGCGATTGCTGGCGGTGCGCTGGCGGACAGCGTGTCGTCGTCGGGCCGCATGGCTCTGTTCCAGAGTCAGTTGTCGGTTCTCGATGGTCGCGCTTCCGAGCAGTATTCCACCTCCAGCCGCCTGATGCCGACCAGCCCGCCTGCGCCGATTGCCGTCTCGGCTCCGGCCTACAACGGCGGTTATAGCGGCGAGTATCTGACGATGGCCCGTGCCGCTGCCAGCAAATACAACGTGCCTGCGGATCTGTTCCTGCGCCTCGTGCAGCAGGAAAGCGGCTGGAACTCTGCCGCCAAGAGCAGCAAGGGCGCTATTGGCTTGGCGCAGCTCATGCCTGCGACCGCCACGTTCCTTGGCGTCGATCCGCATAACCCGCGTCAGAACCTCGAAGGCGGCGCGCGTTATCTGCGGATGCAGTACGACCGCTTTGGCGACTGGCGTCTGGCGCTGGCCGCCTACAACGCGGGCCCCGAGGCCGTCGACCGTTACGGTGATGTACCGCCGTACCGCGAGACCACGCATTACGTTGCGGTGATCTGGGGCAGTTAATGCGCCTTGCGGAAGGCTGACGGGGTCATGCCCGTTTCGTGCTGAAAGCTGCGGGTAAAGTAGGCCGCAGACGAGAAGCCCAAGTCCGAAGCGATTGTTTTTACCGGCGATTTCGTGGTGCGCAGGCGTTCGCGTGCTTCGAACAGGATGCGGTCGTTGATGATCGCGAGCGCCGATTTTCCGCAGGTCTGATTGCAGCAGCGCGTGAGGTGTGTCGGGGTGACGCCCAGTTCGCGGGCGTAGGCGGTGACGCCTTTTCCGGTCGAGAAACCACGCTCCACGAGGTCGGTGAAAGCCGCCACAAGACGCGCGGCGGAGCTGGTTGTGCGGCCCGTGGTATCGACGGGCGGGTTGTCTTCAAGCTGGCGCTGGAAGAACACCGACATGATGCCGAGCATGTGGTGCGCGGCGCGTTCGTGGCCTGCACGACCGGACTTCATTTCGCGTTCCAGACTGTCGAGGATGCTGACGAATTCCTTCTGGATCAGAACGTCGCGCATCCGCAGGTGGACAGGCTCGTCGGGCCATTCGTGGGCGAGGGCGCGGGGGATCGTGATGACATAGCCGAAGACAGTGGTGCCGGCCTCGTAGCCGAAGAGCGTATTGGCGGGGATGTAGATCAGGTTGTTCGCGCCGTAACCGCTGGTCAGGCCCGACACGGTGATGCGGCCCTGGCCCTTGGTGAAGAAGATGAGCCGCGGGGAGCTGTAGCTGCGCATCGCCTCGGTCCGCCACTTGCTGGCGGCGTTCTGCGGAACGATATGGACCAGCGAGAGGCTGTTCTGTGCTGGTTGTGCAAGGGTCTTCGGCGGGGTCATCGTCGGCTCCGATGTTCGGTTTGTGCAACCTTGTCCGAAGCGATTCGACCAATCAACGGTTTTGATTCGCACCTACAAAACCGTTGTAAACTTGCCGCATCAGGGCAGGGTGACGGGCTGCCATTGTTTCATTCTGTTACGGAACCACGTGCGCTGGCGCTTGGCGTACTGGCGCGAAGCCGTGACGGCAGCATCGCGGGCGTCCTCCAGCGTCAACGCACCTTGGAGGTGGGCGATCATCTCGGGCGCGCCGATGGCTTTGGAGGACAGATAGCTCGGGTCCCATTGGGGCAGCATGGCGCGGGCTTCGTCCAGCGCGCCGCCCTCCAGCATCAGATCGAAGCGACGACCGATGCGTTCGTTCAGCCAATCAACATCGGGCCGCAGCACCAGCGCGTGCGTGTCCGAAGCGGGCAGCAGCGGCGGCGGGGTGTCGTCCTGCCAGTCGGCAAGTGGGCGGCCCGTGGCGGTCAGCACCTCCCACGCGCGCTGCACGCGCGGGCGGTTGTTGGTGTCGATACGCGATTTGGTTTTCTCGTCCAGCGCGGCCAGCAGGTCGGGCAGGGCGATCAGATCGCCCTCTGCGCGGACCTCGGGCGGGGTCGCGGGGATTTCCACCAGCCCTTCGGTCAGCGCCATGAAGTAAAGCCCCGTCCCGCCAACGATGATTGGGCGCTCTCCGCCCAGCAGAGGGGTCACATCGCGCAGCCAGTGCCCCGCCGAGTAGGGCTGATCGAAGGGCACATGGCCGTAGAGTTTATGCTCCGCCCGTGCCAGATCAGAATCATCTGGACGCGCCGTCAGGATGCGCCAGCCGCTAAACACCTGTAATGCATCGGCATTCACGATCACGCCGCCCTTTTCCTCAGCGATGCGCAGCGCCAGTTCGGACTTGCCCGAGGCAGTCGGTCCCGCAATGAGAACAGGCTTTTCAGCGGATATTTGGTCGATCAGTGACACGAAATGCGGCAACCTTTCCTAGATGCTGTGCAGGTTTTACAGAGAATTCATACAACCTGCCAATTTCCGGCGATACCGCCATTGCCCTTTTGCGCCTTTTGCGACATTTTCCACGCCGATCAAAGGACCAGCGCGAGGATAGAGCCATGACCGACGGCAAGGATGTGAAATTCAAACGGGTCATGCTCAAAATATCAGGGGAAGCCCTGATGGGCGACGGCCAGTTCGGCCTGAACCCGCCGACCGTCGAGCGCATTGCCCGCGAAGTCAAATCGGTCCACGACCTCGGCGTCGAGATCTGCATGGTCATCGGCGGAGGTAACATCTTCCGCGGCCTACAGGGCTCCGCTCAGGGCATGGAACGCACCACCGCAGACTACATGGGTATGCTTGCGACCGTGATGAACGCGCTGGCGATGCAGTCCGCGCTCGAAACGCTCGGCGTCTTCACCCGCGTCATCTCGGCCATCCCGATGGATCAGGTCTGCGAGCCCTACATTCGCCGCCGCGCGGTGCGTCACCTCGAGAAAAAGCGCGTGTGCATCTTTGCCGCCGGCACCGGTAACCCTTACTTCACCACCGACACCGCATCGGCGCTCCGTGCCAACGAGATGTCCTGCGAGGCGATCTTCATGGGCAAGCAGGTCGACGGTATCTACGACAGCGACCCCAAGAAGAACCCTGACGCGAAGCGCTTCGACCGTATCTCCTACGACGAGGTTTTCCGCCAGAATCTCAAGGTGATGGACGCTTCGGCGATTGCGCTGGCCCGCGACAACAACATGCCGCTGATCGTGTTCAGCCTCGACGAGCCGGGCGGTTTCCGCGGTATCCTCGCGGGTGAAGGCACCTATACAACCGTGCACCGTTAAGGTTATAGCAGTCCGAACCGAAGAATACCCCCGAGGGGAGCAGAAAGTATGTCCGAAGATTTTGAACTCGACACCGACGACCTGACCCGCCGTATGGACGGCGCCATTTCCGCGCTGCGCACCGAATTCGCTTCGCTGCGTACGGGCCGTGGTTCGGGCTCCATGCTGGAGCCGATCCAGGTCGAAGCCTACGGCACCATGACGCCGATCAACCAGCTGGGCACCGTCAACGTGCCCGAGCCGCGCCTCGTGACCATCAATATCTGGGACAAGGCCATGGTCGGTAAGGTCGAAAAGGC
This sequence comes from Marivivens donghaensis, assembly GCF_011806565.1. GTDB lineage: Bacteria > Pseudomonadota > Alphaproteobacteria > Rhodobacterales > Rhodobacteraceae > Marivivens > Marivivens donghaensis_A. Next base: position 91,222 of record NZ_JAATOP010000009.1, read on the forward strand.
CATCCGCGAGTCCGGTTTGGGCATCAACCCGCAGCTCAACGGCACCATCATCATGCTGCCGATCCCCGAGCTGAACGAGGAACGCCGCCGCGAGCTGACGAAAGTCGCAGGCCAGTACGCCGAACACGCCCGCGTTGCGATCCGCAACCTGCGCCGTGACGGTATGGACCAGATCAAGAAGGCCAAGAACGACGGTCTTTCGGAAGACGACCAGAAGTTCTGGGAATCTGAAGTTCAGGATCTGACGAACAAGTACGTCAAGCAGGTCGACGATCTTCTGGAGACCAAGCAAGCGGAGATCATGCAGGTATAAGACCTGCATGTTTCGTGGCGAGGGACTCCAGTATGGACGGACATTTGGAAACTGACCAAGACGGTCCGCGCCACGTCGCGATTATCATGGACGGCAATGGCCGCTGGGCGCAACAGCGCGGGCGGCCCCGTCTTTTCGGGCATCAGGCCGGTGCAAAGCGTGTCCGCGATATCGTCGAGGCTTGTCCGGAAAACGGCGTAAAATACCTCACGATCTTCGCTTTCTCGACCGAGAACTGGAAACGCACCCAGACTGAAGTTGCCGGTCTGATGAAGCTCTTCCGCATGTATATCCAGCGCGAAGCCCGCGCTTTGCTTCAGGCAGGCGTGCGCGTCCGTTTCATCGGTGACCGCGTCAAGCTGGAGCCGAAGCTGGTCACGCTGATGGACGAGCTGGAGCTACTGACCTCGAACAACGACGAGTGTCACTTGACGATCGCGCTGAACTACGGCGGCCGTGATGAAGTGACCCGTGCGGCCCAGCGCCTTGCCTATGAGGTGGAGCAGGGGAACCTGACCCACAAGGACGTCGACGCCGAAACGCTGTCGCGTTTTCTGGACACCCGCGTGCTTCCCGACCCCGATCTTGTGATCCGGACTTCGGGCGAAGCGCGTATTTCGAATTTCCTTCTGTGGCAGTCGGCCTATTCTGAATATGAATTCGTCGATACGCTCTGGCCTGACTTCACGGCCGAAGAGTTCGGCAAGGTCGTCAGGAACTACGCCAACCGCGAACGTCGGTACGGCGGAATCAAAGGCTAAGATGCGCGAACGTGTCAAAAACAAATGGCGTGACCTCGGGCCACGCGTGACTTCGGGCATCGTGCTCGCAATCATCGGCGGTGGCGCACTGGTCCTCGGACATTTCGTCTTCCTGCTCTTCATCTCGATTTGCGCGGGTCTGATGATCTGGGAAATCTACCGCATGGGCCATCCGCTCGCGAACCTGCGCGCCAAGGCGTTCGGCGTTGTCGGCGGCATCACGGTGTTCCTGTGCGTACTGATCCCGTTCGGCGCGGAGGGCGTGATCTTCGCGCTGCTGGCCGCCGCGATTTTCGCCACGATCAAGCGCGACCGCCTGTGGTTGTCGCTTTATGCCTTCGGGGTGCTTTGCGCTTGCGGTGCGATCTGGATGCTGCGTGAGCTCTCGCTCCCCTACACGCTGTGGCTCGTGCTCGTAGTCGTGATGTCCGACATCCTCGGTTATTTCGTCGGCAAAAGCCTCGGCGGTCCGAAGTTCTGGCCCGCGATCAGCCCCAAGAAAACATGGTCCGGCACCATCGGTGGCTGGATCGGCGCGGCGGTGATCGGCTGGGCGTTCTCGCAAGGCTCGTTCGTCGCAGTGATCGTGCTCATGTTCACGTCGGTGTTTATGGCCTTTGCGGGCCAGCTCGGCGATATTGCCGAAAGCGCGCTAAAGCGTCGGGCAGGGGTCAAGGACAGCTCGGCCCTCATTCCGGGGCATGGCGGTCTGCTTGACCGGTTCGACGCGCTGATGGCCGCAGCACTGGTCCTCGCGGCTTATGTCGTGATCATGGAGCCGTTTATCACGTCGAAGGGATATTGATGAGACGTGTGTCCATTTTCGGCGCAACGGGAAGTATCGGACAGAACACGATCGACCTGATTGCCCGCGCTCCGCAGGAATACGATGTGGTCGCGCTGACGGGTGCCCGTAACATTGCGCAACTGGCAAAGGACGCGATACGGCTGAACGCCGATTTCGCTGTGACCTGCCACGAAGAATTATTGCCCGACCTGAAAGACGCGCTGGCTGGAACTGGCGTTGAAGCCGCCGCAGGTGCGGACGCGATGCGCGAAGCGTCCCAGCGTCCCGCCGATTGGGTCATGTCCGCGATTGTCGGCGCCGCCGGTCTGCTACCGGGACTTGAGGCGCTGAAACAGGGCGCGACGCTGGCGCTGGCAAACAAGGAATCCCTCGTGACCGCAGGTCCGCTGCTGATGCAGACCGCGGCCGAGCACAACGCCACCGTTGTTCCCGTGGACAGCGAGCACTCCGCCGTGTTCCAAGCCCTCGTGGGCGAAGATCTGTCTGCCGTCGAGCGCGTGATCATTACGGCGTCAGGCGGTGCGTTCCGTGATTGGCCGATGGAGAAACTGGCTACCGCCACGGTCGAGCAAGCCTCCACCCATCCTAACTGGGATATGGGTCAGCGGATCACCATCGACAGCGCGTCGATGTTTAACAAGGCGCTGGAACTGATTGAGACCAAAGAATATTTCGGCGTTCACCCCTCGCAGATCGAGGTGCTGGTGCATCCCGAAAGCCTCATTCACGCGATGGTCGGCTTTAACGATGGCGCGCTGATGGCCCACGTCGGGCCTGCCGATATGCGCCACGCGATCGGATACGCGCTGCACTGGCCGGAGCGCCGCAAGCTGCCGGTCGAGCGTCTGGACCTCGCCAAGATCGGCCAACTGACATTCCGCGCGCCCGACGATGCGCGCTACCCCGCGCTTGCGCTTGCGCACCGCGTTATGAACGAAGGCGGCCTGTCGGGTGCGATCTTCAACGCCGCGAAGGAACGCGCGCTCGACGGGTTCATCGCAAAGAAAATCGGGTTCCTCGACATGGCACAGGTCGTCGAGCGGACAATGGACACTATGTCGCCCTCGACTGATCGCACAAATGCCCACGGGATTGATACGATCATGCAAGCAGACACCGAGGCCCGCGCACGCGCCACGGAAATCATGGAGACGATGGATTAACAGATGACCAGCTTCCTGCCCAATTTCGGTAACATCGCTCTGGCCATCCCTGCCTTCGTTATTGCCCTGTCGATCATCGTGGCGATCCACGAATACGGCCACTACATCGTCGGTCGCTGGAGCGGCATTAAGGCGGACGTTTTCTCGCTCGGCTTCGGTAAGGTCCTGTTTTCGCGCGTCGATAAGCACGGAACTCAGTGGCAGCTCGCCGCGATCCCGCTTGGCGGCTACGTCAAATTCCGCGGCGATGCGAACGCGGCCAGCGTCAACACCAGCGATGTGGGCGGGCGCGATACGATGCTCGGCGCGCCGCTCTGGGCGCGGTCGGCGACCGTTGCTGCGGGGCCGATCTTCAACTTCATCCTGACGGTCGTCATTCTGACGGGCCTTGGACTGTGGTCGGGCAAAGCGATGGATCCGCTGACCCTGCGCACGGTGCCCGAACTGCCCGTGACCTATCTGCAAGAGCTCGAAGCGGGCGACCAGATCATCGCGGTCGAGAACATGGACGCCCGCTCGGTCGCCCAGTTCGCCGCCGCGCTTGACGATCTGCCGCTGGAGCCTTCGCTGACCTACACCATCGTGCGCGATGGCGAGGAGATGCAGGTCGAAGGCCCGTACCCGCAGACCACCCGCGTTATGAGCCTGACCCAGAACGGCGCCGCGCGTGAAGCCGGTGTTCTCGAAGGTGACGTGGTGACCGCGATCAACGGGCAGGAGGTCTTTGCCTTCAGTCAGCTCATGGAGCTTGCAGGCGCGTCCGATGGCGAGCCGCAGGTTCTGACGCTCTGGCGCGATGGCGGCGTGATCGACATCACCGTCACGCCCGACCGCCGCGACCTGCCCACCGAGGACGGGTTCGAAACCCGCTGGCTGCTGGGCATTTCGGGCGGCATCTTCTTCGAGCCGGTCACCGAAACCCCCGGCGTGTTCGAAGCCATCGGCAACGCATTCGAAGGTCTATGGTACATCATCGACCTGTCGCTCACGGGCATGAAGTACATGATCCTCGGTGAAATCTCGACCTGTAACCTTTCCAGCCCCATCGGCATTGCAGAGGCGTCGGGTCAGATGGCGGCGGCAGGACCGGTCGATTTCATCCAGTGGATCGCGACCCTTTCGGCGGCGATCGGCCTGATGAACCTCTTCCCGATTCCCGTGCTCGACGGCGGCCATCTGGTGTTCTTCGCTTACGAGGGCATCACCGGCAAACGTCCGAGCGATGGCGCGATGCGTGTGCTGATCGTCGTGGGCCTTGGCCTCATCCTGTCGCTGATGCTGTTCGGCATTCTGAACGACGCTTTCTTCTGCCGCTGATAAATCCGCCGACCTTCGTGCAGTGCCGTAAATTCGCCCAATTCGGGGAATATACGTTCGCTGTAGTGTAAGGAGGCAATGGATATGGCTTATATCACCGCCGGATATGATCGTCTGTCGTTTCTGGCCCGTCTGAATTGGGACAGGTTCCTGTTTGCGGGGGCTGTGCTCGTGGCGCTGGTGGCTGCGAACTACCTCGGAAACGAGCTGATCGAGATGGCTTGGACCGACCTTCACTAAAGCCCGCCCAGCGCACCCGAAAGGGTGCGTTGTTGTTTTGACAAGGCCCGTCATTCTGGATAGGTCAGAAGCTGACTGTTTTGTCTGGACTGGCTGGATTGATGCGATTTTTTCCCAACGATAAGAAACCGGCTTCGGCCAAAACCCTGCTTCGCCTCACGGCGGCCGCGCTGATCGGTCTTTCGACCATCCAGACGCCGGTCTTCGCGCAGAGTTTCTCGGTTGGAAATATCGCCGTTCAGGGCAACCAGCGTATCCAGACCGGTACGATCATCGACTACCTCGAACTGCCCGCTTCGGGCGCTGTTTCGGCTGGCGACATCAATGACGCCGCCCAGCGTCTGCGTGCGACCGGCCTTTTCGAAAGTGTCGACGTCGTCACCCAAGGCGGCGGCCTCGTTATTCAGGTTGTCGAACGCCCGACCGTTTACCGCATCAACATCGAGGGCAACCGCCGCCTGTCCGATGACGAACTGTTCGGTCTGGTCTCGGCCACCGAGCGCCGGATCTATAACGCCGACGACGTTGCAGCCGACGCGCAGCGCATGGCCGAAGCCTATGCCAACGATGGCCGCATCAATGCCGTCGTCACTCCGCGCATCATCCGTCTGCCCGACAATCGCGTGAACGTGGTTTATGAGGTCGTCGAAAGCGGCGTGACCGAGATCGAGCGCATTGCGTTCACCGGCAACAACAGCTTCTCCGACCGCCGTCTGCGCGGTGTTCTGGAAACCAAGCAGGCCGGTATCCTGCGCGCCCTGATCGGCCGTGACACCTACGTCGCCGACCGCGTTGAATTTGACAAACGCGTGCTCACCGATTTCTACCAGTCGCGCGGCTACGTGGACTTCCAGATCCTCGACACCGACGTGACGCTGGCGCGCGAGCGTGACGCCTACCTCATGACCTTCAGCATCGAGGAAGGTCAGCAGTTCAATTTCGGCAACATCACCGTCACCAGCGATCTGCCCGAAGTCGATGTCGCCTCGTTCCAAGAGGTTGTGCGCACCCGCAGCGGTTCGACCTACACGCCGCTCGACGTTGAAAACGACATCGCCCGCATCGAAGAACTGGCCGTCCGTCAGGGCCTCCAGTTCGTTCAGGTCGAGCCGGTCGTCACCCGCGATGACCGCGGTCTGCTGATCAACGTCGATTTCCAGCTCAAGCGCGGCCCGCGTATCTTTGTCGAGCGTATCGACATCGAAGGCAACAACACCACGCTCGACCGCGTTGTGCGCCAGCAGTTCCGCGTTGTCGAAGGCGACCCCTTCAACCCGCGTTCGATCCGCCAGAGCGCCGAACGTATCCGCGCCCTCGGTTTCTTCTCGAATGCCGAAGTGAACGCGCGTCAGGGCTCGTCCGAAGATCAGGTCGTCATCGACGTGAACGTGACCGAACAGCCGACCGGCTCGCTGTCGTTCGGTGCGAACTACAATACCGACAACGGCGTTTCGCTGCTGGCTTCGTTCCGTCAGGCGAACTTCCTTGGCCGTGGTCAGGCGCTGAACGTGTCGATCTCGACCGCAAAGACCAACAACTACCTGACGCTCAACTTCTCGGAACCGTATCTGCTGGGCCGTGATGTCGCGTTCGACTTCGACTTCAGCTACCGCGCAACCAACCGCGAGAGCGCCGATTACGACACCACCCGTTTCAACTTCCAGCCGGGTCTAACGTTCAACGTCTCCGACCGTGGCCGCCTGAACACCTATGTGCTCAGCAACTACGCCGAAATCCGTGACGCCAACGCCGCCGAGGTTTCGCCCTACGTGCTGGCCGATGAAGGCGGCGTCTGGACCACCGGTGTCGGCTATAACTACTCGTGGAGCAGCGCTCGCGACGGTCTCGACGAAAAGACGACCTACAGCTTCCGCGTCGGTCAGGAGTTCGGCTTCGGCGATGCGAACTACATCGAAACCACCGCACGCGCTTCGGCGGAAACCAAGGTCCTGAACGAAGACCTAACCCTCCGCGCCACGATCGAAGGCGGCCTGCTGCACTACAGCGACGGCGACAGCCGCATCATCGACCGCTTCAACCTGAGCAGCCGCCAGATGCGCGGTTTCGAACAGTACGGCCTCGGCCCGCGCTACTACGACGACAGCGATCCGAACAACGTCATCAACGACGCTCTGGGCGGTGAAGCCTACGCGGTTGCCCGTCTCGAAGCCGAATTCCCGCTCGGCCTGCCCGAAGAGTACGGCATCTCCGGCGGTGCGTTCTATGACTACGGCTCGCTCTGGGACCCGGGTTTCGACTGCGCGAGTGATCCGAACGTCTACTACTGTGACTTCACCCCGCGTTCGGTCGCAGGTCTGTCGATGTTCTGGGACACGCCGATTGGTCCGCTGCGTTTCGACTTCACTGAAGCGCTCCAGACCGAAGAGCTGGACCAGACGAAGTCCTTCGACGTTTCGATCTCGACCCGTTTCTGATCCCTCATGTTGCGCATCGCCGCATATCTCCTGATCGCCGCGCTCTCATCGGGCGCGGCATTCGCGCAAGAACAGCCGCAACCGCAGTCGGTGCCGCTGGCCACCGTCGCGATTATCGATGCCGATCAGGTGTTTACAAATTCGCGTTTTGGGCAGCGGGTGCTGGACGATATCCAGCAGCAGACCGACGCGCTCGAAGCCGAGAACGCCCGCATCGCCGACGCGCTGACCGAAGAGGAAAAGAGCCTCGCCGATCGCCGCGAACTGATGTCGCCCGAAAACTTCCGTGACGCCGCCGATGCGTTCGACGAGCGTGTTCAGGGCATCCGCGTGGCCCGCGACGCCAAAGAAGAGGCGCTGAAACAGCAACTCGCCAACGCCCGCGCGGCCTTTGATGATGCGGTGCGTCCGATCCTCGGCGAGCTGATGCAGGAACGCCGCGCGACTGTGCTGATGGCCCGCCGCGATGTGATCCTCTATTTCGGCTCCGCCGACATTACCGCGCCCGCCATCGCGCTCATTGACGAGCGTCTCGGTGATGGCAGCGATCTGACCGAACCTGCCGCAGAGTAACGCCTCGCGCTTGCCCACAGAGGGGCGAGTTGGTACTGAACCCGCAAGTTACAGACTGTCCCGCCATAAGGACCAATAATATGACCGACGCCGTCACCACCGCCGATATCGCCCTGATCCAGCGCATTATTCCGCATCGCTACCCGTTTCTGCTGGTAGACAAGGTCGTCGATATCAACGGCACCCAGTCCGGCAAGGGCATCAAGAACGTCACCATGAACGAGCCGCACTTCACCGGCCACTTCCCCGATCAGCCGGTCATGCCGGGCGTTCTGATCGTCGAAGCCATGGCGCAGACCGCTGGCGTGATGGTCGGTGCCGCTCTGGGCATGGCCGACAAGAACATGAAGGTCTACTTCATGGCTATCGACGGCGTAAAGTTCCGCCGCATGGTCGTTCCGGGTGATGTTCTGGAAATGCAGATCGAAACCACCCGCGGCAAACCGGGCGGCAAGGTCTGGAAATTCAAGGGCGTTGCCACAGTTGAAGGTGAAATGGCCGCCGAGGCAGAGTTCACCGCAATGATGGACATGAACGCACAATGATCGCCAACATCCACCCCAGCGCCGTCATCGAGGATGGAGCCGTTATCGGCCCCGATTGCATCGTCGGTCCGTTCTGCCTCGTCGGGGCAGAGGTCGTGCTGGGGCGGGGCGTTGTCCTGAAATCCCACGTTGTCGTCACTGGCGACACGCATATTGGCGACGAAACCGAAGTGTTTCCGTTCTCCGTCATCGGTGAGATCCCGCAGGATCTGAAATTCGGCGGCGAGAAAACGCGTCTGCGCATTGGCGCTCGCAACCGCATCCGCGAGCATGTGACGATCAACACCGGCACCGCAGGCGGCGGCAGCGAAACCCGCATCGGCGACGATTGTCTGCTGATGGCAGGTTGCCACGTTGCGCACGACGCGCAGGTCGGCAACCGAGTCATCATCGTGAACAGCTCGGCCGTCGCAGGACACTGCCATATCGAAGACGACGTGATTATCGGCGGCCTCTGCGGTATCCACCAGTGGGTACGCATCGGGCAGGGCGCCATCATCGGCGCGCTGACCATGGTGACGAACGATGTCATCCCGCACGCACTGGTCCAAGGTCCGCGTGGCAAGCTCGATGGCCTGAACCTCGTCGGTCTGAAGCGCAAGGGCGTGGCCCGTTCGGACATTACCGCGCTGCGCGCCGCGTTCCAGATGCTTAAGGACGGCGAGGGCACGTTCCTCGACCGTGCGCACCGTCTCAAGGACGAGACCGAGAGCCCCTACGTCAAGCAGATGGTCGATTTCATCCTCGGCGATACCGACCGCAACTTCCTGACGCCGTCCTGATGATCGCGATTGTCGCGGGCACGGGTGCTTTGCCGTCGGCGCTGGTTTCGGCGCTGATGGAGCAGGGGGCGCGACCCCTCATCTGCGCGATTGCGGGGTTCGAGCCGACCGTGCCTGCGGAATTGGAGCGGATCGATTTCCGTCTGGAAACCCTCGGCACGCTGCTGGAAACGCTGAAAACGAAGGGCGTCACTGACGTCTGTTTCGCTGGCGCCGTCCGCCGCCCCGAGGTTGATCCTGCCGCCATTGACGCGCTGACCCTGCCGCTGGTGCCGCGTATCCAGCAGGCGCTCCAACCCGGCGACGACAGCGCGCTCCGCACGATCATCGGCATCTTCGAAGAACACGGCCTCACCGTCCGCGCCGCCCACGATATCGCGCCCGATCTACTGCCGCCCCACGGCGTGCTGACCAATGCAAGCCTGACCGAGAACGCAGAGACCGACGCCGCCTTCGCCGCCAGCCACGTCGCCGACATGGGCCGCCGCGATGTGGGGCAGGCGTGCGTAGTGCTGAACGGCGCTCTGATCGCGGAGGAAGGCCCCGACGGCACCGACGCGATGATCCGCTCTTTGACCTCCGAAGGCATCCTCTTCAAAGCCCCCAAGCCCGATCAGGACCGCCGCATCGACCTGCCTGTCATCGGCCCCGACACCGCGCAGAACGCCGCAGACGCGGGCCTCGGCGGCATTGTGATCGAGGCGGACGGGGTCATGGTCATGCATCTGCCGAGCGTCCTCGATATTCTCAACCAAAACGGCATGTTCCTCTGGGTGCGTAACACATGAAGGTCTTTATCCTCGCAGGTGAACCCTCCGGCGACCGCCTCGGCGGCGCGCTGATGGCGGGTCTCAAGGAGCTTTGCCCCGACGTGACCTTTGCGGGCATCGGCGGCGAGATGATGCAGGCCGAGGGCCTCACCAGCCAATTCCCGATGGAGGAACTGTCGGTCATGGGCATCGCCGAGGTGCTGCCCAAATACTTCCACCTCAAGCGCCGCATCCGCGAAACCGCCGATGCCGTTCTGGCGCAGAAACCCGACGTGATGATCACCATCGACGCGCCCGATTTCTCGCTGCGGGTCGCGAAACTGGTGAAGGAAGCGTCAAACATCCGCACCGTCCACTACGTCGCCCCGACCGTCTGGGCGTGGCGTCCGAAGCGGGCGCAGAAGATGGCCAAGGTCATCGACCACGTCCTTGCGCTGTTCCCGTTCGAGCCGCCCTATATGGAAGCCGCAGGCATGGACTGCGATTTCGTCGGCCATCCCGTCGTCACCGAACCCCAAGCGACAGAGGCCGAAGCGCAAGCCTTCCGCGCCGCCCATAACATCGGTGACGCCCCGCTGGTCCTTGTCCTGCCCGGATCGCGGACCGGAGAGGTCACGCGCCTCGCCCCGATCTTCGGCCCCGCGATTGCAGAGGTCGCCAAGCAGAAACCGGACGCCAAATTCGTCCTCCCCTGCGCCCGCCATGTGGCACCCAAGGTCGCCGAACTCACAGCCGACTGGCCCGTCAAACCGATCCTGCTCGACCCGAACCAAGGCAGCACGCCGGAGGATAAACGCGCCGCGTTCCGCGCCGCCGATGTAGCGCTCGCGGCATCGGGCACGGTCTCGCTCGAACTCGCCGCTACCGACACGCCGATGGTGATCGCCTATAAATTCAACGCGATCACCCAATACCTGATCGAACGCATGGCCCTGATCGACACTTTCACGCTGGTGAACCTCGTCAGCGACACCCGCGCAGTGCCAGAATTCGTCGGCAAAAACTGTCTGCCCGAAAAGATCGCCCCCGCGATCCTCCAGACCCTGGCAAACTCGCAGCCCCAACAGGCCGCCATGGCCACGACTATGGACCGCCTCGGCAAAGGCGGCGAAAGACCCGGTCTCAGAGCCGCCCGCGCTATCCTCGCGCGGATGCCCTGATTTCATTCTGACAAAAATACCTCGGGGGAATTGGCCGCAGGCCAAGGGGGCAGAGCCCCAATGAAAAAGGGCGCCTCAGCGCCCTTTCCAGATCCAGCCACCACCAAGGATGCGGCTGCTGTCATTCTCGTAGAACACACACGCCTGACCCGGCGAGACACCTTCTTCCGGCGTCAGCAGTTCCACTTCCGCCTCGGTTGCCGAGATCGGACGCAGGATCGCGGGCGCGGGCGGACGGGTCGAGCGGACCTTCACCGAAATCTCACGCTCGCCGCTGTCCATGAAGTCGCCGTTGCCCAGCCAGTTCACTTCGCGGATCGGCACGGTGCGGGTCGCCAGCAGCTCTTTCGGACCAACGACAACGCGCTTGTTGTCCACGTCCAGCTTCACGACATAAAGCGGATCAGCAAGGCCGCCGATACCCAGACCGCGGCGCTGACCGATGGTGTAATGGATGACACCGCGGTGTTCGCCCAGCACATTGCCGTCCTGATCGACGATCTCGCCGGGCTCCGCCGCACCGGGGCGCAGTTTTTCGATGACCGAGGCGTAGTTGCCGTTCGGCACGAAACAGATGTCCTGACTGTCGGGCTTGTCCGCAACGGGCAGCCCGTATTTCGCGGCCAGCGCACGGGTCTCGGCCTTCGATTTCAGATGCCCCAGCGGGAAGCGCAGGTAGGACAGTTGCTCGGGCGTGGTCGAGAACAGGAAATAGCTCTGGTCACGGTTCGCATCGGCGGCGCAGTGCAGCTCGGGCCCGATCTCGCCATCGAAGCGCTGGATGTAATGGCCGGTCGCCATACAGTCCGCGTCGAGGTCCTTGGCCGTTTGTAGCAGGTCCTTGAACTTCACACGTTCATTGCAACGGATGCAGGGCACGGGCGTCGCGCCGGCCAGATAGCTGTCCGCGAATTCATCGATCACCGCTTCTTGGAAGATGTTCTCGTAATCCAGCACGTAGTGCGGGAAACCCATCTGCTCGGCCACGCGGCGCGCGTCGTGAATATCGCGGCCCGCACAGCAGGCGCCTTTTTTCGCAAGCGCCGCGCCATGGTCGTAGAGTTGCAGCGTCACGCCGACAACGTCGTAGCCTTCTTCGGCGAGCTGCGCGGCAACAACCGACGAGTCAACGCCGCCCGACATGGCAACAACCACGCGGGTTTCAGAAGGCGGCTTGGCAAAGCCCAGCGAGTTCAGCGGGTGATCGAGGGACATCTTCGACTCCGGTCCAGTAAAGTCCGACGGAATATATGAAAATGCGAGGTACTCTCAAGGGGCGGTTTCACCCCTCATTAAGCCGTGATCGCACAATGTGCTGCAAGATAGCGAACATAAGGGGTAAAAATGTTTCTCAAAAAGCCGATGGGTCCGCGCGCCGTGACGTTGCCGGACGGCCGAAAACTAACGCGTGGTGACCTTCCCGCACCCGACATCAGCCGCTGGGTCGCCTCCCGCAAAGCACTCGTGGTGGAGGCTGTGGTCTATGGCCTGCTGACAAAATCAGAGGCGGCGGAGGTCTGGAACCTGTCCGAGGCGGAGCTCGACGAATGGGTCAGCGCCCACACCATGCACGGCGCGAAGGGGCTCCGCACAACCGCGCTACAAAAATATAGACAACCTAAAGGGGAGTGTGCATAAATATTTCGTACAGTAACGAGAAATTAACCAGTGTGCGGGTAGACAAAGGAAGGTAACCAACTAACGGAGGACAGCGGATGCGTGTTCTACTTGTCGAGGATGATCCGACGACGGCCAAGAGCATCGAGATGATGCTGACCCATGCTAACCTGAACGTCTACACGACGGACCTGGGCGAAGAAGGCATCGATCTGGCGAAGCTTTACGACTACGACATGATCCTCCTCGATCTGAACCTTCCCGACATGAACGGCCATGAAGTGCTGCGCCAGTTGCGCCTCGGCCGTGTCGAAACCCCCATTCTGATCCTCTCGGGCGAAGACGGCACCGAAAGCAAACTGCGCGGTTTCGGCTTTGGCGCGGACGATTACCTGACCAAACCCTTCCACCGCGAAGAACTGATCGCCCGCATCCACGCCATCGTGCGCCGCTCCAAGGGCCACGCGCAATCGATGATCCGCACCGGCGCGATCAACGTCAATCTGGACGCGAAGACGGTGGATGTCGGCGGAAAGCCCGTGCATCTGACCGGCAAGGAATACCAGATGCTGGAGCTTCTCTCGCTCCGCAAAGGGACCACGCTGACCAAAGAGATGTTCCTCAATCACCTCTATGGCGGCATGGACGAACCCGAGCTGAAAATCATCGACGTCTTTATTTGCAAGCTCCGCAAGAAGCTGGCGACCGCGACGGGCGGCGAAAGCTGCATCGAAACCGTCTGGGGCCGTGGCTACGTGCTGCGCGATCCCGAAGCGATGGAAGACACCCCGCAACTGGCCGCCACTGCATAAAATTCTGCGCCGGACTCTCTGGACGGCCCCATGGTCGCCCCCTAGAACGTTTACAGAACCGCGCGGCGGTTCGTGAAAGTCGGGGAGCCCTCATGAGCCAGCAAAACCAGTCCGATCCGTCGCAGATTGCCGTGCCCGACCTTACCGAAGAGGCCGCCCGCGCCGAACTTTCGCGGCTGGCTGACCAACTGGGCAAGGCAAACGCGGCCTATCACACCGAGGACGCGCCCGTTCTTTCGGACGCCGACTATGACGCGCTGAAGCGCCGGAATGCTGAGATCGAGGACCGTTTCCCCGATCTGAAGCGCGATGACAGCCCCTCCGAACAGGTGGGCGCCGCGCCGTCCGATGGCTTCGGCAAGGTCCAGCACCGCGTGCGGATGCTCTCGCTCGCTAACGTGTTCGAGGATGAAGACGTCACCGATTTCGATAGCTCGGTGCGCAATTTCCTCGGTCGCAAGGAACCCGTTGCGTACACAGCCGAACCGAAGATTGACGGCCTTTCCCTGTCGCTCCGCTATGAAAACGGAGTGCTGATGCAGGCTGCCACGCGCGGCGACGGCTCCGAGGGCGAGAACGTCACCGCCAATGCCATGACCATCGCCGACGTGCCGCATACACTGACCAGCGCGCCCGAAGTGCTGGAGGTCCGCGGTGAGGTCTACATGAGCCACGCCGATTTCGCAGCGCTCAACGAACGCCACGCAGCGCAGGGCGGCAAGACCTTTGCCAACCCGCGCAACGCTGCTGCTGGCAGCCTTCGTCAGCTTGATCCCGAAATTACCCGCGCGCGCCCGCTGAAATTCTTCGCCTACGCATGGGGCGAGGTTTCGGAGCCGCTGGCGGACACCCAGATTGGCGCGATCGAACGGCTTGCTGCGCTGGGGTTTGCGACCAACCCGCTGACCCACCTGTGCGAGACCAAAGAGCAGATGCTGGCGCATTACCACAGCATCGAAGAACAGCGTGCCACGCTCGGTTATGATATCGACGGCGTGGTTTACAAGGTGAACGACCTCGCGCTGCAACAGCGCCTTGGGTTCCGCTCGACCACGCCTCGTTGGGCGACCGCGCATAAATTCCCCGCCGAGCTGGCCTGGACCCGTCTTGAGGCTATCGACATTCAGGTCGGTCGCACTGGAGCACTGTCGCCCGTGGCGCGCCTCCAGCCCGTGACGGTCGGCGGTGTCGTGGTCTCCAACGCCACGCTGCATAACGAAGACTACATCGCGGGCGTCGATTCAAACGGCGAGCCGATCCGCGGCGGCAAGGACATCCGCGTCGGCGACTGGGTGCAGGTCTACCGCGCCGGTGACGTGATCCCCAAGGTTGCGGATGTGGACCTCAGCCACCGTAAGGACGATGCGCAACCCTATGAATTCCCGCATGTTTGTCCCGAATGCGGGTCGGAAGCAATCCGCGAGGAAGGCGACTCCGTCCGCCGCTGCACGGGCGGTCTCGTATGTCCTGCTCAGGCCGTTGAAAAGTTGAAGCATTTCGTGTCCCGTAGCGCCTTCGACATCGAAGGCCTCGGCAGCAAACAGATCGAGATGTTCTACGTCGACGAAGTTCTGCCGATCAAAGAGCCTGCCGATATCTTCACGCTGGAAGAGCGCGACGCCAAGCAACTTGCCAAGCTGAAGAACCGCGATGGCTTTGGCGAAAAGAGCGCGAATAAGATTTTTGAAGCTATTGATCAACGGCGGAAAATCGAATTCGGGCGGCTGCTCTTCGCGCTCGGTATCCGCCATCTGGGCGAGGTTGCGGGCAACGATCTGGCGCGCCATTTCATGACGTGGGACGCGCTGGTCCAGACGGTCGAAGCCGCGATCCCCGCCGCCGAACGCCAGAACAAGGCCGACGAGGCCGTGGCCGCCGAACGTGCTGCCGCTGCCGAAGAAGGCCGCCGCGCCAAGGTCACCGACGTGCGCAAACTGATCGAGGCCGAAAACCCGATCGAGGACAGCGCCGTGGCCGCGTGGGACGAGATGGTGAATATCAACGGCGTCGGCGCGGTGCTTGCGCAATCGCTCATCACCACCTTCGCGCAGCCGCAGGAACGTGCGGTGATCGACCGCCTGATGGAGCACCTCACAGTGATCGCGCCCGAACAACAGGCGACCGAAAGCCCCGTTGTCGGCAAGACTGTCGTCTTCACCGGCTCGCTGGAAAAGATGACGCGGGCCGAAGCAAAGGCGCGGGCCGAAGCGCTTGGGGCCAAGGTCTCGGGCTCGGTCAGCAAGAAAACCGATCTCGTCGTCGCCGGTCCGGGTGCGGGCTCGAAGGCCGAAAAGGCCGCCGAGTTAGGCATCGAGACCATTGACGAGGACGCGTGGTTGGAGTTGATCGCGGGCCTATGAGCGGTCGGCCGGAAATCCTCTGGCCGCTGTTTGGCGAGCTGAGCAAGCTCGACGGCGTGGGCCCGAAAACCTCGGCTTTGTTGGAGGCGACGGGCATCGAGCGCCCGCGCGATATGCTGTTCACGCTGCCCTATAGCGGCGTTGATCGCCGCACCCGCGCCACCACGTTGGAGGTCACGGCGCCCGCGACCTGCACGGTCGAGGTCGAGGTTCTGAGCCACACGCCCAACCGCCAGAAGGGCCGCCCGTACCGCGTGACTGTCGAGGACGCGCAGACGACGTTCCAGCTCGTGTTTTTCCACGCGCGCGGCGACTATCTGACCAAGGTTCTGCCCGTCGGCGCGCGCCGCGTCATCTCGGGCAAGCTAGAGCGGTTCGACGGCGTGGGCCAGGTGGTGCACCCCGATTTCATGCTGCCCGCCGAGGACGCGAACACGATCCCGAGCTTCGAGCCCGTCTATCCGCTCACGGGCGGCATCACGCAGAAACTCATGTGGAAGGCCACGCGGTCGGCGCTCGCGCTGGCGCCCGATCTGCCCGAATGGATCGATCCCGAGCTGAAAAAGCGCGAGGAATGGCTGTCGTGGCGCGATGCGCTGGCCAAGGTGCATTCGCCGAGCTCGATGGACGATCTGTCCGCCTACGACAAAACGCGGCAGCGGCTGGCCTATGACGAACTGCTGGCGCACCAGCTGACGCTCGCCGTGGCGCGGGCGAAATCGCGGCGGTCCAAGGGCCTCGTCAATCGCGGGAACGGCGCGCTGCAAAAGCGCGTGCTGGCCGCGCTGCCGTACAAACCGACCGGTGCGCAGTCCCGCGCGGTGACGGAGATCGCCGCCGATATGGCCGCGCCGATCAAGATGAACCGCCTGCTGCAAGGCGACGTTGGCGCGGGCAAAACTCTGGTCGCGTTGATGGCGCTGCTGGTCGCGGTCGAGGCCGGCGGGCAGGGCGTGATGATGGCGCCCACGGAAATCCTCGCACGGCAGCACCTTGAGGGGTTGAAACCGCTCGCAGAAAGCGCGGGCGTGGTGATCGAACTGCTCACGGGCCGCGACAAAGGCAAGGAGCGGCAGGCGAAACTGGCCGCTCTGGCCGAGGGTAAGATCCATATCCTCGTCGGCACGCACGCGGTGTTCCAGAAGGACGTGTTCTTCCACGATCTGCGCCTCGCGGTAGTTGACGAACAGCACCGTTTCGGCGTCGCGCAGCGGATGGAATTGGGCTCCAAAGGGCAGGCGGTCGACGTCCTCGTGATGACCGCGACGCCGATCCCGCGCAGCCTCGCGCTGACGCAATACGGCGATATGGACGTGTCGGTGCTGGACGAAAAACCGCCCGGACGGACGCCTGTGACCACCGCGCTCGTCAGCACGCAGCGGATGGAGGAAGTGGTCGACCGCCTCCGCAAAGCTGTGGCCGAGGGGCGGCAGGCGTATTGGGTCTGCCCGCTGGTCGAGGAGAGCGAGGTCTCCGATATGACCGCCGCAGAGGAGCGGTTCAAGCGGCTCCGCGCGATCCTTGGCGAAGGCGTCGTGGGGCTGGTTCATGGCCAGATGCCGCCCGCCGACAAGGACGCGGCGATGGCGCGGTTCGTGGCGGGCGAGACGAAGGTGCTGGTCGCGACGACCGTCATCGAGGTGGGCGTGAACGTCCCCAACGCGTCGATTATGGTGATCGAGCGGGCGGAGAGCTTCGGCCTCGCGCAGCTTCACCAGCTACGGGGGCGCGTCGGGCGCGGATCGGCGGCGTCGACCTGTCTGCTGATGTACCAGCCGCCGCTGAGCGAGACCGGCAAGCGCCGTCTGGAGATCCTGCGGGAGACCGAAGACGGTTTCCGCATCTCCGAAGAAGACCTCGCCATGCGGGGTGCGGGCGACGTGATCGGCACGGCGCAATCGGGCCTGCCACGCTTCAGGATCGCGGACCTCGAACGGCAGGCATCGCTTATGCAACTGGCGCAAAGTGACGCCCGCAAACTGCTGCACGACGATCCCGATCTGACGACAGAGCGCGGAAAGGCCGCGCGTGTTCTCCTTTGGCTCATGGAACAGGACAAAGCTATCCGCCTGATTTCAGTGGGATAAATCCTGACGTTCCGAAATGTTCACAAATGTTCTTAAAAAGTTCTTTATCGAATCATAGAACTATGAGAACAAAGTGGCAACACAAACGCCAAACAAGGAGCCGACGACATGGCAAAGGATATCAAATCCCTCATCACCCGTTCTCCGCAGACGGTTCTTTCGGATGTTGCAGGCGTCGCGGCCATCGCCGTGATGTTCTACGCAGCGATGGTTCTGCCTGGTGTTTTCTGACTTTGAATACGTGTTTCGTGCCGGTCGGTTCCGTCACCAGTTTGCCCCTGGTCTGACGTGACTGCCTGCCTGTCCCGAGATGCAGTCTAACGGATCCCTGCCTCTTCCGTTTTTCTCACCGACCGGATTCCCACACGCAACACGCACTTACCGCCGCCATCCAAGGGGATGAGCGGCGGTTTCTTTTTTCCGGTGATCGCGCGGGATCAGATCGTGTAGGCGAAGCGCAGACCGCCCCAGTGTTTGCCTTTGACAATGATCGGAGCCGAGAGGTCCTTCATCATCTTGAACTCACCGCCACCCATATCACGGCGATAAACTTGCAGCAGGAACGGCTCGCGGCTGCGGCCCGCCTTCAGACCCACGCGGTCGTTGAAGATGCGGCGGTTGCGGCAGTGCGCGGTGTTCCAAACAGGGTCGGGGCCTTGGGGCAGAGAGAATTTCGCGTTGTGCGTCGGCAGGTAGCCGTTGTCGTCGACGGCGGCGCAGAACACCACGCGCTGATCGAAATACGCGGCCGCCTCGAGGTACTGCGGCAGAACGCTGTCGGTGAACCGCGTGAAGCGGGTCATCACCTGTTCGGGGTTGGAGTTCGGCACCGGCGTGTAGTTGCGGTCGAAAAGATCGTCGAGGCGGATGGTCCCGCGATCAACGGCGTCCTCGAATTTCTTGCTAATGGTCTGGGCGAGATCGCGGACGTAGTTGATGAACCGCTGGTCCTGCGAGGCGCCGCCGCCAAGGATGCTGAGGCGCACGATTTCCTCGCTGTCGTCGACCAGCGCGTTGATGCGGTCGCGGCTTTCCTCGACGCCCTCGGCGGTTTCGGCAGCGGCTTGGCTGATCGAATGGAAGGCGGGGCCGAAGGAGCCGATGGACTGTGAAATCCGCTCCGCTTCGCCGGACATGGCGTGAGTGGTGTTGACTGTGCCTTGCATCTTTTCGGACACGGCGGACATCTTTTGGTCGGTCTTCTCGACCTCCTCGATGACGTGGCTGGCCTTTTCCTGCACGCCGGTCGCTTCCTTGCGGAGCGCGGCAAAGCTCTCGCCCATTTTCTCGACGCTTCCGGTGACGGCGTCGGCGGCGCTGGTGGTGCTGGCGGACAGCTCGTTGATCGCATCGGCGACAACGGCAAAGCCCTTACCGAAACGGCCCGCGCGGACGGCTTCGATCTTGGCGTTGATGGCGAGGATATTCACCTGACGGGCGATCGAGGTGATTTCCGCGTTCTGACGCTCCACCGAACGGAGTGTATCCACGACTTCGCCGATGCGTGTGTCGAGCGCCTTTACCCAGTTCGCGATCTCGCGGCTGCCTTCGTTGCTGATGCGGGCGCTCTCGATGCTCTCGTTGAGGGCTGCGAGGTTGCTGTTCGCATTGCCTGCGACGGTCTGGATCGCCTCCTGAACGGAGTCGTTGATTTCCAGAATTTCGCGCACGCGGGTTTCCAGCGCGGTCATCTCGTCCTGCTGCTCTTTCGCAGCTTTCCCGATTTCGTCCAGCGCACCGGCGACATCAACAATGCCTGACGCCATGCGGGAGCCGACTCCCGAAACCTGATCAAGTACGCGCGTAATATTTTCGACTTTGGTCATCACTATCCTGCCACGTTGACGCCCCTTGATTGCAAGGGACATACCAAGCCTCCCCCTCGGCAAAGCCTCGGAGACTGTGATCGACCAAATTCCTCCCTCAGGCCTCGGCTTGCGCCGCTGCCTCTACCGTTGCGTCGAATGCCAGCAGGATCGACGCGTGACGGTTCTTGTATTCACGAGCGGGAAGCAGAACCTCCAACTCGCCGAACGGAGCCGCCGGAACGGGACCGTCGTCTTTGAGCATAGCGCGGAGCTCGTCCCGCGCTTTTTCAATCTCGGCCCGTGTACGTCCGATCACGGTCCCACCCATGATCGCCGCCGAGGCTTGACCCAATGCACATGCTTTAACGTCCTGACCGAAGGAAGTTATAACGCCGTCCTGCATTTTTACGTCCACAGTCACTGTTGATCCGCACAAAGGTGCGCGTTTCTTCACGGTCGCATCGGGATTTTCCAGTCGCTCGGTCAGCGGCATGTCCGCCGTGAGGGCTAGAATGCGGGAAGAATAGAGTTTGACGAGATCGGACGTGTCGGACACTTTGATTTCCCTTTTGCGCAGGTCTGCCATAGATAGGCCACAAGCTGCCGTAGGAACAGGGATAGCCGATGCCTTTTGATGCTGACAGTCTGAAATACAACGAAAACGGGCTCATTCCCGCCATCGCGCAGGACGCGGAGAACGGCGATGTGCTGATGATGGCTTGGATGAACGCCGAGGCCGTGCGCAAGACGCTGGAGACCGGCCGCGTGACCTACTGGTCCCGTTCGCGCCAGTCGTTCTGGGTCAAGGGCGAGAGCTCGGGCCACGTTCAGGAGCTGGTCGAGTTCACGTTCGACTGCGATTGCGATTGTATCCTCGTGAAGGTCCGCCAGACGGGACCGGCCTGCCACACCAATCGCCGCAGCTGTTTCTACCGCGCTGTTCGCGGCGCCGAGGTGGTGGAGTTGATGCAGCCGGAGGTCTGAGGGGGCAGGGCGAGGAGGGGCGCTGCCCCTCTTGACCGTTGGCCAATTCACCCCGGGATATTTTTTGCACAAAGGCATCATGCGGGTGCTTGACGGAAATTCACGCGCGGATTACCTGCCCGCTGCAACGCGGATTTTGGCGTTGTTCCGCATCTGCTAATGGCGATTTGGGGCCGGTCGGCAGAGCTTTTCTGAAAGTTCGGTCAATGGTTGGAACGCCATTCTCCTCGGGTCATCCGCTTGCGGATCGTCGTGCTGATTTTGCTGCAACTATGGCGGCGGGTGCTGCGTGGGTTGATGCTGCGGAAGTCATGTCCTCTGCGCTGGAGCTTGCGCCCGATTGGGCGGCGGGTTGGTATCAGCTTGGCGACTATTTCGAGAGTGCATGTGATGCGGAGGCTGCGGCAACGGCGTGGCGCAAGGCCATCGAACTCGAGCCGGGCGACCCATTCGGGGCGGGGCTGAAGATTGATTTGCAGCGGGCTGTGCCTGTTGTGGAGACAATGCCGACGGCGTTCGTGGAGACCCTGTTTGATCAATATGCGCCACGTTTCGAGGCGTCGTTGGTGGGCAAGCTGGATTATACAGGGCCGGATGTGATCATGCGGGCGCTGACCGAGGTTGGTTTCGAGCGGGCCAGCAGCGCGATCGACCTTGGATGCGGGACAGGGCTGATGGGCGAGGCGCTGCGGGAGCGGTGCGATTGGCTCGGTGGCTATGACGTTTCGCAGGAGATGCTGAAGCAGGCGGCGCGCAAGGGGATTTACGATTTCCTCGGCAAGCAGGATCTGTGTGCGCTGGAGGTGTCCGATCTGCGTTATGATCTGATCGTGGCGGCGGACGTGTTCATCTATGTCGGTGCGCTGGAGCGCGTTATCGGATGGGCGGCGAATAGCCTCGCGCCGCGCGGGCAGGTGGCCTTTACGGTCGAGCGCGGGGAGGCTCCGCTGGAGCTGCGCGAGAGCCGCCGGTTCGCACATTCCGAAGAATATGTGCTTGGCGTGCTGCGCAATGCGGGGTTCAAGTACATCACGCTAACCGATTGCGTGTTGCGCAAGGATCGCGGCGTGGATGTAAAGGCGTTTTGCGTCGTCGCAAGCATGGAGCCGCTGGTGTCACGGTTCGATCGCGATGGCGGAGAAGTCGTCGCGGCCTGATGCGTGCTGAGGGGCGCTGCCCCTCAACCCCGGGATATTTTCAGCACAAAGGCAGGCCGACCATGGCGCGGATGTCGGTCGGGCTTGCGCCTTCCTCGCGGAATTTGCGGATAGCTTTGGCGTCGTCGCGCTTGGCGAGGCGTTTGCCGTTGTCGTCGCGGATCAGGGCGTGGTGGTGGTATTCGGGCGTTGGGAGTTTGAGCAGCCGTTGTAGGGCGACGTGGATGCGGGTGGCTTCGAACAGGTCTTGGCCGCGGACTACGTGGGTGACGCCCTGCGTGGCGTCATCCAGAACAACCGACAGGTGGTAGGAACCGAGGAAGGTTTTCCGCGAGAGGACGATATCGCCGACCGTCGTCAGAAGGTCTTCGGGGTGGAATGCGGTCAGGCCGGTTTCGCCGTTCGGACCTTCTCCGGTTTCACGGAAATAGACGGATTCGCCCTCGCTGACGCGGTGCTCTCCGATCTGGATGGCCGTCAGGTCCATATCGAGGCGGAGCGCGACATTGTCCGGCATCGGGGTCAGACTGTGAGGCGTACCCGTACGGTGGCGGCATGTGCCGGGGTAAATGATGCCGTCGGGGCCGTATTGCACGGCGCCTTCCTGCGGTGCCGACGCTGAATCGAGGATGTCGCGGCGTGTGCAGGTGCAAGGATATAGCAGGCTACGTTGCCAGAGCGTTTCAAGCGCGGCGCGATAGGCCGGCAGCCGGTCGGATTGGCGCATGACCGGCATTTCCCATTGCAGGCCGAGCCATTCAAGATCCTGATAAATCTGGTCTTCCCACTCGGGCTTGGACCGTTCGCGGTCGATGTCCTCGATCCTGAGAAGAAACCGACCGCCATGTTCCTGCGCCATGTCATGCGCCAGCAGCGCCGAGTAGGCGTGACCCAAGTGCAGCGGGCCGGTCGGGCTCGGTGCGAAGCGGGTCACGTATGGCATCAGGTCTGTGCCTCAAGCCATTGAGCGAAATCTTCTTTGGCGCGGTCGGTGTAGCCCTTGTAGCGCTCTTTGCGGCCTTTGCGCCCACCGCGGATTCCGTCAAGCGGCGGGAATAGCCCGAAGTTCACGTTCATCGGCTGGAACGTTTTCGCATCGGCTCCTCCGGTAATATGCGTGACGAGCGCTCCCATTGCGGTTGTGTGCGGCACATCGGGAATGACGCGGCCTTGGATTTCGGCAGCGGCGAGGCGGCCCGCCAGCAGGCCCATCGCGGCGCTTTCGACGTAGCCTTCGACACCCGTGACCTGACCGGCGAAGCGGATGTTCGGGCGGGACTTCAGGCGCATCTGGTTGTCGAGCAGCGTCGGCGAGTTAAGGAACGTGTTGCGGTGGATGCCGCCAAGACGCGCGAACTCCGCATTTTCCAGACCGGGGATCATGCGGAACACCTCTTTCTGGGCGCCGTATTTCATTTTGGTCTGGAAGCCGACGATGTTGAACAGCGTGCCGAGCGCGTTGTCGCGGCGCAGCTGGACCACAGCGTAGGGCTTGTTTTCGGGGTCGTTGGCGTTGGTGAGGCCGACGGGCTTCATCGGGCCGAAGCGCAGGGTCTCGCGGCCGCGTTCCGACATGACCTCGATCGGCAGGCAGCCGTCGAAGTAGCCAGCGGTTTCGCCCTCGTGGAACTCGGTTTTGTCAGCGGCCAGCAGCGCGTCGATGAACGCTTGGTACTGGTCCTTGGTCATCGGACAGTTGAGGTAGGCGGTGCGCTCTTCCTCGGTCTCGCCCTTATCGTAGCGCGACTGCATCCACGCGATGTCCATGTTCACGCTATCAAAATAGACGATCGGGGCGATGGCGTCGAAGAAGGCGAGGCTTTCGGCGCCCGTTTCCTTGGCAATCGCCTGACCCAGCGCGGCGCTGGTGAGCGGGCCGGTCGCGATGATCCAGTGGCCCTCATCGGGCAGCTCGGTCAGCTCCTCGTAGGAGACCGAGATATTCTCGTGTGCCATGAGCGCGGCGGTCACACTTTCTGCGAACGGATCGCGGTCAACGGCGAGTGCGCCGCCAGCGGGCAGGCGGTGTTTCGCGGCCATCTGCATGATGATGCCGTTTGCCTGACGCATTTCCCAGTGCAGCAGTCCGACCGCGTTCTGTTCGTTGTCGTCCGAACGGAACGAGTTGGAACACACCATCTCGGCCAGATTGCCGGTGCGGTGCGCGAAGGTTTCGACCTTGGGGCGCATCTCGTGGATAACGACTTTGATGCCAGCGTTGGCGGCTTGCCACGCGGCTTCGGATCCGGCCATGCCGCCGCCGATGATATGGAGTTCCTGTGTCATAAAGGCGGATTTAGTAGAGCATTGCGCAAAAGAAAAGGGCCGCAACGCGTGCGGCCCTTCCGTTCGGCGTGTTTAAAGCGCGCCGAGGTTCAGCGCGAACTCACCAACGTACTCAGTGACGCTCGGGACTGCGTCGAACGTGGTGACCGAGGGGGGGCCGAATTCGTAATCGATCATGAAGCCGAGGGTGCCGGCGGTCACGTCGTCGTTGCCTGCTTCATAGCGGGCCTGACCGAGCGAGACCTTGGCCGAAACTGTGTCGGTGAAGTCATAGCCGCCAACCAGCGCGATGCGCGAGGTAGTGGCTGCGTCGAAGATTTCACCGTATTCGGCTTCGAGGCCCACGGTGTATTGTTCGTTCAGGGCGTAGTTGCCGAAGCCGGTGAGGGTGTAGATGCTGTCACCGTCATCGTCCATGTACATCAGTTCCAGACCGCCAGCGTAGGTGCCCATGTCGAATGCGCTGTCGAGGTTAACCAGAACGGTTTCGTCGTACTGTGCGATCGCGAAGGTCGCAGCGTAGCCGCCGTCTTTGTAGTCAGCGAAGACATAGGGAACGGTCTCGTCGTCCGAACCTGCGTCGTAGGTGTAGACACCTGCGCCGAAAGTGTAGTTGTTCAGCGCGTATTCCGCACCGACGCGGTAGAAAGTTTCGTTTTCGCCTTCGACATCAACGCCTTCGATGCCTGCAACGACGGTCCAGTCGTTGGTGACAGCGTATGCACCGTAAACGGTGAGGGCAGCGGCGGTCATGGTTTCATCGATGTCACCGTCGGTGCCGAGGCCGAGCGAGTAGCCGTTCAGCTGCGCGCCGAGGGTCCATGCGTCGATGGCATACTCGAAGTCATAGGTCAGATCGCCGGTGACGACGGTGAGGTCGCCCGCGTCAGAATCAAATTGGCTGTAGTCAAAATCGTAGGTAGCGCCGACCGAGGTGACTTCCGCGAAAGCAGCAGTCGAAGCGATGGTTGCAACG
This sequence comes from Marivivens donghaensis, assembly GCF_011806565.1. Lineage (GTDB taxonomy): Bacteria > Pseudomonadota > Alphaproteobacteria > Rhodobacterales > Rhodobacteraceae > Marivivens > Marivivens donghaensis_A. Next base: position 116,176 of record NZ_JAATOP010000009.1, read on the forward strand.
GTGGCGAGGAGGAGAGTTTTAGTCATTACAGTTCCTAAGTTTAGTAACTGCCGTCTCAACCTTTTGTTAACCATTCACAACCGAAAGCGGTCGGAGTAACGCACGTTACCCGAACCTGTGGCAAATATAGAACTGAACAGTTCAGTTCGAAAATATGTTACAGAAAAGAAAAAAGCCACCGGCGAACCGGTGGCGAAAGGTGTTCCGAGGTCTGAGGCTCGGAGATCTGTGAAATGGGTAACCTTACACTGGTGAAATCCCTCGGCGGGGCATAGTGATCTGGCCCCCACCGAACAGAACCAGCGGGATTGAAAACGCCAGCGCCGTTACGGGTGCATAGGTAATAAAGGGGTCAAGCGACGCATGGCTCAGCATGATGCCGACATAGACCGTTAAATAAGCCACCGAAAAAGTAGCCATGATTTTGGTTTTCCCGCCCATCACCAGCGAAAATCCGGTGAGGGCGAGGAGACCTGAAATAATGAGTGCCGAGAGGCCGTGCGGGACGGAAACAGGCGAAAAGCTATTCACAAACAGAGTAACGACCAGGACATAAACGACCAGGGCCGCCAGTAGAGATCTGATAGTGAAAAGTAATAAGGACATTTAGGTTCTAAAAAGGTCTTGGTTGGTGTCCCTATAGGGCCATCACAATCACGTTTGCGCAATTCGCTAAGTTCGCAAACGCACCCTTGCAGAAATGTCAGGCGTGTCCTTTTGCCTTTAAAAACGCGTAGTTGATCCAGTCGAGCGTCGCTTCGATCACCGGATCGCCTTTGCGTGTTTCGTGGTAGAGCACGAAAAGATCGTAGCTGATGCAGTCCTCGGACCCGCCCAGCGGCGAGAGCGAGTTGTACTTGCGGGCCAGCAGATCGGGCAGCACCGCAGCGATGCGGTTCTGCTGCGCCAGTTCGAACATCTGCATGAAGGTGGAGGCGGTCGCGACAGGCTCGATGCCCATGACCTTGCGGCCAAGCTCGTTCGGTTGAGTATATCCCGTGGCCTCGGACAGCGCCACCCATGCGCCCGAAGTATACTCGGGCGGGGCGTAGACTCGGAACACCATCGCGCCCAGTTTGCGCGACAGAAGGCGGCCGCCGTCGGGGAGGCGGTCCTGAATGATGATGTCGTGATCGCCAAGCCCGCCTGGTGTCAGGCGGTCGGTGAACTCGGGCGAGATGGACTTCATCCGGCCTTCGGTGCCCAGAAGCGCGGGGAACAGCACCTGACTGCTGACGATCGGCGGCGCGCCGATGCGGACCGGATGGCGGTCGTCGCTTGTGGTGCTGACGTGATTAAGTTCTTTGTCGATATGGCCTTCGAAGGTCTCCGCGACCTCGATCAGACCTTTGACGAGCGGATTGGTTTCCCAGCCGCGCGGAGTGCGCTGGAACGGCTCCGTCCCAAGCAGATCGGCCAGACGTTCCATCCGGCGTGAAACCGTTGCGACATTGGTTCCAAGCTGGCGCGCCGCGCCGGACATTGATCCGGCCTTACTGACGGCGAGCAAAAACTTGAGATCGTCCCAGTTATCCATGCACGTAAGTTTAGTATTAGAGTTGCGTAATTTTTAACCAAGCACACGCTAAACACGTACAATTCTATGTAGAACATACGTATCTAAATCAAGTGACCGACGCGCATACGCCGGTCACTTTTTTAGATTATTCTTCAGAAGTTTCTTCTGCGTCATCAGCCTGTTCGGCGACGCGGGCGACCGACACGACGATCTCGTCGGCGCGGGTGTTGAAGACTTTCACGCCGCCTGCGCTGCGGGAGCGGAAGCTGATGCCGTCCACCGGAACGCGAATCGACTGGCCGGTCGAGGTGACGAGCATGATCTGGTCGTCGAGATCGACAGGGAAGCACGACACGATATCGCCGCCACGCATGTTTTTTTCGAACGCGGTGACACCCATACCGCCACGTCCGCGCACCGGATAGTCGTGCGAGGAGGTGAGCTTGCCGATACCCTTGGCCGTGATGGTCAGGATGGTGTTTTCGGCAGCCGACATCTCGGCGTAGCGTTCCTGACTGATCGCGCCTGCAACGACATCCTCGTCATCGCCGCCCGCTTCTTCCTCGGTCACACCGGCCATCGCGCGGCGCATCTTGAGGTAGCCGGCACGCTCCTGCGGGTCGGCTTCGAAGTGACGGATCACGGACATCGACACAACGCGATCATCACCGTTGAGGCGGATACCGCGCACACCGGTCGAGTTACGCGAGTTGAACACGCGCACGTCGGTGGTCGGGAAGCGGATCGCACGGCCCGAGTTGGTCACGAGCATCACGTCGTCGTCTTCCGAACAGATGCGGGCGTTCACTAGTTCCACATCGTCGGGCAGCTTCATCGCGATCTTGCCGTTACGCATGACGTTGGTGAAATCCGACAGACGGTTGCGGCGTACGTCACCAGCCGAGGTCGCGAAGACGATCTGGAGATCGTCCCATTCGTCTTCGTCACGGTCCACGGGCATGATCGCCGCGATCGACACACCGGTAGGGATCGGCAGGATGTTGACGATGGCCTTGCCCTTGGCGGTGCGGCCACCCGAGGGCAGACGCCAGCACTTGAGCTTGTAGACCATGCCTTCGGTCGTGAAGAACAGCAGCTGCGTGTGGGTGTTCGCCACGAAGAGGGTAGTAACCAGATCCTCTTCTTTTGTCTGCATACCCGACAGGCCCTTGCCGCCGCGCTTCTGCGCACGGAAATCAACGAGCGGGGTCCGTTTGATGTAGCCGCCCGAAGTCACGGTCACGACCATGTCTTCGCGCTCGATCAGGTCTTCGTCGTCGAGGTCGGCAGCCCATTCGACGATCTCGGTGCGGCGCGGCACGGCAAAGAGGTCGCGCACTTCGCGCAGCTCGTCCGAGATGATGCCCATGATGCGCTCGCGCGAGGCGAGGATTTCGAGGTATTCCTTGATCTTGCCAGCCAGTTCGGCCAGCTCGTCGGTGACTTCCTGAACGCCGATCTGGGTCAGACGCTGGAGGCGCAGTTCGAGGATCGCACGGGCTTGCGCTTCGGACAGGTTGTAGGTGCCGTCGTCGTTCACCGGATGCAGCGGATCGTCGATCAGCTTGAGGTATTCGATGATCGATTCAGCCGGCCAGCGGCGGGTCATCAGCTTTTCACGGGCTTCGGCGGCGTCTTTCGACGCTCGGATGGTCGCAACGACTTCGTCCACGTTGGTGACGGCAACAGCCAAACCACACAGGATGTGGGCGCGTTCGCGAGCCTTGCGCAGCATGTAAGCGGTGCGGCGGGCCACGACGTCTTCGCGGAAGCTGACGAAGGCCGATAGGAAACCGTAGAGCGTCAGCGTCTCGGGACGGCCACCGTTCAGCGCCAGCATGTTCGCACCGAAGCTGACCTGCATCGGGGTGAAGCGGTAGAGCTGGTTGACCACGACCTCGGGGGTCGCATCGCGCTTGAGTTCGATGACAACGCGCACACCGTTACGGTCGGATTCGTCCTGAACGTGGGCGATGCCCTCGATCCGCTTGTCGCGGGCGCATTCCGCGATACGCTCGATCATGACGGATTTGTTGACCTGATAGGGGATCTCGTCGACGACGATGGCCCAGCGGTCCTTGCGGATTTCCTCGTTGTGGACGCGGGCGCGCAGAATGATGGAGCCGCGGCCTTCGAGGTAGGCTTTGCGCGCGCCGGAGCGGCCCATCATCACGCCGCCCGTCGGGAAGTCCGGACCGGGCACGTATTGAATGAGATCGGCGGAGGACAGATCTGGGTTCTCGATCAGGGCCAGCGTCGCGTCGATCACCTCGCCGAGGTTATGCGGCGGAATGTTGGTCGCCATACCGACGGCGATACCGCCCGCGCCGTTGACCAGCATGTTCGGGAAACGGGCAGGCAGAACCGAAGGCTCCTGGTCCTTGCCGTCGTAGTTATCGACGAAATCGACGGTGTCCTTGTCGATGTCGGCCAGCATGTAAGCTGCGGTCTTGTCCATGCGGATTTCGGTGTAACGCATCGCCGCCGGCTTATCGCCGTCCATCGAGCCAAAGTTACCCTGACCGTCCAGCAGCGGCAGCGACATCGAGAAGTCCTGCGCCATACGGGCCAGCGCGTCATAGATCGCGCTGTCGCCGTGCGGGTGGTATTTACCCATGACGTCGCCGACGGGACGTGCCGACTTGCGGTACGGTTTGTCGTGGGTATTCCCGCTCTCGTGCATCGCATAGAGAATGCGGCGGTGCACGGGTTTCAGGCCATCACGCAGATCGGGGATCGCACGGCTCACGATCACGCTCATCGCGTAGTCGAGATAGGACGATTTCATCTCGTCGATGATCGAGATCTGCGGCCCGTCGTGGTGCATGCGCACAACCGGGGTTTCGTCTTCGTTTTCAGGGGTTTCCGGAGTATCGGTCACGTTGTCCGCCTGTCTGTCTTACGACTTTTTGGTATTTGGTTGCAGACTTATACCGCAGTCGCAACGCGGGGCGCAACCTGTGATCCAGCGCACTTTTCAGGGGTGTCGCCGGGGGCTTCGCGCCCCCGGACCCCCGCGAGGTATTTTTGTCAGAATGAAGCTCAGGCGCGCGGTGTCGGACGGTCGAACACGCGGCGGCCGAGGAGGCTGGCGACGAGTTCCACCATCAGGCTGGCGGTCTTGCCGCGCTCGTCGAGCGAGGGGTTCAGTTCCACCAGATCGAGCGCGGTGACGAGGCCGC